>NZ_BAAHAW010000019.1:0-558082 GCF_054777235.1 Humibacter antri | reverse complement strand
GCGACAGGCCACTACCCCTCAGAGCCTGCCCCAAGGAGCACGAACAACGTAACGGGCAAAATGTGGGCACGGGGCCCGTCTACCTGAACCCGATACCCCGAACTTCCGCGTAATTCCGGGGTTTTCGCGACACTCACACGGGTGCCCCTGGAGGGACTCGAACCCCCAACCGTTTCCTTAGGACGGAACTGCTCTTCCATTGAGCTACAGAGGCTGGCCCGACAAGTTTAGCTGGCCCAGGGATTCGGGTGCGCAGCCGAGCGACGTTGCTCGTGTCTACCGCGCGCCACGTGCAAGGCACGGCAGCCGACCGCAGAGACTACGAGCTCGACGCTCACACTACGATCGCCGCGGCGGCACGCACAACCTGCGCGCTCGCTGCCGGAGATGTGGGCCGCGCCGCACTCACGCCGCGGGCACGAGGTACCCCTGCCACTCCGGCAACACGTGCTCCACCCCGCGAACCATCCATGCGGGGTCGTGGGGCATGCGGGGAGCGCACCTCAGCGACCAGCCCATCTCGGCCGCCGTGCGGTCGCTCTTCACGTTGTTGCAGCGCAGGCAGCAGGCGACGAGGTTGTCCCAGGCATCCGCTCCCCCGCGTGACTTCGGCAGCACGTGGTCGATGGTCGTCGCCGACTTGCCGCAATACGCGCAGCGGTGTCCGTCTCGACGCAGCACACCGCGGCGCGAGACCGGCACTGCTCGACCATGCGGCAGGTGCACATAACGGGTGAGCAGGATGACCGAGGGTCGATCGAAGACCGCGTCGACGCTCCAGACCGGATGCTCGGCATCCACCTCCACAACCGTCGCCTTGGCGCTCATCACCAGCGCCAACGCTCGCTTGAATGTCACGACGGCCAGGGGCTCATATCCCGCGTTCAGCACCAGTGTGCGCATCGACGTCCTCTCGATAGATCGGAATGGCTTTCCGTATCTCTCGCATTCGTCTGCGGTCCTCAGGCTCTGAGCATCCGGCTTCACAGGCAACAAAAAAGGCGCCGTCAGGATGACGACGCCTAGTGCTTCCACGCACAGTGGTGGTGGAAGCAGTGGTGGCTGTGATGCCGAAGGTTTCCCATTCGGGAGTGCTCCAGAGGATTGCGAACGAACATGATCAGGGCTACAGGGTAACGCAGGATGTCCGCAACGCACTTCCGTGGCGCGCCGGTCGGCCACCGGCGTTCACGTGCCCGTCGCCACTCGTGCGCACGGGCGAGACGGTGCCACGCACATCGTGACGGCACAATGAGGAATACCCAGAGGGGGTACCAGGTTGTTGGCCGCATGGACGAGATGCAGAACACGGCCGAGCGTGCCGGACACCCCGTAGCCATGCACGGTGGGCACAACGCGACCGGCCACCCCGGGCACAGCACGACGGGGCACACGGAACACGGCGAACACGCAGGCCACACGGAAAGCAGCGAAGTCGGCGGCCACACGGAACACAGCCAACACGCGGGCCACACGACGCACGGTCATGGCGGCCACAGCGGCCACGTCGCGCAGTTCCGGCGGCTGTTCTGGATCATGCTGGTCATCGCCGTTCCGGTCGTTGCCTTTTCGACGATGTTCGCCATGATCCTCGGCTACCCACTGCCGGATGCAGCTTGGGTCGGCTGGGTCTCCCCCGTTCTCGGCACCGTGATGTACGTCTGGGGCGGCAGACCGTTCCTGACCGGTGCCGCCGGCGAGCTTCGCGCGCTGAAGCCCGGCATGATGCTGCTCATCGCGCTGGCCATCACCGTCGCCTTCGTCGCGTCGTGGGGTGCAACGCTCGGACTGCTCGATCATGGGCTCGACTTCTGGTGGGAGCTGGCGCTGCTGATCGTGATCATGCTGCTCGGGCACTGGATCGAGATGCGCTCGCTCGCGCAGACCACGTCGGCCCTCGACTCCCTCGCCGCGCTCCTTCCCGATGAGGCCGAGCGCGTCGAGGAGGGCGGGACGGTCTCGGTGGCGCCGGGGGAACTGCGGGTGCACGACCTGGTGGTGATCCGACCCGGCGGCCGGGTGCCTGCCGACGGTGACATCGTCGAGGGTTCGGCGAGCATGGACGAGTCGATGATCACGGGCGAGTCCCGCACGGTGACCCGCAGCGTGGGCGACCACCTGGTCGCCGGAACCGTCGCCACCGACTCGGGGCTGCGGATGCGCGTGACCGCCGTCGGCGAGGACACGGCACTGGCAGGCATCCGGCGGCTGGTGAGCGAGGCGCAGAACTCCAGCTCGCGGGCGCAGCGCATCGCCGATGTCGCAGCAGGATGGCTGTTCTGGTTCGCACTCGGCGCCGGCATCATCACCGCCATCGCCTGGATCGCGATGGGGCAGCCCGACCAGGCGGTCGTGCGTACCATCACCGTGCTGGTGATCGCGTGCCCTCACGCGCTCGGCCTGGCGATCCCGCTCGTCGTCTCCATCGCGACCGAACGCGCTGCGCGCGGCGGCGTGCTGATCAAGGACCGTCTCGCCCTGGAGAGCATGCGCACGGTCGACACCGTGCTCTTCGACAAGACCGGCACACTCACCAAGGGTGAGCCGACCGTGTCCCGGGTGCTGACTGCGGGCGGCCGTGACGAAGACGACGTGCTGGCGCTTGCCGCGGCGGCCGAGGCCGACTCCGAGCATCCGCTGGCCCGAGCGATCGTGCGCGCCGCGCGGCAGCGCGGACTCCAAGTGCCCGCAGCCACGCACTTCCAGTCGTCGCCGGCAGTCGGAGTCTCGGCGCATGTCGGCGCAGCACGCATTCAAGTGGGCGGCCCGAATCTGCTCGAGCAGGAGCACTCGGGCGAGCTCGCCGGGGTCGACCGCTGGCGCGAGACAGGCGGCATCGTCCTGCACGTGCTCGCTGACGGCGAAGCGATCGGAGCGCTCGAGTTGCAGGACGAAGTGCGCGAGGAATCCAGGCAGGCGATCCAGGCGCTGAAAGCCAGGAACATCCACGTGGTCATGATCACCGGCGACGCGGAACAGGTCGCTCGCTCCGTCGCCTCCGATCTCGGCATCGACCGGTACTTCGCAGGAGTGCGTCCACAGGACAAGTCGGCCAAGGTGAAGGAGCTGCAGGGCGAGGGCCGCAAGGTGGCGATGGTCGGCGATGGCGTGAACGATGCACCCGCGCTCGCCCAGGCCGACGTCGGGATCGCGATCGGGGCCGGCACTGATGTCGCCATCGGCTCTGCGGGGGTCATCCTGGCCAGCGACGACCCGCGCTCCGTGCTCTCGGTCATCGAGCTGTCGCGTCGCAGCTACGCGAAGATGAAGCAGAACCTGTGGTGGGCAGCCGGATACAACCTGATCTCCGTGCCACTCGCCGCCGGCGTACTCGCTCCCATCGGGTTCGTGTTGCCGATGTCGGTCGGGGCGATCCTGATGTCACTGTCCACGATCGTCGTGGCATTGAACGCGCAACTGCTGCGCCGACTCGACCTGCGTCCGCAGATCAGCGTGGCGGCGCAGAACGCCGATTGAGCTCCACAACAGGATCGGTGTGCCACGCCTTTGTGGCACACCGATCACTGGTCGCGGAGCCCGGGCCCGAAAGTTCGCGGGGCCAGAGCACGTTTCACGTCGAGACCGCGCACGACGTCCGCGCGCCCGGTGCTCTCAGATGCCGAAACGCACGATGTAGAAGTCGTTCGTCCAGATCGGCCTGATGGAAACGGTGCGACCGACGTCGGGGGCATCGAGAATGTTGCCGTTGCCGGCGTAGAAGCCGTCGTGTGCGCCGCCCAGCATGATGACGACATCACCGGGCTGTGCATCCGCCAGCGAGATGCGGGTTCCCATCGCGCCCTGCGCCGACGCCGAGTGCGGCAGCGAGATTCCGAACTGCGCGTAGACGAACATGACGAAGCCGGAACAGTCGAAGCCGGCAGGCGTCGAACCGCCGTACACGTACGGTGTTCCGATGTACTGCTTCGCCACGCTGAACACCTGGGCCAGGCTGAAGTTCGGATAGGGCGGATTCTTCAGATAGTCGGCGGCGCTCGGTCCGCTGTATGCGGCCGCGTACGCCTCCATCTGTTTCGCCGCCGCCGCACGAGCCGCTGCCGCCTTCTGGTCGGCGAGCTGCTGCACGGTGGTCGCGCTGAACGTGTCGACCGCGGTGACCGGCCCCGCGACGGCGTTGGAGACACTGACCGACTGCGAGTGGGTCTTCTTGAGCGTGTCGATCGCGCTGGTGCCGAAGGATGCCTGGTTCGACGTCTGCGGATTGAACGCATACGCGGGAATCGCGATGGTGGCCACGATGCCGCCGGCGATCGCCATGACCGCGAGGTTGGCAAGGGGCCGCAGGCGGCGCTTGCGCTTGCTCACGGGACTCGGGGCCGAACCCTTCGCGCCTGCAGCGGACTGGGCCGCGTTCTGCGGCCGCCGAATCCGGTGCGAACCCGCGTGCTCCGAGATCCTGAGGCTGCGCCGCGACACTGCAGTTTCTTGCTTCAGGGAGTCGTTCGAGTCGTTCGCCTTGCCGGTAGTACTCGGGTCGCGGTCTTCGGGAAGACCGCTCGTACCTAATGTTGCCAAGGTGTGAACCTCCGGCGCTCCGCTGGCACTAGGTAGCCACCCCGTCCGAGATCTCACGAAGAGTTCGGCTTCACAGGCTCAAGAGACGGGTTTTCGGGAGCGTCTTGAGCCGGGTCCGACGACCGGGTGCTGGCCTGTGGACTCGTACGACGATACGGGACCGTTACCTTTTTGTCACATCGTTTTCGAGGCGTTTTCATCGCCTGTGGTCCGATGCGAGCTGTGGACGGAGAGCTCTACGCCGTCACGAAAATGTGACTGGCCACCTCGCTCGGCAGCTCCAGCGCCTCCGTGTAGCCGTCGATCTGCATGGCCACGTACGATCCCGATCGCCAGAACGTGCCCGTCGATCCGGGGAAGATGCCCGCGTGGCGAAGCTGTGCCAGCAGTTCCGGTTCGAACTGCACCGGCTCGCCCAACCGCCTGATCGTGGCGTTGACCCGTTCGTCGGAGCCGGACGTGGCATCCACCAGATTCCGCACGCCGTTCAGGAACACTCTGTGAAGGCCGATGCCCTCGTCTTCGATGCGGGGGATCGGAGTGCCATAGGGCATCTCGGTGGGATGCCCGAGGATGTCGAGGATCTTGTGCTCGACCTGCTCGCTCATCACGTGCTCCCAGCGGCACGCCTCCTCGTGCACGTACTCCCACTCCAGCCCGATCACATCCGACAGCAACCGCTCCGCAAGGCGGTGCTTGCGCATGACGTGGACGGCCCGGCGTCGCCCCTCAGGAGTCAGCTCGAGATGCCGATCACCGGAGACGATGACGAGTCCGTCACGCTCCATGCGGGCCACGGTCTGCGACACAGTGGGGCCCGAGTGACCGAGACGCTCCGAGATGCGCGCACGCAGCGGCACGATGTTCTCCTCCTCGAGGTCGAGGATCGTGCGCAGATACATCTCGGTGGTGTCGACGAGGTCGGTCATCGCTTCCCCTTGTGGTTCATTCAGCCGGCAGCCGAAGGCGCCGTTTCCAGCCTACCGGCGCGCTCAGGCGGCACCGACGCCGCCGCAGCCGGCACCGCCCTAAAATGAACGCCATGCCTGCGATCGCGATTCCCGAGTCCCTTCTGCCCGCGGACGGCCGGTTCGGCAGCGGCCCCTCCAGGGTGCGCCCGGCTCAGGTCGACGCACTGGTCGCAGCACAGTCCACGCTGCTCGGAACATCACACAGGCAGGCTCCGGTACGCGGACTCGTCGGCCGCGTACGCGAGGCGCTCGACACCCTGTTCCGTGCTCCGGACGGCTACGAGGTGATCATCGGCAACGGCGGATCGACGGCGTTCTGGGACGCCGCCGCGTTCGGATTGATCGAGAACCGCTCCGAAAACCTCGTCTACGGCGAATTCAGCCAGAAGTTCGCGAAGGCGGCATCGGCTCCTTGGCTGCAGAAACCGCACGTCGTCGAGGCACCCGTCGGCTCGCGCAGCACACCGGAGCCGGTCGAGGGAGTGGATGTCTACGCCTGGCCGCACAACGAGACCTCCACCGGCGTGATGGCACCGGTGCGCCGCGTGCACGGCGACAGCGGTGCGTTGACGGTCATCGACGCGACAAGCGCGGCGGGTGGCGTCGACTTCGATGCATCCGAAGCGGATGTCTACTACTTCGCCCCGCAGAAGAACTTCGCGTCCGACGGCGGGCTCTGGCTCGCGCTGTTCTCGCCGGCCGCACTGGAGCGCGTGGAGCGCGTGGCGGCATCCGACCGCTACATCCCGGACTTCCTCAGTTTGAAGCAGGCCGTCGACAACTCGCGGCTCAACCAGACCCTGAACACCCCCGCGCTGGCGACGCTCATCATGCTCGAGGCGCAGGTGAACTGGATGAACGACAACGGCGGTCTGCAGTGGGCGGCCGCCCGCACGGCGGAGTCGTCCGGCGCGCTGTACGAGTGGGCGGAGTCGGTCACGTACGCCCAACCCTTCGTCGCGAATCCGGAGCACCGCTCGCAGGTCGTGGTCACGATCGACTTCGACGACGTGGATGCCGCGCGGATCGCCTCGGTGCTGCGCGAGAACGGCGTCGTCGACACGGAGCCGTACCGCAAGCTCGGTCGCAACCAACTGCGTGTGGCGACATTCGCAGCCGTCGACCCGGAAGACGTGCGGCAGCTCATCCGTTGCATCGAGTACGTCGTGGAGCACATCGGCTGACGCTTCGCCGTGTGCGAAGGCTGAGCCGGAAAGGGGGTGGTCGGCGCGATGCGACTGTGGCTGAAAGACAGCGAGCGGCTGCCCGATCCGCCGCCGATGAAGACGGACGACCGCGCCGCGCTCGGCGTCGGCACCGGGCTCTGGGTGATCGCCGCCATCGTCGCGGCGGTGTTCGCCGGCCCGTTGGCGGCATCCGGGCACGGGTGGGTGCCGGCGACCACGTTCGTCGGTGTCGCACTCGGCCTCATCGGGCTCGTCTACGCGCAGGTCTCCAGGATGCGTGCAAGGCGCAGAGTCGACCGCGACTGACCGCTCGCGCCGTCGCAGATTGCGGGTGCGCTCGTGCGGCACCCGCAATCTGCGACTGCGGAAGAAGGCGGCTGTTGCTACGAAGGGTCGCCGCTGCCACTCACGTCGTCATCGCCGTCCGTGAGGCTGGGAGCGTCTCCGACCTCCGCTGCCTCGTCGTCCTCCAGCGACGCGGCTTCGGCCCCGGCGATGTCATCGGCCTCCACGTCGACGTCGTCAGTGTCGTCTTCGTCGTCGTCCGTGTCGTCGTCGTCCGTGTCGGCATCGTCGTCTTCGTCGGCACTGTCGTCGGTATCGACCTCGTCGTGGAGGTCGATGTCGATGCCGTCGATGTCGTCGTCCTCGTCGAGATCACCCTCGTCGTCGAGATCGTCCTCGTCCTCGTCCTCGTCCTCGAGATCGTCGTCGGACGCCGACTCGGCGCCGGATGTCTCACCCTCGCCGACACCGGCAGCCCGCGCGGCCTCCTGGGCGGCCTGGTACTCCGCGAGACGCTCCGACCACGGCACCCAGTCCGGAGCGAGCAGCGCCTGCTCGCCAGGAAGCAGTTCGGTCTCCAGCACGACGGGCTCGGCGTCAGCATCGACCCGTGCGAGCGAGACCGTCCAACGCCAGCCTGGATACCCGAGCATCGTGCACTCGAACAGCAGGGAGAGCACGTGCTCACCCTCGACGACGTGGCCCACGACCGGTCCGATCGTGGCCTCCGGCGTGATCTCCAGCAGCGCGGTCCTGGCGAGGTCGTGCGCCGCGAGCAGGCGCTCATCGGCGGCCCGGGGCTCGCCGACCGCGTCCTCAGCAGTGTCTTCGGCTGAGCGCTCCGCACCCTCGGCAGACTGCTCCGCGGTGACCTCCGCCGCAGCGCGCCCGGCAGGCTGCTCGGCGGCGTCCTCCGCCGCGGTCTCGGTAGCGACGGCCTCGTCTTCGCGCTGCTCAGGCATCCAGATCGTCCGCCACACGCCGCAGCACAGCGGCGATCTTGCGGCCGTGTTCGGTATCCGGGTAACGCCCGCGCTTGAGCCCCGCCCCGATTCCGTCGAGCAGCTTCACGAGGTCTTCGACGATCACCGCCATGTCGTCAGCGGACTTTCGATTCATCTTCGACAGGCTCGGTGCACGCTCGATCACGCGCACCGACAGCGCCTGCGCACCGCGCTTGCCGTCGGCGACACCGAACTCGAGCCGCGTGCCCGCCTTCACGACCGCACCCTCGGGCAGGGCGGACGCGTGAAGAAAGACCTCGCCACCGCCGTCTTGGGCGATGAACCCGAAGCCCTTCTCCTCGTCGTAGAACTTGACCTTGCCGGTCGGCATGGGAGACCTCTTTCGGGGGAACGTTGCTCGTGCAACGTCAATTATCCTTGATTCGTGACCGACGAGACGCCCCGCCCCGTATCGCGCATGCAACGCATGCTGGCGTTCATCGCGGCCGGACTGGTCATTCTCTCGATCGTCTGCTTCTTCGTGCTGATCATCGGCACCTGGCTGGGTGCAGGCCCTGCCCAGGCTTCGGGCAGAGGAATCTGGCCCACGGTCGAGCTGCTGCCTCTTGCCGCGCTGCCGATCGCGTTCGTGCTGATCATCGTGCTGCTCGTGGTCAGTTTGTTCGGGCGTAGCAGGCAGAACCGGAAGGCGAGCCGGTAACGGCCGCGGGAGTGTGCGCGTGACGAGTCCCGAGTCCATATGACCAGCACGCTGTCGCTGGCCGAACGACTCGGCGGACTCGACGATCGGAGCCTTCACGACCTCATCGACGGTCGCGGGCTCACCCGATCGCGCATCGAGGACTTCTTCGACCTGGCCGACGCACTGCTCGAGCCGCCTTCGGTGCAACACGCCCTCGCACCGTTGCCGCGGCCGGTGCTTGCGGCTCTCGCAGCCCTGGCCGAGCAAGGCGGTGCGGCGACGGCCGGGCAGGCAGCAGAGTGCCTTCGGGTATGGGGGGCGACGGATGCCTCGGCCTCCTCCGTGCGCCACGACCTGGATGCACTGGTGGGGGCATTCCTCGCGGAGCGCGTCGCCGACTCCGGCGACAACACAGACCGTGCCGGTCCTTCCGGCCCTGCCGGTCCTTCCGGCCCTGCCGACCCCTCCGACCGCACCGTCCCCTCCGACCGCACCGTCCCCTCCGACCGCACCGTCCCCTCCGACCACCCCGACCCGGACGATCCCGACGACGCCGCGGCCGACGACCCCGAAGCCGTCATCGCGCTCTACCCCGGCGTGGCGGCCCGCTTCACAGCGTGGGGCGACGGCGACGGGACTCCGGGACGCAAGCTGGCGGCATCCGGCAAGCCCGCGGCGCTCGCGAGCGTTCCCGATGTGGACCGTCGTTTCGTGGACCGACTCGCCGCCGAGCGGGCTTTCGTCGCCGCGGGCGCCGTCGCAGAGTTCGTGTACGAACTGGAGCGCGAACCCGCACGGGAGTTGCAGAAGGGCGGACTCGCCCTTCCTGACACGCGCCGCATCGCGTCGGCCCTCGGAATCGAAGCCGACGATGTGGCGACCGTGCGCTGGCTCGCTGACGGCTCCGGACTCGTCACCCGGGAGGGAGCCGTGTGGTTGCCGACCGACGCCGCCGAAGCCTGGGCGGCGCTCTCCACTCCGGAGCGCTGGGCGCGGCTCGCTGCAACGTGGCTGGACTCGGTGCCGGCAGACATCCGTCCGCTCATGGTCGAGCGGGCGCATGCCGCGTGGGGCGACGCCCTGCGCGGCTATGCCAGGTGGCGTTATCCCGCGGCGGACTCCACGCTCGATCGTCGGGTGAACGAGGTCGAAGCGCACGCCGAGTTCCTCGGCATCACCGCGAGCACTGCGCCGAGCACAGCAGGCATCACGTTGCTGCAAAGCGGAGCGGATGCCGCTGCCGACGTTCTGCGCGCCACGTTCCCCGCCGAGGTGGACCACGTGTACGTGCAGCACGACCTCTCCATCGTGGCGCCCGGTCCCCTCCTCCCTTCGCTGGATGCCCGTCTGCGCACGCTGGCCGACGCGGAGGGAGCTGGACTGGCGGCGAGCTTCCGGGTGTCGCCTTCATCGCTGCATCGGGCGATCGCCGCGGGAGAGACCGCGCAGTCGTTGCGCGAGTTCATCGGCTCCATATCGCTGACAGGACTGCCGCAGCCCGTCGCCTACCTGATCGACGAAGCCGCCTCCCGCTACGGACGTGTGCGCGTGCGGGCAGCCGACCCTTCGTCCGGAACGGGCTCGGTCGTGCACTCCGGCGACCACGAGCTGCTGAACACGATCGCGGTCGATCAATCACTGGCCGCGCTCGGCCTGCGACCGGTGTCCGACGGCGAGCTCGCCTCGCGATTCCCGATCGATGTCGCCTACTGGGCGCTCGCCGACGCGCACTATCCGGTGGTGGCAGAGGGCTCCGACGGGCGTCAGGTTCGAGTGCGACGCAGGCTCGGGCATCCGGAACCACGTGAGTCGACCGACACAGCCCAGATCGTGGTGCAGCGGTTGCGATCAGCAGATCGCACCGACGGCCATGGCGGGGCGGAGGCGTGGCTGAACCGCCAGCTCGAGTCGGCTGTGCGCTCGCGCACGATCGTGACCGTCACCGTCGCGCTGCCCGACGGGCGGGAATTGGAGTTCACGCTCGAGCCCACCGGGCTCGGCGGTGGGCGCCTCCGCGGCCGCGACCGCGCCAGCGACATCGAGCGAACCCTGCCGGTGGCGAGCATCAGGTCAGTGCGCACGTCGTGAGAGTGCCGCCGGTCATGCGCCCATCCGCGGGTTGAGCTCCCCCTCCCCCGCGGGGCCGAACGGCCACCTCGCGGGTCGTGTTCCACCCGCGGCGGGTGCGCACTTCAGCGGGGGCAGGGCAGGCGAGCATAGACTCGTCTGCTATGTCTGACGGACCCCTGATCGTGCAGAGCGACCGCACAGTGCTGCTCGAGGTGGCGCACCCCGAGGCGGAGGATGCCCGCCACGACCTCGCCGTCTTCGCGGAACTCGAGCGCGCCCCGGAGCACATCCACACGTATCGCATCACACGGCTGGGGCTGTGGAACGCGCGTGCCGCCGGGCATCAGGCATCCGACATGCTGGCCACACTCGAGAGGTACTCGAAGTTCGCGATCCCGCAGACCGTCGCCGTGGACATCCGGGAGACGGTCGCCAGGTACGGACGGCTCGTGATCGAACGCGACGACGACGGCATTCTCGTGCTGCGCAGCTCGGATCCGGCCGTGCTGCGTGAGGTCTCGGGCGCCAAGCGCGTGTCGCCTCTGCTGGGCGAGCAGCGCGACGACGGCGCCTTCGTGGTCGCGGCGTGGGCGAGGGGCCACCTCAAGCAGGAGCTGGTCAAGCTCGGCTGGCCCGCCGAAGACCTCGCGGGCTACACCCCGGGTACTCCGCACGAGATCGCGCTGGATGAGACGAACTGGCACCTCCGCGACTACCAGACGAAGGCGGTCGAGAACTTCTTCGACGGCGGGTCCGGCGTGGTCGTGCTGCCGTGCGGTGCGGGCAAGACGCTGGTCGGCGCTGGAGCGATGGCCACGGCGAAGACGACGACGCTGATCCTCGTCACGAACACGGTGTCGGCGCGGCAGTGGCGCGACGAACTGCTGCGGCGCACGAGCCTCACCGAAGAAGAGATAGGCGAGTACTCGGGCCAGGTCAAGCAGATCAGGCCCGTCACCATCGCGACCTATCAGATCCTCACCGCGAAGCGAAAGGGCCAGTACGCGCACCTCAGCCTGCTCGACGCGCTCGACTGGGGTCTGATCGTCTACGACGAGGTGCACCTGCTGCCGGCTCCCGTGTTCAAACTGACCGCCGAGCTGCAGGCTCGGCGCAGGCTCGGACTCACTGCCACACTGGTGCGCGAAGACGGACGCGAGGGCGACGTCTTCTCGCTCATCGGCCCCAAGCGGTTCGACGCGCCCTGGAAGGAGATCGAGTCGCAGGGCTTCATCTCCCCCGCAGCCTGCTACGAGGTGCGCATCGACCTGCCGGCATCCGAGCGCCTCTCCTACGCCGCGGCGGCCGACGACGAACGCTATCGGCTGGCGGCGACGGCTCCCGCGAAGCTCGACGTGGTGCGCACCCTCGTGACGAGGCACGCAGGTGAGCGCATCCTCGTGATCGGTCAGTACCTCGACCAGATCGACGAGCTGGCGGATGCCCTGAACGCACCGCAGCTCACCGGTGCGACCCCCGTGGACGAGCGCGAGCGCCTCTACCAGGAGTTCCGAGAGGGGACGACGCCGGTGCTCGTGGTGAGCAAGGTGGCGAACTTCTCGGTGGACCTGCCGGAGGCGACCGTCGCCATCCAGGTGAGCGGATCCTATGGCTCGCGGCAGGAGGAGGCACAGCGCCTCGGAAGGCTGCTGCGCCCGAAGGAATCCGGACTCTCCGCGAACTTCTACACCCTCGTCGCCCGCGACACCGTCGACCAGGACTTCGCACAGAACCGCCAGCGCTTCCTCGCCGAGCAGGGCTACAGCTACACCATCGTGGACTCCGCCGACCTGGCCGCTTGACCGCCACTGCCTGTTCGCAACTCCTGCAGGTCGGCGGCGGCTCAGGCCAAGTACCGCAGCAGAAGCGTGTCACCGGAGCGCAGCACCTGGGCCAGGCGCATGTCCAGCGGCGGCTGCGGCGCCCCTTGGATGATGCGCTTGCCGAGACCGCCCTCCAGTACTGGACCGATCGTGAGGCACAACTCGTTCAGCGTGCGCTCGGCGGCGAACGCACCGAACAGATGCGGCCCTCCCTCGCAGTGCACCCGTTTCAGGCCGCGTTCCGCGAGCATACGGAGCGCTGAAGCGGTGTCGACGGATGCCCCACCGCACACGATCACGTCGGCCACCTTCGCAAGCGCCTCCCTCCGTGCCTCGGGTACGGCCGCCCCGGTGAGCACGATCGGCCGCACCGGAGCCTGCGTGAACACATCGCTCGCCGGATCCAGGCCGAGATCCCCGGAGACGATGGCCAGCGTCGGCTGCGGCGCGAACCCGTGGGATGCCCGCCACGCCTCCGACGCGTCATCCACCCGCATTCCGCCGTACCCCTCGACTCGCACAGTGCCCGCACCCACGAGCACCACGTCGCACACTCGACGAAGGAGGGCGAAGACGCGCTTGTCGGAGGCGTCCGAGAGCCCGCCGGAACGGCCGGACAGGGTCGCGGAGCCGTCGATGGACGAAACGAAGTTGACCCGCACCCAGCGATCCGCGACGTCCGCTTCGTAGCCGGCGATGAGGGCGTCGTCGCCCAGATCGCATGCCTGTTCCGGCCACAGCGAGTCGATCGCCGCTCCGTCATCGCTCATCGTCTTGTCCCTTCGTCACCCCTCGCCATGAATCCACCACGTAGCCGTCGTACGCCACGCGATCACTTCTCGTCGGGGTCCTCGTTGACCTCGCCCATGTTGTGCTTCAGGTACACCGGTTCGCGCAGGCCCAGGATCGCCTCGGTCATGCGCACAGCCGCGACGGACTCACGCACGTTGTGCATGCGCACCACCCGCGCGCCCTGAGCGATGCAGAACACGGCGGCGGCCAGCGATCCCTCCAGCCGGTCGGCTCGATCCACGTCGAGCGTCTCACCGATGAAGTCCTTGTTCGACACTGCGGCGAGCGCGGGCAGTCCGAGCCCCGCGATCTCCTCGAACCGGCGGGTCAGTTCCAGGGTGTGCAGGGTGTTCTTGTTCAGGTCGTGCCCCGGATCGATCACGATGCGCGATTCGGGAACGCCGAGCGCCACGGCCAGTTCGACACGGTCGGTCAGAAACGCCGCGACCTCCTTCACCACGTCGCCGTACTGCGGGCGCGGGTACACCGTGCGCGGCTCGGCGAGGCTGTGCGTGATCACGAGCGTCGCATCGCTGTCGGCCACCACCTCGGCGAGCCCGTGGTCGTGGATGCCCGTGGTGTCGTTGATCACGTCCGCTCCGGCGACGATCGCGTGCCGCGCCACCTCCGGCTCGAACGTGTCCACCGAGACGACCACGTCGGACTCCCGCCGCAGTGCCTCGATGACCGGAACGACCCGTGCGATCTCCTCCTCGACGGGCAGCGCCGGCCCCGGCTTGAACGGCACGCCGCCGATGTCGATCCAGTCCGCCCCGTGCTCGACGGCTGTCAGGCACGCGCGCACGGCGGCATCCAGAGCGAAGGTCGCTCCGCGATCGTAGAAGGAGTCGGGCGTGCGGTTCACGACCGCCATCACCGCCACCCGCTGAGAGAAGTCGAAGGTGTGGGCGCCGATCCTGCGAACGGGGTCACGCAGCGGCGGCAGGTACACGCTCACGCGTCGGCCACGAGTTCGTTCAGCGGAACGCTCGGGTCGGCCAGCCGTGCCTCGTCCACCGGTCGTGCGCCGCGGATCAGCGCTTGAACCTGCTCGTTGACGTCCCACACGTTCACGTTCATGCCGGCCACGACGCGGCCATGAGGCGTCACCCAGAACGCCACGAACTCGCGACCCTGCACGTCACCGCGACAGACGACTCGGGCGCCGTCCATCAGCGGCCGATAGCCGGAGTACTCCATTCCGAGGTCGAACTGGTCCGTGTAGAAGTACGGGATGTCGTCGTACTCGACATCGCGATCCAGCATGTTGAGCGCGCCTGTGCGACCAGTACCGATCGCGTTCGCCCAGTGCTCGCTGCGCATCCGCTGCCCGATCACCGGGTGGAACGGGTCGGCCGCATCTCCTGCGGCGAACACGCCGTCGACGCCCGTGCGCATTCCCGCGTCGACCAGTACCCCGTTGCCCACCTCGAGCCCTGCATCCTCGGCGATGCCGACGAGCGGAGTCGCCCCTACGCCCACGACCACGATGTCGGCGTCGACCTCGCCGCCCTCGTACCGCACGCCGGCCACCCGGCCGTCCACCACGCGGAACCCCAGCACCGCGGCTCCGCGTACGAGCCGTACTCCGTGGTCGAGATGAAGCCGTGCGAACACCTCGCCCAGCTCGTCCCCGAGCGCCGCCGACAGCGGCACCTGTGCGTGCGACACGACGGTCACCTCGTTGCCGAAGCCTCTGAGCGTGGCTGCGACCTCCATGCCGATCCATCCGGAGCCGACCACGACGACTCGCCTGTCGCCATCGGCGGTTGCCTCGCGGATGCCTCGGGAATCCTCGATCGTTCGCAGGTAGTGGATGCCGTCAGCGTCGGCTCCCGGCACCTGCAGTCGTTTCGGCGCCGCCCCGGTGGCGATCAGCAGGCGGTCGAACGGAACACGCTCACCACCATTCAGAACGACCGAACGCTCCCGGAGGTCTAGTGCGTCGGCGTGCCGCCCGGCGCGCAGGTCGACGTCGCGCTCGCGCCACCAGGCGTCCGGTCGCACCCACAGCTCCGACTCGTCGAGTTCGGCGAGATAGCCCTTCGAAAGCGGCGGGCGGATGTACGGCGCGTGCTCTTCGGCTGCGATGAGCGTCAGTCGGCCGTCGTACCCCTCCTCGCGCAGCGTCGTGGCAGCCGTGCCTGCGGCGAGACCGCCTCCGACGACGACGTATCCGGGTGTGGACATCGGTATCCCTTCCATCGAGGCCGCGCTGCGCCCTCCTCGATTCTTCAACAGCGGCCCCGCATTCGCCTAAGCGGCGATCATGGGCAGGGCGCTAAGGGCATCCCCGGTTCGCACACTCCGGCCGACTGGATGCCGCACGACTGACTCACAGGATGAATCCAGCCAACGCGCAGAGACTGGTGCCCATGAGCACCGGACCCCGCATTCTCATCGTCGACGACGAGCCGAACATCCGCGACCTCCTCACCACCAGCCTGCGATTCGCCGGCTTCGCCGTGCGCGCCGTCGGCAACGGGGCGCAGGCGATCAGCGCTGTGCTGGAGGAGGAGCCCGACCTCATCATCCTCGACGTCATGCTGCCCGACATGAACGGCTTCGGCGTCACCAAGCGGCTCCGCGGTGCCGGCTACACCGCGCCGATCCTGTTCCTCACGGCGAAAGACGACACCGAAGACAAGATCACCGGCCTCACCGTGGGCGGTGACGACTACGTCACGAAGCCGTTCAGCCTCGACGAGATCGTGGCGCGAATCAAAGCCATCCTCCGTCGCACCATGCAGGCCGACGATGACGCGATCATCCGTGCCGGCGAACTCACCATGGACCAGGACACGCACGAAGTGTTCGTGGGCGACACGGCTATCGAGCTGTCCCCCACCGAGTTCAAACTGCTGCGCTACCTCATGCTCAACCCGAACCGGGTGCTGTCCAAGGCGCAGATTCTCGATCACGTGTGGGAGTACGACTTCAACGGGGATGCCGGCATCGTGGAGAGCTACATCTCCTACCTGCGCCGCAAGGTCGATGCGCACTCCAGCGAGCCGCTCATCCAGACCAAACGTGGCTTCGGCTACATGCTGAAGGCCGCGAAGGTCTGAGTTTGTTCTGCACGCCGGTCCCCGCCCGGCGTGCCGCTGTCGGCTGGTCGAGATGCTCGCGTTCGTCGCGGCGTACACGCCGCCGCGACCGAGAGCGTCTCACGTCACCGAAGGGGGCGCCGGTCCCCGCCCGGCGTGCCGCGGTCGACCAGCCGAGACACCCGCGTTCGTCGCGGCGTACACGCCGCCGCGACCGAGAGCGTCTCACGTCACCGAAGGGGGCGCCGGTCCCCGCCCGGCGCGCCGCGGTCGACCAGCCGAGACACCCGCGTTCGTCGCGGCGTACACGCCGCCGCGACCAAGAGCGTCCCCCGTCACCGAGGTGCCAGTCGCGCATGACAGCGCACCGGTGCATCCGCCCATCCAGGTACGTGCAGGGATCCCTCGCCCACAGACCTTAGGCTCAGGAACGTGAGTACCGTGATCGACCATTGGAACTCGATCTCGCTGCGCACGAAGATCACCGGCGTCACCGTCCTCGTACTCACGTTCGGGCTGCTCGTCGCCGGCCTCGGCACGATGCTGTTGTTCAAGCCTGTGCTGATCAACCTGTTCGACCAGCAGCTCGAGGCCATCGCCTCGCAGCCCGACAGCATCAACGCGATCCTTCCGAGCGATGCGAAGAAGAGCAACGGGCCGGTCATCGGGCAGAACAACACGGCCAGCTTCTACGTCGTGCTCTACGGAGCCGACGGCACCCCGCTCGACGAGAACTGGAAGACCGTGCCAGACGGCAAGAAGCCGGCGGTGCCGAGCCGGATGAGCCTCAACGAGGGTGCCGCCTGCGCGAATCAGGGCGCCGGGTGGCTGCAGAGCCGCGACGGTCTCAGCGCGTTCCGCAGCGTCTGCACTGTCGTGCAGCTCGAAGGGGCAGCGCCGACCTACGGCACCGCGATCATCGCCGTATCCACCTCGCCCCTCGACATCACTCTCGCCAGCTATCTGTCGATCTTCTTCAGCTTCGGCGTCATCGTCGTCATCATCGGCGCGTTCCTCACCCGCGCGCTGGTGACCACGACGTTCCGGCCCCTGCGCGAGGTCGAGCGAACGGCTGCGGAGATCGCCGACGGCGACTTCAGCCAGCGCCTCGGCGGTGCAACACCCAACACCGAGGTGGGCCGGCTGAATCGCTCCCTCAACACCATGCTCAATCGCATCGACCAGGCGTTCAAAGACCGGGCGCGCTCGATCGAGCAGATGCGACGGTTCGTAGGGGATGCCAGCCACGAGTTGCGCACGCCTCTGGTCTCGGTGCGTGGTTACGCGGAGCTGTACCGCATGGGCGCATTGCAGTCGCCCGAAGAAGTGGCGCAGGCGATGGAGCGCATCGAGAAGGAGGCTGTGCGCATGGGCCTCCTGGTGGAGGATCTCCTGGAGCTGGCCCGCCTCGACGAGACGAAACCGCTCACCCTCGCCGTGGTCGACCTGGTGCCGCTCGCGCACGACGCCGCTCTGGATGCCAACGCCGGCAACCCGGATCGCACGGTGTCGGTCGTGCTGTCGCTGCCACCGCTTCCGCCTCCGCCCCCTGGCCCATCGCTCCCGGAGCCGCTCGGGGAGTACGAGACGGAGACTTCCGGCGTTGAGCAGGCATCCACCGGCCAACGCACAGCGAGCGGACGGCAGCCTCGGAACGCGAATGCCCCGAGGAATACGAACGCCCCGAGAAGCCCGAACACGACAGGGCCGATCGGATTCGCCGGGGCCACGCTCGCGCGACTGCGGCGCAGGCCACGCAGGTCCGAACCGGGCCTGGAGACCGTGCCGCTGGAGCTCGGCGACATCCCCGAGCCCCCGACCGTGCGCGCGCTCGTCATGGCAGAGGAGAACAAGCTCCGGCAGGTGATCGCGAATCTGATCGGCAACGCCGTGCGGTACACGCCTGCCGGCAGCCCCCTGGAGATCGGCGTTTCGGTCGATCCGCAACACGCGGCCGCCGTGCTGTCCGTGATCGACCACGGCGAAGGCATCCCTCCGCAGATCAGGGAGAAGATCTTCCAGCGGTTCTGGCGGGCCGACACGTCGCGCACGCGCGAGACCGGCGGAAGCGGACTGGGTCTGGCGATAGTGGCCTCTATCGTGAGCGCTCACCACGGAGCCGTCGACGTGGTGGAGACGCCGGGCGGCGGCGCCACGTTCCGGGTGACGCTCCCCCTGGCCGACTCGACGAAAGCCCCGAAGCCGCTCGAGAGCGCCTGACCCCTCCCCTTCTGGCAACGGCCGTCGTCGTTTACCACTGCCCTGCTGGCAAGCACACAAGCGCTGCACCTCTCCTCTTATGGCAAGCACCTCCCGGCGATTCACCCGCTCATCCCACCCGCGGAGGGTTACCGTTGCCGCGTGCGCGACGACGAGTTGAGGCGGCTGCTGACCGAGAGCAATCCGTGGTGGACCGCCGCAGCCCGCCGTGCCGATCCGACGGCATGGGTGGCCGGTAACCGCACGCTGCGCGAACGCACGAGGTACGAGCTCGGCTATCGCGCGGGCATACTCGACGACGTCGCGAGCGTCGCGCCCGACGGGCGGCTCGTCGTGCTCACCGGGCCGCGGCGGATCGGCAAGTCGGTGGCGCTCCTGGACGCCGCCGCAAACCTCTGCACGCTGCCCGGTATCGATCCACGTCAGGTGGTCTACGTGCCGTGCGACACCATGCGCGGCAGAGACGTCACCCGCACTCTCACGCTGGCGCGCATGCTGACCCGTTCGGTCGACCAGCCGAAACCTCGGCCGCGGGTGTGGCTTTTCGACGAGATCAGCATGGTGACCGGCTGGACCGGCGCACTCAAGCTCGCCAGAGACACGACGCCCTTCGGCGACGACACCGTCGTCGTCACCGGGAGCAGATGGGCGCAATCCGAAGACATCCAGGGCAACCTGCTGGCCGGACGAGCGGGTTCGACCGGGTCGCACCGCATCCGTCAGCTGCTCCCCATGACATTCCGCGATTTCCTCGCGGCCGCCTACCCCGGGCTGCCCGTCGTGCCCGCGGTGAACCCTGCGCAGCTGCAGACCGACCACGCCCGGAACTCCTTGGACGAGTTGCAGTTCGTCGTCGACGACCTCGACCTCGCCTGGCAGGACTACCTCACCTGCGGCGGCTTCCCGCGCGCCGTCTTCGAGCACACTCGGGCAGGCGCCGTCTCCGACGGGTACGCCCGCGACCTGCACGCATGGCTTCGTCGCGACGTCGATCCGGATGCCCCCACGAACACCACGACACAGCTGCTGCGCGGCATCTCCGAGCGGATGAGCAGCCCGCTCAACCTGACGACCACTGCGCAGGATCTCGGCTACTCGAGTCGGCCGACCTTCACCGCACGCGTCGACCGGTTGATCAGCACGCACGCTGCGCTGCGGTGCAATCAGGTACGGGAACAGGGCGATCGGGTCGTGGGCGCCCACTACAAGCTCTACCTGGCCGACCCACTGCTGGCGTGGATCCCGTCGATCGTCAGCCCCGGGTTGCCCGCCCCCGACTTCACGCGACTCACGGAGTCGGCACTCGGCGTGACGCTGGCCCGAGCGATCGAGGCACGCGACGAGGGTCGCTGGCTCTCCGACGACTCCGTCGGCTATGCGCGCACCGAGTCGAACAACGAGATCGACTTCGCCCCCGTGCGGGTTCCTGTCGACGGAGCGCACTCGACCACGGTGCCGATCGAGGGCAAGTGGGTCGACGCCGGCTGGCGTGCCGAGGCACGCGTCGTCGACGGCAAGTACGGGCGCGGGCTCATGGCGACGAAGTCCGTGCTCGATCTCGGCGGCGACGTATGGGCAGTGCCTGCGCCGATGGTCGCACTGCTGCTCGCGTAGTCGTCGCGGCCGGACTCGTCTTCCCCTCCCCCATCACGAGCACCGCCGACCTGTCCCCCGTTCGTTCTCCTCGCGGCCGCCCCGCCGTGCGCGTTCGTAGCCTCGGATGCGGTGGGCGCCGAGACCAGCGCGACGGGACCGCGGAGCGCGGCGGCGTCCCCACGACGAGGAGGAACCATGACGACGTACCGGGTCGACAGCGACCAGATGATCGCGGCGACAGCCGCCGTGCGCGGCTCGATGAGTCGCATCCAGAGCGAGGTCGCCGGCCTGCTGGGGCAGCTCACGGGGCTGCAGGGAACGTGGAGCGGTCACGCTTCGGAATCGTTCCAGGGGGTCGTGAACCAGTGGCGGGCGACGCAGCAGCAGGTGGAGGAATCGCTGACTGCGATCAACCAGGCGCTCGGACAGGCGGGGCAGCACTACGCCGAAGTCGAGCTGACCAACGCGAAGCTGTTCGCCGTGTGATGCGCCGAACACGCAAGAAGGGCGCCCCGAGGGGCGCCCTTCCGCATGGTTGTACGGACCTCCTAGAAGTCCATGCCGCCGCCCTCGCCACCGGGGACCGGAGCGGCCTTCTCCGGCTTGTCGGCGACGACGGCCTCCGTGGTGAGGAACAGACCGGCGATGGATGCCGCGTTCTGCAGAGCGGAACGCGTCACCTTGGCCGGGTCGATGATGCCCTGCGCGAGCAGGTCGCCGTACTCACCGGTCGCGGCGTTCAGGCCGTGCCCGGCCGGCAACTCGGCAACCTTGGCGGCGACCACGCCCGGCTCGAGACCGGCGTTGAGCGCGATCTGCTTGAGCGGAGCCTCGATGGCGACCTTGACGATGTTCGCACCGGTCGCCTCGTCACCGGTCAACTCGAGCGTGGCGAACGCCGCGTTGCCGGCCTGGATGAGAGCAACGCCACCACCGGCGACGACACCCTCCTCGACGGCGGCCTTCGCGTTGCGAACGGCGTCCTCGATGCGGTGCTTGCGCTCCTTGAGCTCGACCTCGGTGGCCGCGCCCGCCTTGATGACGGCGACGCCGCCTGCGAGCTTGGCGAGGCGCTCCTGCAGCTTCTCGCGGTCGTAGTCGCTGTCGGTGTTCTCGATCTCGTTGCGGATCTGCTGCACGCGACCGGCGATCTGCTCCGGGTCTCCTGCACCCTCGACGATCGTCGTCTCGTCCTTGGTGATGACCACCTTGCGGGCCTGGCCCAGCAGGTCGAGCGTGACGTTCTCGAGCTTGAGGCCGAGCTCCTCGCTGATGACCTGGCCACCCGTGAGGATGGCGATGTCCTGCAGCTGAGCCTTGCGGCGGTCACCGAAGCCCGGGGCCTTGACGGCGACGGACTTGAAGATGCCGCGGATCTTGTTGACGATCAGCGTGGCAAGTGCCTCGCCGTCGACGTCCTCGGCGATGATCAGCAACTGCTTGCCGGACTGGATCACCTTGTCGACGATCGGCAGAAGGTCCTTGATGTTCGAGATCTTCTGGTTGGCGATGAGGATGTACGGGTCCTCGAACACCGCCTCCTGGCGGTCGGGGTCGGTCACGAAGTACTGCGACAGGAAGCCCTTGTCGAAGCGCATGCCCTCGGTGAGCTCGAGCTCGGTGCCGAACGTGTTCGACTCCTCGACCGTGACCACGCCTTCCTTGCCGACCTTGTCGATCGCCTCGGCGATGATCGCGCCGATCTCGGGGTCGGCCGCGGAGATGGATGCCGTCGCGGCGATCTGGTCCTTCGTCTCGACCTCTTTGGCGGAAGCGAGCAGCTGCTCGGTCACCGCGGCGACGGCCTTCTCGATGCCGCGCTTGAGGCTGATCGGGTCGGCGCCGGCCGCAACGTTGCGCAGACCCTCGCGCACGAGCGCCTGTGCGAGCACGGTCGCCGTGGTGGTCCCGTCGCCTGCGACGTCATCGGTCTTCTTCGCGACCTCCTTGACGAGTTCGGCGCCGATGCGCTCGTAGGGATCGTCGAGCTCGATCTCCTTCGCGATGGACACGCCGTCGTTGGTGATCGTCGGGGCGCCCCACTTCTTGTCCAGCACGACGTTGCGACCGCGCGGACCGAGGGTCACCCTTACCGCGTCGGCGAGCGTGTTGAGTCCACGCTCGAGACCACGACGAGCCTCCTCGTCAAAAGCAATGATCTTTGCCATGTTGTTTCTCGTCCCTCCCGGACGTTACGCGAAAGATTCAGTGGTTAGCACTCAACAGAAGTGAGTGCTAAAAGGATTCTGGCACTCGACCCTCGTGAGTGCAAGACGGGGCGCACGCAAGCCTGACCAGGATGCTCGGGTGGCGCGGCGGCCGTCACCGGACTTCGACGGCGATGCCGAGCGATCGAGTGGTAGCGGCGATCAACCGCGCACCGAAGTACATTGCGACGGTCAAAGCGATGGCGGCCTCCGCGTACCACAGGCCCTGCCCCCAAAGACCACTCACCACGATGTCGCCGACCCCGCCTGCGAGAAGGGCCACGCCCGAACCGCCGAAGGCGGTGGCGCCGACCGCCCACACCACGATGTGCGGGACTCTGCGCCGGGCGATAGGTGCGGTTCGCCGTAGGAAGAGTGCGAGCCCGATCGCGATGCCCACCACCAGCAGCCCGGCGATCACGCCCGCGATCGTGAACTGGAAGGAGTCGTCGGAGTTCTCCATGGCCGCGGCCGAGCTGCAGTCGGCAGCCGTCGGCTGCACGCTCAGCCAATGCGCGCACTGCGCCGCGCTGAAGCGATGTCCGGCCGGAGCGCCGTAAACCCATTGCGTCGAAGTGAACGCCGCAACGACGCGCGCGATCACGGCGGACAGTCCTATCGTGACGAACCCCACGACCGCCAGGCCGCCACCCGCCATCACGAACGCCGCGACCGCCGCGGCGACAGGATGAGGGTCCGCCGACCGGGCGACGTGCTCCGGTGAGCCGAAAGCCTCGATGGCGACCTGCTGCGCGGCATCCTCATCGATGCCCTCCTGCACGGATGCCGCGGTCGCATCGCGCAGATGCGCCTCCGCCTCGGCGAGCATGCTGCGGCACTCCGCCACATCACCGTGCAACCGGGTGAACAACTCATCCAGGTACGCGTCGATACGATCACGGCCGTTCATGCCAGGCCTCCGAGCACACCGTCGATGGCGGAGGCGAATCGCCGCCACTGCACCGTCTGGTTCGAAAGCTCACGGACTCCCGCGTCGCTCAGCCGGTAGACGCGACGCCTTCGCCCCTCCACCGTCTGCCAGGAGCTCTCCACGAGCCCAGCTCCCTCGAGGCCATGGAGTGCCGGATACACAGTGCCTTCGGCCAAGTCGAACTCGCCGTCGCTCCGCGCCTTGAGCGAGGCGATGACGTCGTAGCCGTGCGCCGGGCCAGTACCCAGCACACTCAACAGCAAGAGACCGAGATTGCCTTTGATGCGCTCATGTCCCATACCTAGCCATTCTAGGGTTCGGTCATGAGGCAGTCAATGATGAAGGAGGGGCGCCGCATCCGCGGCACCCCTCCTTCATGCTTCGGCGATCGTCAGGCGGGACGCACCGATTCCGCCTGCGGACCCTTGGATCCGGTTCCGACCTCGAAAGTCACCTGCTGACCCTCTTCAAGGACCTTGTAGCCGTTCATGTCGATAGCGGAGTAGTGAACGAAAACGTCCTGTCCCCCACCGTCGACGGTGATGAAGCCGTAGCCCTTCTCAGCGTTGAACCATTTGACGGTTCCGTTCGCCATCTGTTACTCCCATTGCCTTCATGCAAACGCCGCATGGTCGCGAGCGTTGAACCCCGATAGTAGCGGCAGGCCTAGTCCAGGACGAGAGGCGTGTCCAGATTGAGACAATCGGTTACGCGACAGCGGATCGACGTTCGCAAGGCCGCCGACGAGTGCGTGATCACTGATGCGTCGGCACGTAGTCCTGGCCGAGCACGACCGTGATGTCGGCGCCGGTCGCCGCGAAGTCCTGCGTCTCCTGGATCGGCGCCCCCGCAAGCTCCCGCGACACCGCGAGCGCGGCGCTCTCGTTCTTCGGGTCGCCGTAATAGACGGTGGTCTTCTTCACGTCCGTCGAACTCGCGTTGGCCGGCGTGATCTTCTGCCAGCCGGCCGCCTTCAACGTGGTCGTGGCATCCGCCGCGAACCCCGCCTTCGACGTTCCATTGAGCACGATGAGGTTCAGCGCCGGGTTCACCACGGGTGTGATCGTCGGCGTCGGTGTGGGCGTCGGGGTCGCCGTGGCCGACGTGGACCCACCCGCGAATGGCAGCTTGACGTTCAGCGTTCCGTTGATGGCGAAGATGCCGAGCGCTCCCAGCCCCACGATCACGACCACCGCCCCGACGCACCAGGCGACCCAGACCCAGCCGTATCCGCGAGGCCGTGGAGCACGATGCGCGCCGATGCGCTCGAGGTCGTCGGGGACCTGGTCGAAGCGATCGGTCGGGAACTTGGCGGCCATGGTCTGAGGTATGGATCCTTGAGGTCGGGCAGGTCAGGCTGTTCAGGACTGTACGGGATCGCGCTGTGCGATCGTCGCATCACGCTCAGCGAGGCCGAAGGCGGTCCACCCGCGCGGCCAGGCGTGCGTCGCGCACGCGTTGCAGACGACGCACCAGCATCGGATCGTGCACCAGCGCTGCGGGCGAATCGATCACCCGGCCGAGCACTTGATAGTACCGGGCTGCGGACAGACCGAACTGATCGCGGATCGCCTGCTCCTTGGCACCCGCATGCTTCCACCACCGCCGCTCGAACTCGAGCACGGCGAGATCGCGCTCACTGGGCGTCGACCGTTCCGGCCCCGTGCGGTGTTCGTCCGTGCCGTGCGGTGCAGCGTCGGGCGCGTGCTCCGTTTCACCCATGCCCACCACCTCCCACCGGCCAGCGCCATTGTATGGTCGCTCACGCGCCGCATCGCCGAGGCATGCGGTGGAGCTGAAAGTGAAGGCCCGGTGGGCCTCGCCGCGACCCTCCCTATCGCTCGGCCGTCACGCCGCCTGCGGCGCGCCGCAGGCGGCGCGCCGCAGGCGGCGACGGGGGGCCCAGCGGCGAGTCAGCGTTGCCGACTCGGTCAGCGACGCAAGGAACAGTCCACATGGCTCGCTCGTTACCCTTGATGTGCGGAAAGAGCCCGGGTCTTCGGGCGCCGGTGCCCGCGAGAGAGGAACGAGCGATGACGTACACGGTCTCGAAGTCGAACGACGAGTGGCGCAACGAGCTCTCCGGAGAGCGATATGCAGTGTTGCGCGAGGCTGCCACCGAGCGCCCGTGGACGGGTGAACTACTCGACGAGGGGCGCACGGGCATCTACACCTGTGGCGCCTGCGGGGCCGAGCTCTTCAGGAGCGGAACGAAGTTCGACTCGGGATGCGGCTGGCCGAGTTTCTACGAGTCGGTGCGTCCCGAGGCGGTCGAATTGCTGGAGGACTCCTCTCTCGGAATGATGCGCACCGAGGTGCGTTGCGCCAACTGCGGCTCCCACCTCGGACATGTCTTCCCCGACGGCTTCGGCACCCCGACGGGCGACCGCTACTGCATGAACTCGCTCTCGCTCGCCTTCGCGCCCCAGGACGACCAGCATGGCAAGGGCGACGAGCAGGCGGACGCGTAGCGGGTGAGCGCACGGGAGGCGATCGCGGCCAGACGATCGCAATCGAAGGTGACGGACACCGCCCCGACGCACGAGGAGCTTCTCCCGTTGGTCGCCGCGGCCGGTCGCGTCGCCGACCACAGTTCTCTGAAGCCGTGGCGTCTCATCGAGTTGCGTGGTGACGCACGTCATCGTCTCGGCGCGGCGATCGCCGAGGCGGAGCACAAGGACGAGCCGTCCACGAAGCCGCTTCGCGCGCCGCTGCTCGTCGCCGTGGTGTCGTCGCGGCACAAGAGCGAGAAGGTGCCGGGCTGGGAACAGGATGCCGTGGCATCCGGTGTGGCACACCTGCTCAGCCTGCTGCTCGACGAGGCGGGCTGGGGCGTGATGTGGCGCACCGGTCACTACACCAGGTCGAAGGCGGTGGCCAGGATGCACGGACTCGGCAAGCACGAGCGCCTGCTCGGCTGGCTGTACATCGGCGGCAAGCCGGAGCGCAGGCCCGGCAAGGGGGGAAGGGGCTCCGAAGCTGATCGATCCCGAAGGATTCGTCAGCGTTCTGGACTGATCGTCAGCGCTCTGGACTGACCAGACGCAGGGAAGAGCCGACTGCGAGGCTCGAACTCGCGACCCCTTCTTTACAAGAGAAGTGCTCTACCAACTGAGCTAAGTCGGCCGATTCGTGCAGCATGATCGCTGCAGCACGGCATCGCAACATCCTACTATCCGGCTTTGCGACGCTCAGCCGGCCGATGTCGCGGTCGGAGTGGGCGTCGCGGTCGGTGCAGGAGTCGAATACGTGTCTGCTTGAGCCTTCACGATGAACGCGCGGAACTCGTCGGGATCCGTCAGCGATCCCCGGTACTGCTTACCGTTCACGAGCACGAGCGGCGTGGCCTTGAGCTGCTTCACCGACGAGTTCGGAATCGGGCCGGTGAGGGTGCGGTCGAGCGCGTTCTGCGCCCACGAGTCGTATCTGCCGTCGTCGATGCACTTCGACACCGAATCGTAGGTCTTCACCCCGGCCCGCTTCACGAGGTCCTTGATCTGCTGATCCGTGAGACCGGTCGTGTTCTCCTTCGGCTGGTTCTCGAACAACTCCTTGTTGAATGCCCAGAACGAGTTCGGGTCGTAGTTGGCGACGCACGCGGCGGCGTTGTCGGCGCGCAGCGAGTACTTCGTTCCGGCGGATCGACTGGCCAGCAGCGGTATCGGATGGATCTCGATGGTGGCGGCGCCGCTGTCGACGAGCTTGCCGATCTGATCGATGTTCGTGCGCTCGAACTCTCCGCAATACGGGCAGAGGTAGTCGATGTACGTCACGATGCTCACCGCGCCGGCTGAGGGATCCTGCTTGTTCACCACTGGCTTGGCGTCGGGCGCCGTCGAAGGCGTGCGCTCGGCCTTCATGCCCTTGCCGATGAGGATGCCGTCGCTGGCCATGTTCGCGGGCCCGTGCGAAGGCGGATGGATCGACGAGACGATCACGATCGCCACGATCGCGGCGGCCGCCACGACCACGGCGATGATGCTGGTTCTGACGACGGCCCGGCGCCGACGCTCCTGCTTCCGATGCGCTTCACGTAGCTGACGCGCTTTGTCGCGCGTCGCCGCGCGGCGTTCTCCATTGGACGGGCGGCGTTCAAGATCGCCGTTGGACATTCGATCTCACTTCGGGTGCTTGACAGCTGTGCGGGGGTTCCAGGGGCATGCATCGAGGCGGCATGCGAACGGCACCAACCCTAGAGCGGCACTCTGGGAAAATCCCAGACGGGCGCTGGAGAAACTTCGCACGGCTCCGGGGCGAACGCTGCACCGCAGCCCGGTGCGGATGCGCGCGATTCGTCGGGCGCCGGAGTCGTGACGTACCATCAGTTCTGGTCATCGACGACCGATGGCCATACAACATCCATCACAACGGATCGTCCGGCACGTACCTGCCGGTGAAGGAGACACAACCATGGCAACAGTCACATTCGACGAGGCGACGCGCCTGTATCCGGGTTCCACGCGTCCCGCCGTCGACAAGCTGAGCATCGACATCGCCGACGGCGAGTTCCTCGTACTCGTCGGCCCCTCCGGCTGCGGCAAGTCCACGTCGCTGCGCATGCTCGCCGGCCTCGAAGAGGTCAACGAGGGCAACATCTTCATCGGCGACCGCAACGTCACGGATGTTCCGCCGAAAGACCGCGACATCGCCATGGTCTTCCAGAACTACGCCCTGTACCCGCACATGACCGTCGCCGAGAACATGGGCTTCGCGCTCAAGATCGCCGGGGTGAAGAAGGAAGAGCGCGCACAGCGCGTGCTGGAGGCGGCGAAGCTGCTCGACCTCGAGCCCTACCTCAACCGCAAGCCGAAGGCCCTCTCCGGCGGCCAGCGTCAGCGCGTCGCGATGGGCCGCGCCATCGTCCGCAGCCCGCAGGTGTTCCTCATGGACGAGCCGCTGTCGAACCTCGACGCCAAGCTGCGCGTTCAGACCCGCACCCAGATCGCTTCGCTCACCCGTCGTCTCGGCGTCACCACCGTGTACGTCACGCACGACCAGACCGAGGCTCTCACCATGGGCGACCGCATCGCCGTGCTGAAGGACGGCGTTCTTCAGCAGGTCGGTACGCCCCGCGAGTTGTACGCGGAGCCGAACAACGTGTTCGTCGCCGGCTTCATCGGGAGCCCGGCCATGAACCTGTTCGGTGCCGACGTGACGGACGGCGGCATCAAGTTCGGCACCGCTGTCGTGCCGGTCGACCGCGAGGTTCTCGCCAAGACGGGCAAGCAGGTCACCATCGGCGTGCGTCCCGAAGACGTGGTGGTCTCCGCCAACGCGGGCAACGGCCTCACTGTCACCGTCGACCTCGTCGAGGAACTGGGCGCCGACGGGTACCTGTACGGTCACACGGACGTCGACGACAAGCGCACCGACATCGTCGCCCGCGTCGACGGCCGCGTGCACCCGAACGCCGGCGAGACGGTGTTCATCACGCCGAAGCCCGGCCACGTGCACCTCTTCGACGCCGAGAACGGCGAGCGCCTCGGCGGCGCCGTGGTCGACTGACCACTCCGCTCTTCAGCGCGCCCGTCGTCACCGGGCGCTGAGCATCCTCACCATCGAATCGCCCCGGTTCCGAGCCTGGCTCGGGCCGGGGCGATTCGTCTGCGACAGTCGAATCGTCAGCGACAGTAAGGTTGAGTTCTATGGCGGGCTCCGTCAACATCACCGCGGCAACCGTCGATCCGGCGCTGCTCGATCTTCCGTGGAATCTGCCGCTGGACAAGTGGTCCAACGAGCACATCGCCCTGCTACCCAAGGGCATCTCCCGCCACCTCGTGCGTTTTGCGAACCTCTCGGGGTACGTCATCGCCGTCAAGGAGACGACGGGCGAGATGGCCAGACGCGAGTACGACATGCTGCGCATGCTGCAGCGCCTCGACGTGCCCTGCGTCGAGCCCGTCGCGGTCATCGAAGGCCGAACGGATGACTCGGGCAAGCAGCTCAAGCCGGTGCTCGTCACGAGGCACTTGAAGTTCTCGCTGCCCTATCGGGCCCTCTACTCGCAGACTCTGCGCCCCGACACCGCCACCCGGCTCGTCGACGCGCTGGCCGTACTGCTGGTGCGTCTGCACATGATCGGCTTCTTCTGGGGCGACGTCTCACTGTCGAACACGCTGTTCCGTCGCGACGCGGGCGCGTTCGCAGCGTACCTCGTGGATGCCGAGACCGGTCAGCTATACGAGGGCGGGCTCTCCAACGGGCAGCGGGAGAACGACCTGGAGATCGCGCGAGTGAACATCGCGGGTGAACTGATGGACATCCAGGCGGGCGGGCGGCTGGACGAAGACGTCGACCCTGTGGAGATCTCCGGCGGCATCGTGGCCGCCTACCGGTCGCTGTGGAAGGAGCTCACCGGGAGCGAGTCGTTCTCCGCGTCCGACCGATGGCGCATCGCGGAACGCGTGCGCAGGCTGAACGAGCTCGGCTTCGACATCGAGGAGCTCGCGATCCGAAGCACCGGTACCGATAGCGGAACCGTGCGCATCCAGCCGAAGGTCGTCGATGCCGGGCACCACCAGCGCCGGCTGCTGCGACTGACCGGCCTCGACACCGGCGAGAACCAGGCTCGCCGCCTGCTGAACGACCTGGACTCCTACGCGGCGACGGTCGCGAAGCCGGGATCGGACGAAGAGGCGATCGCCCACGAATGGCTGATGCGCGTCTTCGAGCCTGTGGTGCGCGCCATCCCCGCCGACCTGCGCGGCAAGCTCGAGCCGGCCGAGGTGTTCCACCAGCTGCTCGACCACCGCTGGTTCATGTCACAGGAAGAGGGACGCGACGTACCGCTGGCCGAGGCGCTCTCGTCGTACATCAACGACGTGCTGCGCTACCGCCGCGATGAGGCGACCGTCATCGCCCCCGTCACCGAGGCGTTCACCGTGCCCGTTGAGGTGCTCGACGACGAGGCCGACGAAGGCGACGACTGGATGTCCAAAGTCTGAAGCACCAAGGGGTCTGAAGCACCAAGGTCTGAAGCACGCCAGGGCGGCAGCACCACCGACCACTCAGCCCACGGACGGCTTGGCCTCCCAGCTGATCGTGCCGTCGGTCGACCAGGTCACCGTCACGGCGAGCGGGAGGCCGTCGACGTCACGCACCGCGTCCTTCGTCAGTGTGAGCCCGTGCGCCGCCATCTCGGAAAGCGTGCCGCAGGTCTCGGCGACCCTCGCCCCGTCGGCGACCGCTACGAGGCAGTACTGGTCGTTCAGACGCTCGGCCGCGTAGATCGACGCGCTCTCGCCGAGGGAGACCGATCCCGCGATCAGATGGAAGGAACTCGGCACGAACCCCTTCGTGACGGCGGCCGGCAGATCGGTCGCGCGCGGCGATGAGTTCAGGAAGTCTCGAACCGCCGGGCCTGGAAGCGGGTGCCAGTCCGCGTCATCCGGAGCATTCGTCGGCGTGTTCACGGCCGCAGGGTTCGATGGTGCAGGGCGTCCGACCGCGCTCGACACGCCCACCGCCACGAGCACGCCCAGCACGAACGCTGCGGCCGCGACGAGCACCGGAGCCGCGCGGCGCATCCTGGACACGATGCCGGCCTCGCGCGACTCGCCCGCATCGTCAGCGTCCTCCTCATCGAAGTGCGCCTCATCGAAGTGCGCCCGGTCGGAGTCCGGATCGTCGGAGCCGATGCCCGTCCCCCGGCCTGGCCGGCCCGTTGCACCGTCCTTGCCCGCGCGCTGGTGCGACGCCCCATCGTTCGGTGCCGACCCCTGAGCATCGTCGGATGCCTGCGGGTGCAGCCGGTCGTACTCGGCGAGCGCCCACTGGCTCGGCGTCATGCGAACCGTGGAGCCGTCCTGCGGATCCCGGTACTCGCGCGGCTCCTCGGCCGCGCCCTCCCGCGAATAGACGCGCTCGAGCAGCCGTCGTCGATCATCCATGACCTCAAACCTTTCGCGGCGCACTTCGGCGGGTTCCGCAGCGGGATACCACCGCTCCGGAACCTCCTAAGGGTACGGTCTACGCCGCGTCATGAGCATCCGCGGGTCAGCGGGCGGAGGCCTCCACCCGCCGCTTCGCGATCTCGTACAGCGTCACGCTCGCGGCGATGCCCGCGTTGAGCGACTCCGTCGAAGCGGAGATCGGGATCGACACGATCGCATCGCACGTCTCGCTCACCAGGCGAGACAGACCCTTGCCCTCGCTGCCGACCACGATCACCACGCCGCGGTCCGCAAGCTGAAGATCGTGCAGCGATACGTCGCCGTCGCCGGCGAGTCCGAGCACGAACAGTCCGCGCTTCTTCAGCCCTTTGAGCGTCTGCGTGAGGTTCGCCGCCATCGAAACGGGCGTACGCGCTGCCGCACCCGCCGACGTCTTCCACGCCGACGCGGTCACCCCGACGGAGCGGCGCTGCGGAACGATGACCGTCTGGCCGCCGAATGCCGCGGTCGAGCGGATGATCGCACCCAGGTTTCGCGGATCCGTCACGCCGTCGAGCGCGATGAACAATGGCACCTCGCCCTTCTGCAGCACGGAGTCGAGCACGTCGTCCACGTGTGCGTACTCGTACGGCGGAACCTTCAGCACCACGCCCTGATGCACTGTGTCTCTACCCGAGAGCCGGTCGAGTTCGGGACGCATCACCTCGAGCACGGGGATTCCACGTTTCGTCGCGGTGCTGAGGATCTCCTTGACGCGATCGTCGAGTTCTATGCGCGCGGCGACGTACAGCGTTGTGGCAGGAATGCGCGCCCGCAACGCCTCCAGCACGGAGTTGCGGCCGGTGACGAACTCGGCGTCGTCCGCCGTGGCACGGCGTGCGGTCGTACCTGCCCCGGTGTTGGACCGCTGGCCGCCGCGTTTGGCCGCGGAACGCTCGGCGAGCTCCTTGCGCTTGGCCGCGGCGTGGTACGTGCGGTCCTGCGCTTTCGGCGTCGGTCCCTTGCCTTCCAGCGCCTTGCGGCCGTGACCGCCGGTGCCCTTGGTAGGACCCTTCTTGGACTTGCGCACGGCTCCCGCGCGCGGCTTATTCGCCATCGATACTCCAATGCGCACCCGTCGGGGTGTCCTCGATCGTGATGCCCGCTTCGGCCAGTTCCGAGCGGATGCGGTCGGCCAGTGCGAAGTCCCGTGCCTGGCGGGCTGCCTGCCGGTCTGCGAGAAGTCGGCGCAGCAGGGCGTCCAGGGCAGCACGAGCAGGCGCATCCGTTCGCACCTGCCATTGCTGTGACAACGGGTTGATGCCCAGCACCTCGGTCATGGCCTCGACCTGCCCCCTGGCCGTGGCCGCGGCACCCAGATCTTCACCGTCGAGCGCCTGGTTGCCGGCACGTACCGTGTCATGCAGTACGGCGAGCGCCTGCGGCACCCCGAAGTCGTCATCCATCGCGTCGGCGAACTCCGCCGGGAGCACCTCGGCGCCGCTGGAGGCGAAGCGGGTGCCCGCCAGCCTGCGGTCGACGCGCTCGAGGAAACCGGAGATGCGCTCGAGCGCCGCCTCGGCCTCGGCCAGAGAGCTCTCGGTGAAGTCGATCGTCGACCTGTAGTGTGCCGCGCCCAGGTAGTAGCGCACGACGAGCGGGCGGGCTGCGCCGATGAGATCGGCCGCATACACCGAGTTGCCGAGCGACTTCGACATCTTCTGGCCCGCCACGTTGACCAGCCCGTTGTGCACCCAGTACCCGGCGAACGCTTCGCCCGCGGCCGTCGATTGGGCGAGTTCGTTCTCATGGTGCGGAAAGCGCAGATCGAGGCCGCCTCCGTGAATGTCGAAGCGCGGCCCGAGATAGCGTGCCGACATGGCGGAGCACTCGATGTGCCAGCCCGGGCGTCCCACGCCCCACGGGCTCGCCCACGAGGCGGACTCGGGTTCGTCGTCCTTACGACCCTTCCAGAGCGCGAAGTCGCGCGAATCGCGTTTTGCGCGCGGGTCGGCATCCGTCGCCGCTTCCATCGCATCGATGCTCTGCTTCGTCAGCTCGCCGTACGTCGGCCAGCTGCGCACGTCGAAGTACACGTCGCCCGAGCCGTCGTCGGCGACGTAGGCGTACCCGCTCGCAACCAGCCGTTGGATGAGCTCCTGCATCTGCGGGATGTTCGCGGTGGCGCGAGGCTCGTACGTGGGCTGTTGAATGCCGAGCGAAGAATATGCGTCGGTGAAGTCGCGCTCATAACGGTAGGCGAGCGCCCACCACTGCTCATCGCTGCCGGATGCCTGCGCCGCGGCCGCGTTGATCAGCACTTTGTCGTCGATATCGGTCACGTTCCGCACGAGCGTGACGTCGTAGCCGCGGTAATTGAACCAGCGGCGCATCTGGTCGTAGACCAGCGCCGATCGCAGGTGACCGATATGCGGCGAGGATTGCACGGTGGGACCGCAGACGTAGATGCCGACCTTGCCGGGGTGCAGCGGAACGAAATCGCGCAAGCGGGCGGCTCGCGTGTCGTACAGTCGGATTCCCACGCTGTCAAGACTAGGTGCAACCGCCGGTCGAACCGGCCCTGTTACCGATGGTTCGAGCCTGGCTCAACGTGCGGCATCGCCGATGACGGGCATCACCAGCGCTGTGGCGATCGCCGTCACACCCTCGCCGCGGCCGGTGAAACCCAGCCCGTCGGTGGTCGTCGCCGAGATCGAGACCGGCGCGCCGAGCATGCCCGACAGCACTCCTTGCGCCTCCTCGCGTCTGGGGGCGAACCGCGGCCGGTTGCCGATCAGCTGCACACTCACGTTTCCGACGCGCAGACCGGCAGCGGCGAGCCGCTCCTGAGCCGCCAAGAGGAAGACCTCACCGTGTGCGCCGGCGAATCGCGGGTCGTCGGTTCCGAAAACCGACCCGATGTCGCCGAGTCCGCCTGCGGAGAGGAGCGCGTCGACGATGGCGTGCGCGACGGCATCCCCATCGCTGTGCCCGGACAGTGCCGGTTCGCCTGGCCAGTGCAGACCGGCCAGCCAGAGCTCGCCGTCGCCGCCGAAGGCGTGCGTGTCGGTGCCCAACCCGATCCTGGGGGGCCCGGCATGGGGGGCCGCACCGAAGAGCTGCTCGGCTCTGACCAGGTCAGCGGGCGTCGTCACCTTGAAGGCGAGTGGGTCGCCCGCGACGACGCGCACCGGGTGACCGATTGCGGCGACGAGGGCGGCGTCATCCGTCGCCTCCTCGGTCGCGGCCTGATATGCCGCGACGAGGATGTCTCGGGGGAATCCCTGCGGCGTCTGCACGGCGACGAGCGCGGAGCGGTCGACGGTGTCCGTGACGAGCTCGTCGACGTTCCTGCGCTTGATGGTGTCATTGACGGGAAGACCGGGCACGACGCCCTCTCCCGCAGCGTCGACGGCGGCGACCACCGCGTCGAACTGCCAGGACGGCGTGAACGCCCGTGCGGCATCGTGCACCAGCACGACTTGCACGGCTTCATGCAGCGCCGCGAGTCCGGCTTCGACGGATGCCTGCCTGCTCGCTCCGCCCGCCACGACGACCGCGTCAGGCGTGAGCGACGCCAACAGAGGGCGCACCTCGTCCGTTGCGCCGTGCGGAACGACCGCGATCAGCTGGGCGTCGGCACTCATGCCGCGCACGGCATGCATCGAGTGCTCGAGCAGGGTGCGACCGGCGACGGAAACGAACGCCTTCGGCCTCCCCGCCCCGAGACGGGTGCCCGATCCTGCGGCGACCACGATCACCGCGACGCGCGGCGAGGATTCGCTCATGCCGAAAGGCTAGAGGATGATGCAGCGCTTCAGGAGGCGAGCACCTCGTCGAGCACGTTGGATGCCTGGTCTTCGTCGGTCTTCTCGGCGAGCGCCAACTCGGAGATGAGGATCTGACGTGCCTTGGCGAGCATGCGCTTCTCACCGGCGGAGAGGCCGCGGTCCTGGTCGCGACGCCACAGATCGCGCACAACCTCGGAGACCTTGATCACGTCGCCGGAGGCGAGTTTCTCGAGATTCGCCTTGTAGCGGCGGGACCAGTTCGTCGGCTCCTCGGTGAACTGCGCACGCAGCACCTCGAACACCTTGTCGAGGCCTTCTTTGCCGATGACGTCGCGAACGCCGACGAGGTCGACATTCTCGGCGGGAACCTCGATGGTCAGGTCGCCCTGGGTGACGTTGAGCTTGAGGTAGACCTTCTCTTCACCCTTGATGATTCTCTTCTTGACCTCGGTGATCGTTGCAGCACCGTGATGGGGGTAAACGACAGTCTCGCCGACCTCGAAAAGCATAGATAGCAGTCCCTTCAGCAGCGTCTAGGATACCACAGCGGTGTCGTGCTACCCTGTGCCCCCAACCGGCCGACCGCCCGCGATACGGTAGGCTCGAGAGGCAATCCGCGGTGTTCGTAACAGGCCGAACCGGCCGGCCCGGTGCGACTTGGAGGATCTGAAGTGAAGGCGCGCGTCGCGGCATCCATCGTTCTCGCTCTCGGACTCACCGCAGGCATGTCCGGCTGCACTTTGCTGACACCTCAGGACACCCTGTACATCAAGGAGTCCGCTCACGGCGTGAACGGAACGGTCGGCAAGATCGACATCCGCAACGCGCTCATCATCTCCAACAGCTCCGGTACTGTCGGCAATCTCGTCGTCACGTTCGTGAACAACGAGGACAAGGCGCACTACCTTTCGATCCAGCACGACTCGAGGTCGCACCAGGTCGCCATCATGGGCGACGCCGTGAAGAAGATCGGCGCCAAGGGTGCGACGCGGGTGGAGTTCGTCGGCCTGAACGCCAAGCCGGGCTCGCTGACCGACGTGTACTTCAGCTACGCGGGTGTCACGGGCACGCAGATCCAGGTGCCCGTGCTGTCATCCTCGTTCCCGGGCTACTCGGACTACGCTCCCAGCAGGTAGCTCAAGGCTGCGGCGCAGGTAGCTCAAGGCTGCGGCCGGTTCTCCGGCTGCCCCGCCGGCACGGTGTCTTCGAAGCGGTACCCGAGACCGCGTACCGTCACGAGCATCCGAGGATCCGACGGGTTCGCCTCGATCCGCGAGCGGATGCGCTTGATGTGCACGTCGAGCGTCTTCGTGTCGCCGAAGTAGTCGCTCCCCCACACCCGGTCGATCAGCTGGCCGCGGGTGAGCACCCGGCCGGCATTGCGCAGCAACAGTTCGAGCAGCTCGAATTCCTTCAGCGGCATAGGCGTATCCAGCCCTGACACCGAGACGGTGTGGCGGTCGACGTCCATGCGCACCGTCCCCGCCTCCAAGACGCTGTCGTCGAACGATTCCTCGTCGACACGGCGGCGCAGCACGGCACGGATGCGCGCGAGCAGCTCCCTGGTCGAGTACGGCTTGGTCACGTAGTCGTCGGCACCCAGCTCGAGCCCGACCACGATGTCGATCTCGGAATCCTTCGCCGTGAGCATGATGATCGGAACGCTCGAACGCACGCGAAGGAGCTTGCACACCTCGGTGCCCGGCATGCCGGGCAGCATCAGGTCGAGGAGCACCAGGTCGGCTCCGTCACGATCGAACTGGGCGACGGCATCCTGCCCGTTGTCGGCGACGGTCACCTCGTATCCCTCTCGGCGCAGCAGGAACGCGAGCGGCTCGCTCAGCGACTCCTCGTCTTCCACCAGCAGGATGCGTGTCATCTCGTTCGTTCTCCTTGTGCGACGTCTGCGGGTTCGGCAGCGCGGGTGTCCGTGCCCGGCGCCTGGGCGATGTGCTCTGCCTCGGGCAGCCGGATGGTGAAGGTCGAGCCACGGCCGGATTGCGACCACACGCGCACCTCGCCGCCGTGGTTCTGCACCGCGTGCTTGACGATGGAGAGCCCGAGCCCGGTGCCGCCTGTGGCACGCGAGCGTGCCTGGTCGACGCGATAGAAGCGCTCGAATACCCTGTCCAGATCCTCCGGCGGAATGCCGGGCCCCTGGTCGGTGATCGCGATCTCCACGACACCGTCGGCGAGGCGCGTGCCGATACCGACGCGGGTGTTGCCCGGTGAGTAGCGCACGGCGTTCGAGACCAGGTTGTGCACGGCCGTCGTGAGCACGCTCTCGTCCCCGAAGACGACGGCGTGCGACGCGCGTCCGGTGGCCAGCTCGATGCCCCGCGATTCGGCGAGCACGCGATTCTGGTCGACGGCTGAAGCCACCACAGCATCGATCGACACTCGCTCCGCGTGCGGCACGATCTCCGCAGCCTGCAACCGGGAGAGGTCGATGATGTCCTGCGTCAGGCGGGCGAGACGGCCGGCCTCCGACGTGAGCCGGGCCGCGAAGTGCCGCACCTGCTCCTGGTCGTCCGGCGCGCACTCCAACGCCTCCGCCAGCACGCTGATCGCCCCGATCGGCGTCTTCAACTCGTGGCTGATGTTCGCCACGAAGTCGCGCCTCACCTGCTCGAGACGCACCGCCTCGGTGCGATCGTCCGCCAGCAGAAGGATGTAGCGGGAGCCCAGCCGGGCGACGCGCACCGTGAGCTGCACTGTGGCATCCCCCAGGGTGCTGCGGGCCAGCTCGAGGTCTTCCGCTACGGGCTCCCCCGTTCGACGCACCTCGTCGACGAGCTCGACCATGCGCGGCTGGCTGAGTGCCGCATTCCAGACCAGCCCGAGACCGTACGCACCTGCGGATGCCCGCACCACATTGTTGCTCGGATCCACCACGATGCCTGCGGTCGGGAGCGCCTCCAGCACTTGGTCGACGCCGTCCGGAACGGTCGGACTCACGATCTCGGTGGCACGATGGCTGCGGGACGCCGCCGAGTGCAGCAGCCACACGAATCCGGCCCCGACCACGAGGCCGAGTGCCAGAGACAGCAGCACCAACCAGGTGGAGTCCATGCCAGAAGGCTACCGGGGCACCCCTGGTGGTTCCGGCCGCGGAACCCCCTGATGGGGCCCGATTCGCGCAATGTTCGGGCATCCGACACCGACCGTTAACCTGGCACGGAGAGCATGGCCCGACCCGGTGTGGCACGGACGACCGGAACGACCGGCCGCTCGGCACGCCGCCCAAGAGGATGGACAGTCAATGCGTGACGTTTTCCAGCACGAGATGCGCGAGGTGCAGGACCGCCTCGTCGAGATCGGCGAACTCGTCGTCGTCTCCATCCAGGGCGCCACGCAGGCGTTCAACAACGGGGACGTGGCGCTGGCCGAGACGGTCATCCAGAACGACCAGCGCATCGACGCGCTGACGGTCGTGCTCGACGAGCTCTCGATCCAGATCCTCGCCAGGCAGAACCCGGTCGCCAGAGATCTGCGCATCGTGGTGAGCGCACTCCGCATCAGCGCATCGCTGGAGCGAATGGGCGACATGGCGGAGCACATCGCCCAACTCGCGCGCTACCGTTTTCCGGACAAGGTCGTTCCGAAGAGCCTGCGCGGCACGTTCAAGGAAATGGGCCGCCTCGACGTGCTCATCGCCGAGCGTCTGGTCGAGCTGCTCCGCACGCAGGATCCGCGAGTGGCCGACGAGCTGCGCAACCAGGACGACGAGATCGACGAGCTGCACGCGAGCGTGTTCGACAAGGTGCTGGGCGAGACCTGGAAGGGCGCGACGGTCGACACGGTGGATGCCACGCTCGCGTCGCGCTACCACGAACGGTTCGCGGACCACGCCGTGTCGATCGCGAAGAAGGTGCAGTACCTCGTGACCGGGGACTGGGCGCCAGAGGTGTCCGCGGGCTGAGGTCGTGGGAGGTTGTGCGTTCGCGGGTTTCGACAGGCTCAACCCGCGGGAAGAGGGGCGACCGGCGGGAAGGCTCAACCCGCGGGAACACGCTGCGCACCAACCGGCGGGTTTCGACAGGCTCAACCCACGGGAAGAGGGTCGACCGGCGGGAAGAGGGTCGACCGGCGGGTTTCGACAGGCTCAACCGGCGGGAAGAGGGGCGACCGGCGGGAAGAGGGTCGACCGGCGGGTTTCGACAGGGGCGACCGGCGGGAAGAGGCTCAACCGGCGGTCGCGCCCTGGGCTGCTACCGCCGCGGCACCGGCCGCAGCAGCCTCCGGGTCGAGGTACTCGCCCGCACCGAGCGGCATGAAGTCGTCGCCGAGCCGGTAGACGAGCGGGATGCCGGTGGGGATGTTCAGCTCGGCGATCTCGTCGTCACCTACACCGTCGAGGTGCTTGACGAGCGCGCGCAACGAGTTGCCGTGCGCCGTGACGAGAACGGTCTTGTCGGCCGCAAGGTCGGGCACGATGTCGGAGTGCCAGTACGGCAGCATGCGCGCGATGACATCTTTCAGGCACTCCGTGCGCGGCAGCTCTTCGTTCGTCAGGTCGGCATAGCGCGGGTCGCCCACCTGCGACCACTCGGCGTCGTCGGCCAGCGAAGGCGGTGGAACATCGAATGAGCGGCGCCAGAGCATGAACTGCTCGTCGCCGTACTTCTCCTTGGTCTCCGCCTTGTCGAGGCCCTGAAGCGCACCGTAGTGCCGTTCGTTGAGGCGCCACGAACGGCGCACGGGGATCCACGGCCGGTCGGCCGCTTCGAGCGCAAGGTTCGCCGTCTGGATCGCCCTGTTGAGCACGGACGTGTGCAGCACGTCGGGCAGAAGCCCCTCCGATGCCAGCAGTTCCCCCGCATGCGCGGCCTCAGAACGTCCCTTCTCGGACAGTCGCACGTCGACCCAGCCGGTGAAGAGATTCTTCTGGTTCCACTCGCTCTCGCCGTGGCGCAGCAATATCAGGGTGTAGGGGGAGGGCATGCCTTCAAGCGTACCGGCAGCAGCAGCGCCGGGACGCGCGGCCGATGCTCGATGAGCGGTGTCTCCGGACCGCCCTATCGACCGACGGCCCTATCTCCTGACGGCGCCCAGCCGCGGGATGCGCGGCACGTGGGCTTCGGCGCCGGCATCCGTGGGCACGATGATCTCCTGGGCGGCCGCAACCGCTCCTTCGGACGTGCGCACGGTCAGGTCGATCGCCTGATCCGTCGAGCGCTTCACCACAGCGAGCGCGATCGGCCCGAGCTCGTGGTGCACCCCTGCAGACGTCACCCGCCCCACGACCAAGTCCCCGGCGAGCACGTCAGCGCCTGCCTGCACCTCGATGCCCTCCGAGCCATCCAGATGCAGGAACACGAGCCTGCGAGGCGGGTGTCCCAGGTTGTGCACCTTCGCGATGGTCTCCTGACCGCGATAGCAGCCCTTGTTCAGGTGCACTGCCGTACGCAACCAGTCGAGCTCGTGCGGAATGGTGCGCTCGTCGACCTCCGTGATCAGGCGTGGTCGCCATGCGGCGATGCGCAACGCTTCGGCCGCCATGGTGCCCGCCACATGCATCCGGTCGGATGCCGCCTGCTCTGCGAGCGCGTCGAGCGAGCCCCGCGGAACGAGCGTCTCCACCCAGCGGTATCCGGCACCAGGATGCTCCTGGCCGGCCTGCTCGGGGTGCGCGTACTGGTGACCGCCGGCGACGACGGCCGGCCACGGGTCGCACCACTGCAGGCGCACGCCGTTTTCCGACGCCGCAGCGGTCTCGAGGACGGAGGATGCCCGCGTCGCGGAGGCTCCGTCGCTCGGCCCCTCGAAACTGCCGACGGTGGCGAAGTCGCCCGTGCGGTCCACCGGCTCGACACGCAGCATGAAGCGCATCTTCTGCAGAAAGGCGAGCACGGCATCCGTGTCGGAGCGCTCGACGAGCAGCCAGGTCGTCTCGCCGTCGTCGACGACGTGCAGCGCGTGCTCGATGTGGCCGGCCGGATCGAGGAGCAGCGCCTCCGCAGACTCGCCAGGCGCGAGGCTTCGCAGCGACTGGCTGCTCATGGAGTCCAGCCAGCTGAGCCGGTCGCCTCCTGAGACCGCGATAACGCCGCGAGTGGAGAGGTCTACGACCGCGTCACCGCGCTGCAGTGCGCGCTGCTCGGTGAGTGGATTGCCGTAGTGCGCGGCGACACCGGCGTCGGCCGCCCCGTCGCCGGCCGCGACGGCGCCGGAGAGCGCGAGGAACGGCGAGGCGTTCATTCCGCGCCCGCTTCGGATGCGGGTACCGTGCCGGCCGGTATCGGGCCTGCACTCGTTTCCTCAGGCGGTGTCTCGGCCGCGAGATCGGTGCGGGCCAGCCGAGCCGATGCGTGGGTGCGCAGGTCCTGACCGAGGGCGGCGATGTCCCACGCCCAGAGCAGGTGCGATTCGACCAGGCCGTATAGGCGGGTCGCTGCCGAGTAGTCCTTCGCGCCGGAGGTGCGCAGCACGGCATCCGTCGCGAGGTCGATGCGAGGGCCCTTCACCCGTCCCACGTAGAGCTCGGAGATGCCGTCAGGGTGCAGGATCTGCGCCTCGATTTCGAATGCGCCCTCCGACGTGCGCAGCGTCTCGACCGAGCGCGCCGTGTCGAAGGGACGCGTGTTCGAACCGGGAAGGAGTCCCGGGCCGGCGTCTTCCGGCAGGAGCGTGCGGCTGAGCCGCCAATAGCCGAGCTCGGTCGCCAACGGCGTGCGTTGCTCATCGAGCATCCAGGTGTAGGAGCTGTAGTTCAGCGCCGGGAGCCCGTCGTGGCTGAAGCTGACGCGCTGTCCGAACTCGCGCTCGACGTGCTCATCGCCGATCGTGTAGTCGAGCACGCCGGTACCCTCCCAGACTCCGAGGAGCCACGAGAGTGGAACGAGTTCCGCGGGGAGCCCTTCGGGGATGGAGATCAGCGCTGGCCTCGGAACAGGTTGTAGACGACCAGAACCGAGACGCCGGCGATCGCCAGCACTGCCAGCGACAGCAGGCCGACGAACACGAGCTCGAGGGTGACAAGCATGTGCTTCAGTCTACGAGGTCGTCCGGCACACAACGCGCTCGTGAAGGCGGCGGCATGTACGCCGCCGGACCCAGCCGTGCATCCGGCCGACCGCGGTGCGCCCGGCGGGGACGCGCACACAAGACGGACTCAGCGATGCATCAGGGCGAGCACGAGCGTTGCGACCGCCAAGATGACGAACGACCCGGCCAGGCTGGTGCCCATCCGGATGACGAAGCCGCGCTTCTCCTGCGTGGCCAGCTGAATGCACATGGAGACGAGCACGGCGCCGGCCATCGCGATGCCGAGCCATCCGAGGTAGGCATGGGCGTCGGCGAAGACGCCGATCAGCACTGCAGCCGCCAGGGACGCGACCCAGACGCCCACGACCGAGGTCCACCGCATGGTCGGGGTGAGGGTTTCGCCGGTCACCCGACCATTCTCCCTCGCGACGATAGGATCGGGATACTTCTCAACCGGGCGGGAGGGTCGCGTGGCTCAACTGTTGGTGCTCACGCCCACGCCCGCGAACGAGGTGCTCGCCTCACTCGGATTGCTCTCCCATCGGGTGCGTCAGGTCGCAGCAGACACGTCGTCGTTGCTGAACGCGTCGTCGTGCGACCTCGTCTTCCTCGACGCACGACGCGACCTCGTAGGTGCGAAGGCGCTGTGCAAGATCCTCGCCACCACAGGCAACGCGGTGCCGGTCGTGCTCGTGCTCACCGAGGGCGGCCTCACCGCGGTGACGGCCGAGTGGGGAGCTGACGACGTAATTCTCGAGGGTGCCGGGCCCGCCGAAATCGACGCGCGCATCCGTCTGGCCGTCGAGCGCAGATCGAACGATCCGGCCCAGTCGAAGATCCAGGCATCCGGTGTGACGATCGACGAGGCCAGCTACTCCGCCAAGGTGCACGGCCGCCCGCTCGACCTCACCTTCAAGGAGTTCGAGCTGCTGCGGTTCCTCGCCACGCATCCGGCCCGGGTGTTCACACGCGAACAGCTGCTCAGCGAGGTGTGGGGCTACGACTACTTCGGCGGCACGCGCACTGTGGACGTGCATGTACGGCGGCTGCGCGCCAAGCTCGGCGACTCGGAGTCGCTGATCGGAACGGTGCGCAACGTGGGCTACCGGTTCAACGTCGTCGACGACGAGGATGTCTGAGCGCGTGTCGCCGAGCTCCGACGACGTCGCGGACGCCCTCACTGTGGCAGACGCCGCGCTGCGCCACGACGACACCGACCCGTTCAACGAGCAGACCAGGCTCGACCTCGCATCCGGGCGCCGGTCGGTTCGCGTCGGCCGGGACGGCGGCGTCGCGATCGCCGCGGCCGCATTCGGGAACGGTGAACTGGACCTCACCGTGCTGCCGGCGGCGCGCGGACGAGGTTTCGGAACCGCGATGCTGGATTCGCTGCTTCCCGAGCTGGAGCCGGACGTCACCGCGTGGTCGCACGGCGATCATCCGGCCGCGCGTGCCCTCGCTTCCGGCCACGGCTTCGACGTGGTGCGCACCCTGCTGCGGCTGCGGCTGCCCTCCCTGCTCACGGTCGGTGACGGCGGGTCCACGGGCGCGGGCGCTGCGATGTCGACCAGCGGCATCCGCATCGCGGAGTTCGACCCCGACGCGGATGCCTCCGACTGGCTCGCGCTGAACGCACGGGCGTTCGCATCGCATCCTGAGCAGGGCAGCACGAGCGCCGACGACCTCGCCGAGCGGGAGGCGGAACCCTGGTTCGACCCGGCGGACTTTCTCGTGGCGAAGGACTCCGCAGGCCGCATGCTCGGCTTCCACTGGATGAAGCTTCAGCCGCACGCCGCAGAGGGCGAGGTGTACGTGCTGGGCGTGGATCCGGACGCCGCGAGCCGCGGCCTCGGCAAGCTCCTGCTCGCGGAGGGCCTTCGGAGGATGCGCGCGAAGGGCCGCACCGAGGCGTCCCTGTACGTGGAGGGCGACAACCACCCGGCCCTGGCCCTGTACCGCCGCTTCGGCTTCATCGAAGACGCCGTCGATGTGCAATACAGGCGCACCGCGGGTTGAGCCGACCCCGGACCCGCTGGTTGAGCTTGTCGAAACCAGGAGTGCAAAGAGGTTTCGACAAGCTCAACCGGCGGAGGACCAAGCTCAACCGGCGGAGGGAGCAAGCTCAACCGACGGCTGAGGCACGCTGACCGGCGGCCGAGGCAAGCCCGACCGTCGGCAAAAGCAAGCTCAACCGACGGCGGGTTTGTCATGATGAGGGGATGGACGGCGAAGACACCATGATCGGCACCGGGCTGAGCCCGGAGTTCGACGACGATTTCGAGCAGCCGTGGAACCCCGAGATCGATCCGAGCCTGCCGCCGGACCGCTACCTCGACCGGGAGCTGAGCTGGCTGGCTTTCAATCAGCGCGTGCTCGAGCTCGCCGAGGACCCGCTCATCCCGGTGCTGGAGCGGGCCAACTTCGCCGCGATCTTCGCCACCAACCTCGACGAGTTCTTCATGGTGCGCGTCGCGGGTCTCAAGCGGCGCATCCTCACAGGGCTCGCCGTGCAGACGAACACCGGCCGCGCTCCGGTGGACGTGCTCGCAGACATCTCGGAGAAGGCGCATGAGCTGCAGGTGCGGCACGCCCGGGCATACCACGACGGCGTGATGCCCGCGCTTGCCGAAGCCGGCATCTCGATCGCGACCTGGGACAGCCTCGACGACGCCGACCGTGAGCAGATGCGCGAGATCTTCTCCCGGCAGATCTTCCCCGTGCTGATGCCGCTGGCGGTCGATCCCGCGCATCCGTTCCCCTACATCTCGGGGCTCTCTTTGAATCTGGCGATCCGGGTGCGCAACTCGAAGACGGAAAAGGAGCAGTTCGCCCGGCTCAAGGTTCCGACGATGTTGCCCCGATTCGTGCGCATCGACCAGCGCGAGTCGATCGGGCAGATGCGCTTCATCATGCTCGAAGACCTGATCGCCCACCATCTGGGCGACCTGTTCCCCGGCATGGAGGTGCTGGCACACCACGTGTTCCGCGTGACGCGGAACGAGGATGTCGAGGTCGACGAGGACGAGACCGAGAACCTCATCCAGGCGCTGGAGCGCGAGTTGCTGCGCCGCCGGTTCGGGCCGCCGATCCGGCTCGAGGTGTCGCAGGATATGGATCCGATCACGCTCGACCTGCTCGTGCGGGAACTCGACATCACCGAGCAGGGGGTCTATCGGCTGCCGGCCCCGCTCGACCTCGGCGGGCTGTTCGAGCTCAGCCGTATCGAGCGTCCCGAACTGCACTATCCGAACCACGTGCCGACGACACCGGCCCAGCTGATGCCTCGCGAGCCCAACGCGAAACCGGATGTCTTCGCGTCTATCGCGCGCGGCAACATCCTTCTGCACCACCCGTACGAGTCGTTCGCGACCAGTGTTCAGGCGTTCCTGGAGCAGGCGGCCCGCGATCCGCACGTGCTGGCCATCAAGCAGACGCTGTATCGAACGAGCGGCGACAGTCCCATCGTGGAGGCGTTGATCGACGCCGCCGAACGCGGCAAACAGGTGCTCGCGCTGGTGGAGATCAAGGCGCGGTTCGACGAGCAGGCGAACATCGAGTGGGCGCGCAAGCTCGAGAAGTCGGGCGTTCACGTGGTGTACGGCCTTGTCGGCCTGAAGACGCATTGCAAGCTCGCGCTCGTGGTGCGCGAAGAGAACGGAGTGCTGCGGCACTACAGCCACATCGGCACCGGAAACTACAACCCGAAGACGTCGCGCATCTACGAGGATCTCGGCCTGCTCACCGCCGATGATCAGGTGGGCAAGGACCTCACGCGGCTCTTCAACGAGCTCTCCGGCTATGCCATCGAGAAGAAGTTCAAACGGCTGCTCGTCGCCCCGCTGCACCTGCGCAAGGGGCTCATCAAGGCGATCGAGAACGAACGCGCCAACGCGGAGGCGGGGCGCCCCAGCGGCATCCGCATCAAGGTGAACTCGATCGTCGACGAGGCCATCATCGACTCGCTCTACCGCGCGAGCCGCGCCGGAGTTCCCGTGGACCTGTGGGTGCGTGGCATCTGCGGGCTGAAGTCCGCACAGGAGGGGTACAGCGCGAACATCCGGGTGCGATCCATCCTCGGCCGATACCTGGAGCACTCCCGCATCTTCGCCTTCGAGAACGACGGGGACCCGCAGGTGTACATCGGCAGCGCCGACATGATGCACCGCAACCTGGACCGCAGGGTGGAGACGCTCGTGCGCCTCGTGGACCCCGCGCACATCGCCGAACTCTACGACCTTTTCGATCGCGCGATGGACGAACGCACGTCGTCGTGGTGGCTGACCTCGGACGGCAGCTGGGTGCGGCACAGCCTCGACGAGAATGGACAGCCGCTCGACGATCTGCAGAATAGGCTCATGCAGGTGATCTCGCACCGACAGCGTTCGGGCAGCCGCCGGTGACCGACACGGTCATCTACGCCGGTGGTGCGGTCTGCTGGCGCATCATCGACGGCACCCCGCACATCCTGGTCGTGCACCGGGCGAAGTACGCCGACGTGACCCTGCCCAAAGGCAAGGTCGACCCCGGCGAGTCGCTTCCCCAGGCCGCGCAGCGCGAGGTTCTCGAGGAGACCGGTCTGAAGGTGACGCTCGGCGTGCCGCTCGGCGTCACGAACTACGTGATCTCCAGCGGACGCGAGAAGTTCGTGCACTACTGGGCCGCTGAAGTGAGCGAGAAGGCCGTGCACGCCTCCACGTTCGTGCCGAACGATGAGATCGCCGCCATCGAGTGGGTACCTCTGAAGCGCACCCGCAAGTACCTCAGCTACGAGCGCGACGCGGAGATCGTCGCACAGTGGGCCGCCCTCTTCGACGAGGGCGTGACGAAGACGTTCGCCCTCGTGGTGCTGCGGCATGCCAAGGCCATCTCCCGGTCCCGCTGGAGTGGCACGGATGCCCTGCGCCCGCTCACCAAGGTCGGTGTGCAACAGGCCACCAGCAACGTGCCCACCATCGCGGCGTGGGGACCGAAGCGCATCGTCACCTCCTCGGCCGTACGGTGCGTCGCCACCGTCGCACCACTGGCCGCCGCCTTCGGGGTGACCGCCAGGAGAACCGACGTGCTCTCGCAGGATGCCTGGGAATCGGGCACGTCGACGGCCGGCATCCGTGAGGTGGTCGGCAAGCGCGTACGTGCTCTCAGAACCGCGGTGCTCTGCAGCCACGGTCCGGTCATTCCCGACGTGCTGCGCGAGATCGCCCTTGCGACAGGCACCACGATGGGCAGCTACATCAGAGATGCCGCTGCGCTCGAGGTGGGCGAGTACTCCGTCGTGCACCTGTCGAAGAGCAACCCGGCATCCGGCATCATCGCGATCGAGACGCACAGCCCTCGGCATTAGCCGTACGAAGCTGTTCACCTGCCGTTCACCACGAGGCGGGATTCTGGTCACGCCCCGCGCATACCGTCGCTGACGGGCCGACTCCTCGGCCCGAGCCACGGGCCAAGGATGCACGCTCGCCCTGCAGGAGGCATGCGGGTGTGCGGCTGCCCGACAGCCACCCACATCCGAAGGGAACACAGTGAAGTTCAAGAATGCAGCCGCAGTCGGCGCCGTCGCGCTGGCGTCGGCGCTCGCGCTCACCGCCTGCTCCGGCAACGGCGGCGACCCGGGCAGCACCAGCTCTTCCACCGCCTCCGCATCGGCGGACTACAGCTCGCTCTCCGGCACGATCACCGCGGGCGGCTCGAGTGCCCAGGCCAACGTTCAGGCAGCGTGGACCGCCGCGTTCCAGGCACAAGCGAGCGGGGTCAAGGTCAACTACGACAAGTCGCAGGGCTCCGGCGGCGGCGTCACCAACTGGCTCAATGGCAGCTACGACTTCGCGGGGTCCGATGCAGCCCTCTCCGCCGAACAGTTCGCGCAGGCGAAGAAGACGTGCGGGCCTGACGGCGCTGTGAACATTCCTGTCTATCTCTCGGGCGTCTCGATCGTCTACAAACTCGACGGAGTGTCGAGCCTGAACCTCGATGCCAAGTCGATCGCGTCGATCTTCGCCGGCAAGATCACCACCTGGAACGACCCGGCGATCAAAGCCCTCAACAGCGGGGTGAACCTCCCGGCCATTCCGATTTCGGTCGTTCACCGGTCCGACGGTTCCGGAACGACCGCGAACTTCACCACGTATCTTCACCAGCAGGCCCCGGCCGTGTGGGCCTGGGATGCCAGCACCGCATGGCCGAACAATGTCGGCAGCGGGCAGCAGGGCGGCTCGGGAGTCGTGAACACCGTCGAGGCGGGAACCGGCACGATCGGTTATGCAGACCAGAGCTCCATCGGCAAGGCGACACAGGCCTCGATCGAGGTCGGCTCTAGCGGCAAGTTCGTGCAGTACAGCGAGGCCGCTGCCACCAAGTCCCTCGCCCAGTCCGGTCAGATCACACCGCAGGGCGTAGACGATCTCACGGTGACCCTCGACACGACGAAGATCACCGACACGACGGCCTACCCGATTCCGCTCCTCTCGTACGACATCCTCTGCAAGAAGTTCAAGAGTGCCGACCAGAGCAAGATAACGGCCGCCTACCTCGGCTTCGTGGTGAGCAAGACCGGTCAGGAGATCGGCGCGAAGAACGCCGGCGCTGCGCCACTGCCGGACTCGTTCCTCACCAAGGCCGCCAAGACGCTCGCCGCCGTGAAGTAGCCGCAACCTGCGAAACGCGACAACCGGCATCCGACCGTTTCCGGCTCACCGTCAGGAAGAGTGAAGTGACAGACAATACCGCTGTGCGATCACCACTGACGAACGTGCCCGAGAAGCGGTCGGATGCCGGTGAGAGGCGCCCCGAGCCGCCGCGTTCTTCTTCTCGGGGGTCGAAGGCGGAATCGCGGCCGGCCGACCGAATCTTCCGCTTCCTGAGCACGGGATCCGCCGCCCTGATCATGGTCATCCTGGCCGGAGTGGCGATCTTCCTGATCATCAAGGCGGGGCCGGCCATCGTCGCGAACTGGACGACGAGTCCCGATCTGACCCACGGCACGACGCAGGGGCATTCGTCGTTCTGGGCCTATGTCGGCCCGCTCGTCTGGGGCACGCTCTTCTCGGCGCTCATCGCACTCGTGCTCGGCACACCTGTCGCCATCGGCATCGCGCTGTTCATCTCGCACTATGCGCCCCGTCGGCTGGCGAGTGTGCTCGGCTATCTCGTCGATCTGCTCGCCGCAGTGCCTTCGGTCGTGTTCGGCCTCTGGGGCATCTTCATCATCAGACCGTTCATCATCCCGTTCCAGGATTGGCTGAGCCAGTACCTCGGCTGGATCCCCCTGTTCGCAGGCCCCGTGTCGCGTACCGGTTCGACCATGCTCGCCGGCGGCATCGTGCTGGCCGTGATGATCCTGCCGATCATCACGTCGATCTCGCGCGAGATCTTCCTGCAGACCCCTCGCCTGCACGAGGAGGCGGCGCTCGCACTCGGCTCCACCCGGTGGGAGATGATCCGGCTCGCCGTGTTCCCCTACGCTTCCAGCGGCATCGTCAGCGCCACCCTCCTCGGGCTCGGCCGTGCGCTGGGCGAGACCATGGCGATCGCGATGATCGTTTCGCCGTCGCTGCTCTTCTCGGTGCACGTCATCACCGACACCATGAACTCGCAGACCATCGCCGCGAATATCGCCAGCAACTTTCCCGAGTCGAACACGATGCAGCGGGACGCCCTGATCGCCACAGGTCTCGCCCTCTTCGTCATCTCGTTCGGCGTGAACTTCCTCGCGCGCTGGATCGTTGCCCGCACCGGAGCGGGCAACCGCCGCCGCTTGAAGCGCGCAGCCGCACAGGCCGCCAAGGAGGCCGCTGAAGCATGACCGTCACCGTCGTGCGAAACCGCCGCAGCCCGCATGGGCCGGTGCAGAACGGCCGCAGCCCGCGCGGGCCGGTGCCGAACGCGCTCACCTCAGGGCAATTGCCGCGCTTCGCCGAGCTCTACACGCTGGCCGGCGCGCTCGCGGTGAGTGCCGCAGTGCTGGCGATGACCGGATTCAGCATCGTCGGTTGGCTGGTGTTGAGCGCGGCGGTCTATCTGGTGGGGTTGGGCATCCTCTCCACCGTCGTCGAGAACCGACGCAAGGCCACCGATAGGGTCGTACGCGGACTGGTGACTATCGCGTTCCTGCTCGCGCTCATCCCGCTGATCTCCACGCTCGTCACGGTGGTCGTCGGCGGCGCCCCGGCGCTCACCTGGGACTTCATCACGAAGACCGGCGGGAGCGTTTTCGATCCGAAGACGCTCAAAGTCACGGTGGTCGCCGGCGCCTGGCAGGCCATCGTCGGCACGCTCGTGATCACCGGGATCGCGGCGCTCATCTCGATACCGATCGGTATCATGGCCGCGATCTACCTGGTGGAGTACGCGCAGCCGAAGCAGTGGATGGCCCGCGCCGTGACGTTCCTGGTCGACGTGATGACCGGCATACCGTCGATCGTCGCCGGCCTGTTCGCGTTCTCTCTTTTCACGCTGATCATGGGTCCGAAGGCGTTCAGCGGATTCTCGGCGTCGGTGGCGCTGTCTGTGCTGATGATCCCGATCGTGATCAGGTCGACAGAAGAGATGCTGAAGCTCGTACCCGATGAGCTGCGGGAGGCGTCGTTCGCGCTCGGGGTGACGAAGTTCGCCACGATCGTGCGCATCGTGCTGCCGACCGCCATCGCCGGCATCATCACCGGCGTGATGCTGGCCATAGCGCGCGTGATCGGCGAGACCGCGCCGATCTTCATCGCGGCGAGCTTCACCGACAACTTCAACGCGAATCCGTTCAGCGGAGCGATGCAGTCCCTCGCGGTGATGGTCTACACGGACTGGAAGTTCCCCTCTCAAGACATCGCGTCGTCGTACCAGTCAGCATGGGGCGCTGCACTGCTTCTGGTCATCCTCGTCGTCATTCTGAACCTCATCGCCCGCATCGTCGCCAAGGTCTTCTCCCCCAAGGGACTGCGTTAGCAGCGGCCGGTGGGATCCGAACAGGAGCAATCGTGTCCAAGCGCATCAATGTGAACGACCTCAACGTGTACTACGGCGACTTCCTCGCCGTCGAGGGCGTGAGCATGACGATCGAGCCGCGCACCGTTACGGCGTTCATCGGGCCGAGCGGATGCGGCAAGTCCACGTTCTTACGCACCCTGAACCGCATGCACGAGGTGATCCCCGGCGCGCACGTCGAAGGCGAGGTGTTCATCGACGGCGACAACCTCTACGCACCGGGTGTCGACCCTGTGCTGGTGCGGCGACAGGTGGGCATGGTGTTCCAGCGGGCGAACCCGTTCCCCACGATGTCGATCCGCGACAACGTGCTGGCCGGCGTCAAGCTGAACAACCGGCGGATGTCGAAGTCCGACCAGGACGGGCTCGTCGAGCAGTCCCTCCGCGGAGCGAATCTGTGGAACGAGGTCAAGGACCGCCTTCATCTGCCCGGTTCCGGCCTCTCGGGCGGTCAGCAGCAGCGTCTGTGCATCGCGCGGGCGATCGCGGTCTCCCCGGACATCCTGCTCATGGACGAGCCGTGCTCGGCCCTCGACCCGATCTCGACGCTCGCCATCGAGGACCTCATCGAGGAGCTGAAGACGGAGTACACGATCGTCATCGTCACGCACAACATGCAGCAGGCGACGCGCGTCTCCGACCGTACGGCGTTCTTCAACATCGCAGGAACGGGCAAGCCCGGCCGACTCATCGAGTACGACGACACGGCGACGATCTTCACGAAGCCGTCGGTGCAGGCGACCGAGGACTACGTGTCCGGTCGCTTCGGGTAGCTCGGGCGGGGTTTCGAGTCGGGCAGGGTTTCGAGTCGTGGCGGGGTTTCGAGTCGGGCGGGGTTTCGAGTCGGGCAGGGTTTCGAGTCGTGGCGGGGTTTCGAGTCGGGCGGGGTTTCGAGTCGGGCAGGGTTTCGACAAGCTCAACCAACGGGGGGGGCGGCGGGCGGAAACCAACGGGAGGCGGGGGGATGCCAGCGGTGAAACACGAGAACGCCGGGCCGCGGAACGCCTCTCGGCGCGAGGCCGCTCGGAGCGGCGAATGATGGAGCCCGGGGTTACCGCGGCCCGGCCATATGAGTGTAACGAACTGGTGCGAGGGCTATTCCCTGCGGTTCCCGCGGCAGCCCTGGCCCGACGCTCACTCCAGCGAATCGCTGCGCCATAGCCTCGCAGCAGCGGTGAGTTCCGACGCGAACTCCGAGAACCGCAGAGCGCGTCTGGTCAGCACCGTCGCACGCGCCGGCTCCGTGGGCTCCGCGTCATCGGCCAGGCTCGTGCATCCGGACGCGCTGACCCGACAGAACGCGGCTGCGCGCTCGAGCGCGACGGCGAAGTCACCCTCGAATACGCCGCGCAGGATGCGATCGGCCATGTCGATGATCTCGCTCGGTCCGGTCGGAGCCTCGGCTCCCGCGACCACGGGATCGATCGACTGCAGCACGTCGGTTCCGCGCTGGTACTGCAGGCTCGCCGCGTGCGGATCCTCGCGGATCGCGAGCCGCAGCAGGTAGATGCGCCACAGAGCGCCGGGTAACGTGTGCGCCCTCGCCCGCGACCACAGCTCGGCGATCGCGTCGATGCCGTTGTCGTCGGTGTAGGAGACCAGGCGAGAGACGATCTCCGGATCCGGATGCCTGCGCACCCGCTCCAGAAGCGCCGCCGCCGTCTCGTGCGCCACCCTGCTCGTCTGCGCCGGGTCGTCTGCACCGTGCAGGTCGTCGAACCGGAAGCCGGGAAGCTTCGTCGGCTTGTGATACGGGCGGCTCGAATCGGTCACCCCTCAAGGATTCCGCATCTGCCGCGTGGACGCAGCCGAAGCGTGCGCGGCACTCGCCTGCAAAGTCCACGCACAGCATCTCTGGCTGGGAATCGTCCTGCTGCTCCTGGCGATCATCGTCTGGATCATCCGGGCACTGACCGGGGGCCGGCGCGTCTGACTGTTTCTGCGTCGCGTCGCGCTCCCCACGACTCGAGCGGCCCGCGAGCGGCTCGTCCGCCAGGTAGATTGGTGTGCGCGCGCCTGTAGCTCAGTTGGTAGAGCATCGGACTTTTAATCCGCGGGTCGTGGGTTCGAGCCCCACCGGGCGCACCGGCATCTCAATCTCGGCGTCCCCAACGTGAAGGTTCTGGAGAAACACACCGGGAACACATCCCGCTTCATAGACGTGCTGCAAAATGCGTATTTTGCAGCACATGCGAGAACTGACATCCTCCTGGGTCGCCCGGCATTGGGCAGCGGCAACGAGCATCGCGGCTCGAGAGCCCGTCCTCGTCCGCCACCACGGTAGGAGCAATGTGATGATCATCGATGAGCGCCTTGGCGAGGAGTTCTTCACGTGGTTCGCGGACCAGAGTTCGCGCCCGCATGCAGTGCCGCCGGAGCAGAGCATCGCTCACGAATATGCCGAGAATCACGATCGCGAGCTCGTGAAACTTCTCGATGCAAAGTTCAGCGTTCGTATTCCACAGCAATGGACCGAAGCACATCTGGCTATAGCTGTCGGCGACGTCCCGGACGATCGAGCGGCGCTTCATGCGATCGCTGACGAGTACGCCGACGTGGAGACGCCGTGGTGGTACGAGCCGTCTTGAGCCGGGAATGATTGCAAGGGATGACGCGTTCAGTATCTATGCAAACGCATACATCGACATAAGGGCCGGGCGACCGGCCACCCGGAGGGGGTCATCCTGATGCAGTTCGGCATCTTCTCGGTCAGTGACATCACGCGCGACCCGACGACGGGCACCACGCCCAGCGAGGCCGAGCGCATCGACGCCGTCGTACAGATGGCGGTCAAGGCCGAAGAGGTGGGCCTGGATGTCTTCGCCGTCGGCGAGCACCACAACCCGCCGTTCTTCTCCTCATCCCCCACGACGCTGCTGTCGCACATCGCGGCGTTGACGAAGCGGCTGATCGTGACGACCTCCACGACGCTCATCACGACGAACGATCCCGTGCGCGTCGCGGAGGAGTATGCGATGCTGCAGCACCTCTCGAAGGGCCGAATGGACCTCATGCTCGGCCGCGGCAACACCGCGCCCGTGTACCCGTGGTTCGGTCAGGACATCCGCCAGGGCCTCCCGCTCGCACTCGAGCATTACAACCTGCTGCACCGGCTCTGGCGCGAGGACGTCGTGGACTGGGAAGGACACTTCCGTACGCCGCTCCAGGGATTCACCTCGACCCCGCGTCCGCTCGACGACGTGCCGCCTTTCGTGTGGCACGGATCGATCCGCACCCCTGAGATCGCCGAACAGGCCGCTTACTACGGCGACGGATTCTTCGCCAACCACATCTTCTGGCCCAAGGAACACACGCAGCGCATGGTGGAGTTCTACCGCCAGCGCTTCGAGCACTACGGCCACGGAAGCGCCAAGCAGGCGATCGTAGGGCTCGGCGGCCAGACGTACATCGCGAAGACCTCGCAAGATGCCCGTGACGAGTTCCGCCCCTACTTCAACGAATCCCCGGTGTACGGAAACGGCCCGTCGATGGAGCAGTTCACCGAGAGCACCCCGCTCACGGTGGGATCTCCCCAGGAGATCATCGACAAGACGTTGAGCTTCCGGGACTACGTCGGCGACTACCAGCGTCAGCTCTTCCTCGTCGATCACGCCGGCCTGCCGCTCGGCAAGGTTCTCGACCAGCTCGAACTGCTCGGTGGTGAGGTGATTCCGGTGCTGCGGCGCGAATTCGAGTCATTGCGCGACCCCGAGGTTCCGGATGTCCCGACTCACGCGAGCCTCGTGAAGGCCAAGTACGGAGACGCCGAGCCGCGGCAGCCCCGGCCGAATGCGAACCGCGGCGACAACGTGACCGGCGGCTCCCCCTACCAGGACACCGACGCCGTAGCGGCACAACGCGACAGCGACCCGGTGGCACCGTTCGAGGAGAACTGAGATGGCGTATCCCGACGACGCCCGGCAGGCGCAGACCTTTCGCCTCGCGGTCGTGAACGCGGGGATCAGCGATCCGTCTTCCACGAAGCTGCTCGGCGACCGCATCGCTCAGGCGGTGCGTGTGACCGCGGAGCGCCGCGGACACACGGTGCAGATCACCACGGTGGATCTGCGGGACCTGCTGCCCGAGCTGCCGGGCGCGTTGGCATCCGGCCTGCTGGGGCCGCGATTCACGGCCGCGGTCGATGCGCTGCGCGAGGCGGACGGCATCGTGGCGAGCACTCCGGTGTACAAGGCCGGGCCGAGCGGGCTGTTCGGCTCGTTCTTCCAGGTACTCGACAACGATCTGCTGATCGCCAAGCCCGTCGCGCTCGCGGCCACCGCGGGAACAGCACGTCACGCTCTCGTCGTCGACGAACAGATGCGGTCGCTCTTCGCCTACCTGCGGGCCCTCAGCGTTCCCACTTCAGTGTTCGCGGCGACCGAGGACTGGCAGGACAAGGCGCTCGGCTCCCGCATCGACCGTGCTGCTTTCGAGCTGCTGCTGCTCATGGAGAGCGGGTTCGAACGCGAGGTGCGCGGCGAGGGCTGGCGAAGCTATCAGCACGAGTACGGCAGCGCGGGCGGTACAGAGCTGACGATCGATCTGAACAGCGACCTCATGAAGCTGGCGACCGGCGGTTCGCTCAGGCCGCGCAACTCGGTGATCGAAGGCATCGACGAGGGCTGACATGGCGCGGCCGAGGGCCGCAGCACCGACCGCGACGTCGGGCGGCCCTACAGCTCCAGCCCGTTCTCCAGGTAGCCGAAGGCCTCGTCGATGAGCTCGAACATGTCCGCGCCAGGCTCGTCCATCAGCCGCCCGAGAACGGCGAACATGCATCCGACGATCGCCCCGGCGATCGTGCGCACCTGGAAGTCGTCGGAGGGCCTGCCCGACCGATGCGCGATCGCCTCGGACAGCAAGAGCATTCCTTGTGAGAGCTGGTCGAGCATCGCGGCACGCAGCGCCGGAACCCCGAGAAGCAGGGGCAGCCGTTCACGCTGCTCCTGTTTCTGCGCGTCGGTCAATTCGTTCAGAGCCTCACGCATCGCCGCGCGCATGGCAGCGATCGGCGACGACTCCTCGGGCTGCGCGTCGTAGGCGGCGACGATCCTCGGATCGAACTCGTCGAAGAGCACCACCGACTCCTTGGTCGGGAAGTAGCGGAAGAACGTGCTCTCCGAGACCTCGGCCGCGTCGATGATCTGGTCGATGGTCGTCGCCTCGTAGCCCTGCTCAGTGAACAGGCGCAGCGCGTGCGACTGGATGGATGCCCGCGTGCGTGCCTTCTTGCGCTCGCGCAGTCCGGGTTTGTCCGGGTCATCCGTTCGGTTCGGCATGTGCGGTCCTTCGACTCGGGGGCTCCTCGGGTGACGTGACGGCGCCGGCCTGTGCCGTGCGCGGAAGAATCACCACAGCCATGATGGCCCCGATCACCGCGATGCCGGCGGAGACCAGCAGGGAGACGCTCATGCCATGCGTGAACGCCGTACGCACGGCATCGGCGAGTTGCGGCGAATGCAGCCTGGCCGCCACGGCCGCGCCCGCGTAGACGCTGGACTGTGCGGCGGATGCCGCGGCCGAGTCCGCGGCGAGCGCCGGTATCGAGGAGAGCGACTTCGCCAGTTGCGCGGAGTACACCGCTGCGACGACGCTGCCGAGGATGGCTGTGCCCAGAGGAGCGCTCGTCTTCTGCAGCGCCTGCACCAGGCCGGAGCCGATTCCGCTGCGTTCTGCGGTCAGCTGAGAAACCGCCGCCGCCATCGAGGCCGTGAGCCCGAGCCCGGCGCCCGCGCAGACGACGGCCATCCAGATCGCGATGTACCCCTCGCCCGTGGAGCGCACGGTGAAGGAGCCCAACACCGAACCGATGCCGATCACGACGAACGCGAGAGCGACCGTCGCCTTGTAGCCGATCCGCGCGCTGATCCGACTCGCGGGCAGCGCTCCGATCAGCATGCCGCCGACGAACGGCAGCAGCCGCAGCCCGGAGACGAACACGTCGACCCCCTGCACCGCCTGGAAGAACTGCGGCATCACGAACAGCAGCCCCACCATGCCCATGCCCGCCACTCCGGCGAGGATCGCGCCGCCCGCGAACGCCCGCGAACGGAACAGGCGCGTGTCGACGAGCGGAGAGCGGCCGCGCCGCGTCAGAGCGATCTCCCAGAACACGAAGCCGGTGAGCACGGCGAATCCGATGGCGAGGGAGGCCAGCGCCGCGGCATCCGTCCAGCCGTGCTGGCCGGCCTCGACGATGCCGAACGTAAAGACGACGAGCCCGGCGACGGAGGAGAGGATTCCCACGACGTCGAGGCTGGAACGATGCCCGGCAGGCGACTCGGCGGACGACTCTGCCCGCGACTCCGGGATGAGCAGCAGCACCGCCAGCAGTCCGATCACGACGACGGGGACGTTGAGCAGGAACACCCAGCCCCACCAGAGGTTGGCGAGCATCCAGCCGCCCACGATCGGGCCGAGCGGAAGCGACAGGAAGTTCGCGGCGGCGAAGACACCGACGGCCTTCGGTCGGGTGGCCTCGTCGAAGAACACCGTGACAGCGGAAAGCGCCATGACCGCGATGCCGGCACCGGCGACTCCCATGACCAGGCGGGCGACCAGGAACTCCTCCGGCGAGGTCGAGTACGCGCAGAGGACGGACCCTGCGCCGAAGACCAGGAGCGAGGCGAGGAGCACCTTCTTGCGGCCGAAACGATCCCCGAGAAGGCCGGCGGGAAGCACCGCCGCGGCGAGCATGAGCAGATAGCCCGCCGAGAACCATTCCAGCTGCGCCTCCGACGCGTGCAGCACACCGGCCAGGGTCGGCAGCGCTATCGAGAGCACGGTTCCGTCGATGCCGACCGCGAGCACACTGAGGCTCACGGCGATCAGCGCCCACCACCTACGCTGTTCCATCTTCATGACAGTTACCTCCAGATAGAGGGTAACCCTATTTCGGAGGTAACTGTCTTTATTTGGCTATGGATGCCTTCAGACGGTCAAATGCGGCGAGATCCCCCAGCGCGCCTTGAACGTCTCGCCGGAGCCGAGCCACCGCAGCCCTTCTCCGGAGTTCAGGGCGTTCACGGGGGCGGTCATCGGCTCGACCGCCACAGCGACACTGCCGCTCGGGAGCGCAGAGAACGATCGGTTCGTGAACGCCTGCACGAAGCCGAACGACTCGTCACCCCAGAGGGTGACGGACCGGCCGTCAGGAGCCGTGAGCGAGTGCTCTGCGCGGCCGGCCTCGTGGCGCACGCCGCCGAATCCGTCGTCAAGCTTCAGGTCGCCGACCCGGCGCCCGCCTCGCAGGTCGTATTCGGTGCCCTCGACCGGATGCTCCTCGACCACGTTCATGCGGTCGTCCACCTCGAAGTGAGTGGAGGCATCCAGCCGCAGAACGAGCTCCGCAGTGTCGACGCCGCCCACCTTGAGATACGGATGCGCACCGATCGCCACCGGCGCGTCTCCGGTTCCCGTGTTCACGATGGTGTGCTCCACAGTGAGCCCGTCGGCGCTCAGCGCATACCGCACCGTGGTGTCGAGCAGGAACGGATATCCGAGCTGGGGGTAGATCGTGGCGGAGAGCGTGACGGAGTCCTTCGTGCGCATCACCAGCAGGTACGGCGAGTAGCGCAGCAGTCCGTGGATCGCATTCCCGTTGCCCGGTTCTGTGACGGCCAGCTTCTGCTCCGTGACCGAGCCGGACTCGTCGCGCCACCACCACGTGGCATCCTTCACCCGGTTCGGCCAAGGAACGAGAACGATTCCGCAGCCTCCCGGCGGCGTCGAGTACTCGTCGAACGGCTCCGTGACATCGACACCGCCGACGGCATACGAGCGGATGCCGGCAGCCACCTGCGTGATCACCGCCTTCGCCTGCCCGTCGGGCGTCTCGCAGGTCAACTCGAACTGGTCCCCAGTGGGTGCGCGCATTCTCCCAGCGTAGGGCGCGCAGGCCGCCACCCCTGCGGTGGAGTGCGTCGAAACCGCCGTCCGGCGATGGGTTTCGACGAGCTCGACCAGCGGGTACTAGGCGCGTCAACCAGCGGGTACTAGGCGCGCCCAAGCGGCGGATACTAGGCGCGCACGACGCGCGCGTGCGCGGCGCGGAGCGTTCGCAGGGCACGGGCATCCGCTGAGGCGCCGAGGTAGACCGCTTCGAAGTCCGCCAACCCGCCGATGCGACCGAGGTGCACCTGACCGGCTTTCGAGCCGTCTGCGAGAACAACGGCTCGCGTGGATGCCTGCACCATCTGACGCTTCAGCTCCGCCTCGGGCAGGTTGATGTTGGTGACGCCGGCGCGGGCATCCACTCCGTTGCAACCGATGAACGCGAGGTCGGCGTGCACGTGCGCGAACATGAGCGATGCCAGTGGCGCCACGAGCGAGTGCTGCAGCGGCCTGAGCGTGCCACCGGTGACGATCACCTGCACCCGCGGAACGGCGTTCTCCAGCTCGAGAGCGATGGTCAGCCCGTTCGTGATCACGGTGACGTCGTAGAGGTCTTCACGTCGCACCAGTTCGCGGGCGAGCGCCATGCACGTGCTGCCCACGTCGACGATGACGCTCATGCCCGGTTCTACGAGTTCGACGGCACGGCGGCCGATCGCCAGCTTCTCGTCGGCCGAGCTCTCCAGCGCCTCTTCGAACGAGCGCTCATGCAGCGGCGCGGTCACTCGGGGCATCGCACCGCCGTGCACCCTTCGGATGCCCTGGGTACCCTCGAGCACCGCGAGATCCGCCCGCACCGTGACGTCGGAGACCCCGAACATCTCGCTGAGCTCGCTGACGCGAACGAAGCCGCGGTCGCCGATCAGGCCCAGCATCCGCTGACGCCTGATGGTCGCCGGCGCACCGGCGTCGGGTACGGCACCGGTGATCGGTGCGGGAACGACGGCCACAGCAGCAACTTACGTTTGCTTTTGATTGGTTGTCAATCCGTAAGGTAGGGTCGCTTCGTGGGCACCATCACGAAACGCGAGTACACGCTCGCCGACGGGCGCGAGCTCATCTACTTCGATGACGCCGACAGCACACTGCCGGCCGATCGCGCTCCCGATCTCCGTACGCTCGATCCGCGTCCGCAGACCGCGCGCATGCGCCAGGATCCACTGACCGGGGAATGGATCTCCATCGCCGCGGCCCGGCAGAACCGCGTGATGCTCCCGCCCGCCGAGCTCGACCCGCTCGCCCCGCAGTCACCCGGCAACCCGTCGGAGATCCCCAGCGACTACGACGTTGCCGTGTTCGAGAACCGATCGCCGTCGTTCGGCCCCTACCTGCGTGGTCCGGATGCGCCGCGCGGCCTCGACGACCTCGCCGAGGTCGGCATCGGACGCGTTCGCACCTCCGTCGGCCGGTGCGAGGTGGTCTGCTTCAGCTCGCAGCATTCGGGAGCGTTCGGCAGCATTCCCACGTCGAGGGCGCGCACCGTGATCGAGGCCTGGGCGGACCGCACCGCCGCGCTGTCGGCACTGGAAGGCATCCAGCAGGTCTTCCCCTTCGAGAACCGCGGCGAGGCGATCGGCGTGACGCTCGGGCATCCGCACGGCCAGATCTATGCCTACCCCTACATCACGCCGCGCACGCAGCGGTTGCTCGCCTCGGTCGAGGCGTACGGGCCGACACTGTTCGGCGACATCCTGGACTTCGAGCGAGCGGGCGAGCGGATGCTCCTGGCCGGCACTCACTGGAGCGCGTACGTACCTTTCGCGGCGAGGTGGCCGCTGGAAGTGCACCTCGTGCCGCACCGGCAGGTGCCCGACTTCGCCGCGACGACGGCCGCCGAGCGTGACGAACTCGCGACGCTCTACCTGCGCCTGCTGCGCGGGGTCGACCGGCTCTACGACACACCGACCCCGTACATCGCGGCCTGGCACCAGGCGCCGGTGAACGTGCACCGCGACGACGTGCGGCTGCACCTTCAGCTCACCTCGCCGCGGCGCGCGGCCGACAAGCTGAAGTTCCTGGCCGGGAGCGAAGCGGCCATGGGAGCATGGGTCGGCGATGTGCCGCCGGAGCGGCAAGCGGAATCGCTTCGCACGGCGATCGCGCTGGCAGACAAGGAGAATCCGGAATGACCGACCTCGTCTCTGCTGACCTCGTCACAGCGGCCCGCGCACGCTTCACCGAGCTGTTCGGGCACGCACCGCAGGGCGTCTGGTCGGCACCGGGCCGCGTGAACCTGATCGGCGAGCACACCGACTACAACGACGGCTTCGTGTTCCCGTTCGCCATCGACCGGCGCACGGTCGGCGCGCTCGCACTACGCGACGACCGAGCGATCCGGGTCGCGTCGTCGTTCTCGGACCGCGTTGAGGAGACGTCGCTGTCCGACCTCGGCCCTGGCGGCGAGCGCGGCTGGCAGAACTACCCGCTCGGCGTCGCCTGGGCACTGGGTCAGTCTGAAATGCTGGGCCGACCGGGCGCGGACCTGAACGCCGTGCCCGGCTTCGACCTCTATCTCGACTCCGCCGTTCCGGTGGGCGCCGGCCTGTCGTCGTCTGCGGCCATCGAGTCCGCGGTCGCCGTGGCGCTGAACGATGTGTGGCGGCTCGACCTCGACCGCAAGACGCTCGTCAAGGCGGGTCACCTCGCGGAGAACGAGGTCGTCGGCGCGCCCACGGGCATTCTCGATCAGTCCGCTTCGCTGCTCGGCCGTGCCGACAGCGGCATCTTCATCGACTGCCGCAGTTTCGAGACCGACGTCATCCCGCTCGGGTTCGACGAGGCGGGGCTCGAGGTTCTCGTGATGGACACGAAGGTGCAGCACGAGCACGCGGACGGCGGATACGCCGCGAGACGGGCATCCTGCGAGGCGGGCGCACGGGCGCTCGGGGTCGAATCGCTGCGCGAGGTGTCGATCGAAGACCTTCCGCGGGCCCACGAGGTGCTCGATGGTGAGACGTTCCGGCGGGTGCGACACGTCGTCACCGAGAACCAGCGGGTGCTCGACACGGTGCGCACACTGCGCGTCGACGGCCCGCGGGCGATCGGCGATCTGATGGACGCCTCGCACCGCTCCTTGCGCGACGACTTCGAGGTGTCCGTCCCGCAGCTCGACCTGGCCGTGGAGATCTCGCAGAACTACGGCGCGATCGGCGCCAGGATGACCGGCGGCGGCTTCGGCGGATCGGCTATCGCGCTGGTGCCGCACGAGTTGGTGTCGCAGGTGGAGGCATCCGTCGACGCTGCGTTCGCCGAGCACGGCTACGCCCAGCCCGACCTGTTCGCGGTGGTGCCGTCGGCCGGTGCGTCCAGAGACGAGTAGCCACTCCTAATCGCCTGCCGAAAGCAGGCAGGAAAGCGCATGCCACGCGAACGCAGGCAGACTCTGCCTGTTCTCGCGCGGTATGCCTGTAAACCGCCGTGGTGCGAGCCCCTGAGCAGCGGCATAGCCTTGACGGCATGACCGCTCATCCGGATGCCCGCCTCACCGCCCTGCCCGACCGTCCGGTGCCGCAGGTGGCGGAGTCCGCCTGGGCCGCCCCGGGTTCGCACCTGATCGGTGCCGTCACGCTGCGCGACCGGGCGAGCGTCTGGTACAACGCCGTGCTGCGCGCCGACAACGAGCCGATCGTCATCGGCGAGCGGTCGAACATCCAAGACAACTGCTCCTGCCACGTCGACGCGGGCTTTCCGCTCTCGCTGGGCTCCGGGGTGTCGGTCGGGCACAACGCGGTGCTGCACGGCTGCACCGTCGAAGACGACGTGCTCATCGGCATGCACGCCACCGTGATGAACGGGGCCGTGATCGGCGCGGGGTCGCTCGTCGCCGCCGGGGCGCTTGTCACGGCGGGCACCCTCGTTCCGCCGAGGTCGCTCGTGGTGGGTGCGCCGGCGCGAGTGCTGCGGGAGCTGAGCGACCAGGATGTCGCGGGCATCCGCCACAACGCCGAGGTGTACCTCGAGCACCTCGAGCTGCACCGCGGGGCGGCGCGGGTCTGACCCACCACCACCACCACCACCTCGACCTCGACCTCGACAACGCCCTCGCCCTCGCCTCGAACCCGAACTCGAACTCCGACTCGAAGGAGACCGCATGGCCAACATCGCAGCGGTGATGACCGCGCTTGAAACGATCCAGTTGCAGAATCGCCCGGAACCGGATCCCGCTCCGGGTGAAGCGGTCGTCGCGATCCGCGCCGTCGGCGTGTGCGGATCGGATGTCGCGTATTACCGGTACGGACGCATCGGCCCCTACATCGTGGATGGCGACCTCGTGCTCGGCCACGAGGCGTCGGGCGAGGTCATCGCGGTAGGCGAGGGTGTCACGAACGTGGTACCGGGCGATCGCGTGGCCATCGAGCCGAGCGTTCCGGACTGGACATGCGCTCAGTGCCGCGCCGGCCGGTATCATCTGTGCCCGAACCTGCGGTTCCTCGCGACGCCACCCGTCGACGGCGCGCTCGTGCAGCGGCTGGCGATCGACGCCCGCACCCTCTTCGTCATGCCTGGCACGATGACGTTCGAAGAGGGCGCGATCGTCGAACCGCTCTCGGTGGGTCTGTGGGGCTGCCAGCGAGCGGGGCTTCGCCCAGGCGATGACGTGCTCGTGACCGGCGCGGGTCCGGTCGGGCTTCTCGCCGCTGAGTCCGCGCGAGCGCTCGGTGCCCGCACTGTGACCATCACCGACGTCGCCGAACCGCGGCTCGAACTGGCGAGCAGGCACGGATTCGCGGTGGAACTCAGCGGTGCGGGCCGCTCGTCGCGCACGTTCGACGTGCTCCTCGAGTGCTCGGGTGCGCCTGGAGTGCTGGCCGACGGTCTGTCGCGGCTCGGTCCGGCCGGTCGTGCCGCCGTGATCGGCATCGCGAAGCAGAACGCGGAGTTGCCGTTGCATACGCTGAACTGGAACGAGATCACCATCGCCATGGTGAGCCGCTACCAGAACACCTGGCCGCTCGGCATCGCACTCATCTCGTCGGGTCGCGTCGACCTGACCGGCGTGCACACGCACAGCTTCACACTCGCCCAGACGGCCGATGCGCTCGCGATCGGGGCAAGGGACCCCTCTGCGGTGAAGGCGATCATCTACCCCCAGGACGTCTGAGCCCGGCGAGGCTCGCCCGGCTCAGTCCGCCGAGCCCCGCGAGCTGCTGGATGCGTGGCTCGGCAACGGGTCGATGGTCGCCGACCATGAGGGAGGTGTGCGGTCATCGACTTCGGTCGCGGGGAACAACGCCCGGTAGCCGCCGGAATCGGGGTCGCTACCTGCCGCTTATCGCCGAGATGGCGACATGTCGCGTCCACAATTCGCGACGATTGGCGCGTGAGCGCTACTCCCCCGCCTCGACCTCTGCCTCGGTGCCGCCGGTGAGTTCGACGAGCTGGTCGTAGGTGAGCGGGAAGACCGTGTGCGGATGCCCGGCCGCGGCCCAGATCTCGGGGTACGCCTTCAGCGCGGTGTCCACCCACGTGCGCAGTGGTGCCGGATGCCCGGTCGGGGCCACTCCCCCGATCACCTGTCCCGTCGCCTCCCGGACCGTCTCGGCGGATGCCCGCTTCAGCGCACCGCCGAGCCGCCCGCCCAGGTAGGCGGTGTCGACCCGGTGTCCGCCAGAGGTCATCACGAGCACGGGTTCGCCGTCGAGCGTGAACACGAGCGAGTTCGCGATCGCGCCGACCTCGACGCCGAGGGACGCGGCCGCCGCGGCGGCGGTCGGTGTCGCCTCGTCGAGCCACCGCACCTCCCCCTTGATGTCGTGAGCCCGCAGCTCGCGCTCGACGGCCTGCACGGCGGAGTGGGACGTGTCGATGCTCATCGCTCCAGCGTAGCGAGCACCCAGCACGGGGCCGCGCCCGAAGAGTGTCGGCGGCATGCGGCACGATCGCAGCATGCAGATACAACTCGCCATGGTCGTGCTCGAGGTTCGCGACCTGGATGCCTCGATCGCGTTCTACCGCCGCCTCGGTCTCGAGATCCCCGATCCGGTCGGCGATCGGCCCATCGTCATCCACCGCATGCCGAGCGGCGTGAGCCTGCTGCTCACGACGAGTTTCGCTTCTGTCTACGATCCGAACTTCCAGCGCCCGTCGGGCGGCTACCAGCAGCTCCTGGAGTTCTACGTCGGCGCCGACGCGCTCGTCGACAGCGTCTGGGCCGAGCTCACCGAAGCGGGGTATCACGGCCGTTTGTCGCCGACCAAGACCGTGGGCCCCTACGCCGCCATGGTCGACGACCCCGACGGCAATGTCATCCTCCTGACGTCGGACGAGGCCGCGTCTCCGGACAACGAGTAGACGATTACCGACCGCCGAGACGGCGGTCGGCGCTGGGCCCCCATCGCCGGTTCCGACGTGCCGTTACTGCGGCGTGACGGCCGTGCGATAGGGAGCGTCGCGGCGGAGGCCAGAAATGGCCTCCGCTCCAAGCTCCAGCGCGCGCTCCGCTGCCTCCACCACGTTCGTCATCAGCAGCGCGACGGTCATCGGCCCGACTCCGCCTGGGTTCGGCGAGAGCCAGCCCGCCACTTCGTCGACCCCTGGTGCGATGTCGCCGAACACCTTCGGCTTTCCGGTTTCGGGGTTGTCCTCGCGCGTCACTCCGACATCGAGCACAGCGGCGCCGGGCTTCACGTCTTCGGGACGAACGAGGTGCTTCACTCCTGCCGCGGCAACGATGACGTCCGCCTGCCGCAGATAGAACGGCAGGTCGCGCGTTCCCGTGTGTGTGAGAGTGACCGTCGCGTTGATCGCCCTCCGCGTGAGCAGCAGGCCGATCGAGCGTCCGATCGTCACGCCTCGCCCCACGACGACGACGTGCTTGCCCGCCAAGTCGTAGCCGCTCCGCAGCAACAGCTCGATCACGGCGCGAGGAGTGCACGGCAGCGGCGTCTGAATCGGCGCGTTCACGTTGAGTACGAGCCGGCCCAGGTTCGTCGGATGCAGGCCGTCGGCATCCTTCGCCGGATCGATACGTTCGAGAACCGCGTCGGTGTCGATGTGCTTCGGCAGCGGCAGCTGCACGATGTAGCCGTGGCACGCGGGGTCGGCATTCAGCCGATCGACGGCGGCCTCGACGTCCTCCTGCGTGGCGTCCGCGGGCAGCTCGACCTGGATCGAGTTCATCCCGATCGCCTCGGACTGCCGGTGCTTCATGCCCACGTACAGCTGCGACGCAGGATCGGCGCCGACGAGCACGGTCGCGATGCCAGGAACGATCCCGCGCTCCCGAAGCGCGACGACGCGCTCGGCGAGTTCCTGCTTGATGGCGGCCGCAGTGGCCTTGCCATCGAGCCGAATCGCCGTCATCGGTCGATCGACGACGCGAGTTCGACCTGCTCGACCGGGAAGCCGGACGGGCCGAGTCCCGGGTAGAGCGGGAAAGCATCCGTCAGCTTCCGCACGCGAGCACGCAGCGCCGGGATGTCGGCGTCCTGCTTCAGCGCCAGAGCGATCACGTCAGCGACCTCGGTGAACTCCTCGTCGGCGAATCCGCGGGTGGCCAGAGCCGGCGTTCCGATCCGCAGACCGGAGGTCACCATCGGCGGCCGAGGGTCGAACGGCACCGCGTTCTTGTTCACCGTGATGCCGACCTCGTGCAGGCGGTCCTCCGCCTCCTTGCCGGTGAACTCCGACGTGCGCAGGTCGACAAGCACCAGGTGCACGTCGGTGCCGCCGGTCAGTACGTCGACGCCGGCATCCTTCGCATCGGCCGCCGTCAGGCGCTCCGCGAGAATCTGGGCCCCGCGCACCGTACGCTCCTGACGGTTTCGGAACTCGTCGGTGGCCGCGAGCTTGAATGCGGTGGCTTTGGCCGCGATGACGTGCATGAGCGGGCCGCCCTGCTGGCCGGGGAACACGTTCGAGTTGAGCTTCTTGGCGATGTCGGCGTCGTTGCTCAGGATGAACCCGGAGCGCGGGCCGCCGATCGTCTTGTGCACGGTCGAGCTGGTCACGTGGGCGTGCGGCACGGGAGACGGATGGATGCCCGCGGCGACGAGCCCCGCGAAGTGCGCCATGTCGACCCAGAGCGTCGCACCCACTTCGTCGGCGATCGCACGGAACGCGGCGAAGTCGAGGTGGCGCGGGTAGGCCGACCAGCCGGCGATGATCACCTTCGGCTTGTGCTCGAGCGCCTTCTCGCGCACGACGTCCATGTCGACGCGGAACGTCTGGGGGTCGACGCCGTAGGAGGCGACGTTGTAGAGCTTGCCGGAGAAGTTCAGCCGCATGCCATGCGTGAGGTGACCGCCGTGCGCGAGTTCGAGGCCGAGGATCGTGTCGCCCGGCTGTGCGATGGCGCTCAGCACTGCGGCATTGGCCGATGCCCCCGAGTGCGGCTGCACGTTCGCGAACTCCGAGCCGAACAACGACTTGGCACGTTCGATGGCGAGGTTCTCTGCGATGTCGACGAACTCGCATCCCCCGTAGTAGCGACGGCCGGGGTAGCCCTCCGCGTACTTGTTCGTGAGCACGGAGCCCTGCGACTCGAGCACGGCGCGCGGAACGAAGTTCTCGCTCGCGATCATCTCGAGGTAGTCGCGCTGGCGGCCGAGTTCGAGATTCAGAACCTCGGCGATCTCGGGATCGACCTCGGCCAGTGGCGCGTTGAAGGTGGACGAAACGGTCATGCGCGGCTCCTTGCCTTTCGTGAGGCGGATGTCTTCACGTCTGTCTCGCGTCGGCCCAGGCGCACGGCCGAATCCGCCCTCGAATCTCGCAAGGTGGTCAGTCGCTCCCCGATGGTGAACCATCCGCGACGCATGCCGGATGCCCGACCCACGTCGATACGCCAGTTGCGACGTGCACGATCCTACCAGCGCCGAACACGCGCCGAGCGTCGGTTGGGCGGGCCCTCAGCGGGCGACGACCGACCGCGTTCGCGCGACGAGGAGGTGCAGTATGACCGTTCCGGCGAGGATGACGGCGGCGACGCCGGGAAGGGCGGCCGCGGTCACGCCTGCCGCCAGCACGACACCCCCGAGACCGCTCCCCAGTGCCGACCCGAGCGAGATGGCGCTGCCGTTGAGCGCCATCACGACCGCGACGGAGTCCGGCGCCATGCTGCCCAGACGTGCCTGCTGCGGCACGGCCGCACCGCCGTTGCCGATCCCGGCGATCAGGAACCACACCACACCGCCGGCGGCCGCCATCACACCGACGGCCGTGTTCAGCATCGCGAAACCGAAGACGGCATCGATCAGCAGCAGAAGGAGCAGCACACTCAACGTGCGCACCGGCGTGCTCGTATCTGCCAGCCTTCCTGAGAACGCGTTGCCGAGCGTGCTCGCGATCCCGTACCCGAACAGCAGGGCGATCATCGCCTGCGGTGCGTGGAACAAGGGCTCGAAGATCACGGTCGCGTACGTGAAACAGCAGTAGCTGCTGCAGAGGATTCCCACCGTGACGAGCAGTCCCGCCAGGAGCCGTGGGGTGCGAAGTGGCCGCAGCCGCTCCGCGAACGAGATCTCGGGGAGGTGCATTCGTGGCAGGCGCATGAGTATTCCGACGAGCGCGACGGCCCCTACCACGGCGACCATGACGAGCGGGAACCGCCAGTCGGCCTCGCCGATCACGAGACCGACCGGAACACCGAGCGCCGTGGCGACCATCCAGCCGCCGAGGATGAATGAGAGCGCCTTGCCCCTGTGCCGCTCGGGTGTGATCGCGATGACGTAAGCACTCGCCGCCGCGTTGAGCAGGCTTCCGCCGAGCGCTGAGACGATCCGGCCTCCGAGCGCGATCCCGTACCCCGGCGCCACGGCGACGATGAGGTTGCCGACCACGAAGACCGCGAGCGCTGCCACGATCACCGTGCGTCGCTCCCAGCGACCGGTGACCGTCACCAGAACCGGACCGGCGAGCGCTGCGGTCAGCGCGAAGACCGTCATCAACTGCCCGGCGGCAGCGGTGGTCACGTGCAGATCGGCGGAGATGTTCGGCAGAAGGCCGGTGAGCACGTATCCATCGATGCCCATCGAGAACGTGGCGACGGCGAGCCAGACGAGCACTCGATACGAGACGCGCCCGTCCGCATCGCGGGTCGCGCGATCGGCATCCGCCCCGCTGCTCACGGCGAACCGGGCTCTCGGCGGGCAGGCTTCCGTGTCGCGCAGGCCATCTCAGGCCGATTCGCGGGCTGCGATGAACGCGTCGACGCAGAGCCGCACCTGCTCGGGCGTGTGCGCTGCCGAGAGCTGCACCCGAATGCGCGCCTTTCCCACGGGGACCACCGGGTAGCTGAACGCGGTGACGTACACGCCATGGCGCTGCATCTCGGCCGCGATCCGGGCCGTGAGGGCTGCATCGCCGAACATGACGGGCACGATCGGATGCTCGCCGGGCAGCAACTCGAAACCCGCCGCGGTCATCAGGCTGCGGAACAGCCGCGCGTTCTCGGCCAGCTGCACCCGGGCGTCGTCGGAGCGCTCGATCAGATCCAGGGCGGCGAGCGTTCCTGCCACGATCGACGGGGCGAGCGTGTTGGAGAAGAGGTACGGCCGCGAGCGCTGGCGCAGCAGATCGACGATCTCGCGTCGTGCGGAGACGTAGCCGCCGGATGCCCCGCCCAGCGCCTTGCCGAACGTTCCGGTGCGCACATCGATGCGGTTCTCGACGCCGCAGAGCTCCGGCGTGCCGCGGCCATGCTCGCCGACGAATCCGACGGCGTGCGAGTCGTCCACGATGACGAGCGCGTCGTACTTCTCGGCAAGGTCGCAAATGCCCACCAGTGGTGCGATGTAGCCGTCCATCGAGAACACGCCGTCGGTGACGATGGCGCGGAAGCGTGCGTCCTGCGACGCCTTCAGCTGCTCCTCGAGATCGTTCAGGTCGCGGTTGCGGTACCGCAGGCGCCTTGCCTTGCACAGCCGGATGCCGTCGATGATCGACGCGTGGTTCAGCTCGTCGGAGATGATCGCGTCTTCTGCGCCCAGCAGCACCTCGAAGAGGCCGCCGTTCGCGTCGAAGCACGACGAGTACAGAATCGTCGCCTCGGTGCCGAGGAACTCCGACACCCGCCGCTCGAGCTCGAGGTGCTGCTCCTGGGTGCCGCAGATGAAGCGAACGCTGGCCAGTCCGTATCCCCACTCCTGCAGGGCGCGGGTCGCGGCATCCACCAGCTGTGGGCTGTCGGCGAGGCCGAGATAGTTGTTGGCGCAGAAATTCAGCACCTGAAGCCCATCGGCCTCGATCTCGGCCTGCTGCGGACCGCGGATGCCGCGCTCCCGCTTCGTCAGGCCCGCGGCCTCGATATCGGCGAGTTCGCCTGCCAGGTGCTCCCTGATCGCCCCGTACATGTGCTCAGCCTTCCTACGTTCTCGCTTTCACGTCGCGAAGTGTGCCGTCATGAGCGGCCGCAATGGCCGAATTCGCGACGTGAACGCCCTTCTACAGCTGTGTCCAGTCCAGGATGACCTTGCCACCGTGAGCGGATGCCGCGGCCTCGAATCCGCGCTCCCACTCGGTGGCGGGCATCCGCTCCGAGATGATCGAGCCGATCGCCTCACGCAACACGGCACTGGTCTGCAGCATGGCACCCATCGCGTTCCAGGTCTCGAACATCTCACGCCCGTAGATGCCCTTGAGCGTGAGCATGTGGGTGACGACGATGCCCCAGTCGATGGCGATCGCCCCGGTCGGCAGGCCGAGCATGGCGATGCGCCCGCCGTGATTCATGTTCTCGATCATCTGAGGAAGAGCGCTGGGCGCACCGCTCATCTCGAAGCCGATGTCGAAGCCTTCGCGCATCCGCAGCGCCTCCTGGGCACTGCGAATCGTGTTCTTCGACACGTCGACGCCCAGATCGGCACCCATGCGAGTTGCCATCGCCAGCCGGTCGGGGCTGATGTCGGTGGCCACGATGAACCGGGCGCCCACGTGCCTGGCGATCGCGACCGCCATCAGACCGATCGGCCCGCAGCCGGTGACGAGCACGTCCTCTCCGACGAGCGGGAACGCCAACGCCGTGTGCACGGCGTTGCCGAGCGGATCGAAGATCGCACCGACCTCCGGGTCGATCGACTCGTGATGCACCCACACATTCGTGCCGGGCAACGTGAGGTACTCGGCGAACGCGCCATCGCGCTGCACGCCGAGACCCTTCGTGCGGATGCACATCTGCCGTCGTCCCGCTCGGCAGTTGCGGCACATGCCGCACACGATGTGCCCCTCGCCCGAGACCAGGTCGCCGACCTGCACCTCGTGCACGAGAGGGCCGACTTCGACGACCTCGCCGAAGAACTCGTGGCCCGGAATGAGCGGGGACGCCACCGCGGAGGCCGCCCAGTCGTCCCAGCGCCGGATATGCAGGTCGGTGCCGCAGATGCCCGTGCGCAGCACGCGGATCTTGACCTCGTCTTCCGCGGGCACCGGCTCTGGTCGATCGACCAGCTCGAGCCCCGGTGCGGCCTTGGCCTTGTAGAGCGCCTTCACCCCGTCGTCCTCCTTCGCACAGACATCCTTACGTGTTTATCGCATCCGAGTCCCGTCTGGCGTGCCGTGGCGTCAGCCACGCACGAGCCGTGCGTTGATCGCTTCTCGCACGCTCAGATAGTGCACCGGATCCGTCGAGAAGCGATCGAAACGCAACGTGTCGTCCTGGTCGATCAGCTCCGTGACTGCCTCGACGCCGTCGCGGTCGCGCAGCGCCTGCATCGCGCGGTGATCGGCCATGGCCTGTGCGAACACCCGGTACCGGATCGATGGAAGAGGTTGCCCGTTCTCGCCCGGGTACACCACGAACGGGTCGCCGCCGGGAAATGCGCCGCCCGCGCTCGTGTCGCGGAACGGATCGATCAGTCGCAACGAGTGCCACGAGTAGTAGAAGTTGAACCCCCAGTGCAGAAAGCCCTGGATGCCGAACCGGAACAGCTGATGCCCGATCACGCGACTCCTGGCCGACGGCAGTGCGAAGAACCTGTTCGCCACGTCGCGCTCCTGCGAGACGCAGTAGTACGCCCACAGCTCGTCCGGGCGGTTCAGGAGGAAGGGCCCGATGGCGTCCGTCGCGACGACCGGAACAGGGACGGCGCCGCTCTCGTAGTACGCGAAGTCGCTCAGGGCATCCACGAGTCTGCGTCCGTCGAGCAGGTCGGCCACCACGTTCTTCGCAGCGAGGTAGCTCGACAGCTGTTCTTCGCCGTGCGGCTCGTCGGAGACGTGGAAGACGACCTTTTCGGGTTCGGCGTGCTCGTCGAGCACGGTCAGCAACTGCGGAAGCAGCTGCTGAAGGAAGGCGCGATAGCGCGGGTCGGTGGCACGCACGTCCCACCCGAAAAGCCGAACGGTTTCATCACCACGGCGCGCGTAGATCGCCGGGGTGAACTCCGCGCCCCACTGAGTGAAGAGATGAGCGACCTCCACGCCACGGATCCCGGCCGACCGGCAGAGCTCGAGCCAGCGCACGACCTTCTGAAAACCGAACCGGTATTCGCCGTCTCCCACGTCATCCACATCGACGAGCTGAACCGGAGTGCGGTAGTGCCCCGTGCCGGTGTCGAGCGGCGGCGTCCACACCGGTGCCAACAGCGAGTTGACCCCCATGCCCGCCGCCGACGCGACGAAGCGCTCGAGCAGCCTCCAGTGCTCCTGACTGAAGACCGGAACGCCGTAGTGGTCGGCGACCGCGTCGGCATGCAGCCAATGACTGTTCACGATGTCGAGCTCGGGCAACCGCAGCGGCAGGACTGTGATGCTCACCTCGCTCCGGTAGAGCTCGCTGCCCGAGTCGTCGCGCACGACGACGCTGACGGACTGGATGCCCGCCCTCGCCATCTCATCAGCGACCAGGTCGAACCACACGGCACGCCAGCTGCCGAACATCGGCCACAGCTCCCCGTTCTCCAGCGGCCTCAGCAGGTCGGGGAAGAGCCCGGGCGCGTCGCGGTCGTACCCATCGTCATGCCCGGGGAACGCCGGCATATCGCACGGCACGAGTTCGACGCGGTGCACGCTCACCAGATCGGACGACGGCCCTTCGATGCTCAGGTGCAGCGGCGTCGGATCGCGGAACGCACCGCTCGCCGGCGGACGATACGCGAGCTGGAACGATGCGGTCTCGCCCAGCGTCACACTCAGGGGTATTTCCTGCGCCCACTGCCGCGGCTCGGCATCCGGGTACACCTTCTCGAGCGCGTCGCAGAGTACGAAGCTCCACCCGTGCGTGTGCCCGCTCTCGATCGTCGCCATCACTTGAGCCCGCTACGGCCGATGCCGGCGACGACGCGCTTCTGCAGCAGGATGAACAGGGCGAGAATGGGCAGCATCGCCATCAGACTGGCCGCCATGAGCACCGGGTAGTTGTTCGCGTGCACCCCCTGCAGATTCGCCAACCCGACGCTGAGCGGCGCGGTCTGGGCGCTGGAGGTGACGATCAGCGGCCACATCAGGTCGTTCCACGACCAGAGCACCGTGATGATGCCGAGCGCCCATAGTCCGTTCGAGGCCAGCGGCAGCATGATGTTCCAGAAGATTCGGAACGAGCTCGCTCCGTCGATGCGCGCGGCATCTTCCAGCTCCTGCGGCAGCCCCAGGAAGAACTGGCGCATCAGGAACGTGCCGAACGCGCTGAACACGCCGGGCGCGGCGATGCCGATCACTGTGTTGAGCCAGCCGAGGCCCTGAATGATCTGATACTGCGGAATCAGATAGATCTGCGCCGGCACCATGATGATCGACAGGATGACGCCAAGGATGACGCCCTTCGCCGAGAACCGCATTCGAGCGAACGCATACCCGGCGATCGAGCACAGGAGCAGCTGCCCGATCAGGCGCACTGCGGTGATCGCGACGGAGATCCAGAGCTCCTGCCCGAAGGGCATCTGCGCGAAGACGTCCGCGTAGTTGTGCCACTGGAGCACGCCGGGCCAGAACGTGGGCGGCGCGCTCTCGACCTGTTGGCTGGTCGACAGCGACATGATCACCTGGTAGATCAACGGCGAGATCATGACGATCCCGCCGATCAGCAGCACGGTGTGAGCACCCCAGTTCGACTGCGTGCGTCCTCGACGCCTGGTCAGCTCACGCTGACGCGCCCTGTCGCCTGTGACGACGGCGACCGTCGAGAGGTTCTCAGACATAGTTGACCCACTTCCGCTGCAGTCGGAACTGCACGGCCGTCAGCACGGCGATGATCGCGAGGATCAGGATGCCGATGGCGCAGGCGTACCCCTGGTTGTTCTGGATGAACGCCTCGTTGTAGAAGATGTAGACGATGCTCTGCGTCTGCGGCATGGCGAGGTTCGACTTGCCGAGCATGACGTACAGCAGGTCGAAAAGCTGGAAGCCGTTCACCACGGTCATGATCGTCACGAAGAAGATGCTCGGCGTCAGCAGCGGCACGGTGATGCTGCGGAACTGCCGGAACCGCGACGCCCCGTCCACCTGCGCCGCCTCGTACAGCTCTTGGGGTATCTCCCGCAGGCCGGCGCTGATGATGATGAGGTTGAAGCCGAGCGACATCCAGAGCCCGACGATGGCCACGGCCACGAGCGCGAAGCCCGGTGTGGCCAACCAGTAAGGTCCCTTGATGCCCACCAGCGAGAGCAGCCAATTGACCGGACCGAAGTCTCCGTTGAAGATCAGCCGCCACACGATGCCGACCGCGGCGGGCATCGTCACGTACGGAATGAAGTAGAGCGTGCGGTAGAGCGTGCGGAAGCGCATGCCCGGCCGCTCGATCAACGAGGCGAGTCCGACCGCGATCGGGATGCCGAGAAGCACGATCACCGTGTAGATCGCCGTGTTCAGTATCGAGCGGAGAATCTGCGGATCCGTGAACAGTTCCACATAGTTGGCGAGCCCGGTGAACGTCGAGCCGCCGAAGACGCCGACGGTGGTGAAGCTCAGATAGAACGTCTTGAGGATCGGCCAGAGGTAGAACACGGCGACACCGAAGAGCGTCGGCACGATGAAGACCCAAGGCCAGGGCCCGTCTGGCAGCAACCGGCGAAGCCGGGCCGACCTTCTCGCCGGCCCAGGCTTCGCCGCCCCGGCACTGGTGGCCGTAGCGGTCGAGGTGCTCATCGCGTCATTCCTTCGCGAGGGCCGCGTTCATCTTGTCGGCCAGCTGCTTCGCCGCCGTCGCCATCGGCGTCTGTCCCGCGAATGCGCCGGGCAGGATGTCGGTCTCGAACTGGTTCCACGCCGAGGTGTTCTTCGAGATCGGGTACGGCGACGCGACCTTCGCCTCGTCGAGGAAGAGCTGCAGGTTCAGCCCGGGGATCGACTTCGCCCAGACGGTCTGGCTCCCGTTGAACGCAGGAATGACGACGCCCGCGTCGGCCTGCACCAGGGCGGCGTCCTTGGTGCCCAGGTAGGCGACGAATGCCCGCGCGGCATCCGGTTCCTTCGTCGTCGCCGAGATCACGTTCCCGAGACCGTGGATGACGCACTGATTGCTCTTCGACCCCTTGGAGAGTTCGACGACGCCGAGGTTGTCTCCGAAGGCCTGGTGGTATGGCGTGGTCTCCCAGTCGCCGTCCATGACCATGGCGAGTTTGCCCGAGGTGAACCAGTCGTTGGCGAGCGTGGTGGTCAGCTGCGGCATCGACGGCGAGATGCCTGCTGCGATCAAGTCGGCCCAGAACTGCAGGCCCTTGACCGAACCGGGCAGATCGTAGCCGGACTTCTTGTGGTCGGGCGAGATGATGTAGCCGCCGGCCTGCAGCATGGTGTTGTACCAGGAGGTCTGACCGCCGGTCAGGTCGCCGGCGAAGCCGAAGACGCTCTTGTTGTAATGGTCGGAGACCTTCTTGCCGTTCGTCTTGAGGTCGTCCCACGTCCACGATGACGTCGGCTCCGGCACACCGGCCTTGGCGAGCAGGTCCTTGTTGTAGTACAGCCCGATGGTGTCGAAGTCCTTCGGAACGCCCCAGAATTTGCCGCCCGCCGTGTACAGGTCGACGAGAGCCGCTGGATAGTTGCTCTTCTTCACCGCGCCGGCGGCGACCAGGTCGTCGAGCGGCAGCAACTGGTTGTTCAGCGCGAACAGCTGGATGTTCGGGCCGTTCATCCAGAGCACATCGGGCAGGTTCTTGCCCTGCGCCAGCGTCTTCATCTTGGTCCAGTAGGCACCGCCTGCCCCCGGCGTGAGCTGGATGTTGACCGTGATGTTCGGATAGATCTTGTTGAAGGCGGCAACTATCTTCTCCATCGCCGGCTGCTGGTTGACGTCCCAGATGGCGTAACTGATGGTCGCCTTGAGATCTTTCGACGGCGCCTTGTAGGCACCGGACTGGGATCCTGTTCCCGACGACTGCGAGCTGCAGCCCGCAAGCGTGGCGCCCAACCCGAGGCTTACGCCCCCGAGTGCGGCCAAGGAGAGGAAGGAACGACGGTCCATGATCGTTTCTCTTTCTTTGGTGTTGGAGGATGAGGCGTCAGGCGACGCCTCTTCGTTGTTGGTGGTGTGCGAAGTAGTCGAGAAGTTCGGCGTCGAGTGCAGGCACACGACGTGGTGTCGAGCCGTCGCGCAGCGACTCGGTCGCCGCCACGCCCGCAGCCACCGCGTTGCGGGCGGCGACCGGTGACGTGTCGGTCGCGCCGCCGTGGCCGACGAAGCGGAGGAACTCGGCGACGGTGAGAGCATCCGCTCCGTTGTGGCCGCCCTCGCCCTCGGGAATCGGGTACGACTGATCTCCGGACTCGTTGTACGACGTGCGCTTGTTCCACACGCGCACAGTCCCGCCCGCGGAGTCGCCGTGGTTCTCCAGGCGTCCTTCGGTTCCGATGACGGTGTAGTTGCGCCAGTAGTCGGGGGTGAAGTGGCATTGCTCGTAGCTGGCCAGCACGCCGTTGTCGAGCCGCATCGAGACCATCGAGATGTCTTCGACGTCGATCACCGGGTTGAGGTCGGTCTGCGAGGCGGGCGGCCAGTTGTCGTAGGAGAACCAGTCCCCCATGACCCGACCCGAGTTGTCGGCACGATCGCCGATGTCGCCGTAGACGGCGAGGTCTCCCATGCCGGTGACGTCGAGGCTGTAGCCGCCGGCCAGCCAGTGGATGACATCGATGTCGTGCGCGCCCTTCTGCAGCAGAAGGCCGGTCGTCTTGGCCCGCTCTGCGTGCCAGTCCTTGAAGTAGTAGTCGCCGCCGTTGCCCACGAAGTGTCGGCACCAGACGGCCTTGACCTGACCGATCGCGCCGTCCTGGATGAGACTGCGCATGAGTCGCACCACCGGCATGTGCCGCATGTTGTGGCCCACGTAGAGCTTCGAGCCGGACTCGTACGCAACGCGCAGAACGTCGTCCGCGCCGTCGGTGGTGATTGCCAACGGCTTCTCGAGGTAGACCGCGACGCCGGCGCGCAGAAGTTGCACAGCGATCTCGGCGTGCGTGAAGTCCGGAGTGGTGACGAACACCGCGTCGACGCCCTGCTCGATGAGTGAACTCACATCGGAAACCACCGCGACGTCTTCGCCGAAGATCCGAGCCGCGCGAGCGCGGCCCTGTGGGGTTGTGTCTGCCACTGCCACGATGCCCGCCGGAACCGAAGCGGCGGTGACGGCGGGATCGATGGCGTTCAGGGCCAGTTTGCAGCGGGCACCGGCACCGACGACGCCGATCCTCATTCCGTCACCGATCGGCATCCATTGCTCCATTCACCTCGCTGTGCACCGTGCTGGGTCATTTGAGCACAACAAACATGACGCTGCAAGACGAATGTTGCACTTTTGTTGCCGTTTTGTTTCACAATCGCTCAACTTCATGGTCAGGATGCGGCCAGCTCCCTTGTCGCCTGCGCTCCCCCGCTCCACAGGCACGCCCGTACGATGACTAACGATGCGGGCCGGGTGCACGGTTGCGCGAAAGCCGCGGATCCGGGCACGCCCGGAGAGGGGATGCTTGTGAAGCGCACCGAGCGCCTGCGCGCCGTACTCGATCTGCTCGCCGAGACCGGCAGCGTCGAGATCGATGAGATCGTCGATCGGCTCGGCGTCTCGACGGCCACCGCACGGCGCGATCTCGACGCCCTCGCCGCCGAGCAGCTGCTGGCACGAACGCGCGGCGGAGCGACCGCACAGTCCGTCGCGTACGACCTCCCACTTCGATACAAGCGGGAACAGAACGCGAAGCAGAAGCAGGCGATTGCGAAAGCGGCGAGCGATCTGGTTCCGATGGGGGCGGTCGTCGGCCTCACCGGCGGCACTACGAGCACAGCGGTGGCCGGCGCCCTCGCCGCGCGTGCTGACCTCGCCCAACCGTCACCGCGCCATGGATTGACCGTGGTGACCAACGCGATCAACATCGCGGCCGAGCTTGTCATGCGACCCCGGATCCGCACCGTCGTGACCGGTGGCGTCGTGCAGCCGCGCTCCTATGAGCTGGTCGGACCATACAGCGACGAGGTCCTTGCGCAGATCGCCATGGACTTCGCGTTCATCGGAGTGAACGGCATCGATCCCGTTTTCGGTGCGACAGTGCACGACGAACGTGAAGCCGCCATCAATGCACTCATGGCGCGGCGTGCCGAACGGGCTGTCGTCATCGCCGATTCGAGCAAGATCGGCACGCGTGCGTTCGCGACGGTGGCATCGCTCGAGGCGTTCGAGACGTTGATCACCGACGTCGGCATCAGCGACCGCCACCGCGCCGCATTCGAGGTCGCAGGAATCACCGTCGTCGTAGCCTGATCGAGCGGATGCTCGAACGCATGGACGCCGTTCCGATCACGGCAGCATGCGATCCCGTCCGAGCGGAGCCAACGATCGGAACTGCAGCTTTGACACCAGTAATGATCATGAACGATCATTGGATGCATGACCGATGACAACACACGAGTGCCCGGCGCCGACCTCGAAGCGGAGCTGACGTCGCAGCCGGATGTCTGGGCGCGCGCCGTCGCGCTGGCTCCGGAACGCGCGCTGCTTCCCGCTGACGGACAGCGCATCGCCGTGGTGGGCTGCGGCACCTCGTGGTTCATGGCGCAGTCCTACGCGAGCCTGCGCGAGCGCGGCGGGCACGGCGAGACCGATGCCTTTGCGGCATCCGAAGCTCTCATCGACCGCGGCTACGACGCGATCGTCGCGATCACCCGTTCCGGAACGACGACGGAGGTGCTCGAACTGCTCGAGGAAGTGCGCTCGCACGGCTCCGGTGTTCGTACGATCGGCGTCGTCGGTGACCCGAACACTCCTCTCGTCGATCTCGTCGACGATGTGGTCGCGCTGCCATTCGCCGATGAGCGTTCGGTGGTGCAGACCCGGTTCGCGACGAGCGCGCTGGCACTGCTGCGGGCCTCCCTCGGCGAAGATCTCGCGCCGGTCATCGACCAGGCGCGGGCGGTGCTCGAAGAGCCCATCGACGACGAACTCGTCGACGCCGACCAGTACACCTTCCTCGGCAGCGGTTTCAGCGTCGGCATCGCACACGAGGCCGCGCTGAAGATGCGCGAGTCCTCGCAGTCGTGGACGGAGTCGTATCTCGCAAAGGAGTATCGGCACGGCCCCATCGCCATCGCCGCTCCCGGTCGCGTGACCTGGGCGTTCGGAGCGCTTCCCGAGGGCATCGCAGCCGACACGACGGCGACCGGCGCTCGCTTCGAGCACCGCGACATCGATGCGATGGCCGACCTCGTGAGGTTGCACCGCGTCGCTCTCGAGCGCGCACGACGCAAGGGGCTCGATCCTGACCAGCCGCGCAACCTCACCCGATCCGTCATCCTGGACCCGCAATGACCCCTCCCACGTCGGTAGGCCCGGGCGCCGCGGTGCTCGCATTCGACGTGGGCGGCACCGACATGAAAGCGGCGCTGCTCGATGAGCAGGGCCGGATGCTCGAGAGCACACGAGTGCCGACGCCGCTGGCCGGTGAAGACACGGGTCAGCGCGTCGTCGATGAGGTCGCCAGGCTCGCGGAGGAGTTCACGGCGAGGCATCCCGCCGTGCACCCCGCCGCGGCAGGGCTGCTCGTTCCGGGCCACGTCGACGATGTGCGCGGAGTGGGCGTGTTCGCCGAGAACCTCGGCTGGCACGACTTCCCGTTCCGCGACCGCGCCGAGGCTGCTCTCGGCGTGCCCGTCGGCTTCGGTCACGACGTACGCGGGGCAGGTGAAGCCGAACATCGGATGGGTGCAGCCAGAGGTTTCGATGATGTCGTAGTGGTGACGATCGGTACGGGCATCGCGGCCGCCGTCTTCATCAACGGCCGACTGTATGCGGGAGGCGGCCTTGCCGGGGAGATCGGCCACGACCGTGTCGCCCAGGGTCCGATCTGCGCATGCGGCGGCCGTGGATGCCTCGAGGCCGTCGCCTCGGCCGCCGCCATCGCGCGCCGCTATCGCATGCGTACCGGACGCACGGTCGCCGGCGCCAAAGAGGTGCTCGAACTCATGCACGCCGGCGACGCGAACGCCGCAACCGACTGGGCGACGGCGCTCGACGCGCTCGCGCTCGGCTTCTCGCACATCGTCGCGCTGCTGGCGCCTCAGGCGATCGTGATCGGCGGCGGGCTGTCGGAGGCGGGCGAGGAACTCCTGCAGCCGCTTCGTGAGCGTTTGGACGACATCCTCACGTTCCATCGCCGCCCGCAGCTCATCAAGGCCAGCATCGGTGCCGACGCAGGGCTGTTCGGCTCGGCGCTGGCGGCGCGCGATGCCCTGGCGGCTGGTGTGGCGGTTTCGACGAGCTCAACCGGCGGGAAGGGCTCATCCGGCGGAAACGGCTCGACCGGCGGAAACGACTCGACCGGCGGAAACGGCTCAGCCGGTGGTGTGTTGAGAGTCGACGAAGGAGAGAAATGGCACTGACCCCGACGGCGGACCTGATCACGGATGCCGCCGCACGCGGAACCGGGATCGGTGCGTTCAACGTGATTCACCTGGAAACCGCCGAGGCGCTCGTGGCGGCCGCCGAGCGATCGCAGATCGGCGTCATTCTGCAGATCTCGCAGAACTGCGTCGCGTACCACGCGAGCGCTGACGCCGCGAGCGCTTCTGGCACGACGTCGGATCCGGCAGCTCTGGACCCGATCGCGCTCGCATGTCTCGCGCTCGCCCGACAGTCCACCGCGCCGGTCGCCGTGCACCTCGACCATGCCGAAGACGAACAGCTCGCTCGCCGTGCGATCGACCTCGGGTTCGGATCGGTCATGTTCGACGCATCCCGCCTGGAGTATGCCGCGAACGTGCATGCGACTGCCGCGATCGCGGCGTACGCACACGAGAACCGGGTGATGGTAGAGGCAGAGCTCGGCGAGATCGGTGGCAAAGACGGTGCCCACGCGCCCGGCGTGCGCACCGACCCCGACGAGGCGCGCTCGTTCGTCGCTGAGACCGGCGTGGATGCCCTGGCCGTGGCCGTCGGTTCGTCGCACGCGATGACGGCGCGCGAGGCATCCCTCGATCTCGGCCTGATCGCCCGGCTGCACGCCGCACTCGAGGTGCCGCTCGTACTGCACGGCTCCTCCGGCGTGCCCGACGAAGTGATCGTCGCGGCGATCCGCGCCGGAATGACGAAGATCAACGTCTCCACCCACCTGAACGGCTTCTTCACCCGGGCGGTGCGCGAGTACCTCGCGCAGAATCCGACGGTGGTCGACTCCCGCAAGTACGTGAAGGCCGGGCGTGCCGCACTGAGCGCGGAAGCCGAGCGGATGCTCCGCCTCTTCGCGAACGCCGGCGCGGCATCCGAGAGCGCCGCCGGCACCGGCGGTGGCACAGCCGCAACCGACGGGGCTGCTTCGTGAACCGCACAGCGCGCCTCCGCGCCGTGCTCGATCTGCTCGCCGAGACCGGGCAGATCGAGGTGGATGACATCGTTGAGCGCCTCGGCGTCTCCCCGGCCACCGCCCGTCGCGACCTCGACGCACTCGCGTCGCAGCAACTGCTCAGCCGCACCAGAGGCGGCGCGACCGGGCAGTCCGTCGCCTACGACCTTCCGTTGCGATACAAGCGAGAGCAGCACGCGGAGCAGAAGCAGGCGATCGCGCAAGCGGCAAGCTCGCTGGTCCCGCGCGGAGCCGTCGTCGGCCTCTGCGGGGGAACGACGAGCACCGCAGTCGCGAGTGCGCTGGCCGCACGCCCCGACGTCGCGGAACCGTCCTCCCACCCGACTCTCACGGTCGTCACGAACGCCATCAACATCGCGGCCCAGCTCGTCATGCGGCCCCAGATCAAGGTGGTGATGACCGGCGGCGTCGTCCAGGCCAGGTCGTACGAGCTCGTCGGCCCGTACACCGACTCCGTGCTCGGGCAGATCGCGCTGGACTTCGCCTTCATCGGAGTGAACGGTCTCGACCCGGTACTGGGTCCCACCGTGCACGACGAGCACGAAGCCGCCGTGAACGCGCTGATGGCCGACCGTGCGGAACGGGCCGTGCTCGTTGCGGACTCGAGCAAGATAGGTCGCCGCGCGTTCGCCTCCGTCGGCAAGGCGGGCGCCTTCGACACCTTCATCACCGACGACGGCATCACCACGAAGCAGCTGAACGACTTCAAGGATGCCGGCATGCGCGTCATCGTCGCGTAGCAGGTGTCCTCGTCCCACTGTCGGCTGCATCCTCGTGCCAGAGTGGTGCCGATGAGAGCGAGTGCACCCGGACTGCTGCGCCCCGCGACCGGCGACGTCGCCCACCGCGTCGGCTACGTCGAGCTGTTCTTCGACCTCGTGTTCGTTTTCGCGGTCACGCAGCTCTCGCACATCCTGATCGACCACCGGGATCCGCTCGCCCTGCTGCACACGGTGATGCTCGCGATGGTCGTGTGGTTCGCCTGGGTGTACACGACCTGGGCGATGAGCTGGCTCAACCCCGAGCGATGGCCGGTCGCAGCTCTGTTGTTCCTCATGATGCTGCTCGGCATGCTGATCGCCGTCGCGATTCCGGATGCCTTCGGCGACCGAGCGCTGCTCTTCGCTCTCGCGCTCACCGCGTTCGGACTCGTGCGCAGCGTGTTCACCATCGCCGCATTCGCCCCGACGAGCAGGCCGCACGCGATGAACTTCGTGCGCATCACCTGCTGGCATGCCGGGGTGGGCGTCCTCTGGATCGCCGGCGCTCTCGTGCCGCCCGACGCGCGGCTCTGGGTGTGGATCGCGGCTCTCGTGCTCGAATACGCCGGTCCGAGGCTGCACTTCTGGGTGCCGGCGCTCGGATCCTCCGACGACTCCACATGGAACGTCTCAGGAGAGCACATGTCGGAGCGCGTGAGCCTCTTTCTCATCATCGCGCTCGGCGAATCGATCATCGACACGGGCGTGAGCTTCGCCTCCGGCAGCATCGACTGGATGCGCGGCAACGCATTCCTCGCCGCATTCGTCGGTACGGTGCTCCTCTTCCTCCTCTATTTCCGGCACAACCAGCGAGGCGGAAGCGAGTACATCTCGCACGCGCATGACCGCGGCATGATCGCGCAGACGGCGTTCACCTACATTCCGGTGCTGCTCGTCTTCGGCATCGTCGCATCCGCCGTAGCCGACGCGCTGATCCTCGGCGAGTCGGCAGGCGCGAGCGGTTCGTGGGTCGCCGGACTGCTGTGCGGCGGGGCAGCGCTCTACGCACTAGGCAACGCGTTCTTCCGCCGCGCCACCGGCGGGCCCTGGACGCCCGTACACATCGTCGGTGCGCTGGTACTGCTCGTGCTGTTCCCGCTGCACACCGTGGTTCCGTTCGTAGTGCTGAGCTGGATCGTCAACCTCGTGCTGTTGGCGATCGTGCTCAGCGACGGTCGCGCGCGCGAAGCATCCGCCGACCACGAGGCACCCGGGCACGAGTAGCCTGCCGCGCGCATGCGAGCGTCGCGTCGCGTCGCGTCGCGTCGACGGACGATGGGGCGGTGCCGACGGAGTTCACATCGCCGGCACCACCCCGGCACCACGTGCTCTGAGCCCCCACAGGCGCACGCGGCATCCTGACCGTTTTCGGGTCGCAGCCAGGGCCGCCGCGCCAGAAGCCGAATGTGACGCGACGGTGGTCCGTTTCACTATGAGAAGACGCGGCGCGCACCGGATCATGACGCGGGTTCGCTGAGATTCTTCGCGACGCAGCACCGATGTCCGTTGCATCGACGCGTAGACGCTCTTCTCGCAATCTGTCTCCGACGTGCGAATTGCGTATACAGGTCGGTCAACGGAGAATCAAGGGACCCGGACGGCGGCCCTGCCCCACCGCCGACGAGGCTCAGCACTCATGTATCCGGCGCCGTGAGGCGCGAAAGGCGACAGACGACCCGAATGTCAGCGCACCACTCCCCGCGCCGACTCGAGCGCGCCGGCGACGCCGAGCTCGTACGCCTGACCCGCAAGGGCGACACGGATGCCTACGCGACGCTCTTCCGCCGGCACGCGTCGGCCGCCGCATCCGTCGCCCGTTCCGTCACGAGCACCTACGAGCCGGACGACCTCGTCTCCGAGGCATACGCGCGAATCCTGCAGGCCCTGAAGTCGGGGAACGGACCGACGAACGCGTTCCGCCCCTATCTGTTCACGACGGTGCGGAACATCGCCGCCTCGTGGGGCCGCGCCGGCAAGGACGCCCTTCCACTGGAGCCGGAGGAGCTCGACAGGCTCGCGGTGCAGGAGGATCACTCGCTGGCCACCCTCGAGCGATCGATGACCACGCAGGCCTTCCGCTCCCTGCCGCCGCGCTGGCAGGAGGCGCTCTGGTACAGCGAGGTCGAGGGCATGCAGCCCGCCGAACTGGCTCCGCTGGTGGGCCTCAGCGCTCAGGCAGCCGCAGCGCTCTGCTATCGGGCGCGGGAGGGTCTGCGGCAGGCCTGGATCCGCGCACACCTCACGTCGGCCGATCTGGAGCCGGCATGCGCCTGGACCGTCGAGCACCTTGCGGCGCACTCGCGCGGACGTCTCGGCAAGCGCGACAACGCGCGGGTGGATGCGCACCTTCAGACCTGTGAGCTGTGCAGAATGGCGGCCGCCGAAGCGGAGGAGACCGGCTTGCGGCTCGCGCTCGTGCTGCTTCCGCTGATCCTCGGCAGCGGAGCGGCAACGGTGTACGCGGCGACACTGAAGACCGGCGTGATCGTCGGCGTCGGAGCCACAGTGGGAACCACAGTGGGATCGGGTGCGTCGTCCGCCGGCGCAGGTGCGAGCGTCGGCTCCTCGGGCGGCATCGGCGGAGTCTTCAGTGGTGCGACGGGCGTGATCGTGGGTACGGCGGCATCCGTCGTGGTCGTCGGCGCAGCCGTCGCCGGAGTACTCATCGCGACCTCGCCGGGACGAGGAACGGATGCCTCCCGCACGGTCGTCGCGCAGGGATTCGGCTCCTCGCACACCGACTCTTCGCGCACCGGCTCGACGTCCGGTGATCCTTCGACGAACGCCTCGGCTCCACCGGCGGCGCCCGCGCCTTCCGATGTTCCGGCACCGAACGATCCCTCCCCCTCGGATTCCGGCCGCTCCGGTCCCGGGGCCGGCGGCCCGTCCGCGACATCGAGCGCGCCCGCTGCGCCGGCAGCGCCGAGCACCCCGACCGGTCCGGCAGCCCCCACCCAGCCGCAGCAACCGGCGGCGCCGACGATCGGCACGGTCGACACGGGCGGAAACCTGTACTACCCGCTGGTCTCCGGCACCGCGACTCCGGGCGCGACCGTGACGGTGTCGGCCGGTGGTGCCGCCACCAGCGTCACGGCCGGCTCGTCCGGCGTGTGGAGTGCGCAGGTGGCCGCGCCGACCGCGGCCTCGGCCGCTCCCGCGTCCGTGATCAGGCCGACCGGCGCCCCGGCGTCCGCCGGCACGAGCACGACGACTGCGATCCCGGCCTCGCACCTGCGGGCTATGGCCGCGGTGGCTCCGAAGCCCTCGGCGCCGTCCGTCGGCGACCAGACCCCCACCCCCACGCCGTCGGCCGGCCAAGCTCGCTCGACCACGTCGCCGTCCGCAACCGTCTCGGGCACTGTCACGGCCAGCCAGTCGATCGACGGCGCGACCTCGCCGAGCGCGTCCGCCCGCTTCTCGCTCACCGGCCCCGGCGTGACGGCCGGGAACGTGCTCTGGAAAGGCTCGCCCGTGGTCGCGGTGACGGTGGCCGGCGTTGCGGGCGCGCCGACGCAGATCCTCCTCGATGGCGTGCCGACCAAGCCGGACGTCGCGTTCGGTGGAACCGACTACTTCTTCGTGAGCACGCCCGGCTCGCACGACATCGCGGTGCGCTACGCCGGCGGTTCAGGCCGCTTCGGTCCCAGCACACACGTCAGCGTCGATGTCACGTTCGCCGGCGACGCTTGATCCAGGTCGCACTCCGCTGACCACAGCGAGCATGACCACCGCGAGCACCAGCACGATCAGGGCCGCCCACGGCACGGCGTCGATGCCCCACACCGCATAGATCCCGCCGCCGACGACGGCACCCCCGCCGATCCCCACGTTGAACGCCGTCGTGTAAAGGGCGCTCGCGGTATCACGGAACCGGGGGGACGCCGCCTGCAGCAACCGGGTCTGAAGAAGGGGTGGCAGGCATCCGAAGGCAAGGGCCCACAGAGCGAACGCCGCGATCGCCACGGGCGTGATGCCGGGAACCACCGCGAGAACCGCGACGCCCACGGTCGTCAGCGCCAGAGCCACGGTGATCGCCCGCCCTGGATGCCGACCCAGCCACACACCGACCAGCACGGTGGCGACCGCGCCCATCATGCCGCCGACGAACAGCAACGGGCCGACGGCACCGACACCGAGTCCCATGGCATCCGACACGAACGGAGCGACATACGCGTTCAACGTCATGCTGCCGAGCACGATCGTTCCGGTGAGCACGCAGATCACGATCACCGGACGGATGCTCGCATCGCCTCCACGCGCACGTCGCTTCGAGCGACGCGGCAGGCCGGCGACCGGGGCGGTCACGGCTGGAACGCTTCCGGTGACGGTCGGGATGCTCGCCGTCGCCGTCCCGACTCCTGGCACGCTCGCCCGCGGCAGCATCGTGCCGACCACGAGCGATCCCACGACCAGGAGGCATCCGACCACCGCGAACGCGACGCGCCATCCGGCCGCATGACCGAGGATCGTGGCCAGCGGCGAGCCGAGGATGAGCGCGAGCGAGACGCCTCCCGACGTGATCGAGACGGCCCTGGCCAATTGATGCGATGGCACGATGTGGCCGGCGTACGCTCCGGTCACGGCCCAGAAGACGCCGTGCGCCACGCCCCCCGTGATGCGTGCGATGACGGCGACCGTGTAGTTCGGCGCGATGGCCAGAAGCAGCGAGCTGAGGCCGATCACGATGATGACGCTCACCACCAGCGCGCGCCGCGGAATGCGCCGGGTCAGCGCCGTCACCGGTGTCGCCGCGACGACCACCGTGAACGCGTACACCGACACGAGCAGCCCCGCCTGCGGGGTCGAGACGTGCAGGCCGTTCGCCAGCTCGGGGAGCAGGCCCGTGGGCAGCGTTTCGCTGGTGACGGCGAGGAACGCCGCCGTGGCGAGCGCGATCATCCCGGCCCACGGAAAACGTGCGGTGTCGGGCTGATGCGTGTGCGACTGCATCGCGGTTCCTCCTTCACTGCTCATGCAGCCTCGTAAACGCGACCGAGTCGAGAGCGACCCCGGTTTGCTGGGGTTGCCGAGCCGATCGAGTGTGTTGAGCAGCGGAGCCGCGATTACTCTAATCGATTCGATTCGACCGCTCACGCCTCATCGGCACCTCAACGAACTCCTGGTTCGCCTGTCGTTCAGTGCCCACCAGACGGTGCCCTACCCTGATGGGATGGATGCCCTACAGCACTGGGTGCTCACGCTGAACTGCGCCGATCGGCCCGGCATCGTGCACGCGGTCAGCGGAGCCGTCGTGCAGGCACGCGGCAACATCACCGAGAGCCAGCAGTTCTCCAGCGCCGACACCGGCCGGTTCTTCATGCGGCTGCAGATCCAGTCGCCCGCAAATCACGCAGAGTTCGAGGCGGCGCTGAACCCGGTCACCGAGCGCTACGAGATGATGTACACGCTCGACACGGTCGGCCGGCCGTTGCGCACCCTCGTGCTCGTCTCGACGGCTGCGCACTGCCTGAACGACCTGCTGTTCCGGCAGCGGGCGGGGCAGCTGCCGGTGGACATCCCCCTCGTGCTCTCCAACCACGGCGCCCTGCGCGATCTCGCCGGCTTCTACGGCGTGCCCTTCGACTCGCTCGCCGTGACGGATGCCGCGGGCAAGGCCGCCTTCGAGGCCCGCGTGCTCGAGGAGGTGGAGCGGCACGACATCGAGCTCGTCGTGCTCGCCAGGTACATGCAGATCTTGTCTCCGGAGCTGTGCGATGCGCTGGCGGGGCGCTGCATCAACATCCACCACTCGTTCCTGCCCGGCTTCAAGGGCGCGAATCCGTACAAGCAGGCGCACGCGCGTGGTGTGAAGCTCATCGGAGCCACCGCTCACTTCGTCACGAGCGACCTCGACGAGGGGCCGATCATCGAGCAGAACGTGGTGCGAGTCGACCACTCCCAGTCGCCGTCGCAGCTGGTCGCGATCGGTCAAGACGAGGAGAGCCGCACGCTGACGCAAGCGGTGAAATGGTTCGCGGAGAACCGCATCCTGCTCGACGGAGTCCGTACGATCATCTTCCGCTGATCCGTCCGCTCGCTCGCGTTCCCGTGAGACTGCACGCCGCGTTCCCGTGAGACTGCACGACCGCCCCGAAACAGCGGGTACTACCCACACTCTCGGGGCGGGCGTGCAGTCTCGTCGGGCCGGGCTGCGCCCGCGTCCGGATACGATGGAGACGATGTCTGCCCAGAACTCCGAGCATCCGCACGCTCCCGCCCAGCCTCAGATCGGGCCGTGGGACATACTCCGTTTCGTCATCGAGCTGTTCGCGTTCGTGAGCCTTGCCGTGTGGGGCTTCATCGCATGGCCGCTGCCGTGGAACATCGTGGTCGGCATCGGCGCGCCGCTGTTCGCGATCGTGCTCTGGGCGCTGTTCCGGTCGCCGAAGGCGGTCATCCGCATCGACACGTTCGGCAAGGCGATCGTCGAGATCATCGTCATGACTGCCGCCGCCTTCGCCTGGTGGGACCTCGGCCAGCCCATCGTCGCCGTCGTGTTCGCACTCGTCGCGCTGCTGAGCGGCATCGTCAGCGGACGACGGGAACTCTCGTGAGCGCCGCGCTGGTCATCCACGGCGCTCGCAAGCTGGATGTCGACGGCCAGGTCGACGACTTCTGGCTCGCCTCAGAGGGCGACCGCATCGTCGCCACCGGGAACGGCACCGGCTGGAGGGCGTACGCAGACGGCGCCGCCGTGACGGATGCCGGCGGCCACTGGCTCACGCCGGGCTTCGTCGACGTGCACTCGCACGGCGCGGGCGGATGCGCCTACGAGGGCGACCTCGACGACCTGCGCACCGCTTTGCGCACGCACCGCCGCCACGGCACGACGCGCTCGGTGCTGAGCCTCGTCGCCAATCCGGTGCCCCAGCTGTGCGACAGCCTGCGCCTCATCGCCGATCTGACCGACTCCGACCCGCTCGTGCTGGGCTCGCACCTCGAGGGCCCGTTCCTCAACGCCGACAAGCGTGGCGCGCACAACCCGCACTTCCTCATCACGCCCGACGACCTCGAGGCGGTCGAGTTGCTCATCGCTGCGGCGAGGGGAACGCTGCAGCAGATCACGATCGCGCCGGAACTCGCGGGCGCCATGGAAGCGATCGACGTGCTCGTCGAGGCCGGCGTGGTGGTGGCCGTCGGGCACACGAACGCGACCGAGGAGCAGGCCGCGCAGGCGTTCGATGCCGGGGCGCGCGTGCTCACGCACGCGTTCAATGCGATGCCGGGCATCCATCACCGTGCTCCCGGCCCGATCGTGGCCGCGGTGGACGATCCCCGCGTCACGCTCGAGCTGATTCTCGACGGATTCCACGTGCATCCGGATGTCGCACATCTCGCGTTCGTGCAGGCACCGCACCGCATCGCGCTCATCACGGATGCCATGGCAGCGGCCGGCTCGACCGACGGCGTGTACCAGCTCGGCTCCCTCACCGTGAACGTGGTGAACGGCCAGGCCATGCTGGCGGACGGCACGAGCATCGCCGGGTCCACCCTGACGCAGGACACCGCATTGAAGATCGCCGTGGAGCGTACCCGCATCGCGCCCGTCGCCGCCGTCGAAGCGCTGACGCTGACGCCGGCGCGCATGCTCGGCCGCGAGCACGAGCTCGGCCGTCTCGCCGCCGGCTACCTCGCCGACGCGGTGCTGCTCGACCACGAGTGGTCCGTGCATCAGGTCTGGGCCGCCGGCGACCTTCTGGTCTGACTCCTTGCGCCGCCCGGTCTGCGCTGCCCCGTGGCGCCGCAGACCGGGACTTCATGGCCGTAGCCGTCGTTATCCCGCCTGATAGCAACGGATCGGGACAGGAATTCGCCGGATAGTGCGAGCGGTTCTCCCACGGCACCCAGAGCGTGCGGCCGCTCGGACGGCGGACGCTCGTCGTCCCCAGGCGTTCGCGTCGTTGGATCCTCCACCAACGCTCCACGGCTGCCCCTCCGCAGCCATGATTCGGACAGCATGGTCGCATGCCACGGATCTCCGAGCCACTGCCTGCAGAGCTCGGTGACGCCTTCTCCGTGAAGGATGCTCACGCCGCCGGAGTCACGGAGGGGCGACTGCGGCATCCTCGTCTGGCATCGCCTTTCCGCGGCGTGCGGATGTTCAACTCACGTGCTGAATTCGCTGAGGGAGAAGGCGCACGGCCCGACGACGGGAGTCCCTTCGCGGTCGGGGCCGAATGTCTTCGCCGCGGAATCGTGGCTCGTGCAACCGCATTCGCCACCACGGCAGCTCCCGGGTGGTTCTTCTGCCACGTGACTGCTGCCGTGCTCTGGGGCCTGCCGATTCCGCTTCGCCTGCTACGTGCCTCCCTGGTGCCGTCTCGACATCGCGGAGTGGAGGTTCCCCCTCGCGGGATCGACATCGGCGCGATCGCGCCACGACGCACGTCGAAGGCGGCCGGCACTCGAGGACACCAGTTCGGTGAACGACTTACGAGCGCGCGCACATTGGACGGAATTCGGGTTTCCAGTCCGGCATCCACGTGGGCGATGCTCGCCGACGATCTCAGCGTCGATGAGCTGGTCGAGGTCGGCGATGCCATCGTGCGGATTCCGCGATGCCACGGCATGCAGCGGGGCACGCCAGGGGATGCCCTCGCCACCCTCGAGCAACTCAGCGCGGCGGCGAGCGCGCCGTACCGTCGGCACGCGGCCAAGCTGCGCACGGCACTCGCCATGATCCGTGTCGGCAGTTCGTCGGCGGCGGAGACGCGAACGCGCCTTGCCGGTGCCCGAGCGGGCCTGCCGGACCCGCACCTCGACTACGACGTGTTCGCCGCGAACGGGACGCCGATCGGGTTCACGGAGTTCGCCTACCCCGAGTATCGCGTGCTGACCGAGTATGACGGTGACCACCACAGGACCGACCGCAAGCAATGGCAACGCGACGTGGACAAGCATTCTGCGTGTGTCGACGCAGGCCGGGAGGTCGTGCGGCTCACATCGGGACTGGTCTATCCCTCGGCGAAACCGGCGATAGCGCGCATCCGTACAGCTCTCATCCGTGGAGGCTGGCGTGGGTAGCCGCACCAAAGTTCATGGCCCATACAGTCGCTTCACTGGCCGGAAGCGACAGGTTCGGCCATGGATTCATCCGCGGGCCGGGCGCGGGCCGCGTGGCGACGGGCCGTGCTGCGACGGGCCGGGTCACAGCGATCGCGGCGCTACAGCTGCCAGGCCGGCTTGTTGTCGTAGGTGTACCTGTAGTAGTCCGCGAAGCGGAGCTTGCTCGCGGCCGCCTCATCCACGATCACCGTCGCGTGCTCGTGGAACTGCAGGATGGATGCCGGGCACACGCTCGACACCGGCCCCTCCACGGCCGCGGCGATGGCATCCGCCTTGCCTTCGCCCTGCGCGACGAGCACGAGCCTGCGGGCATCCATGATCGTGCCCAGCCCCTGTGTCACACAATGCGTCGGCACCTGCTCCGGCGAGTCGAAGAAGCGGGCATTGTCCGCCCGCGTCTTCGGCGCCAACGTCTTGATCCGGGTACGCGAGCGGAACGACGACGTCGGCTCGTTGAATCCGATGTGCCCGTTCCCGCCGATGCCGAGGATCTGGATGTCGATGCCGCCGGCATCCGCGATCGCCTGCTCGTAGTCCCGGCACGCCACCTCGATGTCGACCGACCGGCCGTCAGGCACCTGCACCAGTGTCGGATCCATGTGCAGCGGCTCGACCACCTCGGTTCGGATCACGGATGCGTAGCTCTGCGGATGCTCCTCCGGAATGCCCACGTACTCGTCGAGCGCGAACCCGCGAACGCCGGTGAAGTCGAGACTGCCGGCAGCCACTCGCCGCGCCAAGCCGGCGTAGATCGCCAGCGGCGACGATCCGGTCGCCAGTCCTATCACCGCACGCGGCTTCGACTCGACGACCCGCTCGATCAGATCGGCGGCGAGCACCCCCACCTCATCGGCGGTCTGCTTGATCACAACCTCCACGGATGCCCCTCCAGAAGCTCTCGAGTCTCGGTACCAGTCTGCTCTACCTGCGCGGCCCCCCTGACCAGCCCGGCCGCACCGATACGGGCGGCGGTGCCGGGGACCACCCCGCCCACCTGCGCGGCGGTGCCGGGGACCAGTCCACCCGCCTGCACCGTTGCGCCGACGGGAGCCGGCCCGCCGACGAGCGCGGCGCCGACTGCGGCTGCCGACAGCTGCGGCGACAGCATGCGCACACGCTCCGCAAGGCCGAGCGAGGCGAGGAACCGCGAGTCCGCCCCCCACCCGTGCAGCACGTCTTGCACCGGCGCCAGCAGTCGGTCCCCGAGGTTGCTCAGTCCGCCGGCGATCACGACCGTGCCGACGTCGACTGTGAGCACGAGAATACGCACAGCGGATGCCACGCCCTCCGCAAGCGCGCGCCGCACTTCTTGCGCTCGCGAGTCGCCGGCATCCGCCTTGTCGAACAGGTCGACGGCGGGCGGCTGGGTCTCGCTGGGCCACACGCGCGCGACGGCGGACCCGCTGGCCACGGTCTCGAGGCATCCGCGCTGGCCGCAGCCGCACAGAACGCCACCCGGCACGACCGGGATGTGGCCGATCTCGCCGGCGCCGCCCTCCGCGCCACGCCACAGGCGTCCGTCGACGACGATGCCTGCTGCGAGCCCGGTGCCGAGATTGAGCAGCGCGGCCGATCCGCGCAGACCGAGCAGGTGGTAGGCGCCGAGCGCCGCCGCCTTCACGTCGTTCTCCACTCGAACGGGCGCACCGATGCGAGCCGCGAGTTCGTCGGCGAGAGCGAGGTGCTCGACGTCGAGGTTGACGGCATGCCTGACCTCGCCGGTGGAGGCATCCACCATGCCGGGAATGCCGATGCCGACCGAGCTCACCTCGGTGAGAGGCGCACCATGTGACGCCATCACCTCTCGCGTCGCACGCTCCGCCGACGCCAACACGCCGTCGGGTCCGAGCCCGGTCGGGGTGCGCACGTTCGCCATCACGGCGAGGTCGTCATCGAGCACCACGGCGTCGACCTTGGTGCCGCCGATGTCGAGGCCGACCCTCACCGCCCGTTCTCCACGTGCGTCCGAGGGGCCAGCAGCGACATCAGCGCCCGTCCGATCAGCCTGGATGCGCCGAACGTCGCGATGTCGGAATACGCCCGATCATCCGACGGCCAGCCCATGTCGACGACGAGCGTGGTGCGGGCCGAACGCAGCGCGTCCACGGTCGCCCGCGCGAACGGATGCCTGTGAACCGCCTTGCCGATCACGACGACGCCGCGGTCGGCCGGCACCGCGGCCAGCACGTCGGCGATTCGGCGGTCGAGCTCGCCACCTGCCGCTTCGGATTCCGAGACGATGAACTCCGGATGCCCGACCCACTCCACAGAATCCGGGGACGATGGCTGCGCGACGACCTGCGCGAACGGCCCCCAGGGCGCGACGCCGACGGCGATGTTCGCCTCGGTCTCCAGACGCACCACTGAGAACGGTGCGCGCGCCCGCTGCAGCGCGTCGACCGCACCCGGCCGCACGTCGAACGCCTGCTCCGCGCGGCCCACCGTCGGCCCGTCGTTCTCTTCGCCGGCAGCGAACTCGGGGATGCTCTCCCGCAGCTTCTCGAGCCGCCGCGCCAGTGCGCGCACCCGGCGCGCCGCAACCGCGACCCGTTCCACGCTCAGCCGTCCTGCGTCGATGGCCTCGCCGATCGTGCCGATGACCTCGTTCACCAAGTCGTCGCTCGTGTCGGAACCGAGACAGAGCAGGTCGCAACCGGCGGCCAGCGCACGTACCGCCGCCTCCGGTATGCCGATCTCACCGCTGGCGCCTTTCATGTCGAGCGCGTCTGTGACGATCACGCCCTCGAAGCCGAGATCCTCGCGCAGCAGCTCCTGCAGAATGCGCGGTGAGAATGTCGCAGGAGTGCCGGCATCGACCTGAGGAAGCACGATGTGCGACGTCATGACACTCAACACACCGGCATCGATCGCAGCCTTGAACGGCACGAACTCGCGTTCGCGCAACTCATCCAGCGAGCGGTCGATCACCGGAAGCGCCAGATGCGAATCGAGCGCGGTGTCGCCGTGCCCGGGAAAATGCTTGGCGCACGCGGCGATACCCGTGGACTGGATGCCCGTGGCCCACGCGACCCCGTGTCGCGCCACCAGCTCGGCCCCTGTGCCGAAACTGCGAACGCCGATCACCGGATTGTCGGGATTCGAGTTGACGTCGACGTCCGGCGCGAAATCGAGCGTGCACGCGGTGCGGCGCAACGCACGGCCGACGTCGCGTCCGACGCGCTCGGTGAGCGGAAGGTCGTCCAGCCTGCCGAGGACCGCGTTGCCCGGGTAGGGCGAGCCGTCCGCGTAGTTCAGTCGTGTCACGTCGCCGCCCTCCTCGTCGATCGCGATCACGGCGAGTCGGGCCACGGAGAAGATGTCGTCGTTCAGTTCGCGCAGTTGCTGTTCCGACACGATGTTGGACCCGAACACGCACACTCCCCCGAGGCCTGCGGCCAGTCGGTCACGCAGTGCGTCGGGGAGGCGCGTGCCGGTGAATCCGGGGAGCAGGGTCGTCGCTATGGCGCGAGCACGGGTATCCGCATCACTCATGTCGATGGGCAGCTCGGCGTGATCGAACGGCACTTCTGGCTCGGGCATGTTTGTTAGTAAAACTTACGAAGCACTTGGCCTGCAAACTCGTCGACTTGACACGGAGTTTGTAAGAGCAGTTCACTAACACGGTCGGCATCAACCGCGACCCGATGGGGTCCGACGACAGAGCGACCATCGACGGAGGTGAGCATGGCACAGCTGCGCGTGACGGCGAAGGCGCTGCCGGAGCACAACCGTCAGCACAACCGTTCGCTGCTCCTGCAGACCCTGCTGCACGACGGCGCCATGAGCCGTGCCGACCTCGCGCGCCGGTCGGGGCTCACGCGCGTGACGGTCTCGGACCTGGTGAGCGAGCTGGCATCCGAGGGTCTCATCCGCGAGCTCGGCCAGCGCACCGACGCCCGTGTCGGCAAGCCGGCCCAGCTCATCGGCCTGAACGAAGATGCGTACCACGTCGTGAGCCTCGACCTCTCCGCCGACGACAGGTTCGTCGGGGCGGTCGTGGCCATCGGAGGCGAGATCGTGCATCGGGCCGACGTGCCGCTCGACGACGCCACCGGAACAGACGCACTCACGAAGGCCGTGTCCCTCGCCCGGGATCTCGTCAAGAGGTCGACGGTGCGGCTGCTCGGCATCGGAATCGGCACGCCCGGCGTAGTGGATTCGGCCGGCGTCGTATTGTCAGCGCCCAACCTCGAATGGTCCGGCCTCGACCTCGCCGGTGCGTTCCGGGCGGAGTTCGGAGTGCCGGTGCACGTGGGCAACGACGCGAATGCGGCGGCCCTGGCGATCCACACGTTCCGCGAAGCGGCACCCAGCTTCATGCTCGTCGAGATCGAGCACGGCGTCGGCGCGGGCCTCGTCATCGGCGACACCCTCGTCGAGGGCAGCAACGCCAACGCTGGCGAGATCGGCCACCTCGTCGTCGACGAGAACGGCGAGCCGTGCGCCTGCGGACGACGCGGATGCCTCGAGCAGATCGTCGCCGTGCCCCACCTGCGCGCACGGCTCCGCGCAACGCGCGACGAGGCACGCGAGACCGTGCTGTCTGACGCCGGCCGCTCGCTCGGACTCGCGATCGCGCCCATCGTGGCCGCCCTGGGTCTCGACGACGTCGTTCTCGCGGGGCCGAGGGACCTCATCGAAGGCCCGTTACTGGACTCGGCGCTGAAGGTCGTGCACGCACGCACCCTCTCGACGGTGGGCGAGCGCACGCGCATGAGCATCGTCGACGACAGCCACGACCTCGTGGTGCTCGGAGCGGCGGTCTTCGTGCTCTCTGCCCAGCTGGGGCTGTCGTGATGCTCACGCCACCCCGAGGGCCCAGTTGGGGCTGTCGTGATGCTGACGCCACCCCGAGGGCCCAGTCAGGGGTGTCGTGATGCTCACGCCACCCGGGGTCCGGTCGGAGGCACCGTGACCGAGAGCTGAGCCCAATCCCCCAAAAGGGCTCTCGCCGCCGTGCGGGGACTCGACGCGACATCTCGCCACACCAGGCGGCTGGCCGGGATGTCGCGCCGATTCTCCGCACGGCGGCACTTCTCACCACACGCTGATGCAGCGAGCAAAGAAGCGCCTCGTGTCGCTACGCCGCAGCGGCGCTGACGGATGCCTACAACACCGCAGCCGCGTCGCGCGTCTGAGACTGTCGCCGGCGTACACCGACTCGGGGCGGGCATCCGTCAGCGGAGTAGGTTGCACACGTGCGGGCGCGGTCGCGACCGCTCGATGATGAGCACTCGACGATGAGCGCTCGATGATGAGCGCTCGATGATGAGCACAGACCCGATGAGGGGGCACAACCATGAGCGACACGATCCTGTTCGAGGCCAGTGACGGACTGGCGCACCTCACTCTGAACCGCCCGGACCGACTGAACGCCATCGATGGCGAGGCGGCATACCGCTGGCGCGATCTGGCGAGGGAGGTCGCAGAACGCGACGACATCCGGGCCGTGCTCTTCGACGCCGCAGGCCCGGCGTTCTGCGCGGGAGGCGACGTGGCGGCGATGAGCGCGCTCGGCGGAACGGGCGAGATCGTCGAGGGCCTGGCCGACGTCATCCACGAGGGGCACCGCATCTTCGCGGAAACGCCGAAACCGATCGTCGCGGCCGTTCAGGGCGCTGTGGCCGGCGGTGGCCTCGGCTTCATGCTCGTCGCCGACTATGTGGTGGCCGGCGAGGCCGCGTTCTTCGTCTCCAAGTACGCCGACATCGGGCTGACGCCTGACTGCGGCGTCAGCACACTGCTGCCGCAGGCCGTCGGTGCGCGCAAGGCTCTGCAGTTGTTGCTCACCGACCGCTCCCTCACCGCCGTCGAAGGGCTCGAGTGGGGACTCGTGGCCGAGGTGGTCCCGAACGATCTGCTGCGCGAGCGCGCCCGGGCGATAGCCGACCACTGGCTGGCGGGTGCTGCGGGGGCGTACGGGCAGGCGAAACGGCTCGTGCGCGGGGCGGTCGCACGCAGCTTCCGCGACGGGCTCGATGATGAGGCCCGCACCATCGGTGCCGCCTTCGAGACGCCGGATGCCCGTGCCCGAGTCGCAGCGTTCGCCGCGCGGTCCGCCCGCTGACGGCATCCGCTTCATCGACGTATCGAGACGAGGAGACCCCATGACCACCCTTGAAGGACGCACCATTCTGATGTCGGGCGGCAGCCGTGGCATCGGCCTCGCGATCGCCGTTCGCGCCGCGCGCGACGGCGCGAACGTCGCTCTCCTGGCGAAGACCGACACCCCCGACCCGCGCCTACCCGGCACGATCCATACCGCAGCCGACGACATCCGTGCCGCGGGCGGAAACGCGCTGGCCATCGTCGGCGACGTGCGCAACGACGACGACATCGCGCGCGCCGTCGAGTCCACGGTGGCCGAGTTCGGACGCATCGACGTCGTGGTGAACAACGCCAGCGTGATCAACCTCTCCCGCACGCTCGAGCTGGAGCCGAAGCGTTACGACCTCATGCAGGACGTCAACGTGCGCGGAACATTCATGCTCTCCCGTGCGGCCGTCCCCCACCTGAAGAACGGGTTCAACCCGCACATCCTCTCGCTGAGCCCGCCGATCAACCTCAACCCCAGATGGCTGGGCGCGCACACCGGCTACACGCTGGCGAAGTACGGCATGAGCCTGGTCACGCTGGGTCTCGCCGCCGAGTTCGCGCGCGACGGGATCGCGGCCAACACGCTGTGGCCGGCCACCACCATCAAGACCGCCGCTGTCGGCAACATCCTGGGCGGCGAAGCCCTGCTGGCCAAGAGCCGCACGCCGGAGATCTACGCGGACGCCGCCTACGAGGTGCTCACCAAGCCCGCGCGCGAGTTCACCGGGCGCTCGCTCATCGTGGAGGAGGTGCTGGCGGATGCCGGCATCACCGACCTTAGAAAGTACTCCCCCGGCGTGGACGAGAGCGACCTGTTCCCCGACATCTTCCTGTAGTGCGTCGCCGCGACAGGCGGCGAGACTACGGATTCACCGTCGAGACTACGGCCATCGACCATAGTCTCGGCGGAAGAACCATAGTCTCGGCGGGAGAACCATAGTCTCGGCGGGAGAACCATAGTCTCGGCGGGAGAACCATAGTCTCGGCGGGAGAACCATAGTCTCGGCGAGGCGTGCAGCTCACAGCGACGAGTCGATCCCGAAGCCCGTCAGGCGCGGAGGGCTCGGCTCGGCGACGGTCGCCGTCGTCTCGGCCACCGGTGACCGGCTGTCGGCGATGCGCGACGTCAGCGGCGCGAGGTAGGCGGCACGCTGCTGCGGCGTGACCGGACGGCCGGTCACGCCGGGCCGCTGCTGCCACGGAAGCGGACCGGAGGAGCGACGGTATTCGACGCCGAGGGCATCCAATCTGGCGAGGTGTTGATCGAGCCGGCCGGCGAACTCGTCGTAGTCGCGCTCGCCGTCGAGCCACAGAGCCTCGGCGAGAGCGCACATCCGTGGAAAGGCGAAGTAGTCGACCGTGCGCGGCGAGTCCATGTGCTCGGTCCAGATGTTGCCCTGGCCGCCGAGCACATGCTCTGCTTCCTCCTCCGTCAGCTGCTCCGGCACCGGGTCGAAGCGGTACACGTCGGCGATCGTGAGCACGGTGCCGACGGGGATCGGCTCGTCCGAGCGGTCCGATTGCCGGTAGTCGAGGTACGCCTGGTCGTCAGGACAGGCGACCACGTCGTGACCGGCGCGCGCCGCCGCGATCGCCCCGGTCATCCCGCGCCATGAGGCGACCGTTGCACCCTGGCTCACTGAGCCGACGAGGCCGCCTTCGAGGATCTCATCCCAGCCGTAGAGCCTGCGACCGCGGCGCGAGAGGTGATCGTCGAGGCGGCGGATGAACCACGCTTGCAGCTCATCCTCCGTGGAGAGTCCCAGCTCCGCCTTGCGCTGCTGCGTGCGCTCGTCGAGCAGCCAGCCGTTCTTGGGGCATTCGTCGCCGCCGACACCGACGAACGGCGACGGGAAGATCTCGATCACTTCGTCGAGCACGTTCGTGAAGAACTCGACGGTGGACTCCTCGAGGTTGATGACGTTGTCGTCGACGCCCCACCTGGTCCAGACCCCGAGCGGATCGCTCTCCTCACGGGTCAGCCCGAGCTCCGGATAGGCGGCGATCGCGGCCTGCGCATGCCCGGGCGACTCGATCTCGGGCACGACGTTGATCGCCCGGTCCATCGCGTAGGAGACGATCTCACGCAGGTCGTCCTGTGTGTAGAAGCCGCCGTGCGGCCGTGAGTCGCCGCGGGAATAGGATGCCGCACCCAGCTGGCTCTCGCGCCGCCACGATCCGACCTCCGCCAGCTTCGGGTACCGCTTGATCTCCACGCGCCAGCCCTGGTCATCCGTCAGGTGCAGGTGCAGGGTGTTCAGCCGGTGCATCGCCATCAGGTCGATGAAGCGCATGATGTCGTGCTTGGGCATGAAGTACCTGGCGACGTCGAGCATGATGCCTCGCCAGCCGAAACGTGGCGCGTCGTGGATGCTCACCACCGGCACGACCCACGGCACGTCGAGCACGCGGCCCTTGCGGTAGATCTGCGGAGGCAGCAGTTGCAGCAGGGACTGGCAGCCGTAGAACACTCCAGACGGGCCGCCGCCGGCGATGTGCACGCCCTCCGGCGTCACGTCGAGCGTGTACCCTTCCGGCGCCAGTTGAGGGTTCCACTCCAGCTCGACGGCGCCATCCTGTCCCATTTCGAGCGGGAATCCGGTCGCGGGGCGAAGCACGCCCTGCAGCCACGAAGCGGCCCCGGCGAGCTCGGCGGGGGCGGTGATGCGGGCGATGCGGGTCAGCTCGAACTCGCCCTCGCCGATGGAGAGGGTCGTCGGTCGGGGAAGCAGCATGCCTCTACTCTCTCAGGTGCCGCACAGCATCGGCGAACGCCTCGGCGCGACCGCGGATGTCCGCCCAGTCGGATGCCGCCAGCGATTCGGCGGGAACGACCGATGATCCGGCCGTGACGGCATACGCTCCGGCGTCGAGGAAGGAGCGTGCGTTCTCGGCCACGATGCCGCCTGAGGCGATGAGCCGCGCCATCGGCATCGGACCCAGGAGGTGCTCGAAATGCTCCGGTCCGGCGGTCTGCGCCGGGAACACCTTCACCGCCCACACACCCTGGGCAAGCGCCTGCATGATCTCGCTGGGCGTGAACGCCCCCATCATCATGGGGACGGATGCCCGTGCAGCGATCTCCGCGACCGCCGGGCTGAGCCCTGGTGTCGCGATGAACTGCGCGCCGGCATCCAGCGCGCTGCGCGCCTGTGCGGGGGTGAGCACGCTGCCGGCACCGATCAGCGCCCCGGTGTCGCGTGCCGTGGCGCGCTCGATGTGCGTCTCGACGTCGGGGGTTGTGAAGGTGAACTCGATGGTGCGGATGCCGCCGGCGACGAGCGTGTCCGCGAGCGCCGCCGCATCCGGAATCACACTGGCCCGGATCAGCGCCATGGCACGGTCGTCGCCGATGATGTCGATCGCCGCCATGAACGCCCCTCCGTGCCCAATCGCCTACTTCGCACAGTACCGTTCCCCAGCGACACGCCGGCGGTCGGGCGCGGCCTCACGAGGCGAGAACAGACCTCGCTGCACCCACCTCGTCACTGATCGAGCGCAGCAGTTGGTCGGCGGGAAGCTGGATGGGCTCCGGCGGCCGGTCGCCACGCACCGCGTCGGCGAGGTCGGTGAGTGCGTCGTGGAGCGTGCCGACGCCGCCCTGGTCGGGGTGCAGCCGAGACTGCGCGGCATGGATGGTGGTGGAGGTGATGGCGTCGGTCACGCGTTCCAGCGCAACGATCTCCGGCCACCATGCGGCCGCGGCCGTGCTGATCGGCGGCGGTTCCGCGAGGGTCTGCTGCACGAGCGTGCGCAGGTCGGAGAGCCGGCGATAGGTCGTGCGGCGGGTCGAGGACCTGTCGCGCGCGGCGGCCGGACGGCCCGCCGCATCCGCAGGCGGCGCGGCGAGGGCCACCTTCAGGTAACTCGCGACGTCGGTGGCGACATCCGCGACCCGCGCGCTGAGCTGGTGCGAGGGCCGCCACGTCGAGGGCCACGGCAGGTACCCGACGACGAGCACGATGGCGCATCCGATCAGCGTGTCTGCCACCCGGCTGACGATGAGGCCGGTGTCGCCGCTGTGCACGAGTTCGAGGAGGATGACGATGACCGGCGTGATGAACGTGGAGAACAGCCCGTAATTGCGGCGGATAGCGATGGGCATCCCGCCTGCGAGCAGGGCGAGCGCGATGACCTGCGGCCAGCCTGTGGGCAGGAGCTCCACAACGACAGCGCCGACCAGCACGCCGACCACCGTGCCGAGGCCCCGCTGCACCGCGCGGGCGAAGACCGAGCCGAAGTCGGGCTTCATCACCACCGCGACCGTGAGCACGATCCAGTACGGACGCTCGAGGGGGAACAGCACGCTGACCGCTTCGGCGACCGCGACGCAGACCACGAGCCGGAGCACCGCGAACCAGGTCTCGCCGCCGCTGAGCAGGTGGTCGAGCGCGGTGCGTGCACGCTGCCGCACGGTGACGCGGGGCAGGCCGACGGCATCCGGTCGTTGAATGGGCACGGTGGTGGTGACCGGATCCTCGCCCTTCAGCAGCGAGCCGGCGAGGCGCAGCGACGACGACAACGCCGCACGTCCCGTCGTCGAGCGATCGGGCGCCGGTATCGTCGGCGGCGGCGCCTTGGGGTCTTCGATGGATCGCGCCAGGGCTCGCAGCGTGTTCGGAAGCTGCGACGGCACAAGCTGCCCTTCCGCAGCCACTGTGGTTGCGGCCTCCACGATCGGGGTCGCCGCGTTGAGCTGCGTGACGAGGGCGCGCCACGTCGGGTCGCGGCCGGCGAGTGCCGTGCGGGCAGCGACCATGAGGTCGTACGCCTGGTTCATCGTCGTCGTCACGTCGCGTCGCGCGGCGTCGATGGCCGGCGTACCGATGGCGTCGAGCTGCGCGGCGACGGCGGTGTACACGGATGCCACGGCCGCCCGCTCTGGCGCACGTGCTCGCCCTTTGATCGCGATCGCGATGCCGGTGAGACCGAGACGCCAGGCGGCTCCGACGAGCAGCGGCAGCGGCGCCACCCAGAGCGGACGCAGCCCGAAGTCGATTCCGCTGCCGACGATGACGTAGATCAGGAACTGCAGTGCCGCTTGCGACGCGTTCGCGCTCACCACGCCCGCGATCCCGGACAGCACGGCCGCTGCGACCACCACGATCACGGTGGCGGCGTCGTGGCCGAGAGCCAACGACCCGGCGAGCAGTCCGATCGCGGCGGAGACGGCGGTCGTCAGGATGCGCCGCACTCGGTCAACCGCAGCGCCTCCGCGATCGGAGACCGATGTGATCAGTGCGCCGATGGACACGAGCACGCCGAGCCCGAGAATCGCCGGGTCGCCGGGGAAGATCACCAGCGACACCCCGACCGGCACCGCGACCGCGATGGCGGTGAGCAGCGCGAGGTCCCAGGGCGCCGGCGCCGGCTTCGGACGCACCAGCTCGCGCACCCAGGAACTGCTCGGCGCTCCCGGCGGTGTCGACATGTGGATCACGGTACGCGTGCGCTCGCTGGTTTCGACAGGCTCAACCAGCGGTGGTCGAAAGGCGGAAGCCGGATACCGCTGGTTGAGCCTGTCGAAACCAGCTCGCCTCAGGACACCAGAGCGCGCTCGCGGTCGAGCCGGCTCCTGTGCTCATCGAGCTCTGCGGCGACCGCTATCGGCCGGGTGACAGCGGCGAGCGCGCCGGAGACACGTCGTCCCGCCCATCCGGCCAGATGGCGCGACGGCCGCTCGACGAGCAGATACATCGCGATCGCCAACGCCACGCTGGTGCCGACTGCGAGCAGTGCTACGAGCCCCCACCGCGATCCGGTGAAGTTGAGACCGAACAGCACCACGATCGGCGAGTGCACGAGATAGAGGCTGAAGCTCACCTTGCCGAGTGCGGCGAACGGCCGGGCTGCGAAGACGCGCCCGGCGGCCGGCCAGAAGGCGACGGCAGCAACGAGCAGCAACGCACCGGGCACCCGCATCGCCATCGCGACCTCGTCGCCGGTCGTACCGACGATCGGGCGCACGAACCAGTAGCAGATGGAGAGCAGCGGCCCTGCGATCAGGATGGCGGCGAACACGAGGGTGAGCGCTCGGCTGCCCCGCCACCTGTCGACGAGGGCGCGGATGCGATCGGCGTTCGCTCCCAGCAGCGCACCGAGGGCGAATGCCGGCAGGAACATCGCCGCCTCGATGTTCGCGAGGTAGCCGTAGACGCTGATCGCGACGAACAGCAATCCCCACAACGCAGGAACCCGACGGCTGAACAGAGCGATCAGCACGACGAGCGGAAGAAGCAGCGAGAACCACATCTCCCAGGTGAGCGACCACAGCGGCGGATTCACCGACGGATGATTCGGGTCCACGATCAGCAGCGTCTCGGTCCACAGGTTGTGGAAGCTGGTGTCCGGATGCGCCTGCCTCGCCAGCCACGAACCGTCCGAACCCTTCGAAGGGTGAGGGAACAGTGTGATCACGAAGAACGCCAGCACCATCGAGGCGACGACCGGCACCCCCAGGCGCAGAATGCGCCGCGGATAGTAGGCGACCCAGTCGTGGCTGCGACTGCGGGGCCCCGCAAGCGCGCGCCGTCCTGAATGCCGGCTGCGGGCATCCGTGCCGCGAGCCTTCAGCGGTGCCAGCGCGAGCACGAAGCCGCTGAGCACGAAGAACACGAGAACGAACTCCGGGCCCGCCACGAAGATCTTCAGCGGTGTCTCGACAAGCCACCACGCGGGCGAGAAGACGTCGAGCGCGCTCGCGCTGTCGTACCCGTTCGACACGGCGGGAATGGTCATCGACAGGTGGTGCAGCAGCACGATGCCCGCCGCCACACCTCGCAGACCGTCGAGCGAGCGGAGCCTGAGCTGGGGTTCGGAAACCGATGGTTCTGAAGCCGGGCGCATCGATACGACGCTATCGACGCAACCTAAGAACCCCCCGAATGCGGGTCAATGACCCTGCGTCGGCGCACGCATGATCGGCCGGCATTCGCACGATCCGCCGGATACGAGGGTCGATTTCGTGCGGCGGACCTGGCGAGTTCCGGCCGATCGTGCGAGTAGGACATGCAGCGCGAGCAGAACGAGCAGCGCGACGAAGCGCGCGAGCAGGACGGGCGACGAATGGGCGCTGTGCAGACGACTCGGCGCCTCAGCCTCTCGTCACTCGCAGCGTCACCACCTGGAACGGCCGCACCGAGAGGATGCCCGCATCGAACCCGTCGGGATCGTCGAGCGGCCGCTCCAGCAGATCGGTCTGCACGACCGAGCCGACCGGGAAGCCGAACCCGATCGTCGCCGACGTGCGACGGCCGAGTGCCTCGTACAGCCGCACGATGACGTCGCCGGAGCGATCCTCGGCGAGTTTCACCGACTCGACGAGCACACCGTCGCCGGCCACGGTCACCAGCGGCTCGATCGGCGCGGCGACCGCCCGCAACGGCAGGTTGATGGCGTAGCCGGCGGCCACGGCATCCGCGAGTTCGGCGCCGACCGTGAGCGATGACCGAACCACGTGCTCGCCCTGGTCGGCCTCGGGGTCGGGGAACAGCGGCGCCCGCAGCAGCGACTGCCGTACCAGCGTCATCGTTCCGCCCCCGCGCCTGGTGCGGCGCGAGATGTCGTGCCCGTACGTCGAGTCGTTCGCGACGGCGACGCCGAAGCCCGGCTCGGCGACGTGCACCCAGCGGTGCGCCGAAGTCTCGAAGCGCGCGGCATCCCAAGACGTGTTCTCGTGCGTCGGCCGGTAGACGTGCCCGAACTGCACCTCGCTGGCCGCACGCTCGGCCCGCACGTCGAGCGGGAACGCGAACTTGAGCAGGCGCTGGCGCTCGTGCCAGTCCACGCGGGTGATGATCTGAAGGGTAGGGGTGTCGGGCGCGAGTGTGAACTCCTGCTCGATCGTCGACTCCCCCGCCGAACGCGTCACCCGCACGACGCAGCTTTGCTCGTCGACCTCCAACGACGCGATCGCGTCGAGCTCCTCCTCGTGCCTCCGGTAGTGCTCGTCGATATCCCAGGCATCCCACCGGTTCGGGGTGTCGCGGAAGATCTGCAGACCCGCGGACTCGCCCGGCGCTATCGCCTCCCGACCGCTCGCCAGGTCGATGGCCGAGACCACTCGGCCATCGGCATCCAGGGTGAAACGTGCCAGCGCATTCTCAAGAACCAAGGTGTCGTCGTCGCGGCGAACGGATGCCCGAGCCAAGGCATCCGCGACCGGAACGCCGGCGCCCAGCGCGGTCACCCCGCGGATGGGCAAGGGCGACGCGTTCACGAGCACTTCTGAGCCGCCTGGCATGCCCGCTGCATCGTCGAGCGCGTCGAGCGCGCTCTGGATGACCGCTTCGAGCCGCTCGGCGACCAGGCCGTAGTTGCGCTCGGCCTCGCGATGCACCCATGCGATCGATGAGCCGGGCAGGATGTCGTGGAACTGCTGCAGCAGTACGGTCTGCCACGCCGCCTCGAGCTCGTCGTACGGGTAGTCGGCCCCGGTGCGCACCGCCGCGGTGGTCGCCCACAGTTCGGCCTGACGAAGCAGATGTTCGCTTCGCCGATTGCCCTGCTTGGTGCGTGCCTGCGACGTGTACGTTCCGCGGTGCAGTTCGAGATAGAGCTCGCCCGACCAGACCGGCGGATGCTCGTACTCGGCCTTGGCCCGCGCGAAGAAGTCCTCAGGAGTGCCGAGTTCCACCGCAGGAGAGCCGTCGAGCGAGCGAGCCCGGCGTGCCGACGCGATCATCTCGCGGGTGGGTCCGCCACCCCCGTCGCCCCACCCGTACAGAGCAAGCGACGAGTTCGCCGCGCCCTTCTCCGCATACTGCCGGTCGGAGAGCGCCAGCTCCCGCGGCGACAGGTCGGAGTTGTAGGTGTCCATCGGCGGGAAGTGCGTGAACACGCGTGTGCCGTCGATGCCCTCCCACAGGAACGTGTGATGGGGGAACCGGTCGGTGTCGTTCCACGAGATCTTCTGCGTGACGAACTGACGGATGCCCGCGCCGGCCAGCAGCTGCGGAAGCGCGCCGGTGTAGCCGAACGAGTCGGGCAGCCATCCGGTGACGGCCCGCTTGCCGAATTCGCGCTCGAAGAAGCCTTGCCCTGCGACGAACTGCCGCACCATCGCCTCGCCGCCGACCATGTTCGTGTCGGACTCCACCCACATGCCACCGACCGGCACGAACCGGCCGTCCGCGACACGGGCGCGGATGCGCTCGAACAGCTCCGGGTAGAACTGCTTCACCCAGGCGTACTGCTGGGCCGACGAGCAGGCGAAGACGAAGTCAGGATGCTCATCCATCAGCGCCAGCACGTTGGAGAACGTGCGCGCGCACTTGCGGATCGTCTCCCTCGTCGGCCACAACCAGGCCGAGTCGATGTGGGCGTGGCCGACGGCCGTGATGTGGTGCACGCCAGTGGCGGCCTCGTCGTGCAGCACCCCGGCGAGCGCGTCGCGTCCGGCCTGAGCCGTGCCCGCCACGTCGTGCGGGTCCATCACGTCGCACATGCGCTCGAGCGCACGCAGCAGTCGCGCGGCGCGATTCGACCCCGGCGCCAGTTCGGCGTGCAGCCCGAGCAGGGTGAACACGTCGCGCTCGAGCTCCCAGACGGTCACGTCTCGGCGTGCCAGGGCGATGCTCCGCAGCCGGTAGATCGGCTCCGTTCCGGCCGTCGCCTTATCGCCCATCGGCGTGGAGCCCCAGCCCCAGGAGCCGCCGATGTTCGGATTCGATGCCGCCTCGATGTAGAGGTCGACCGCATCGCCCTCGATGGCGACGGCCGCGTTGAACGGTTCGACCGCCTTCACGATGGTTCCGTCGGGCGCGTACACCAGCCCCTCGGCCTGGAAACCGGCGCCATCGCCCTCGAATCCGAGGTCGACCACGAGTTCCACGGGAGACCGGTCGGATGCCTCGCGCCAGGCATCCGGAACCCGCCCCTTCACATGGAACCAGGTCGTACCCCACGGCTTGCTCCATTGCTGCCCGACCGCGAACGGCTCGAAGGACTGCCCGACCGCCTCGCCGAACGGCACCGGCTCGTCGGGCACGTCCCAAGCCGTCAGTTCGAGCGGAACCCGCTCCGAGTAGATTGCGGGGGCGATGCGCTCGCCGAGAAAACGGTTGATGCGCTCCAGGACGAGGCGCGAATCATCGTGCACTTTTGTGCTCCTTGATAGTGCGGGCGGGTGTGGCTGCGAAGCTGAAGTGGTCAGGCCGTGAACTCACCCCTTGACCGCGCCGGCGAGAGCCGAACTGCCGCCCAGGAACCGGGACGTCACGACATACAGTCCGAGCACCGGCAGTGAGTAGATAAGGGAGAACGCGGCCAGTTTGCCGTATGCGACCGCGCCGTACTGCCCGAAGAACTGGTAGATGCTCACCGATGCAGGCATGTTGTTCGGACTCAACAGCAGCACGAACGGAATGAAGAAGTTCCCCCATGCCTGCACGAACACGAAGATGAACACCACGGCGAGACCGGGCCGCATGAGCGGAACCACGATGCGGGTCAGAGTCGACATCATCGACGACCCGTCGGTCCAGGCCGCTTCTTCGAGGGTGATCGGCACAGAGTCCATGAAGTTCTTCATCATCCAGATCGCCATCGGCAGGCTCGTTGCCGCCATGAACAGGACCGTTCCCCAGATGGAGTCGAGCAGGTTCATCGAGACGAAGAGGTTGTAGACCGGCACCATCATGGCGGTGATCGGCAGGCAGGTGCCGAACAGGATGCCATACATGTAGGGCCGGTTGATCCGCATGCGGTAGCGAGAGAGCGGGTATGCCGCCAGCACGGCGATCACGACCGTGATGATCGCGCATCCGAATGAGATCACGACGCTGTTCCAGAGCGGCTGGAAGGCCAGGCTCGGCGTGAGCACCGATGTGAAGTTGTCGAGCGTGAACGGCGCGGGCAGCTTCAACGTGAGGTTCGCGGTGCCGTCGAACGACGCGATCAGGAGCCACAGGAGGGGCAGCAGGAAGCAGAGTCCCACGATGACCAGGATCGTGTTCGAGACGATCTTCAGGCCGCGGCCCGATGGCGAGGAGAGCTTCATGTCAGTCGACCTCCGGCTTGAGTGCGCGGATGTAGATGATGGAGAACACCGCACCGATGATCAGCATCACGACGGCGATGGCCGTGCCGAGACCGAGTTGCGAGAACTTGAACGCCTCTTGATACGCGAGAACGGGAAGCGTCGAGCTTGAGGTGCCTGGTCCGCCCGCGGTCATGATGTAGATCAGGCCGAAGACGCTCAACGTCTGCAGTGTGGTGAGCATCAGGTTGGTCGAGATGCTGCGCCGGATCATCGGGATCGTGATGTAGATCAGCCGCTTCCACCCGCTCGCTCCATCGAGCTCGGCCGACTCGGTGATCTCCTCGGGCACGTCGGTGATCGCGGCGGAGTAGACCATCATCGAGAACGCCGTCCCGCGCCAGATGTTGGCCAGGATCACCGATGCCATGGGCAGCACGTAGAGCCAGTCCGCACCCTTCAACCCCACGATGGAGAGAATCGCGTTGAGCGTGCCGCCGCCGTTGAAGAACGCGTAGCAGCAGAACGCCCCGACGACCTCGGGAACGACCCACGATGTCACCACGAGCGTTCCCACGACGCCGGCCAGCACCTTGTGGCCCGAACGCATGAGCATCGCAAGCGCCAGGCCAAGCACGTTCTGACCGATTATCGCGCTGCCGACGACGAACAGGATCGTCAGCCAGATCGACTTGAGAAAATCGGGGTTCTGGAACAACTGGAGGTAGTTCTGGAAGCCGATGAACTGGGAGCTCTCCGCTGCGGCTCCAGTGAGCGCCATGTTGGTGAACGAGCCGTAGAAGGCTTCGATCACCGGTCCAAGCAGGAAGATCGCGACCAGCACCATGGACGGGACCAGCGGTAGAACCCGTACGAACGTGCGGCGAGCGCGGTGGGGGCGGGAAGGGGTACTCCCTCCCCGCCCGCACCGGCCCGTCGCCACGGCGGTTTGCGTGAGCGACGTCATGGCCGTGGGCTATTTCGTGACCACGTTCTTGGAACCACCGACCGCCTGCGGCAAAGCCTGGTCATAGACCTTCTGGGCTTCCGCAGCCGTTTGCTGCCCTGTCATCACCGACTCCATCGCCACCTGGATGTTGTTCGACACCGCCGGGTACGAAGACGTCGCCGGACGGAAGTGGGTGATCTTGACCAGCCCCGCGAAGAACGCGTTGGTCGGGTTGGACTTGACGTAGGCCGGGTCGTTCGCCACATCTGTGCGCACAGGGATGTTCTGGTTGCTGGTCGCGTAGAACAGCGAGTTGTCCTTGTTCAGCGCCAGCGAGATGAAGTTCCACGCCGCGGTCGGGTTCTTGGACTTCGAGCCCATGGCCAGCGTCCACCCGCCCGACAGGCTCGTCGCTCCCGGAGCGGCGCCATCCTGAGTGGGCATCTTCGCCTGGCCCATCACGGAGTTCCAGTCCTTCCACGGGGCAACCCCGGCATCGCCCCAGCTGCTGGAGACCCAGGAGCCGTCGAGGCTGATGCCGAGCTTGTTCTGCGACAGCAGCGCCGGTGTCTGGTTCGCCCAGTTCGGGTCGAGCGCCTGCTGGGCTGTCGGGCCGAGGCCGCCCTGGTAGACGTCGTGGATGAACTGCAGCGAGTCCTTGAATCCCGGCGAACCCGCGACCCACTTGCCGTCACTCGTCGTCAACTGGTTCTTCGTGCCGTAGAGCAGCATCTCGAAGCCCTGCATCGTGGATCCCTCACCGGTGCCCTTGCCGGAGTAGATGTTGAACGGGATCACGCCGGATTCGGAAGCCTTGATCTTCTTGGCCGCATCGAGGATGTCGTTCCACGTCTTGGGCTGCCAGGGCACGGAGACGCCGGCCTTCTGCAGAACGGTCTTGTTGTACCAGAGTGCCCGTGTGTCGGTACCCATCGGGATGCCGTAGAGCTTGCCGTCGGCGCCCTCACCGGCCTGACGCGCGTTGGCCGGGAACTGCGACCAGTCGCTCCACTTCTTCACGTAGCCGTCCAGCGGGGCGAGATAGCCCGCGGCGGCGTCGGACTTGATGAGGAACGTGTCCTCGTAGAGCACGTCCGGCGCGGTCGCAGCCGACTTGTTCATCAGCGCGAGCTTCGTGTAGTAGTCGTTCTCCGCCGCCTGAATCGGCACGAGTTTGGCGGTGTAGCCGGGGTACTTCTTGTCGAATTGCTGCGCGATGCGCGACATGTAGTTCTGCATCTGCTTGCCGCCGTACGACTCGTAGGCGATCTTGATGGTCTTGCTGCTGCTTCCGCCAGCCGACGAGCAACCCGTCAGTGCCGCGGCAGCGACCACACCCACCGCAATGGCGGAGATGATCCTCTTCTTCATGATGCTCCTTCGCCTCATGGTGCAAGGGGTGCCGGGCGATCCGCTCGGCACGAACGTCGTTAGTAAATCATCTGCATTTATTACTGTCAACATGTCACGACAAAGTTCTCGAATGTCGCCCGCAAGGGGGTCCTGCCGGACGATCCGACCGCACCGGGGTCGCCTGTCCCGATGCGAGCCGGAATTCATCAAATGACTTGACTGATTGCCTTCGGTGTCGGGATGATGTGCTGCACAACCGATGAATGGAGACGACGATGTCAGCCGATGGCCGACTCGGAGTGGCCGTGCTGAGCTTTTGGCACGTACACGCCGGGGATTACGCGAAGACCGCGCTGCAGCATCCTCAGACCGAGCTTGTGGCGGTATGGGATGACGACGCCGCACGGGGACGGAAGGGAGCGGCCGAATTCGGTATCGACTTCGAGCCGGACCTCGACGCGCTGCTCGCCCGCGACGACGTCGATGCGGTGACGATCACCACGTCGACGAAGGACCACCGTTCCGTGATGCTGAAGGCAGCGGCAGCTGGCAAGCACATCTTCACGGAGAAGCTGCTCGCTCCGACCGTCGAGGCAGCGGAAGAGATCATCCGCGCCTGCGACGAGCGCGGTGTGAAGCTGATCGTCTCGCTGCCGCGGCTCTACCACGGGTACACGCAGGCGGTGAAGGACGTGCTCGCCACCGGCGTGCTCGGCGCGATCACCTACTCGCGAGTGCGCCTCTCGCACGACGGCGGCGTAGCGAACTGGCTCCCCGACCGGTTCTACGAACCGGAACTCACGTTCGGGCTGGCCATCGCCGACCTCGGATGCCACCCCGTCTACCTCACGCAGCTCTTCCTGGGCGCGCACCCGGCGAGCATCACCTCGACGTACACCCACGTGACCGGCCGCGTTGTCGAGGACAACGCCGTCGTCGCGGTCACCTACGAGGACGGCGCGATCGGCGTGATCGAGTCGGGCGTCGTCTCCCCCGATCCGTTCCTCATCGAGATCGGCGGGACGAACGGATGGCTGAGCTACTCGGAGCGAGACCGGCACGTCGCGCTCGCGATCAAGGGCCGGGACACCGAGCTGATCCCCGTTCCGAACGATCTACCCAGCGCGTTCGACCAGTGGGTCGAGCACATCCGTGACGACACGCGCGCAGACGACAACCTGAGCCGCGCCGTCGAGCTGACCAGGCTCGTCGTCGCCGCGAACCATGCCGCAGAAACCGGAACCAAGGAGGACTACCGATGATCAGAATCGGTCTCATCGGCGGCGGCGGGATCGCCGACGCGCACATCCGCGGGTACCGCGCCCACCGCGACGCGATCACGGTCGTCTCCGTCGCCGACGCATTCGAGGAGACGGCGAAACGCCGAGGCGCCGAACTGGATGCCACGCCGTACACCGACTACCGCGAGATGATGGTCGGCGAGCAGCTCGACGCGGTCGACATCTGCCTTCCGCACCATCTGCACGCCGACGCGATCGTCGCGGCCGCCGAGGCCGGCCTGAACGTGCTCTGCGAGAAGCCGCTGTGCCTCACCGGCGACGAGGCGCGACGCGTCAACGCTGCGGTCGCCGAGAGCGGCATCACGCTGATGTGCGCGCACAACCAGTTGTTCCTGCCCGCGGTCGCGAAAGCCAAGGAACTGCTGGAGTCCGGCACGATCGGCACCATCTACGAGGTGCGGACGACCGATTCGTTCTACAACGACTTCGACCCGGCGAACATGGGCTGGCGGGCCCACGCGTCGACCTCCGGCGGAGGAGAACTCATCGATACCGGCTACCACCCCAGCTACCTGATGCTCCATCTGGCCGGGGGCAGGCCGGTCGAGGCGACCGCCATGCTGTCCACGCATCGGCTCACGTTCATGGAAGGCGAGGACAGCGCGCAGGTCCTCATCCGCTTCGACAACGGCGTGGTCGGTCAGATGGTGACGAGTTGGGCCTACGAGCCGGCAACTTCGACCGAACGGTTCTCCGTCGTCGGTGAGCTGGGATCGCTCACCAGCGACGGAACGACGGTGAGCTATCGCCTTCGGGACGGGCGCGAGGAGTCGTTCTCGTTCGAGCCGGTCGACACGTTCGTGGCCGAGATCGGCAGCTTCGCCGAATGCCTCGCCACGGGCTCGCGTCCGCCGCACACTGAGGACGAGGGCATCCAGGTGCTCGGCATGCTGCTTGCGGCCTACGAGAGTGCGCGGGCCAAGATCGTCGCTCCCGTGCTCGATGTGCTGACGCCGGCGGCCGGCGCGGCGAGTTGACCCGGGTGCCGAACTGAGTTCTGGTCGCTGAGCTTCCGCCCGATCCGCTGGCGGTAGTTCAGCGACTGATCAGGAACGACTGCGGCCTCGGCGACAGCCGGTCGTCGAGCACGAGGCATGCAGCCCCGACAGCGGCCACGTCTTCGCCGATCGCCGACTCGCTGAAGGTGATCGGATGCGGCAAGGTGTACGACGGTGATTCCATCACCAGTGCAGGCACTCGCTCGAGGAACGCCTCCCGCACCGGGGCGAAGAACGGACCGCCGAACACGACCCTGTCCATGTCGAGAAGATTCGCAAGGATCAGCAGGCCCTCTGCGAGGTCTCGTACCGCGTCGGCGACCAGCTGCGAGGCCTGCGTGTTGTCGTGCATCCCGGCCAGTTCGGAGAACGCGGCGCCGACCTCCGCCGTCGTCATCGAGCGCGCATCGCCCGCGATCACCCCTGCCGCAATCGCATCGGCGACGAGGTGTCGCGGCATGATCGACTCGCCCAGCCGCCACCGCGGATGCTCAGGGGAGTCCGGTGCACCGCCGACGATGACGCTTCCGACGTCGCCGGCGTTGTTCGAGAACCCTCGGATGACCTCGCCACGCGAGACCATTCCCAGCCCGATACCGGTTCCGCAGTAGAAGAACACCATGTCGTTGCGCTCGCCGGCGGTATCGAGCCAGAGCTCCGCGACGGCGGCCGCCGTGACATCCTTCTCGAGAATCACGGGCATGCCGAGCGCTTCGGCCAGGTCATCACGAACGGGCACGTCGTGCCAGCCGGTGAGAAGGGGCGGGTTCAGCACAACACCGGACACCATGTCGATCGGTCCCGGCGCGGCGATGCCAGCACCCATGACTCTCGAGGCGTCCACTCCCGCCTCGGCGACCAACGAGTGAACCCCGCGAACGATGCGCGTGATCGTGCGGGACGCCGTCGCCGTCGACGTCGTACGGAGCCTCCGATGCGAGACCACATTGCCCGCCAGGTCGAGAAGCACGATCGTGATGACCGAGGGGTCCAGGTGGATGCCCACGGCAAGCCGCGCCATCGGATCGAGTCGGAGAATGGTGCGCGGCTTCCCCACGCCCACCCCCCGCGTTCCGGCCTCGACGACCAACCCGTCGTGGATGAGCCGCCGCACGATGTTCGTGACGGTCTGCGCGGACAGGCCCGTGCTGTTGGCGACTTCGACGCGGCTGACTCCGTCGGGAGCGCGGCGCACCGCGTCGAGGATCACCGCCTGGTTGTGGCCCCCGACGGCAGGAAGATTGCTTCCCGCACGCATCGAATGTCCTGTCATCACACCAACCGCGCCGGACGGCACGTCTGCTGAGACTATCGCCCGCTTGCACGTCGATGCTCCAACATCGCACTCGGCATCTCCAGACGTTTCCCGCGCTCGGGTTCCGTCCCCGGAGTGCGGTGAGGTCTCACCCTCGATGTGCGTGAAGCGTCGCCCGGGTGTTCGTGGCACGTCATCCGGGTGCCAGTGACGCATCATCCGGGCGTGCGTGACACGTCATCCGGGCGTGCGGCGAATCGGAGACGCGCTGAGTAATGAGGCGCGGCAATCGATTCTCGAGGGGGCGCCTCGGCGTGTCTCCGATTCGCGGTACGGGTGCCAGGGGTACGTGGTGCAAGTGGTACGAGGTACCGGGCCGCTGGCGCCCGAGGAGCCGAACACTGAAACGACCCATCGCCCCGTCACAGCAGGTGCACCGTGGACAGATAGGGTGTCATCGGCCCGACCGGGGCCGAGGCATCCGCCGGCAGTCCGGTGGGGAAAAAGGACACTGTGGAGAACACCTTGCACATCAGACGGCGCCTAGCGACGATCGCCGTCGCCGCCGTACTCGCGGGCGGCGCGCTCAGCGGCTGCAGCGCCGTCGGCGGTCTCAGCAAAGCGGCCGGATGCGCCGAGCTCGCCAAGGCGGCGAACACGCTGAGCTCTGCCGCGAGCGCGGCCATGACCGACGCCACGAGCGACCCGAAGGGCGCTGCAGCCAAGCTGGGGACGGCGGCCGACAAGTTCGACGCCACCGTGCAGAAGATCACGGATGCCGGCGTCAAGGAGAAGGCGCAGGCCATGTCGAGCGCGTACAAGAAGTTCACGACCGATTTCAAGGCGTACGCGAACGACCCCGCGAACGGCGACCCGACCTCGATCACCTCCGACGCCTCCGCCATCTCCGATGCGGCGAGCGCGGTCGGCAAGGTGTGCGGCGGCAAGTAGCGCGATACCGCCGGCTGAGCTCGTCGAAACCCGGTCGCCGTTGCTGGTGCGGTTTCGACAAGCTCAACCAGCGGTGAACGGCTCAACCAAAGGTGAACGACCCAACAGCGGTGAACAACTCAACCAGCGGCGAACGGCCCGACCAACGGTGAATTGCCCAACCGGCGGTGAACCGCTCAACCGGTGGGTGCGCCTATCGTGAGGGGCATGACGACTGCCACGCGCCGGCGATCCGGCCGGTTCATCGGCCTCACCGGCGGGATCGCGATCGCCGCACTCCTGCTCTCCGGATGCTCCGCCGTGGGCGGACTGAGCCGCGTGGCATCCTGCTCGCGGCTCGCGTCGGCGGGATCCACCCTCAAGGACTCGCTCAGCGGGCTGAGCGCGCAGAGCGATCCCGCCGGCGCCCTCGGCACGGTGACCAAGGCGACGGATGACTTCTCCTCTGCGATGAAAGATGTGCGCGACGACAAAGTGAAGGCGAAAGCGGATGCCGTGACCGCCGCACTTCACACCCTCGCCGCCGATCTGAAGGCTGCCCCGAACGAGCCCCCCGCTCTCACCGCGAGCAAGCTGGAGACCGACAAGTCGGCCGTGCTCGACGCCGCCTCTGCGGCGAAAGCGGTCTGCGAGTAGCGCCGGCGTCGGGTATCGTCTAAGCCAGACGATTTATCTTGACGTCAAGATTGTTTTCCCCGCCATACCGCCGATTGGAGCGTGCTGACGCGATGGCAAAGATCATCTACACCCACACCGACGAGGCCCCGCTGCTCGCGACCTACTCGTTCCTCCCGATCGTCTCCGCCTTCGCGGAGAAGGCCGGGGTCGAGTTCGAGACCCGCGACATCTCCGTCGCAGGTCGCATCCTCGCACAGTTCGGTCTCGCCGACGACGCGCTGACCGAGCTCGGCGAGCTGACCGACTCCCCCGACGCGAACATCGTCAAACTGCCCAACATCTCGGCATCCATCCCGCAGCTGAAGGCGGCGATCAAGGAACTGCAGGAGAAGGGCTACGACGTTCCCGACTACCCGGACTCGCCCGCCACCGACGAAGAGGCCGAGATCCGCGCGAAGTACTTCAAGGTCATCGGGTCAGTCGTGAACCCCGTGCTGCGCCAAGGCAACTCCGACCGGCGCGCGCCCCAGTCCGTGAAGGCGTATGCGAAGAAGCATCCGCACACCAACAAGCCGTTCGCCGACGGGTCGAAGACCACCGTGGCAACCATGGGCGCGCACGACTTCAAGAGCAATGAGAAGTCGGTCACGATGGCCGCGGGCGACACCCTGACGATCGTGCTCGAGACCCAGGACCGCGAACAGAACGTGCTGCTCGAGCAGCTGCCCGTAAAGGCCGGGGAGGTCGTCGACGCGACCCACATCTCCGCCGAGCACCTCGACGCGTTCCTGGCGAATGCTCTCAAGCGCGCTCAGGCCGAGAACGTGCTGTTCTCCGTGCACCTGAAGGCCACCATGATGAAGGTCTCCGACCCGATCATCTTCGGCCACGTGGTGCGGGCGTACTTCAAGGATGTCTTCGACACCTACGGTGGCGACCTCGCCGCAGCCGGCATCTCCGCAAACGACGGGCTGGGCGCCATTCTCGCGGGCATCCAGTCACTGCCGAACGGCGCCGAGATCCGTGCGGGGATCGACCTCGCGCTGGCGGCCGGACCACGCCTGTCGTACGTCAACTCGGACAAGGGCATCACCAACCTGCACGTGCCATCCGACGTGATCATCGACGCGTCGATACCGGCGCTCATCCGCAACGGCGGCAAGCTCTGGGACGGCGAGGGACGCGAAGACGACACTCTCGCGGTCATCCCGGACTCCTCGTACGCCGGCGTGTACGCCACGGTCATCGACGACGTGAAGAAGAACGGACCGCTCGACCCCGCCGTCATCGGCTCGGTCTCCAACGTGGGCCTCATGGCCCAGGCTGCCGAAGAGTACGGATCGCACAACAAGACGTTCGAGATCCCGGTCGCCGGCACCGTGAAGGTGCTGAACAAGGCCGGTGACGTGCTGCTGGAGCACGAGGTGGGTGCAGGAGACATCTGGCGCGCCTGCCAGACCAAGGATGTCCCGATCCGCGACTGGGTGAAGCTCGCCGTCACGCGCGCTCGGGCCAGCCGCACGCCGGCCGTGTTCTGGCTCGATGAGACACGCGCCCACGACGCACAGCTCATCACGAAGGTGCGCGAGTACCTCGCCGACTCCGACCTGGTCGGCGACACGGACGGCCTCAACATCGAGATCCTTGCGCCGGAGCTCGCCACCGCGTACTCGCTGGAGCGGATGCGCAAGGGCGAAGACACGATCTCGGTCACCGGCAACGTGCTGCGCGACTACAACACCGACCTCTTCCCCATTCTCGAGCTCGGCACTTCGGCAAAGATGCTGTCGATCGTGCCGCTGATCGCCGGCGGCGGGCTCTTCGAGACCGGTGCAGGCGGATCCGCCCCGAAGCACGTGCAGCAGCTGGTTCAGGAGAACTACCTGCGCTGGGACTCGCTCGGCGAGTTCTTCGCGCTCGTACCCTCGTTCGAGAAGTACGCGGAGCAGGCAGGGCGCCCCGCCGCCAAGGTGCTCGCCGACACGCTCGATCGTGCAACGGCGACGTTCCTCGACGAGGATCGCAGCCCGGGCCGCAAGCTCGGCACCATCGACAACCGAGGCTCGCACTTCTACCTCGCGCTGTACTGGGCACAGGAGCTGGCGAAGCAGACGGATGACTCGCAGCTGGCGGCAGTGTTCGCCCCGCTCGCCGAGACACTCACGGCGAAGGAGTCCACCATCGTCGACGAGCTCATCGCGGCGCAGGGCGAGCCGGCCGACATCGGGGGCTACTACCTGCCCGATGCGGAGAAGGCGAGCGCGGTGATGCGTCCGTCCGCCACGTTCAACGAGGCGCTCGCGGCGTTCTGAGCCGGGCAGATGGCCGTGACTACCGTGCGCACAGCACAGCGGATAGCCTTTTGCCATGGGTGAGTTGCGTCTTGAGGAACTGTCGGCGTCGAACATCTCGGCAGCGAACGCGCTGACGCTCAAACCGGGCCAGGAACAGTTCATCACTCCGGTGTCGTACTCGGCGGCGGCGGCCGTGAACGATCCGAACACGACGTGGCAGCGCGTGGTCGTCGACGGCGACCACGAGGTCGTCGGCTTCATCATGGCGAGCTTCGACCCGGAGGCGGACGACGAGTTCCGCTCCATCCTCTGGCGCGTCAACGTCGATGCCGAGGCGCAGCGGCAGGGAATCGGCCAGTTCGCGGTCGACGCGCTAGCCGACGAGGCCCGCACCCGCGGACAAGGCAGGCTCTACGTGATCTGGGAGACCGGCGAGCTCGGCCCGGGAGCCTTCTTCCTCCGTACCGGCTTTTCACCCATCGGCGAGACGCAGTACGGGGAGACCGTCGGCGCGATGGACCTCTGACGGGTCGCCATGCCGGCTTCGAACGGACCGCATCGGATGCCCGAGCCCGCCGAAGGATTCGTCGAGGCGGTTCTCGAGGTGGTGACCGACATCCCGCCCGGCCGTGTCATGACGTATGGACAGGTCGCAGCGCTCCTCGGTTCACGAGGCGCGCGCGTCGTCGGCAACGTGATGGCCAGGTACGGATCGGACGTGCCGTGGTGGCGGGTGATCCGGGCATCCGGCCAGCCGCCCGCCTGCCATGAGGGCAAGGCCCTCGAGCACTACCTCGACGAGAGCACGCCGTTGAAGGGCATGACCGGCGAGCAGGCATCGGGGGAGGATGCCGCCCTTCGCTACCGTGTCGACCTCGCGTCAGCGCGGTGGTCGCCGTTATGAGTGCTGTGCGAGGAGCCGGCGGCCGGCCGCCTGCTCAGGAGAACTCTTGGAGCCCCACGCCCCAGTCGGGGTGAGGGGTGTCCGGCCCGGAATACGCCGTGTCGCCGTAGAACTCCTGGAGCCGGGCGAGTTCGGCGGTGAGCGCGGCCACGACGGTCGCATACTCGGGGTCGTCGATCACGTTGCGGAGCTCCGCCGGATCGTCGACCGTGTCGTAAAGTTCCCATTCCACGGGATACCGCCGCGATGACGACCCCGGCACCCCCAGACTGTCGTTGTAATAGCAGATGAGCTTGTGCGACTTCGTGCGCACGCCGTAGTGGGCCGGCACGTGGTGGTTCGGGTCGTCGTGCTCCCAATAGCGGTAGTACATCGATTCCGGCCAGCCGTCGACGTGATCGCCCTTCAGCTGCGACGCGAAGCTGCGGCCTTGCGAGCATGGAAGCGCCCGGCCGACGTCGACACCGCACATCTCCAACAGGGTTGCGGCGAAGTCGATGTTCGTGACCACGTCGTGCACCTGCGTGCCGGGGGCGATGCGCTCCGGCCATCGAAAGAGCGTCGGCATCTGCAGTGACTGCTCGAACATCAGGCGTTTGTCGAACCATCCGTGATCGCCGAGGAAGAAGCCCTGATCGGAGGTGTACACCACGATCGTGTTGCGCGCTCGGCCGGTCTCTTCCAGGCGATCCAGGATGCGGCCGACGTTGTCGTCTATCGACTGGATGCACTGGAGGTAGTTACGCATGAAGCGCTGATACTTCCAGCGTGCCCGCGCTTCGCGATTCCCCTCGCCGAGCAGCTCCGATGGCACCGGCTCGAGCAGGTACTCCTCGGTGAGATCGTCGGCCACGCTCATCGTCGTGCGCTGTGACCACGCACCCCGGCCCGCATTGTCGTCGTCGAAGGTCTCCGGTTCCGGGATCGAGCCGACCGGGTACAGGTCACGGTGCTTTTCATCGGGCACCCACGGAGCATGCGGTGCCTTGTGGTGCACGAACAGCGCGAAGGGCCGCGTCGACTCCTGCTGGGCGAGCCAGTCGAGCGACATGTCCGTGACCACGTCGGTCGCGTAGCCCTGCACGGTGCGTTCACCGTCCGGGCCGATCATGACCGGGTCGTCGTATTCGCCTTGCCCGGGGAACACCAGCCAGTCGTCGAATCCGCGCGGCTGCGCCGCCTTCGACTCCCCCAGGTGCCATTTTCCGTACAGCGCCGTCGCATAGCCGGTGTCGTGCAGGGCCTCGACGAAGGTCGGCACCCGATAGTCGAACTCCGCGAAGATCCCCGGGGTTCCGTTCACGTGCGTGTAGGTGCCGGTGAGGATGGATGCCCGCGAGGGCGTGCAGATGGAGTTCGTGCAGAACATCGCGCTCAGGATCGCCCCTTCCGCGGCCACCCTGTCGATGTTCGGCGTGGAGTTGACCTTGCTTCCGTATGCGGAGATGGCGTGTGCGGCGTGGTCGTCGACGAGGATGAAGACGATGTTGGGCCGATCGCCCATCACGCCGCCTTGAACTGGCTGGCCAGCACGTAGGTGGACGGGTCGACTATCGCGCTCGAGGCGAGCGTTCCCATGGCGGCGAACTGCTTGTTCAGGCTCTTGAACCATCCCGGGATCGTGCCGTCTGACCACTTCGACACCGCCTGGCCGGAGCTGAGATTGCTCACGTACGTGAACTCGCTCTGCTCCTCGGCGATCTTGTCCTTCAGGTACTCCGACGTCAGCTTTGGAAGCTGCCCGGGGTTCTTCGCCGTCCAGTCCATGATGTCTTTCGTGGCGGCTTGGAAACGCTTCAGGAGCTCGGCCTTCTGCTCGATCTCTGGGCCGCCGACGATGCAGGTCGGGAACCGGTTCTGCGGAAAGTCGTCGTCTTTGGCCAACTGCACCAGTTTCGGCACGGACTGCTGGATCTGCTGCACGAAGGGGTACCAGACCGCGGCCGCGTCGACCTTCTGCGCGCTGAACGCGCTGATCACGGTCGGCGGGTTCATGTTCACCACGTTGAAGTCGGACTTGGACAGCCCTTCCTTGGCCAGCAGGAGTTGGAACAGCATGTCGCCGCTGGTGCCCTCGGGAACGCCGATCGTCTTGCCTTTGAGGTCTTTGATGGTCTTGTACTGCGGCTGCGCGATGATGCGGTCCGCGTTGCCGGTGCCCTGCACAGCGACGACCTTCGCCTTGCCCTCGATGGGCAGCCAGATCGCGCCCGGTCCGATGACCCCGAAGTCGAGATCGCCGGCCCCGAGCGCCTGGATCTGCAGGGGCCCGCTGGTGAAGATCTTGGGCGTGATCTCGAGCCCGTGCTTGGCCCAGATTCCCTGGTCCTGGCCCACCACGTAGATCTGGGCGCTGTTGCCGTCGCCGTTGTTGCCGAAGGTGGCGTTCATGACCTTCGCTGTGCCGGCCGAGGAGCCGGCGGTGCCCGACGCGTTGCCCGGAGAGCTGCAGGCGGCGAGGAGTCCAGCTGCGGTGACGGCGACGCCGCCTGCCAGGAGGCTCCTACGTGAAATGTCGTGCATGGGCATGGACTGTCCCTTCATCGGGTGGTGAGTGCTTCTTGGTGGTAGACGGCATCCCAGACCAGGTTGCGAAGTTCGGTGAACCGTGGCGTGAGACGGATGTCTTCGCTTCGCGGGTAGGGCAGGTCGACGTCGACGATCTCTTTGATGCGTCCGGGGCGCGCCGCCATGACGACCACACGGGTGGCCAGGTACACGGCCTCGTCGACGTCGTGCGTGATGAACATCACGGTGCGCTTCTCCTTGTCCCAGGTCTCCAGCAGCTGCTCCTGCATGCGCACCCTGGTCAAGGCGTCGAGGGCGCCGAACGGCTCATCCATCAGGAGGATGGAGGGATTGACCGCGTAGGCGCGGGCGATGGCACAGCGTTGCTTCATGCCGCCGGAGAGGTTCTTGGGCAAGGCGTCGGCGAAGCCGGTCAGCCCGGTGAGCTCGAGCATCCGATCGCTCAGCGCACGGCGCCGCTCTCTCGAGACGTGCTGCAGCTGCAGCCCGAACTCGATGTTCTTGCGCACCGTCATCCAGGGGAACAGTGCGTACTGCTGGAAGATCACGCCCCGCTCCGGACCCGGGCCCGTCACCTCGCGCCCATCGACCCGAACGGCGCCCGCGGTGGGCTGGATGAGCCCGGCGGCGAGGTTCATCGCCGTGGTCTTGCCGCATCCGGATGGCCCGACAACCGTGACGAACTCGTTGGTCTCGATCGACAGTTCGAGGTCGTCGAGGGCGACGAACGGCTCGGCGCCCTTCATCTGAAAGACCATCCTGGCGTGGTCGAAGTGGATCTTTGCCTCGCTAGCGGCCATCAGCGTCGTTCCTGCCATCCGGAGAGTCGTTTGTCGGCCAGCAGCAACAACTGGTCCATGATCAGGCCGAGAACGCCGATCGTGATCAGGCCGACGAAGATCGTCGGCAGGTCGTAGAACGTCTGGGCGTGCTGCATCATGTAGCCGAGCCCCGCCTGGGCGGCGATCAGCTCGGCGGCCACCAGGGTCGCCCACGCGGCCCCCAGCGCCTGCCTCAAACCGACCATGATGAACGGAACCGAGGCGGGCACGACGATCCTGCGGAAGATCACCCAGTCCCCGGCTCCGAGCACGCGGCCCGCGTTGACGAGCGTCTTGTCGACGCTGATAACGCCCTGGAAGGTGGCGACGATGGCTACGAGGAAGGCCGCAAGGGTGATGACGAAGACCTTCGGGATCTCGCCGATACCCAGCAAGACGATGGCCAGGGGGATGATCGCCAGCGGGGGAATCATCCGGAAGAACTGCGTCCACGGTTCGAGGACGGCGCGAACCGGCGCGTACCAGCCCATCAGGAACCCGAGCGGTATGGCGATGACGCTGCCGATCGCGAAGCCGATGAGCACACGGATCAGGCTCATCCCGATATCGGGGAGCAGCGTGCCGTTGGCGATCAGCGTCCCGTAGTCCTGGAGAACGCCGATCGGGCCGGGCAGCCCCACGCCCTTCAGCAGGGACAGACCCCACCAGATCAGGATGCCCGCGACGACCGATGCGACGCCGAGGACGACCTTCTGGGTCCCGGGGGACATGGCTCGTCTTCCGCCGCCGTCTCCGCGTCGCCGTGCCGCGGGAGCGGCGTGCGCCCGCGTGCGGAGTGGACCCGGCTTCATCGCCGTGTCACGAGTTCCCGTGCTCATACCTCGGTCGCTTCCTCATCGTTGTGTGTGCGCGGTTCGTCATGCTGTGCATCCGTTTTTCGAAAGTGGAGCCCGCACGTCATCGGAAGCTCCTCGCTCTGTTCGTGGTGCGGCCGGTTCCGCGGATCATGGTCGGGTACGCGACGAGCAGCGGTGAACTGTGGAATGCCGCGACGATGGCTCCGAGGGCTGCTCCGCCGTCGCCGTACTGTGCGGCCCTCAGCAGAGGACGCCGACCGGATGCCGTGAGGGTCTCGCGCTCGAACGCCTCCCGCGCGCGTTCCAGCACGACCTCGTGCAGATCCACGACAGGGCCTCCGAGCACGACCTCCCGCGGCGCAAGCGCCGTGGCAACTGCTGCCAGCACCCGGCCGGCGCACTCGCCCGCCTCGGCGAGCGCCGCCAGTGCGGCCGGTTCCCCCCGGCCGGCCGCACCCTGGAGGTCGGCGGCCGAGCCGACCCCGATTCCCGTGCATCGCGCGATGAGCGCGGGGAGAGACGCAACCGTCTCAAGACATCCGCATTTGCCGCAGGAGCACTGGGCGCCCCGCTGGTCGACGGTGATGTGACCGAGCTCACCGGCGAACCCGGTGTCTCCTGGCACCAGCCGCCCCCCGACGACGAGCCCGCCTCCGCAACCGTGCGAGAGCCGGAGATAGACGAGGTCGCTCACGCCGGCGCCGTCACCCCAGGCCGCCTCCGCGAGCGCGGCGAACTGGGTGTTGTTGTCGAAGAGCAGTGAGACGCCGAATCGGTCGAGGAATGCCTCCTCGATCGACTCGATCATGCGGCGGCCGCTCTGTTCGGCAACCGCCTCGTCGGAACCTGCTTCGTGCAGAACCGGGGCGGGCACGCCGATCCCCACGCCCTGAAGGGCTCCGTAGTGCACTCCCGTGCGCTCGGTGAGCTCGTCGAGCGCGGCGAACGCGGCCGCGATCCTGGCGTTCCACTCCGAGTCGCGAGGGTACGGCGCCGTACCGGCCGCGATGACCGCGTGCGACGCATCGGCGACGGCGACGTGCACGCGTTCGTGCCCGAAGTCGACGCCGATGAACTGGCCCGCATCGGGGTCGAGCACCAGGCGCTCGGCCGGACGACCCCGCCCGGTTCGGGTTCGCGAGTCGGTCTCCGAGACGAAGATCGCGCCTCGTTCGATCAGGATGCCCGTGATCTCCGAGAGCGTGGTGCGGGACAGCCCGACGATCGGCGCGAGCTGCGCACGACTCAGCGCACCGTGGTCGCGCAGCGCAGACAGGATCCTGTCTTCGTGCGTGCGGCGCACGAGTGCGTGAACACCGTTGTTCGGAACCATGCCGGCGACGCTACGAGGGTGGATTTTTTCCGTCAACAACCCGGCAGAAATGAGCAGAAATCGACCGCCCGGGCATCAGGAGAACTCCTCGACGTACTCCTCCTCCGGCCCCAGCGACGCAGCGTCGCGCACCTCGATCGCGTCGCCGAATCGCTCGAGTTCGAGCACCGTGATGAGGTTCGTACCCCTGGTGAGAAGAGGAGCCGGCACGTAGAGGGTCTCCTGCGGTCCGATGCTCCAGTAGCGCCCGAGCAGGAAGTCCCCGATCCACGCGAATCCCTTGCCGAATCCGGGAAACGCGAGGAAGGCATCCGCCGGCTCGTCGACCTCCAGCAGCGCGGTGGCGAAGCCGGAGCCCGCGGACGGCGCGGCCGCCTCGCGGGCCGCGGAGAGGCATCCGTCGTTCCACTCGTCGAGGGGAAGGCCGATCGCTTCCCACCCGAGCACGAGGCGGCGGTCGATCTGGACGTGCCCGAGAATGCCTTTGCCCTGCCCGAGCAGAGGCCCATAGTTGATGCGGCCCTGGTTCTCCACCAGCACCTCGACAGACGCCGGCCGCCCGTCGCCGACGATGCGGAATTCGCCCGCGCCGGCGTCGATCGTTCCGATCGCCTCGCCCTCCACGAACACCTGAGCTCTGTCGTGCACACCGGTGAACGACAGCACGTGCTCCCCCTCGGGCACGAGCGGCAGAGCTCGGTAGAGAACGAGCCCCGACGGCTGGTCGAGTTGTTCGAACGACGCCGGTCGCTGCGACCGGAACGGCGCGGCCGATGCCCGAAGGGCGCCGAGAAGGCCGGAACGGGGCGTGAGCGTGAGCGACGAGGCGGGCAGCACGGCAGGGCTGTCGAGCCCGTCGAGCCTGTCGAGGGCGGGAGCGTCCGGCCCTAGCAGCCGCTCCCGCAGGGCGAAGAACTTCGGCGTGAGCGCGCCGTTCTCGGCGATCGCGGCATCGGAGTCGTAGCTGGTCACGGTGGGCTGCAGACGGGAACCGTCGTGATTCGCCCCGGCCCAGAGGCCGAAGTTCGTTCCACCGTGCGCCATGTAGACACTCACCGAGCCGCCGGCGTCGACGATGTCACCGAGCGTCTCGGCTGCACTCCGCGCCGACCGCACGTGGTGTCGCTCACCCCAGTGGTCGAACCAGCCGTTCCAGAACTCGGCCACCATGAACGGCTCACCGCTTCGGCGCGAAGCCAGGAGTTCGCGAGCCTCGGTGGCCCTCGATCCGAGCGTCGCCGTCGCGAGCACTCCGGGAACGCTGCCGGCGTCTTGCATCAGGTCGGTCGGGCCGTCTGCCGTGTACAAGAGCTCGGTGATGCCGCGGGAGGTCAGAGCGTTCAGCATCCAGTCGAGATAACCGGCGTCGTCGGCGTAACTGCCGTACTCGTTCTCCACCTGCACGGCGATGACAGGACCGCCGTTCGAGCGCTGGAGCGCCGCGATTCGCGGAACGACGACGTCGAACCAGGAGCCGACGGCCTCGAGGAATCGCTGATCGGTCGAGCGCAGCTGGATGCCCGGCGACGCCGTCAACCAAGCGGGAAGCCCCCCGTTGTCCCATTCTGCACAGATGTACGGTCCAGGTCGCACGATCACATCGAGGCCCAGGCCGCCCGCAAGGCTGATGAATCGCTCGACATCGCGCCAGCCGTCGAAACAGGGCTGAGCGCTCCGCTTCGGCTGGTGGAAGTTCCATGGAATGTACGTGTCGACGGTGTTCATCCCCAATGCGGCCACGCGCCGGAGCCGATCTTCCCAAAGCTCGGGATGAACGCGGAAGTAGTGAACAGACCCCGAAAGCACTCGATGTGCAACGCCGTGCCGTTCGAGCCGGCCGTTCGCATACGAGAGCAAGGGGGCCGTCCTCGCCGTCTCCATCGTCATGCCGCGATGCCCAGTTGCCACGTCGTCGAATCACGCATGACAACCATCCTGGCATGAATTGATATCCATATCATTTGTGTAACCTGAACGGGTGCCGCCCGGCAACGGAATGGCATCCGTCTCAGACGATGCTCGCCATCTACTATCGGGAACACGGGCGAGCATTCGACGGAAAAGGCCGAACTCGCCGAACGACGCGCACGCGATGTCGCGTCATCCGACTTCGAGAGGAATGCCCACGATGGACGCCACCTCGACACAGCACCGTCCGGGAATGGCCGACGTCGCCCGGCTGGCGGGAGTCTCGGCGCAGACGGTGTCACGCGCTCTCAGCGGGCACCCCAACGTGCGCGACCACACCAAGGCCAAGGTGCTGGCCGCCGTCGAGCAGCTGGGATACCGCAAGAACGACGCGGCGAGAGTGCTCTCCTCGGGGAGGAGCCGCACGCTCGGAATCGTCGTGCTGGAGTCGATGTTCTACTCGCGCTCGGCCGCGACGGTGGGCGTCGAGACGGCGGCCCACCATTCCGGCTATTCGGTGAGTGCGGCAACGGTGTCGTCGCTCGATTCGACGGCGATCGAGGCGGCCATGACGCGGCTGTCCGAGCACAACGTCGAGGGAATAGTGCTCTCGCTGCCGCTTGTTCAGGTCAACCGGGGAATCGAAGAGCTCACCCGCGCCATTCCCACCGTCTGCACGGATGGGTCGCGGACGGTCTCCACGCACGTCGTGTCGGTGGACCAGGCGATGGCGGCCCGCCTGGCCACCGAGCATCTGCTCGAGCTCGGCCATCAGAGCGTCTGGCACGTGAGCGGTCCAGAGAGCTGGATCGAGGTCGGCGGGCGCACGAAAGGCTGGCGCGAGACTCTCGAAGCTGCGGGCCGGTTCGTTCCCCCCGCGCTTCAAGGCGACTGGTCGCCGGCATCCGGATACCAGAACGGACTGATCCTCGGGCGCATCCCCGACGTCACGGCGGTCTTCGTCTCCAGCGACGAGATGGCGTTCGGCGTCATCCGCGCACTCCACGAACTGGGCAAGCGGGTGCCGGAAGACATCTCCGTCGTCGGCGTGGACGACATTCCGCTCGCCGAGTACTGCTCGCCGTCGCTGACGACCGTCGCCCAGCCGTTCGGGCTGATCGGCGACCGCGCCGTGGCACGGTTGATCACGGCGATCGAGAACCCCGAGACTCCTGCGGAGACGGAGCTCATCGAGCCCTCACTCATCGTGCGTTCCAGCACGTCGGCTCCCCGCGCCGCCTGAACATCTCCGCGTTCCGCGCCGATCAGGCGGGATGCCCGCGGTCGCAAAGCGCAGACCCGGGCGACCGGGCGATCGGGCGCGAAGCTACGCGCGGCGACGGCGAAGCCCTACGCGCGGCGACGGCGGAGCGCTACGCCCGGCGACGGCGAAGCGCGGCGGCGCCGAGCAGGCCAGCTCCGACCACGAAGATCGCTCCCGCCGCCCAGAGCAGACCGTCGACGGACGAACCGGTCGAGGCGAGCGCGTTGTGCGACGAGGCGTCCGAGGCGCCCGCGCCGTCGTGCACACCCGTACCCGTACCGGTTCCGCCATCGGTGCCGACACCCGGGTCGGCGGTGCCGTCTCCCCCGGCTCCCGTTCCGCCGTCACCTGGGTCGGTCGCCTTCGGCACCGTCACCGCGACGGTCGCCGTGATCGGGACGCCGGCCGCAGGCGTGACGGTGAGCGTCGCGGTGTGGTCGCCTGGCGCCAGCGTCGCGCTGCTCACGGCGCTGTACGTGGAGTTCAGCGTCATAGCAGCGATGTCGGTGACGGCCGTGCCGCTCAGGGCGACAGGCGAGGCATCCTGACCATCCCACGACACGGACGCCGTCAGCTGGCCGAGCGCCGCGCCCGGTGCGGTGACCGTCCACGCGACCTGAGTGCCGGCAGCGGATGCCGCTGGGGTCACTGCCGCCGTCTTCGCAGCAGGAGCTGCCGATGGTGACGACACCGCGCCGACTGCACCGAGCGCCCAGCCCACGGTCGCCGTCGGGAAGAAGTTCACACCTTGCAGTTGCATCGAGCCGCCCAGCCGACCGACGCGATCCAGGAACTGGGCCGTGTTGCGGTCGGCCTGCTGGCTCCAGCCCACCTCCGCCGTCGCGAGCAGACGCGGGAACGAGTAGAACTCCGCCTGAGAGACCCCGCGGATGAACTCGCCCCAGAACGCCCCTTCGACGCCGAGAACGTGCGATTCGTCCACTCCGGCCAGGAACGTCGCCGGATCCCAGGCGTACGCGTTCTCGAGGGTGCAAGCACCGCCGCAGGCCCAGGTTCCGCCTTGCGGCTGCCGCGCATCCTGCTTCTGGGGATAGTAGGTCTTGGAAGCCGGCGACAGGATGACCTTGGCGTCGTGGTTCTGCACGGCGGTCGCCACCGGGGCGGCGGCACCGTTCCAGAACTGCACGACGGAGCCGGCAGGCAGATCGGTACCCGAGTACTCGTTCCAGCCGATGACGGTCTTGCCGGTCGCCGCGACGTCCTGGCTGGCAGCGTCGACCATCTTCGTGTAGTCGACGCTCGACGTCGTGTCCGCTTCGTCGCCGCCGATGTGCACATACGGTCCAGGGGTCATCGCGGCCAGCTGGGTGAGAACCTGCTTCACGAACTCGTACGTCGCAGGATTGTTCGCGCCCAGGCTCGAGTACCCGACGTCGGGACTGCCGTTGGCCGGCGCCGTGCTCGATCCGGCGGCCGGTGCAGGCGCCGAGCCTCCGCCGTTCAGCTGCGGGATCGCGTGCAATGCAGCATTGCTGTGAGAGGGGCTGTCGATCTCCGGCACGATCGTGACACCGTTGTCCGCGGCGAAGTCGACGATCTTCTTGTAGTCGGCCTGCGTGTAGAAGCCGGTGTGTCCGAGCTCGGTGCCCAACTGCCGGCCCTGGTCGTTCGTGGTCATCGCCGTCGCGCCGCTCACGCTCGTCAGCAGCGAGTAGTCGATGCCGGACGGGTTGTCGGCCGGCGTGTTCATCGCGATGCGCCAGCCCTGGTCATCCGTGAGGTGCAGGTGCACCGCGTCGATCTTGAAACGCGCCGCCTCCGCGATCAGCTTCTCGACCTCGTCGACCGTGTAGAAGCTGCGTGCGGTGTCGATCATGAGGCCGCGATAGGCGAATCGCGGGTAGTCGCTGATCGAGACCGCGGGGATCGTCCACTGCGCGTTCACCGTGTGGTCCGAGTCGATCCACTCGGGGGCGAGCTGGCGCAGCGTCTGCACGGCGTCGAGCGCTCCGTGTGCGGTATCGGCGCCGATGCGCACCGAATCGGAGGTGACATTCAGGGTGTAGCCCTCATCCGTATGCCCCGCCGGTGCCTCGCCGTCGGCGATCACGAACCGGATCGGATGCCCGGTGGTCGCCTTCGCCACCACAGGCAAGGCGTATCCGCTCGAACGACGCAGCTCCGCGGCCAGTTGGTTCGCCGGCGCCACCGCACTCCCCGACGCCTCGAGCTGGGTGTCGGACGAGATCGTGAAGGAGCCGGCGCCCTCCGTCACCGACACGGGCTCGGGCACGAGTGCGAGCTGCTTCGGGGCAGGTGCCGCGTAGATCTCGAACTCGCTGATCGAGTATCCGTAGGTCGACCAGCGCTTCTGGCCCTGCATGCGCACGTACGAGACGGGGTCGGTGATGCCGAGTTGGATGGTGTCGACTCGCGGGCAGGTCGATTGATCGGTCAGGGTCTTCCGGTCCGTCCAGGTGCTGCCGTCCGTGGAGGTCTGGATGATGTACGACCGCGCACAGGCGTTCGGCCAGTTGATCACGATGTGGTCGACGGGCGAGGGAGCGGCGAGCTTGACCTGGAACCACGCGTCGTCCTGGTACCCGGACGAGAAGCGCGTCGAGCTGTTGCCGTCTATCGCCATCGACGGGGCGAAGTCCGGACGGTTCAACTCGACCGATGAGGCGCTCGCGGTGCCGGTCAACGCAAGGTTCTGCGGTGATGTCTGACTGGCGGCCGCATGAGCGACGGCCGGCGCTGCGTTCGCGACGGCAAGCGGCGCGACTGCTGTCATGGCGGAGACGATGACGGCCAGAAGAACGCGCCGTGCGGCGCGCCGTGCGGCCGATGTCGGTGGCAAGGTCATGAGCACGCTTTCGTCGTCGAAGCCGGTGGCCCGGTGAGGAGTGCCACGCCATCAGAGCGCTTCTTCGCAGAACTGCTATCGCTAACAGCAATGCGGTAATCGCCGGCTGACACTGAACACCGTCTGTCGGGGATGCTAGACGTGCCGCAGAAACACGTCAACACCGAACGGACCCCGTTTCGGCAGCATGATGGAACGCGACTCGTGCGCCGAGATTGTGTTATCGATGCCACGGTGCTATGGTGCTGACGACGCTGCTGCACACGGCATCCCGCACCCTTCGAGCTCCGCGCAGGCGGTAGGGCGCGACCGCGTTCTAGGTCCAGCGCACGCGCGGCGAAAGCGCGGGCGACACCGTTCTCACGTATGCCGCCCGCGCCGGCCTGCTTGCCGGCACTCGGCGGTCACACTCGCGCAGGATCGCCCGACTGCGAAGACGTGCGGAACCCGAGGGTGCGGGCCCTGTGGTGCTCCTCCGTGAGATCGTGCAGGCACGGCTGCAGCAGATCCACGATGCCGACTCGCCCGATGACGTTGTTGTCGCCATCGATGACGTCGGCCTCAGTGCATCCGTTCTCGGCGAACAGGTAGGCAAGGGCCCGCACCGTCAGCCGCTCGCTCACGGTGAATCGGTCTTCGTCTCCGTCGCCCGAGCCGACGCCGACCGGATGCATGACGTCTCTGACGAAGAAGGTCTCAAGGGGATCGGTGGAGTACTCCCGCGTGAGGTGGAGCCCGCGCCGGGCGATCTTCTCCGTGAGAACGGAACGCTTCAGCACGAGCACCGACAGGGCGTACGCGGCGGTCGCCGAAAGCAGCAACGCCGGCAGTGCGTTCCACGCATGAGTGAGTTCAAGCGTGAACACGGTACCTGTGAGGGGGGAGCGCATCACCCCGCCGAGCACCGCGGCGAGGCCGCACATGGCCCAGAACCCGGGTATGACTTGCGGGAGCACGGTCCCCTCGAGCGCACCGAGCGCACCACCGACCATGAACATGGGCGCCAGCACCCCGCCCGAGGTTCCCGACCCGAGCGAGAGCGACCAGATCAGCGTCTTGACGATCAGGATGCCGAGAATCAGGGACATCGTCGCCTTGCCGGTCAACAGCTGATCGATGACGTCGTATCCGACGCCCAACGCCTGCGGCTCGATGAGGCCGCCGGCCCCGATGATGAGGCCGCCGATCGCCGGCCACCACATCCAGTGGATGGGAAGCCGGGTGAAGCCGTCCTCCGCCTTGTAGACGAGCCAGGTCGCACCGACGGCGAGAAGACCGCCGGTCAGGCCGACCGCGGCTGCGATCACGCACACCAGCGGAGACAGGTGCAGATGTGACGCGTCGACCGGAAAGACCGGTCCGGTGCCGAGCAGAACACCGCGCACCATCGTCGCCACCGCAACCGCTGCCACGACCGGCACGAAGCTGCGCGGTCTCCATTCGAACAAGAGCAGTTCAACGGCCAGGAGCACCGATGCCAGCGGAGAGTTGAAGGTGGCGGCCATTCCCGCCGCGGCGCCCGCGACCAGCAACGTCTTGCGTTCGTCGGCCGTGAGCTTCAGCAGTTGCGCGAGAAGCGAACCGAGCGCTCCGCCGGTCATGATGATCGGGCCCTCAGCGCCGAACGGTCCACCCGTACCGATGCTCACCGCTGCAGAGATCGGCTTGAGCACTGTCACCTTCGGCGAGACCCGGCTGTCCCCGGTCAGGATCGCCTCGATGGCCTCCGGCATGCCGTGCCCGCGGATCTTCTCCGAACCGTACCGAGCCATGAGTCCGACGATGAGCCCGCCGAGCACGGGGGCGAACAGGATGATCCACCACGGCGCGTGCGCCGCACTCGGGGCGACGAGCGCGGTGTCGACACGCCCGAAGAACACGAGGTTCGTGACCAGCCCGATGAGCCGGAGGAGCACGAACGCGGCCAGCCCGGCCAGTGCGCCGACGGGAACGGCAAGAGCGGTGATGACGAGCATCCGGCGATCGACGGCGAAGTCGCCGAGGACGAGCCCCCGGACATGCGGGATCTTCGAGGCGCCGCGAGTGCTGCGCCCCCGACTGTCTTCTCTCACAGCGGCAACCACCCGAGATGAGAGTGTTCCGGCCGGCCGGCCGCTGCACGGTGAAAGGCCGAAAGGGCACGGGCCGTCACGGCCCGGTCGGCAGGGTCGACCGCGTGCAGGATTCGGGCCAGCTCCACGTGCCGCCACGACAAGACCTCGTGCACCGTCTCGATTCCCAGCGGACTGAGGGCCAAGGCGACGATCGAACGCTTCTCGGGGTCGCGCTCCCTCGTGACGTGGCCGGATGCGACGAGCCGGTCGGCCATGCGCGTCACCGATGAGGGCGAGACGGCGAGCTCGCGAGCCAGCTTCGTCGACGGCGTGATGCCGAGGTCGTCGAGCACCAGCATGAGCCGGAACTGCGGCAACGAGACACCGGGCGCGACCACCTCGACGCTGCGCACGGCGACGTCGATGAGGTCTCGCGTGGCCACTTGGAACGCGGAGATCTCGTCATCGGACGGCGCGCGCCCCAGCGATGGATCATTCATTTGCACTAGGCAAGTATTGCAGAGAGCAAGCTAACTATCCCAATCGAGGCCGAGGCGTCACGCGGGCCAGAGCCGGCGGACCACGTGCACGAGCATCGACACGGCGACGATGGCCCAGACACCGAACGCCACCCAGATGCTGACCTCTCCGATGCCGCCGAGAGTGGGCAGCCTGTCAGCCTTGCCGAGATACATGCTCGCGACGGCATACATGCTCATCGGAAAGACCATGCCCCACAGCGCGGACTCGTAGCGCACCGGAACCCGATGCACGACATGCCGCCACCAGCCGATGCCCACCAGAGCGGGAATCAGCCAGGTGGCGAACGACCACAGCACGACGGCGGCGCCGGCCACGAAGCCGCGGGAGGCGTCGATCATCGGCATGTCGGTCATCTCCACGAGTTTCGACGCCGCAAGCACGGTGATCGCCGCAGCGCCCATCGCCACCCAGTAGTCGGGACCGATCTCGGCGGCCGCGATGCCCTGCGTCAGCATGCGTACGACCATGACCACTCCGATCACGCCGTAGAGCACAACGCCGATCGACCATGAAAGCACGGCGATGATCGCCAGCAGCTCGGCCGATCGCGCCGCGAGCGGTTCGATCGAGGCCGCGACCAGCGCGACCGATTGGCTCGCAACCGGCCAGATGAACCACGTTCCGTTCACATCGCGAAGTGCGTCGAGGTGCCAGGGATGCGACAGCACGACCCCGCCGGGAATCGCGTACTCGAGCACGAGCCATGCCGAGAACGCGATGACCAGCAACACGCACGGCAGCCCGAACCCCAGCATCGGGATGAACCTCGCTGCGATCACGTCGGTTGCCGCCACGAACGTGAAGAACGCGAACCCGGTTCGCACCCTTGTGAAGTCCGCGACGATCTCGTGACGGTAGGCGATCAAGCGCCAGACCGTGAACACCACGAGCACCACATATGCGGCGACGGCGATCCACAGCAATGTCAGCGAGCGTGCCGGCGACCCGACCTGTGCGATGCCGACCGACACCGTGCCGGTGGCCATCACCAGGGCGAAGTACGTCGGCGACAGCGTGCGTATCGCGTCGCTCAACCCGTGGCGTTGTGCCTCCAGCACATCCTCAGCCTAGGCGCGCGCGAACCTGCGGATCGTGTGCACCGCCATGGACGCGGCCACCACGACCCAGGCAGCGAGGGCGATCCAGATGACGAACGATCCGACGAGGTCGATGATCGGCAGTCGATCGACCGTGCCCAGGTTCATGCTCGCCACGGAATACATGCCAAGTGGAAAGACGATGCTCCAGAGCGCCGCCTCGTAGCACAGCGGGACCCTGTGCACGACGTGCCGCCACCAGCCGGCCGCGATCAGGGCGATGACGAGCCAGCTTGCGAACGACCAGAACACGACCCCCACCCCGGAGACGAGCCCGCGAGCGACCCCGACGATCGGCAGGTCCACCTGCTGGATTCGGGAACCGGCGAGCACGGTGATGGCGGCGGCCCCCATCGTGATCCAGTACGGCGGCCCGAGTTCGGCCGGCGTGATGCCGCGGGTCAGCACCCTGATCACGACGGCCACGCCGACCGTGCCGTAGATGACCACGCCGATCGACCACGACACCACGGCGACCAGGGCGAGGACCTCCCCCGCAAGAGACCCGACCATGGGCTGCAGACTGGATGCCAGCACCGCGAGCGATTGACTGGCCACCGCCCAGACGAACCAGGTGCCGTTGACCCCGCTCAAGGTGCTGGAATCTCCCGGTCTCGACGTCACGATGCCCCAGGGAACCCCGAAGCCCATCACGAGCCACGCCGCGAACGAGACGCCGAGCATCACCAGCGGCAACGCGTATCCGATGTCGGAGCTCAGCCGCGTGGCGAGCACATCCGTGCCCGCCACGAACGTGAAGAAGGCGAATCCCACCGCGGGCGACGTGACGTCGGCGATGAACTCCCGGCGGTACACGAAGAAGCGGCAGATCATCAAGCCGATGAGCACCGCATAGCCGACGATCGCGAGCCACAGCAGAACGGTCGACACGGCCGCGAGGCCGACGCGCGACATGCCGACCGAGATGATGCCGGTGGCCATCACAAAGGCGAAGTACCCCGGCGCCAGCGTGCGTACGATGTCGCCGAGTCGGCTTCCCAGCGTGCCGGCCACGGGCCCAGGGTAACCGTATGCTGGCGCAGATCGGGTAGCCGCACAGGGGCGAGGCTGCTTTTCAGCCCCGCGGTTGCGCTTCAGCCCCGCGGTTGCGCTTCAGCCCCGCGGGTTGCGCTTCAGCCCCGCGGGTTGCGCTTCAGCCCCGCGGGTTGCGCTTCAGCCCCGCGGGTTGAGCTTGTCGAAACCCCTACGCGGCGTCGGGTTTCGACAAGCTCAACCCGCGGGAGCGGGGCAGCCCGCGGGAGCGGGGCAGCCCGCGGGAGCGGGGCAACCCGCAGGAGCAGGGTCACCCGCGGCAGCAGGGCAACCCGCGGGAGCAGGGTCCCCCGCGGCAGCAGGGTCCCCCGCGGCAGCAGGGCACCCGCGGCAGCAGGGTCACCCACGGGAGCAAGGCCCCCCGCGGGAGCAAGGCCCCCCGCGGGAGCGGGGTCACCCGCGGCAGCAGGGCCACCCTCGGGAGGGAGGCCTACACCAGTGAGTCGCGCCAGGCGGCGTGCAGCTGGGCGAAGCGACCGGTGCCTGCGATGAGGTCGGCGGGTGAGCCGTCTTCGACGACCCGACCGTGCTCCATCACCAGCACCCGATCAGCGATCGCCACCGTAGAGAGCCGGTGCGCGATGATCAGAGCGGTGCGGTCCTTCAGCAGCGTCTGCAGGGCATCCTGAACCAGGCGCTCGCTCGGGATGTCGAGCGAGCTCGTCGCCTCGTCGAGGATGAGCACCGCCGGGTTCGCGAGGAACGCGCGCGCGAACGAGATCAGCTGCCGCTGGCCCGCAGAGACGCGCCCACCGCGTTTGTTCACGTCGGTGTCGTACCCGTCGGGCAACCCCTGGATGAACTCGGCCGCACCAACGGCCTCCGCCGCCGCACGGATCTCGTCGGAGCCGGCATCCGGCTTGCCCAGCGCGATGTTGTCGGCCACAGTTCCGGAGAACAGGTACGCCTCCTGGGTGACCATGACGATCGCGCGGTGCAGGTCTTTCGGGTGCAGATCGCGTAGGTCGACGCCGTCGAGTGCGACCGATCCCTCGGTGGGGTCGTAGAACCGGGCGATCAGCTTCGCCAGCGTCGACTTGCCGGCGCCCGTCGAACCCACGAGCGCGATCGTCTGCCCGGCGGGCACGTCGAGGGTGAACTCCGGAAGGATGACGCGATCCTTCTTATAGGCGAATGTCACGTCGTCGAACGTCACGCGCCCCTTCGCCTCCCAGAGGTCGACCGGGTGCTTCGGGTCCGGAACGCTCGGTTCCTCCTCCAGCACGCCCGAGATCTTCTCGAGCGCGGCCGCAGCCGACTGGTAGGAGTTGTAGAACATGGCCATCTCCTCCATCGGGTCGAAGAATCGACGGGTGTAGAGCAGCACGGCCAGCAGGATGCCGATGGGCAGGGCTCCCGTCGCCACGCGGAATCCGCCGACCAGCAGAACCACGGCGACGGTGATGTTGCCGATCATCACGAGACCCGGATCGAAGATTCCGAACAGCTGGATGGTCTTGGCGTTCACGTCGCGGTAGTCCTCGACGAGGGCGCCGAACTCCTTCTCGTTGCGCTTCTCCTTGCGGAACGCCTTGACGGCGCGGATGCCCGTCATGGTCTCCACGAAGTGCACGATGAGCTTCGCGGATGCCACACGCGAGTGACGGAACAGCACCTGCGACCGCTTCTGGAACCACCGCGTCAGGAAGTACAGCGGCACCAGCGAGCAGAACAGGATGACGCCGGACACCCAGTCGTTCACGAACATGAACACGGCGATGAAGCCGGAGTACAGCACGCCCTGCACGAGCTGGTTGATGCCGGAGTCCAGGAGCTCGCGGATGGAGTCCAGATCGCTCGTCTGCCGCGAGATGATGCGTCCTGACGTGTACGACTCGTGGAACTCCAGGCTCAGCCGCTGCGTGTGCAGGAACACCCGCTTGCGCAGGTCGAGCAGAATCGCCTGGCTGATGCGCGCAGACATGACCGTGTACCACGAGACGGTCACGGCACCCAGCACTCCAGTGACCAGGTAGGCCGCACCGGTGAGGGCGATCGGCCACCAGTTCTGCGTCTTCAGTGCAGAGATTCCCTGGTCGATGCCGATGCCGATCAAGGTCGGGCCGATCACCTGGGCGAGCGTGGAGACCACGACAACCACGAGGGCGAACGCGACCCTGCCGCGCAATGGACGCAGCAAGGATCCCAGCAGTCTCAGGGAACGCCGCCGGATCTGGCGCGACTCCTCCTTGGAGAAGTCGTTGCGTTCCTCGCCCTCGACTCCGAGAACAGTTGCCGTGCTCATCAGAGGTTCACCTCCTCGAGGATCTCGTGTTCTTCGTCGTCTTCGAGACTCGAGATGACGAATCGGTAATGCTCGTTGGTCGTCAGCAGGTCGTGGTGCGTGCCGACGGCGGTGATGCGGCCGCCTTCGAGCAGGGCGACGCGGTCGGCCAGCATCACGGTGGACGGCCGGTGCGCGACGATGAGCGCCGTCGTGGACGCGAGCACGCGCCTCAGCGCCGCCTCCACGAGAGCCTCGGTGTCGACATCCAGAGCCGAAAGCGGGTCGTCGAGCACGAGCACCTCCGGGTTCGCGGCCACCGCGCGAGCCAGCGCCAGGCGCTGCCTCTGGCCGCCTGAAAGGCTCAGCCCCTCTTCACCCACCTTCGTGTCGACCCCGTCGGGGAGGTCGTACGCGAAACCCGCCTGGGCCACCTCGAGCGCTTCGGTGAGCACGGCATCCGCCCGCCTCTGCGTCTCCGCATAGTGCGGATCAGCATCTTCGCCAGCCAGATCGGCACGGCCGAGCAGCACGTTGTCGCGCACGGAGGCGGAGAACAGTGTGGCATCCTCGAACGCCATGGCGATGTGGGTGCGCAGCTCGTTCCTGGTCAGCGCCCGGATGTCAACGCCATCGAGCGTGATCGACCCGCCCGTCACGTCGTACAAGCGCGTAGTCAGCGCGGTGAGCGTCGACTTGCCGCTTCCGGTCAGACCGACCAGGGCCATGGTCTCCCCCGGCTCCAGCTCGAGGTCGATGCCGTCGAGCAAATCGGGGTAGCCGGTCGGCGTGTCGGCGTAGCGGAAGTGCGCGTCGTGGAACGCGAGGCGACCCTGCGGGTTCGTCACGGCCCGTGGAGCTTGCGGGTCGTCGATGTCGTTCGGCGTGTTCATCACGTCGAAGAATCGGTCGGCTGCCGTACGGGTGTCGAACGTCATCGACAGCAGGAATCCGATCGACTCGATCGGGAATCGCAGCACGGTCGCTGTGGCGAAGAAGGCGAGCAGCTGGCCTGCCGTCAGCGAGTTCGTCGAGACCTGCCAGACGCCGACGACGAGGCACACCGCGAACGCGACATCCGGAACCAGCAGCAGCCACAGCCAGATGCCGGCGATGGCCTTCGCCTTCGCGATCTCGGTGCCGCGCAGGTCTTCCGCTTGCTTCTCGAAGTTGCGCAGCGCGTGCCGACCCCGACCGAACGCCTTGAGCACGCGGATGCCGTGCACCGACTCCTCGACGGCCGTCGCGAGGTCGCCTGCCTGATCCTGGCTGCGTCGTGCTATGACCGAATAGCGGCTCTCGAACACGTAGCCGTAGATCCACAGCGGAATCGAGCAGACCATGAAGATGACCGCGAGCAACCAGTTCCAGGTGATCAGCACGACGAAGCCGATGACGATGGTGAGGATGTTCACGAACAGCAGCACGAAGCCGAAGCTCAGCCAGCGGCGGATGAGGTTCAGATCGCTGACGGCGCGGCTGAGCAGCTGGCCGGACGGCCAGCCGTCGTGGAAGCTCACCGGCAGATCCTGCAGCTTGGCGTAGAACGCGTTGCGAAGATCGGCCTCCACCTTCGTGCCCGGCGTGAGCACGAACCAGCGGCGCAGCGAGATGAGCACCGCTTCTGCCGCGCCCAGCACCAGCACGAGCACCGCGGACGGCACGACCTCGGACGGGTCGCCGTCTTTCATCGGCCCGTCGACGAGCGCCTGCAGCACTATGGGGATCAGCAGCGCCACGACGGACGCGCCGATCGCCGCCACCATGCCCAGGTAGATGCGCGACATGGCCGGCTTCGCATACGGGTAGATGCGTGCGAGCGAGCGGAACGTGTTCAGCCGCTTGCCGTCTTTCGACGCATGCTCCGGCGGGCGCACCTCCTGCTGCGGCTCGTGCTCCGGCTCTCGCTCCGGAGGATGCAGCAGGGGTGTCTGGTTCTGTGCCTCAGAGGCAGACATGGTTCACCATTTCGTGTGGAAGGTGTGTGTTGTGCTCTTTTCATGGATGTCTTGTGAGGCATCCATGAGCGGGAATCGTGAGTCGAATCGATTCTGCCGCTGGGGAGCGACAGTCGATCCGTGAAAGGGTACGAGATCGGTCGCGTACGAAGTGGTCCGAGCGGTGGGCGGCGATCGCAGGAACCGACAGTCGTCGGGTGCGCCGAGCGGGTCGGACATTCGCGTGGGCGGCGGAGTGCTCCGCGCGCGGGCCGGAAAGGCTGAAAGGTGGGCTGGCGGTGTTGCCTTGTCAGCTAACCGATCACGGCAGTGTTCCCGCCGGCGGGAGACGCTGCATGCCGATACCCGGCCGGACCACCAGCGGCGGCCGGCACGAGGAGGACCGCGACGCCCGCGCGCAGCCGCGGCGTGATCTCGGTCTTCGTCATCATGGCGTCCTCCTTGCGGTGTCGGGCCGTTCGCACGTGGAGCGACCCGGGTCTCGACCAGTCATCCGGATGCCGCCCCGGTGCCCGGAAGGCGTGAAGAGCGACAGCTGATCAGGCTATACCGATGCGTGCGGACTGCGCAACAGGCAGTGCGGCAGGCAGTGCGGCAGGCAGCGGCTCAGCCCCGCCGGAACGACCGAGGCCTCGACATGACATCCGCTCGACATGACATCCGCTCGACAACATGCCAATTCGGCATGTTGTCGGCAGGAGAGCGCGATCTGTCATGTTGACGGTCTCGTTCGGACTGCGTCGGGGACTGGGGCCGGGTGCTGCCGGAGGCTTGGCGGGGGTGCCGAGTGCTTGGCGGGGATGCCGGGTGCTTGGCGGGCGCCGCCGGGTGCCGGGTGCTTGGCGGGCGCCGCCGGGTGCCGGGTGCTTGGCGGGCACCGCCGGGTGCCGAGTGCTTGGCAGGAGAGCGCGATCTGTCCTGTTGACGACCCCGTCCGGACTGCGCCGGAAGGGGCGCGCCTCAGACCAGCGCGGGGACGGCGTCGAGCCGCTCCATGGCGAGCGCCTCTGCGGCCACGAGGGTCGTGATGTCGTGCTCCCGGGCATCCTCGAAGATCTGCGCGACGGTGTCGCCGATCTGCTCGACCCGCTCCCTTGTCGCCTCGGCCGAGGCGCCCGGCCGGGTCAGCGTGTCGAGGAAGATGACGCCGCCGGCGTTCACCACGAAGTCCGGCGCCCAGGCGATACCGCGCTCGCGCAGCAGATCGGCGACCCCGCGCTCGGCGAGCTGGTTGTTCGCGGGCCCGCACACGGCATGCACCTGCAGGGCCCCGACGACCTCGGGCGTCAGGATGCCGCCGACGCCGGCGGGCACGAAGACATCGCCGGGCACGCGCATCGCCTCATCGGACTCCGCCCACTGGGCGCCGAGCCGGGCGGCCAGCTCGCGCTTGACCGGGTTCACGTCGGTCACGGTGAGGATGCCGCCATCGCCGGCCAGGCGGGTGGCGAGCAGCGACCCGACGTGGCCGAGTCCGAGCACCGTGAAGCGGCGTCCGGCGACCCTGCGGTCTCCGAAGACCGCCTCGAGCGTGGCGAGGATGCCCGCATACACGCCGTGCGCCGTCGCGTCACTCGGCTCGCCGACGCCGCCCTTGTCGGAGGGCAGCCCGCACACATCCGACGTGCGCTCGGCGACGACCGCCATGTCTTCTGCGCTGGTGCCGACATCCTCGGCGGTCATGTAGGCACCGTCGAGGGAGGCGATCGCGTCACCCAGGTCGAGCATCACGGCGCGGCGGCGCTCCGCATCCAGCCGGGCGCCGCGTGGCAGGTGGATGACCGTTTTGCCACCTCCGCGACGCAGGCCGGCCGCCGCGTTCTTGTACGTCATGCCTTCGGCGAGGCGCAGCGAGTCGTGCACGGCGTCGACCCAGTTGTCGTACGACCACAGCCTGCAGCCGCCGAGCGCCTGGCCCAGCTTGGTGGAGTGCACCGCGATGCTGATCGTCAGCCCGCTCCGCGGCCCCTTCATGATCAGAAGCTTCTCGTGCGGAAGGTCGGTTCCGAACGCTTCGGTGAGTTCGGGCATGGCGGACATCGGTGTCTCCTTAGCGGGCCGCGGCAACGGGGTGATGTGTCACAGGCATCCGTTCACGCTTTGTGAGCGCAACGGGCACCACCATCTTGCCACCTCGCGCGGAGCCCGGATGCCGCGGGCAGCCGGGCGCGCACGCGGACGGCTGGCACGACGGCTGCCTGATTGCGCCACTTTGCAGTGCTTGCGCCACGTTTGCTGGCGCAACAACCGCAAAGTGGCGCAATCAGCGCGCCGGATCGTGACGGCGGGCCGGATCGGGTCAGCCGATCAGGATGCTCAGGCAGGTGACGCAGCCCTCGAGCTTCTCGAATTCGGAGATGTCGACTGTGACGACGCGGTATCCGAGGTCGGTCAGGAGTTCCGCGGTCTTCGGGGCGGATGCCGCCAGCAAGACGGCGTCGGGTCCGAGCACCAGCACCGCGACGCCTGCGGCTTCCGGCACTTCGAGATAGCGGTCGAAGACGGCCGGGTCGACATGGTCGCCGTGTCCGATGACGGTGCCGTCGGGCAGCGCGGTCACTGCCGTCTTCAGATGCAGAACACCGTTCACCGGCACGGCGACGACGTTGTAGCCCTCGTCGGCCGCGATCGCGCGCAGCTGACGGATGCCCTCTCCGTTGGTGCGCTCGCTGCGGCCCACGTAGAGCGTGGTTCCCACGCGCAGCACGTCGCCGCCATCGAGCGTTCCGGGCTCCTGGATGCGGTCGATGCGCAGTCCGAAGTCGGTGAGCACGGCCTCCGTTCCCGGCGTCTCGCCCCGCCGCTGCTCCGCACCGGAACGGGCGATGACCGCCCGGTCACCGACGACGACGGCGGTGTCTTCGACGAAGACCGAATCGGCGAGAACCTCCGCGGAGGCCACCTCGACCGTCTCCCAACCGTTTTCGGCGAGCGCGGCGACGTAGGCATCCCATTGCTCGTCGGCCTTGGTCGAGTCCACCTCGGCGCGCTCGATGTTGGTGACGATGCCCTCTGCGAGGTTGGTGGCCGGGATGCGCACCAACGCGACCTTGCGACCGCGGACGGCCGTCGTGTCGTACTGGGCGATCACACGGTAGAGCCAGCGTCCGAAGGTGGGCGTCAGCGCGGTGACCAGCGCGATGAAGAGCAGGTTGCGCTCGCCAGTCACGCTCCAGAGCACCGAGATGTCGGGCTTCTGTGCGTTCACGGCCAGATAGATCATCGTGTCGAGCGCAGTGGAGATGACGCCGATCACGACGCCCGCGATGAGGGCGCCCCACCAGGTGGCGAAGACGTCGAAGATCGCGGCCACCGCGAGAAGCACGAACGCGAAGACCGAGGCGAGCGTGAAGTAGCCGCTGATCGAGATGATCGCGGCCCAGCTTGCACTCTGCGCTGCGAGGTAGGCCTCGTTCGTCAGCACCACCGTTCCGATGTGCACAAGGAGTGCGACGAGGAATGCGGTGAGAACGGACGCCGCGATGCGGCGGCCCCAGGCGACAGTCATGGCTACGACCCTAGCCGAGCGCATGCTATGGGCTTGCTGGGGCCGGGCCCCACGCCCGCGGGCGGAGCCACCGGTCGCCGGCCGCCGGTTCGTCATCATGGACGTCCCCTGCATAATAGGTTACATTAACTTACTATGGCCTATCCGGACATCCTGATCCTGCGTCACCTCTCGCGCCGCCCCGCGCACGGTTACGAACTGCGGAAGCGGATCGAGGAGACGACGGGCATCGTCATCAACAACAACTCCCTGTATCCGGCGCTGAAGCGGTTCGTCGAAGCCGGTGCGGTGGAGGTCGCGGTCGAGCAGCACGAGTCGAGACCGCCACGTCACGTCTACACGCTGACCGACGTCGGCAGAGAGCTGCTGCACGATCTGCTGTCCGAGCTGCCTCCCGCGCAGGCGGGCGACGATCTGGAGTTCCTCACCCGGCTGGGGCAGTTCTCCTTTCTCGATGCGGCCGAACGCACTGCGATCATCGAGGTGCGCTCGGCCGCGCTCGACAGCCTTCGAGCACGGCTCGGCGCGCTCGAAGGGCGCACCTCCGGCGAGTTCTGGAGTTCTGCCGTCATCGCTCATCTGAGCGAGCAGATCGAATCGGAGTTGCGCTGGCTGAAGCGGCTGCGAGCGGAGGCGACCCGCCCATGACGACCCGGGGCGCTGAGCGGCTCGGTGTCGCCGCGCAGTACGGGCTCCTGGCCGGTCCCCTGCTGTCGATGCTCGATTCGAGCATCGTTAACGTTGCAATAGCCCCGATCGCACGGGATCTGAACGCGGAACTCAGCACGGTTCAGTGGGTGACCAGCGGCTACCTGCTCGCACTCGGCACAGGACTGGCGTTGACGTCGTTCCTGGCGCGTCGCTACGGGACCCTTCGTACCTACGTCGCGGGTGTGATCGCTTTCACGGCCGCTTCCGTGCTGTGCGGGCTGTCGCCGGACATCCAATTCCTGATCGGTGCACGCATTCTGCAGGGCTTCACCGGCGCCACCCTCGTTCCGCTGGCGATGAGCATGCTCCTGGGCTCGGCCGGGGCGTCTCGCAACATCTCGCCCTTGGCCGGAATGGTTCTGTTCCTCGGCCCCGCGCTCGGCCCGAGCGTCGGCGGACTGCTGATCGGAACATTCGGCTGGCGCTCGATCTTCTTCATCAACCTGCCCGTCGGCATCCTCGCCACATTCGCCGCTCGCGCCGTTCCGAGCGGCGTCGCGCCGCCTCGGCAGAAGGATGCACACCTCGACGCGTTCGGGCTGGCGCTGCTGATGCTCGGGCTCTTCGGGGTGCTCTTCGGTCTCGACCGCGGCGCGAGCGCCGGGTGGGGATCGGCACTCTCCCTTCTCCCCCTCGGAATCGGTGCGCTCCTGCTGGTCGGCTACGTTCTGCGTTCCCTGCGTTCGCCGAGCCCGGCACTCGACCTGCGTGTGCTGCGCGATCGCAGTGCCGCGGTGTCGTTCCTGCTCTGCGCGGCCGCCTCGGTCGCGGCGTGGTCGATCCTGTTCCTGCTGCCGATCTTTCTGCAGCAGGTGCAGGGCTATTCCGCGTTCATGGCGGGACTCGCGATGCTGCCACAGGGAATCCTCACCGGACTCGGCACCGTGCTCGGCCAGAAGGTCGCCGAGCGGATCGGGGTGCGCTCGACCGTGCTCATCGGGTTCGCCGTGCTGCTCGTTGCCAGCCTCGGCCTGTTGGCCATCGACGCGACGACGTCGCTCTGGGTCACCTCCGGCATCCTCGCGGCACGGTCCGCCGCGATCGGCCTCGTCATCACCCCGCTCCTCACCGTCGCGAACCGCACCCTGAAGCCCGAGGAGCAGGCCGATGCCAACACCGTCTTCAACGTGGTGCAACGGATCGCGGGATCGCTCGGCATCGGACTTCTCGCCGCGTACTTCGCCGCGCAGAGTGCCGCGGTCGGGCCGGTCGATGCTCTCCACGAGGTCGCTGTCGTGATCGCCGGTCTCGCAGCAGTCGCGGCCGTAGGCGCCGTGCTACTCCCCCGCCTGCATCGGTGACTCCGGCGCGAGGGATGACTGCCGCCCAGCGACCTTGAAGGCACGCAAGCCCAGCAGTACGAGCAGGATCGGCACCGCGGATGAGCAGGCGACGACCACGAAAGCGGTACGGGGCCCGGTCGCGTCGTTGATGAGTCCGCCGGCGAAGGATCCGAGCGACATCCCGCAGATGACCAGCGTGTTCAGCCACGCGAGGGCCTCGGTGATGATCGTGGGCGGGACGATCTCGTGCGCGATGTGGTTGACGGCGATCATCAGCGGGGCGATCGTGGCGCCGGCGAAGAATCCGAGTGGATAGAACCACCAGATGCCCGGCGCGAGCGCCAGCGATGCCCACGTGATGAAGAGGGCAAGGGACGTGCCGACCAGCATCTGGCGCGAACCGAGCCGGGTGGACAGCGCTCCGAACAGGAACCCGCCCGATGCGCTGCCGATGGAGTAGGCCGTCAGCACCGTTCCCGCCAGTTCGGGCACACCGTTCGCGGTTGCCAACGACACGATCGACAGGTCGTTGATGCCGAAGCCGATGCCGGTCGCGAAACTGACGACCAGGAGGATGACGAAGGGAGCCGAGCGCAGGAGCCGGCCCGGCCGGTGAACGTGCTCGGTCGCGGATGCCGGCTTCGCGTCGGGCATCATCCTGAGGAAGAGAGCGCCGATCGGGCCGATGATCCCGGAGAGGATCAGACCACCGGCGGGCGCGACGCCTGCAGCGAGGAAGGCTGCGACCGCTGGACCGAACACCCACACGATCTCATCCGCGACCGCCTCGACGGCGTAGGCGGTGCGCAGCAGAAACGTGTCTTCGACGATCGACGACCAGCGGGCACGCATGAAGGCGCCGACGGGCGCGACTGTCACACCGCAGAACACCGACATGATCACCAAGCCCACCATCGAACCGAGGTAGCCGCAGGCGACGGCGCCTGCGATCGCCAATGGGTGCGTGATCGCGGATGCCAACAGCAGCTGCCGCTGCCCGCGGCGGTCGGCGACGCGTCCGGCGAGTGGCCCCACGAGACCCATCGAGGCGATCGCGAGACCGGACGTGAGACCGCCGAGCGCATACGATCCCGTGCTCGCGTGGGCGAAGAAGAGGAAGCCGAACCCGAGTACGGCGATCGGAGTGCGCGCGAGCAGACCGGCGACCACCATGAGCGTGCGTGAAGGTACGGACAGGAGCCGGCCGTACGCGCGGAACCCGAGGTTGCTCATGGAGCGATCCGCGTGTTCGGGCATCGCCCGATCATCGTCTCGTTCCGCCCGCATGCCACAGCGTTCTACGCTATCGCGGCGCACGGGGTGCGATCGGCCGGAACCCGTCGGTAGCCTTTCGGCGTGCGCTGGCCGGCATCTCGGGCAGACTCCTGTTACTGACAGGTGCGGCGTGTTGAAGGAGATCGTGTGATCGGTGAGCGGGACGAGCGCCCATGGGGAACGTGGACCGTGCTCGACGAAGGCGCAGGCTTCAAGGTGAAACGGATCGAGGTGAAACCCCGTTCGCGGCTCTCGTATCAGACGCACGAGCATCGCGCTGAGGTGTGGGTGGTTGCCTCGGGTGTCGCTTCGGCGGTCATCGACGGTGAGACGGTTGCCGCTCGGATCGGAGAGACCATCAACATCGCTGTCGGTCAGCCGCACCGCATCGTCAACGATCAAGAGGAACCGCTTGTCATCGTGGAGGTACAGCTGGGCGATTACCTCGGCGAAGACGACATCGAGCGTCTCGAGGACGACTTCGGACGGGCGTGAGTCCGGCTCGACCATCGCGCCGTCCCACCAAGGCGCCGCGCGGCCGCCCATACCGGAGCGAACTCGCGTTCCAGTTCTGCGACGCGATCCGGTGAGGACTCGATCAGGGACCCCATCGCACCGGTCACACGCCCACGCGCAACGGCGTAAGTTCCAACGACCATTCATGCCGATGTCTGGGGCGGACCGATGTTGCCGCGACTGTGGATCGCCTGCACGGATACCCTGGATGCATGACCGCTGTTGCCGTCAGCCCGGAGTCACTCGCCTTGCGCGAGCTGTTGCGTGCGCGGCGGGATGACCTGCAGAGCGTCCTGGACGAGTACCACGCAGCGAATCCGCGGGTGTTCGGTTCGGTGGCGCGGGGTGAAGCAGGCCCGCACAGCGACATTGACCTCCTCGTGGATCTGCTCCCCGATGACACGCACAGCGAGCTTGTCCGCGTTGGCGGATTGCGTGCCGGGCTTCGCCGGGTACTCGAGCACGATGTGGATGTCGTGGCACCGCAGTTGCTCAAGTCACGCATTTCAGTGACAGCGCTGAAGGATGCGGTGCCACTGTGAGCCGTTCGGCTGGAGAACTCGTCGCTGACATTCTGGACGCGATTGAGCGCTGCACCCGTTACCGCGATCGGTTCGGTGACCCGGACTCTGAAGTCGTGGAAATGGCCTTCGAAGCGGCGATCCGATACATCGGGGTGATCGGTGAGGCGGCGAACCACCTGCCACCGTCGATCACCGGCGCGCACCCAGAGATCCCCTGGCCGGCGATCGTCGAGATGCGCAGCATCGTCGTTCACGAATACTTCAACGTCGACACAGAGATCGTCACCACAGTGCTCGATCGCGACCTCGTTCCCTTGGCTGCGGCCCTCAACGAATACCGGAATACGCAGCCCTGAGAGTTGCCAGCGGCCAAGGACACACCGACAACGGCGCAAGTGCGAAAGGGCACCCTTTCTGAGGGGCTTTCAGCCCGTGACCCGTGGATCCTCTCGGAGGTAGATCTCGACGAGGTTGCTGGTCCAGGTCGCTACGCCTGCTCCGAAGAAGTCCTTGTCCTCGGTCCAGATCGGACAATCCAGCATGAGCGCGGCCGCGACCATCGGCCAATCCATCGGATCGCGAGCGCCGATCCGGTCCATGGCTGCAGATTGAAGTGGCGCGATCGCTTCGATGGGAATCGCTTCCACCAGAGATCGGAGCCGATCGAGCGATTGTACGAGCGGCGCGACATCGGCACCTCGCTTCTCGGCGATCGTCGGCAGATGCCGGACTGCTTCATCGAACGCGAGGGCTGGGGTGAAGAACGCGATGTCCTCTCCGTAGAGTTCGATCAGTGTACGTACGCGGACACCGAGCACTGCACGGATCAGGATGTTCGCGTCAAGGACGATCCGTCTCGTCGTCACGACGCAGCAGCTTCAAGCCGTTCTCTGCGGAGTGCGTCGAACTCAGCCACCGCCTCATCCTCGGTCATCCCGAGCTGCTCCAAGAGTGCGCTGGCCTTCTTCGCTGCTTCGGAGTAGGCGGCGATCTCGGCCCTTCGATCCCGATGCACAGGAATGAAGAGTCCCACCGTCTGTCCGTGCCGGGTCACAGTCACGGGCTCCGCCTGGTCGATGTACTCCGCAAGATCCTGCCGGAACTCACGAACACCCACTGTCACACTCATGCCCATCCTCCTCCACAGCGTACCGACGTGTAATGTGGTGTACACATTATCACGAAGACACCCGACGCGAGGGTGAAGCACCCAAACGACTAAGGACGCATCGACAACGGCGCAAGTTCGAAATCGGCCCTTTCGAATCTCCGATCCGTGGGCCGTCAATCCCTGGGCGGTACATCTATTCGTTTTGAGGGACTGCGGCCGATGGTGCACACGTGCGTGAACACACGACCGTCATCCCCAGCTATAAGGAGTACGACACATGCCAATCAGATCCGGCCGGATCGGGTCAAGCGCGGAGTCAACTTCTAAGGGCTTGAGAGGGTTGAATGCGGCTCGCGCGCACGCTTGGTGCGATCGAAGCAACGATGCCAGCGAGGGCACCCGAGACTATGCCGATCAGCAGGCTCGCGACGTCGAAGTACGGGTCCCAGTGCTGGATAAGGGATATGACTATGACGGCGACCACTCCGATAGCGGAGCCGACGATTCCTCCGATGAGGCCCCCGATCCCTCCCTCGACAACGAACAGGCCCGCAATGTCGAATCGGCTTGCTCCCGTAGCCATGCGCAAGCCGATCTCGCCCCGCCGCTGTAGCACAGAGTTGGTCATCGTTGCTGAAGTGGTCAGTATGGAGATGCCGAGAAAGACGCAGGCCAGTGCTAGGAGTAGGCCGTCCAATGATGTGGAGACTCCGCGCCGGAGGGTGAGCAAGTTGGCGGCTCCGTCCGTCACAAAGTGCCCAGGGTTGGCCGGGTCTAGGGCGTAGGGAATTGCTTGTGCGACAACGAATGAGTGGCCGGGAACGGTGCGCACGGCGAGTTGGCTCCTGGTGGGAAGACCGAGCCCCATCAAAGCGTCATGTGAGATCACCACCGAAGCGGCCATCGATGAGTTCTGGGACGCAGTGGGCAAGATCCCGAGGACGTCGAATTCCGATCCGCCGATCCATATGCTCTGCTGTTTCCCATTCACGATACCGAGTGAGCGGGCGGCTTCCGCCCCTACTAACGCCGTGTTCAGGTTTACGACCTTGATGTCTAGGAGGTGCGACACGCTCGATCGAACGGGGACATGCAGTGCTGAGAAGGTGCCCGAACTTACCCCGACAAGAGGAATTGGCTGAACATCCGTCGGGATGCTGCCGAATCGAGAGATCGAAGCATCCGATGGAGCTACCTGATCTTGGTAGCCCACTGCGCTTACACCATCGAGTGCGCTGATTCGGGCGACCGGATCTGCGCCAAAGCCTTGCTTTGCCGGGGCCTGCGAGGAACCTGCCAGAGAAACCGTGACGCTGTCTGATGACGAGGCTGAGATCAACTGGTCAATCTGCGCCTGAGCTGTCAGTCCGAGGCTGCTTCCGGCTACCAATCCTGCCACGCCTAGCGCGACTGAAAGCAACACCGCTACGGTGCGCAGAGGGTGCGCATACAGAGTAAACAGGGCTTCACTTACCGCGTCCGAACGGGCTCTGAGCCAACCGGCGAACGCTCTCGGACGCGGACGCGACTTCACCCGCAGCGTTTGGAGGAACTCGAGTGCATCCGCTGGCGCCGGTGCTGATTCTGATTGACTGACCGCGACTAGCTCCGTTAGCCGACCGTCGAAGACCCTAACCTGCCTCGTGGCGAACTTGGCCAATTCGAGGTCGTGAGTGACCAGGATGATCGTCGTGCCAGCACGGTTCAAGCTTGTGATTAGTTCGAGGACGGATTGGGTGTTAGCGGAATCCAGGTTTCCGGTTGGTTCATCGAGGAACAGTACGCTGCCGTTGTTCACGATCGCTCTCGCGATCGCCATTCTCTGACGTTCACCGCCGGATAGTAGCGATACTTTGGCCGTGACCTTGTGTTCAATATGGGCTAGGCGTGCTGCTGTTGCCACTCTTTGTGCCCGATCGGCAAGAGGAACCCGGCTGGAAGCTAAAGGGATCTCAACGTTTTTGTCGACGGCCAGGGAGTCAATCGCGTTGGACTGCTGGAAGACGAATCCGAACAAGCGGGCCCGGATTCGTTCCACGTCGCGTTTGCGCAGCGTGCTGGTCCTTTGCCCACCGACCTGATATTCGCCAGCTTCGGGCGAATCGAGGAGGGCGAGAATGTTGATGAGCGTTGACTTCCCGGCACCTGACGGTCCGGTGATAGCGATGAAGTCCCCTGAGTACACGTCAAGGGATGCGTCACGAATGGCCCATTCCGTCTCGTGTGCGTATCGTCTGCTCACATTTCGGAGGGACAGCAATGGTTGTTCTCCGGCCGCTGAGGTTTGATCCTCGTCGTTACGAGACAACACCCTCGGTGTACGAGCCGACCGGTGGTTCATCGTCCGCTGACGAGTACGCGGTCACCGGGCTTGAGAGCGCTTTGCGTCTGGATTCCGGTCCAGCCGTTTTGCTGCCAAACGGGAGTCACCTCCGCTCGTACGTCCTTTAGTCCGCGCTTGACTAAGACCCACGGTTGTGCGCCGCTTTGTTCGATTGCGATCGTCGGAATAGCGAGCCGCCGATCTATCGAGTTGGGGAAGCCGATACTGACTTGATCTCCCCCCGCGGCTGCGCTGCCAGCTGAACCGGGTGCGAATGAAATCACGACTGGATAGCCGGACTGGGCTGCGGCACCGGACTTCGACGAGTCGCCTGCCGTGAACGCGCCGATCGATTCGACTTGTCCTGTTGCCGGTTTGCTGCCGCCGCCCGAGACTTGAATGCTTACGACGGTGCCGACGGAGACGTGCTGCTTGTGGAGAATGTCGATTTTGCTGACGACCTGGTTCGCGGCCTGAGAGCCTTCGATCACGGGCTTACCAGTAGCTGCTGAACTTCCCAGTGGGGTCTGGGTGGTGACGACAAAGGATCCGGTAGGAAGCAGCGCCACGTTCGCCAGCGGCAGCGAGGTTCCAGCAGGTGTTCCTAGTGCCTCGAAATGGGCTCGGCTGAAAAGCTCACGGATCGCACGGGCCGTTGCCGAATCATAACTATCGGAAGCGCCGCTGCTACGCAGTCCCAGCGCGTCCAGCTCGTCGTTGAGCGATTTGACATCACTCCCTGACTGCCCGAGCGCGAAGTCACGCCATGGAGTTATCGCTAAGGACAGCGCGAAGATGGGACGATCATCGAGGGCAACCAGCAAGCTGCCCGCGGTGATTGCCTGGCCGGCGGCCACCCCAACTTGTGTGACGACCGGTTGCCCGGTGAATGCCCCGGGCGGTGGTGAGTAATCGAAGACCGAGACAGGCGCAATCGTGCCTGTGACGGGCGTCAGTTGAAGTTCGCGCTCTTCGGCCGCCTTGTACACGGAAACCGGCTTGCTCGCTGCGGCGATAGCGGCCGCCGTGTTAGATCGCATGACATAGCCCAAGACAACTCCACCGGCCCCGACAGCGAACACGAGTACGAGCGCTATGACGCTGAACACCGGATGTGGCCAGCGACGCAGCCGAACCTCACCCTCGTGATCCGCGCCCTTCGCTTTAGTGCGTGGAGTCAATGTATGCCTGGGCCTTCGCTACGACGCTCACTATCGCCGCCTTTTCGTCGTTCAGCGCGGCCTGCTTCTTCGCGATGAATACGGTCTGGTAGCTTGCGTCGATGTCCGAGAGCCGCTGTACCGCGTTGATCTGCGTCTTACACTCGACATCTTGAACTGCGACCTTCACTTGTTGCTCCTTTGGCATGGATGCTGCACCGACGGTGAGAACATCTGAAGATGGGACGACAACTCCGTTCTTTTGCATGCAGTTCCGCCACTGATGGACTATAGAAACACCGGTTTTGTCATGTGAAACGGTCAATGAGTACGCCTCCGCCGAGCCCTGAGAAGCGAGGCTCGATGAAGGGTCCTTCCGCGGAAACTTCTTATTCGCTTCATCCAGACACGCTGAATAGGCCTTCTGAGTGGCGGGCGTTTGCGCCTGGGCGTTCAACTTGACCTCTGCCTGGTCCACCGGATCTTGGGGCGGGAGTGCATATCCATACTTTGCAGCCTCGTCGCTTAGCCACACTCCGAACAGTCGGTAACCACTCGTGTCGTGACCCTGTCGACGATCGACGAGACTGAATTGCTGCCCGCGAGCCGTCATGCATGAATGAATGCTCAGGTCGATGGCGTAATCGATAGTCCGGCTTTGAGAATCGGAGAGGGCGTAACTATCAAGTGGAAGGCGGCCGCTGTCGGTGCTGGGATCGAGCTTGGCCTGGCCCGCTACGACTACTCGGCCCGAATAGTCCACGCCCGTCGAAACCGCTTTCTTATCGCTAGCACAGCCACACAACGCTGATGCAACGCCTACGATGAGCGCCGAAGCGATCAAGACATCCTTGGTAGACCTCTTCGTTCTGGCTCGTTCAGAATCAGACTGCACGCCCATCGTCGGCGTTGATCCGGGCATGCCTACGCGTGCCAGTGGTTGCTCATCAGGTTGTCGTTCCAGTACCCCGCTGACACGCCACCCGTGGAGTCCCAGTACAGATCTGTGTGCCTGTTGGACACGCCGCGATAGACCGTGAAGTTGGAACCAGTGGCATTGTCCTGAACGTAAACGCTTACGTTCTCACTGGTCCCGTCGTTCCAGAGCGAGCTTGCGACGTTGTCGAAGCTGCCCCAGTCGTCGTTGTCGTAGTAGAAGCCGGTCTCTGCGCTGTTCCCATACGAATCGACATACACGCAGAGCTGCCCTGAGTTGCATCCCCACGACGCATACGCCGGCAGCGCAGCGACCAGCCCGGCTCCCGTGAGTGCCGCGGTCGCCAAGACGCCCCCGATGACAGCGTTCCTTCTCCTCATGATCCCCCTCAATCCTTCCAGGCACTCGATTCGTTCGGGTGCTGCTCGGAAGCTATCAGCGGAGGGGAGAGCATGTCCAGACGTTTGTCTGAATTCGTCCCGCGGAGCGCTTGTCGGTAGCTCGGCCGCGCCGCCATCCTTCAGTTGAACCCGGGCAGCCGCCGCCCGACGTCAAACGAATGCCCCCGTCTCATGAGCGACGAGCCCTTGATGAAGTAAGGGAAATTTGAACACGGCGGGTGACAGCGCCCTCGCTTCGAGGTTGCTCGGCTTGCTCTGCTGCTTCTTGCTGTGTGGCGGGTGGTGCGCTGAGCGGAGCGGTGCGCGCCGCCCGCCTGGCAGTGCGTGGGGTGGATCGGATTGTTCTCTTCTTCTTCTTTCTCCGTCGTCTCCTCGACGTTGATTGGCCTGGCTGGTCTGCTGCTGTTCGTCTTCGGTCGGTGGCAAGATGCGCCGTCGGCGAATCGCGGCAGTGTGGTCGCGTACCCGAGAGTGGCCGGGTTCGGCCGTGCGGGGGCAGATGTCGTGGCTAGGCTGGTCCTCGTGGTGCCGGTGCAGGGGTTTGATGCGGAGTCGATGGGTCAGCCGGCCGAGTTGACCACGGTTGTGCATGGTGAGCGGGCGCTGTATGACAGTTCGTGGGTTCGGCTGGTGAAGGTCGATGTCACCCCGCCGGATGGGCACCGGTTCGAGCATCATGTGGTGCGCCTTCAGAGGGTCGCGTTGGCTGCGGTTGTCGATGATGAGGACCGTGTGCTGATGCTGTGGAGACATCGCTTCCCGGTGCAGGAGTGGGGTTGGGAACTCCCGGGTGGGATTGTCGCGGCTGAAGAGGACTCACTTGATTGTGCGCGGCGCGAGGCGCTTGAAGAGACGGGATGGGCACCGATCGGTGGTGTCCGGTTGGCGGCGTTTCAGCCGATGCCGGGAATGGTGGATACCCCGCATGAGGTGTTCTTCTTCAACGGCGCCGACCATGTTGCTGAGCCATCGGATGCCGAAGAGGCTGCGATTGTTGAGTGGGTTCCGCTGGCCGAGATTCCGGCTCTGATCGATCAGGGCCTCATCCTCGGCGCGGGCTCTTTGGTGGGTCTGCTGAGGGTTCTAACCCGGAGGTAACCGGGTTCTGACCTGAGCGAGTCTGGCACGGAGACGTTCGGAGCCGAGTTGCAGGGCGAGGTCTTCGGCATGCCGAACGTGTTGCAGGGCTTGTTCGCGTTCTCCTTGTGCCGCGTAGGCGAATGCGAGATCGGTGTGCATCGTCGCGGTGGCCCGCACGAACTCGTCGGTGTTGATGCGCTCTAACGCCGCAGTGATGACAGCGACGGCCTCGGGATCGCCGAGACGTGCAAGGGCGTTGCCTCGCCATCGTTCCAAGTGGTCGCTGTTGAGCGTGATGAATGGCATCGTCTCGTCGCCGAAGTCTGCGGGTAGGAGGCTGGCGGCCTTCTCGAACGATGCGAGTGTCTGATCGCGGTTGGCCATGACGGAGGCGAATTCGCCGTCGGCAGCGTGCAGCCACGCCTGGAGTAGGGGCGGTAGTGCAGGAGTGTGGAGCGCTTGCGCGATGAGGTAACGTGCGGCGGCGGGATCTCCGGCTTCCATCACGGCGTAGGCGTGCTCTCCCAGGGCGTGCGCGAGCAAGAGGGGAGAGTTCGCGAGGCGCGCCGCGTTCTCAGCGGTGAGGAACTGAGCCCACGCGGCCATCGGCCTTCCAACGTCGACCGCTTGCCAGCCGGCGAGTGTGGCAGCGTCGGCCAAGACGGCTGCGAGTCGTTCTCGTAGCGACGGGGTGAGCGAGTAGGCGGTAAGGTTCTGCAACTCGGTGATGTGCGCCGCCAGGTGCTCCATCGTGAGCTTGCCGCCGAACGTGCGGTCCCGTTTTCGAAGCTGGTCGGTCTGCTGTTCCAGCTGGTCAATCAGGAGCGCATCCACGCGAGTGGCCATGCGGAGCTGGGCCAAGAGTTCCTGGGCCTGTTCTGGCGGCAGCAGAACAATTGGAGCAGCCGGAAACCCAAGCTCAGTATCGGACGCTTGATAGATCAGGCGCAGTACCCGTCGATTCGTCTCGTCCGGGACTTGCTCGCTTCGCTCCCATCTGGAGAACGAAATCCGCAGAGAATCCGCGTTCGGTGCCGCGGGGATTCCAGCCTGCCGCGCAGCTCGCAGGAACTCTCGCGCCGCCTGCTCCTGACTCCACCCCCGCGACGCACGCGCACGACACAGCGCCTCATTCCGCGGCCCTGAGGCCGTGCGCTTCGAGGTGCTGGTCATCGCCCCTCATTCTGACCGCCGCAGCCGTGGTGAACGACCGCTTCTGGGCCTGTTCAGCGATTTACCGGGAACACGAGTGTGGCGGCGTGTAGCGGTCGCGTGCTACAGGCTGCCACTTACCCGCACCCTATGCCCCCTTGTGAAGTGGATCACGTGCCCGCCACCCGGCGGCCACACCACGACAAGGCAAGGAGCAACCGGCTCATGAGGTTGAACATCAACACGGCGGGCGTGATCTTCCTGGCGACGCGTCCGGCAGAGCAGCGCACGGATCGAGAGACCGGCGCGGTCCGGCTGGATAAGGAGTCCGGGCTGCCGCTGTTTCAGGTGCAGGTGGCGGCGCTGGATTCCTCCGGTGGTGAGGTGCTGGCGGTCACTGTGGCAGGGGAACCGTCGAGCATCACCGTCGGCGCGCCGGTGGTGATCGAGGGTCTGGTGGCGATCCCGTGGTCCCAGGGCGACCGCTCCGGTGTCGCGTTCCGTGCGAAGGCGATCCGTGCCGAGGCCGCCCGGACCGGCAAGACGACCGACTAAACCGATCCGGTGAGCGGGGCAACGGCGTCCGTCGTCCGGTCGTCGTCTGCCCCGCTCCGCAAGCTAAGGAGCTTGATCATGCCCCGAACAACTTCTACTTCGCCGTCGGCCGAGTCAGCGAACAACACGGATCTGGCCTCCGAGGTAATAGGCGCGGTTGCCGTTCTCCTTTGGAGGCTCATCCGCCTCGTTGTCGGCCTCGTATGGTGGGCGGTGCTGTTCCCCACGCTCTCCCTCCCGGCTGGCTTGGTCACGCTGACCTGGTGGAAGCGCGGATGGATCGATGCGGCCAGCGTCGCTGTGCTGTTCATCGTTGTCCTGGTGTCGTGGCGGCTGATGCATCCTCCGTCGTGGCGTGCCGCGGTCACCGCCCGCATTCGTGCCCGATGGCGTCGCTGGCGGTACCGGAAGACCTGGAGTGCACTGTGCGCGCTGAACGGTCTGGCACCGGTGCTGGACGGCACGCCCCTGGTCCCGAAACTGAAGAAGATCCGCATCACCCGGGCCACGGATGTGCTGACGGTGCTGCTGATTCCCGGCCAGACCCTCACCGACTGGGCGGCACGATGCGAGGCATGGGCGCACGCCTGGCGGGTGGCTTCTGTGACGGCGACGAGCCCCGCACCTGGGGTCGTGGTCCTGACTGTGCGGACGCGGGACAGTCTTGCCGAGCCCCTCCGGCTCCCTGCGGCGTCCGAGCGTGTGGACCTGGCCCGAGTCCTGGCCGGGATGACGGAGGACGGACAGCCGTGGACGGTGCGATTGGCGGATCGGCATGTGCTGGTGGCTGGGGTCACCGGTGCGGGCAAAGGGTCGGTGATGTGGTCCCTGCTGACCGGTATCGCCCCTGCTGTCCGTGACGGGCTGTGCCAGTTGTGGGTGATCGATCCGAAAGGCGGCATGGAGTTCGGCGCCGCCGCACCCCTCTTCCACCGATTCGCGCACAACACCGGAGAGCAAGCCCTGGAACTGCTGCGAGACGCCGCGAGCGATCTCACTGACCGTGCTGACCGGCTCCGCGGTGTCGCCCGCCAGCACACCCCCACCGTGGCGGAACCGCTGATCGTCGTCGTCATCGACGAGCTGGCGTCGTTGACGGCGTACCAGACGGATCGGAAGCAAGCGGCAGAGGCGACCCAGTTGCTGTCGTTGATCCTCTCCCAAGGCCGCGCCGTCGGGGTCGTCGTGCTGGCGGCGGTGCAGGACCCGTCGAAGGATGTGATCACGTTCCGGCAACTGTTCCCCACCCGCATCGGGTTGCGGATGGCTGAAGCCACCCAAGTCGACATGGCCCTCGGACAAGGCGCGCGTGCGGCCGGTGCCGTGTGCGAGCAGATCCCGGACTCTCAGCCCGGCACCGGGTTCGTGATCGAGGACGGTACCACCCGGCCGATTCGGGTCCGTGCGTTCCACGTCACCGACAGCGACATCTCCGACATCACCGCCGACTACACGCCGCACGAGCACAGCGACGGTGGCGCGCCCCAGCCGGAACCGAACGCCGACTAGGCGGCCGTCACAAGGAGACGGGAAGGAGGATGACGATGGCGAACGACCCGGCACGCGGACTGGATGCGGAGACGTTGCGCACGCTCGTGGATGCGGCAGGCTCGCTCGGTTACGAGACGTGGTGGGCCAGGACACGCTCGGCCGGGTTCTGCGCCCATCCCATCCGCCTGACCCGCACGGGGCATGACGGGACCACGACCGTGTTCGCGCGGTGTGAGAACCGGCGAGCGGCGGTGTGCCCGTCGTGCTCGGATCTGTATGCCGCCGATACCTGGCATCTCGTCGCCACCGGTCTCAACGCCGAGCATCTGGACGGGGCCGCCGCCGTGTTCGCCACCCTCACCGCGCCCTCCTTCGGAGCCGTGCATGCGCTCCGGACGGATGAGAACGGAGTACCCCGGCGCTGCCACCCCGGCAAGCGTGCTGCCCGCTGTACACACGGAGTGGTAAGCCGATGCCCGGACATCCACCGGGCTGGTGATCCGGTTCTGGGGACGCCACTGTGCATCGACTGCTACGACTACACGGCGCACGTGCTGACCACGTGGTGGTTCCCGCAGTTGTGGCACCGGTTCACGATCCAGCTTCGGCGTCAGGTACGTGCCAGCTGCCCGGGGGCGCGGGTCTCGTTCGTGAAAGTCATGGAGATGCAGGCCCGTCTCGCCCCGCACTACCACGCCATCATCCGCACCGACACCACCGATAACGCGACCGGCTCGGTGAGCGGCGAGCAGCTTGCCGGTCTCGTCCGTACGGCTGCGGCTCGGGTGCGGATGGAGGTTCCTTGCCCGGACGGCGTGCTCATGCAGCTCCGGTTCGGGGCCGAGTGCGACGTGCAACCCATCACCGGAGGCGACACTGCCTCACGCGCCGCCGGGTACCTGGCGAAGTACGTGACGAAGAACATCACCGACGCGCCCCTGCCCCGCCGCATCCCCGCCACCGCCATCGACGGCCTGCCGGTCAGCGAGCATCACAAGCAGATCATGCGCGTCCTCATCCGGTTGAGCGAGCAGCTACCCGACCAATACGCGGACATGGCAGACCGGCTCCCGTCCCTGGGCTGGCGCGGCCACACCACCACCAAGTCTCGGGCCTACTCCACGACCATGCGGGAACAGAAAGCGATCCGCACCGCCTGGCGTGCACAACTTGCGCCCGACGGAAGCGATGCCGACGGCGAGGCGTCAGGTGTCGAGTGGGACTATGACGGGTCCGGGCACCGCAGCGCGGGGCAACGGTACCTCGCCGTCTCGGCGGCGTTGGCGCACCGTGAACAGCTCTGGGCCGCCCGACAGCTCACCGACACTCCGGAAGCATCATCATGACTGCCGGGGGCTACCGGGCCGAGGTCATCGACTGGGTGCGTCGAACCACCGCCGCGCAGGGTGTGCCCGAGCATGTCCCGGTCGAGGTCTTCCAAACCCGACTCGCCGCACTCTTCGGCGCCACCACAACAACACGCGACGCTGGCGCGGACACCGGCCGTTCGGAGTCGACGGTGCTGCCGCCGGCCGCGTGAATCGTGGTCAGAACGCCCAATCGGGGGTGATGCGTTCCGGGCTGAACCCGTTGCGGCCAGGTCTACCGGGGCCGATGGATGCGCTGGTGAGGACGGCGCGGATGATCGCATGCTGCCGGTCGAGGGTGAGGGCCTCCCATTGCGCCGTAAGGGCGGCTCCTTGGCCGATCAGAGCCTCCAGGCTGTCCTGCCCGGCCATGTCGTTCAACCGGCGGGCAGCATCCTGGGCGCGTTTCTCCGCTACCGGGCGTGCGGCCAGGTACTCGGCTCTGGTGATCTCCTCGCTGGCGAACATCTGCGCCAACTCCGCCAGCCGGGCCTCGGCCCTCTGCAACTTCTCCGCCAGCTCGGCACGATTCGCATCCGCCTGGTGGCGACCGGTCAGCACGGCGACGGCCTGCGGGGTGTCCAACCGGTACAGGCATGCCTCGGTCAGCCACGCCTCCACCGGTAGCGCGGTGACCGTGATGCTGCCGCAGCCACGATGATCCGGACCCGACACGCACACGTACCGACGCTCCACCCGACCCTGACGGGTCTTCCGAGCGGCCGAGTACAGGACACCGCCGCATTTCCCGCACCGCAGCATCCCGGACAGCAGATACCGGCGCGGTGCCCGCCGTCCCGCCCGCTGCCGTGACGCCACCGTCTGCAGGATCTGTTCCCGCAACTCCGGGGTGATGATCGCCGCCCATGCCGCCTTCCCCGCGACCTGACCGTGGTGCTCCCGCAAACCCGCGATCCGGCCCGACACGAGAATCTGCCGCAACGCACCCGTGCGCCACGCGTCCGCCCGGCCCGTGGTCGGTATCTGCTGTTCATTCATCCACAACACCAGCGCCCGCAACGACTCGCCCCGCACAAACCGAGCAGCCACCGCCCGAACCACCTCTGCCTCCGACTCGCGGACCGTGAGCTTGTCGGCCTCGTACCCGAACGGGCGCTGCGCGCCACCATTTGGCAACCCCTGCTCGACGTTCTGCTGCACCTTCCGACGAATACGAGCCGACTTCCGTGCCGACTCATTCGCCGCCACCGCCGCCGTCAACCGGGCGATCAGCATCCCGTTATCGTTCCCGAACCCGATATCATTGGTGACCGTCACCAGCTGGTCCACGCCGTGCTCCTGGCACACCTCCGCGAACTGTTCGAACTCGATCGGCCGTCTGGTCAACCGGTCCTGGTGATACGCCACCACCGCACCGATCAGGCCCGCCCGGATGTCGGTCAGCATCCGCTCGAACCCCGGCCGGGGCTTGTCCTTGAACGCCGAAATGTCGTTATCGACATACTCCGCATACACCTCCCAGCCCCGCTCAGCCGCAAGCCGGCGACAGTCCTCCAACTGCCGCGCAACTCCCAGCCCTTCACCGGACTGATCCGACGAGATCCGCGCATACAACGCCACCGGGCGAGACAACGAGACCAAACCACTCATACGGTCAGTCTACGAACACACCGGGAATGGCGTCTTGGTCTGCTGGTTCCGTCATCGAACCCTGGGAATCTTCAGCCGGGAGACCCGCATCGGGTCTGACGACCCGCCAGTAGTGCACGAGGACACCCGAGGCGCAGATAGTTAGATGATTGACAGTTAGGAACCTAACTGTTAGTGTCTTGACTATGGACGACGCGGCGATCGATGCCACCAACGGTCTCCAGCTTCTGCGCTGGATCGGCTGGGCACAGCGCAAGGCTGCAGACGAGTGGATCCGCGAGCGCGAGATCAGCTTCGAGCAGGGCTTCGTGTTGGGCTATCTGGTGGACAACCCGGGATCGATCCAGCGCGACATTGCCACGATGACGCGAACCAGCGCGGCCAGCGTCTCCAGCCTGTTGCAGGGTCTGGAGCGGCGAAAGCTCGTCGAGCGCCGCACGGAAGGCGGCGACGTGCGCAGCAAGCGCGTTTATGCGACTCCCGCGGGCGTCGAGCTCGTCGCCGGATTCGACGACGCTATGGCCGCGGCCGACGATGCGATCCTCGCACCGCTGAGCGCGGCCGAACGCGAGCAGCTGATCGCCATGCTCCGAAAGGTCACGGCGGCACTGCCGGCACCCACGCATCCCTGACCGCACACCGTCTGCGGCGTAGGCAATAGCACGCCGCGCCACCGTTCTGCGCCGACGCGTGTCGGCGCCATTCAGTCCTGCCCGAAAGGAGCACGCCATGAGTACCACGAACACGAACGATGTCGCGGCGACCGACGACACCGCTGCCGACCACACCGCTACTGGCGACACCGCGACCGCCGACGCCGGCACGAACACGACGGACAGCACCCGATCCGTCGGCGGTGGAGCGAAGCGCGACGCTGCGGCGCCCGGCCCGGCCACAGCCGTCGGGTCGAACCGCTGGTACCTCGCGTCCGCCCCGATCGTGCGCGCGCTCCTGCATCTCTGCGTGCCGATGGCCGCCGGAATGGTCGTCGGCGCCGTCTACAACGTCATCAATGCGGGATTCATCGGATCTCTGCACGACTCCGTGCTCCTCGCCGCCATCACCTTCGGAACCCCACTGCTAGGCCTGGTCATGGCCGTCGGCGGCGTCTTCGGCGTGGGTGGCGGCGCGCTGATCTCCCGACTGCTCGGGGCATCCGAGAACAACGCCGGGCGCGCGGGCGAGATCAAGCACGTCTCGTCGTTCGCGCTCTGGGGGTCGGTGATCGTCGGCGTCGTGCTCGGCACGATCGGGCTGCTGCTCCTGCATCCGCTGGTCTCGCTGCTCGGAGCGGATGCCGCCGCCGCGCCGGCCACAAGCGCATACGTCGCGGTCTTCCTCTGCTTCGTTCCCGTGTTCGCCGCGGCGTTCTGCCTCGAGCAGCTCGTGCGTGCCGAGGGCGCCGCGAGGCAGTCGATGACCGGACTCATCGCATCCACCATCGCGAACCTGGTATTCGACGTGCTGTTCATCCTGGTGCTGCACTGGGGAGTCGCGGGCGCGGCCCTCGCGCTCGGGCTGTCGAACCTGGTCAGTGTCGCTTACTACATGACGTGGTTGCAGCGACACAGCGAGCATGTCAGCCTGGCGCCGCGCTGGTTCACACTGCGCACATCGGTGCTGAGCCCGGTCTTCAGCGTGGGGATGGGCGAACTGGTGCAGTCCGCATTCCTCATCGTCACGAGCCTCGTGCTGAACAACCTCGCCGTGCAGTATGGAGACGGCCCACTCGCGGCGATGGGCGTCGCAGTGCGCATCGCACAGGTACCCGAGTTCCTCATCATGGGCATCACCATCGGCGTGCTGCCTCTGCTGGCGTACTCGTTCGGCAAAGGCGACGGTCGGCGGCTCTCGTCGGCGTTCCGCACGGCATCCGTTGCGGTCGGCGCCGTCGCTGCATTCTTCTTCGTCGTGGTGTTCGTCTTGCGTGACCAGGTCTTCTCGATCTTCTCGTCGGATGAATCGCTGCTCGGGATCGGGGTCGCCATTCTCACCGCCCAGCTCGTGGCGATGATCGGCAACGGGTTCACCGGCCTGATCACCTCGCTGATGCAGGCGACGGGTCGCGGTACAGTCGCGATCGTGCTGTCGATGGCGCAGGGAGTGCTGTTCATCCCGATCGTGATCGTGGCGAACCTCTGGTTCGGTCTCACCGGCATCATCTGGGCGCTCACCGTGACCGAGGCCATCGTGTTGCTCGTCGGCATCGTGCTGTGGCTGTCGTCGAGGGGCGCCATCGCGCGTGGCCTCGCCGAGGGAAGCGAGGAGCGGGCCGGGCATGCACTGGAGCAGACGGAAGGCTGAGCGGGCCTCCAGCGGCGTCGGTTGCTCTCGATCAGCGTGCTCGGCGCGTGCAGCGGCGCGTCAGGAGCACCACACCGCCGAGCAAGGCCAGAAGGGCCAGTGCCAGCTGGGGCGCGGTATCCGAACCGGTGGGCGCAAGCCCCGAACCGGCGGCATGCGAGCCGCCACCGTTCGGCGGCACCGGGGGCGTCGGCGGGGTGGGAGGCGTCGGAGGAATGGGCGGTTGCAGGTTGACGTACACGTTGCGGATGCTCGCGTGCTGGTAGGCGGGATCCTCGCTCTGGCTGGAGTGGCTGATCGTCTCGACGATCTCCTCCGGATCGAGCGTCGTCCCCGGCGCGTACCGCACGTAGATCGTGTGCTCGCTCGTGTCGCCCGCATGGATGACCAGCATGAGCATGGTCGAGTACGTGACACCGTCGAGCGAGATGAGCGCGTAGGGGGCACCCGGGCCGTACGCGACGGAGATGGTGATGTAGACATCCGCCGTCGACGCGGTGCCGAGCCGGATCGTGTACGTCGCCTGCGTCGGACCGCCCGGCAGTATGACCGTGCGCCCGCCCGGCTCGGTGACGATGACCTGACCGTCGCCCGCCACTGGGTCGACGACCGGGATGACCGGCAGGCCGGAGGGATCCTCATTCGGCAGCATCAGCGGTAGCGGCGTGATCAGCGGCGCCGTCGAGAGCGTGGGAGCGGCACGGAAGACGCGGGTCAGCAGGTTGAGTCCCTCGCCTGTGGTGCCGTTGATGTCGGCCTTCACCTGAGACGGCGCGCCGATCACGTTCACAGTGACGGTACTGGCATCCGGTCCGCCGTCCAGCGTCACGAACGCGTTCTGCAGGAATCCGGCGGCCGGGCCAGAAGCGCCAGATGGGCCGGACGGGCTCGGCGACGCAGAAGCGATCAGCATCGGGTCGAACACGAACGAGTCCGCTCCGGTACCCGCCTCCAGCCTGAGCTCGGCCATGTTGTGGTTCACGATGAACGTGTCGTCGCCGGATCCGCCGTAGATGGTCGTCGGGAAGCTGATGCCGCGACTCACGTAGCCGTAACCCGTGAGCGTGGTCGGGAACGCGTCTTCCGGGTGCACGTTCGGCGCCACCCTCGGCGTCGCGTAGATCTGCCCGATGATGAACGTGTCGTTCCCTGAACCACCGTTGATCGTCGTGATGGAGCTGTTGTCGTCGAGCGCGAACACGTCGTTTCCGCCGAGGCCGTTGACGGTGAGCCTCGCGTTGATGTGGTCGTCGTAGTCGATGCGCTGGGTCGCGACGCTCGAAGAGTTCAACAGCGCCACGAACGCCGGCTGCTGCGCCTGCGGCTGATCGGGAATGACGGATGCGCCGCGCAGCAGGAACACGTCGGGCCCGTCGGAGCCGTTCACGGTCAGGGTGTTCAGGCCGCCCCAGGCGCCGGTGTTCAGCACCTCGATGCGGTAGTCGTGGTTCAGCGGGTCGACGCTTCCCCACGTGTCGATCGTGTACGAGTTGTTGCCGTACTCGCCGTCGAGGTGCAGAGTGTCGCGCACCTGCAGTCCGTCGTACGCGTCGCCCGAGGTGTCGAGGTGCGTCGTCGTCATCGTCTGCAGATGGTCGACCACGAAGGTGTTGTCGCCGTCGCGGGCGGATGCCGTCGAGCTCGCCCCGCCGTAGACATCCGTCTGCCCGCCGAGGTAGGTGTGGTCGAAGACGAACGTGTCGTTTCCGGCTCCGCCGTAGACCTCGGCCGGGTGCCCGGTGAGCGTTCCGCCGAAGTACAGCGTCGACCCGACGGGCGTGGCCGGGTTCTGACCGTACTCACCGTAGATCGTGACCGTGTCGCCCTGGATGATCGCGCCCGCCGGCTCGTACAGGTCATCGCCGACCTGCAGCAGCACGCCGGCACCGGCGAGGCTGCCTGCCGCACCACCAGAGCCGCCCGCGACGACACGGCCCTGGGTCACCGTTTGAGCGCCGTCGAGTGTCGCGCCGTCGTTCACGATCGTCAGATCGGACGCCCCACTGCCGTCGTACGGGACCGCCAGTCGAACGCTGCCGAACATCGACTCGGCGCGCAGCACGGTGAGCGGGCCGGCGACCTGGGTGACGTCGATGTCTGCCGGCGGGTTCGCGCCGACCGGCAGGGACGCCGTGCGGTCGGTGAATGCGTAGAGCCGGCCGGTCGCGGCAGTGGCGATGCGCAGCGTCGCTCCCGTCGCCCCGATCGAGCCGTTGTGCGCGATCAGGTCGATGTTCGCACCCAGCACCCTGGTGGGAGTCGTGGTGTCAGCCGGGTCGTCGTCGAGGATCGACCCGGTCAGGTTCGTCAGCGCCACGTCGCCGGTGAGCGAGTCGACGAGCGAGACGTACAGGTCACCCGTCGTCTGGGTGAGGTAGATGCCGTCGAGCGCCAGCGCGTAGACGTGGCCGCGGGCCGCATTCGAGGAACGAATCTCGAGGTAGTTCACGTCGGGGGCCGGTGAGGCCGGGTGGACGAATCCGATGCCGCCGAACGGCGCGAACATCGTGATCGTGTTGCCGACGACGTGCGGCGTGCCGTCATCGGCGGTCGCGACGTCGAAGATCGAGGCGCCCGCGGCATCCGCCGCGGTGAGCGTCACATCGGAGTTCGTCGAGGTGATCGTGCCCACCCGCAGGTCGCGCGTCGCCTCGGTGTCGACGATGTAGCCGTTCGTGAACATGTCGATCTCGCCGACGCCGTCGCTGACGGAGAACGGCACCGGGAACTCCATTCCGGTGAGCGTGGCATCCACGTTCGTCGTCGCGCTGATGTTGAGGTTCGCACTCGTCGCGGTGTGGAAGACGCGGATGTCGTTGCCTGCGCTGAGATCGGGGAAGACGTACGTGCTGTCGTAGGGGGTGTTCGTGGTGCCGAACGCGGTGAGCACGAGCGAGAGGTCGTATGCGGGTGTCGTGTCTGGCCAGAAGTACGCCTTGTACTGGCCCGTCGGCGGGACGACCGGCTTGGTGCTGGTGGTGACCTGGCCGGTGTTGTAGACGTTCACCTGGATGTAGTCCGCCGAGAAGACCGGCACGTCGCTGCCCTGCAGGCTGTCGCCCAGCACGAGGTCGATGTTGTGCCCCGCGTGGATCGGCCCGAGCGTCGGCGTGAACGGCACTGGGGCGCCGCGCAGGATCGACGTGATGTCGAGCACGACGTCTTTCAGGGCGTCGGCGACCAGGGCGACGAACCGCGTGGGGTCGATGTTGTCGACGAGGTAGTCGCTCTGCACCAGTTGCACCGGGATGGGCACCCGCACGGTGACGCCGCCGGAGGAGGCGTACGTGCCGATGGTGCCGGCATCCGCGTAGATCGCCAGCGTGTTCGTGGTGATCATCGGCGAGTCGGGCCCGGCGAGGATGTCGCCGTGCTGGTTGTCGACGTGCGTCGAGCCGATCGGGTTGTAGATCCAGCCGTCGATCACAAGCTGCGGAGTGCCACCGCCCGCGAGGAAGTTCTCGATGTCGACGGCCGTCGGGATGAAGATCGGCATGCCGACGGTGAAGCGGAAGTCCTTGCTGTCGTCCACTTCGATCTGCACCGTCGCCGGCGTGCCGGTGAGGTTCACCACCTCGACGCCGTGCACCACCATGGAGCGGTTCGAGGAGTTGTAGAGCCTCACGAAGTCGAACGTGTTCTGCACGGTGAACGTGCCCTGAGTGCCGGTCAGCACGCTCTCCGGAATGGGGTATCCGCCGGGCTGGCCTTGTACGGCACCCGCGTGGAAGACGATCGTGGCGCCGCCGGTGTTCGCGATGTTCTGCACCTCGATGATGCGTCCGGTCGGGATCGTGGAACCCAATGTGTACGTGTTGCCGAGGTCGTCTTTCACGACCACGCCGTACAGCTTGGTGATGGTCCCGGATGCGTCGACCACGAGTTGAGGATCGGCCGCGTGCAGGTAGACGTCCGCGTTCCACACGATGGTGCGATGCGCGTAGTTGTAGTCGTTTCCGTCGGTGCCGCCGCTGTCGAACACGGCACCATCGCGGTCGCGGTTCCACGTCCATCCGCTCTCGTTCTGCAGCGCCTCGACGTCGAGCGCGGCAGTGCGGATCTTGGCACCCGCGTCGGCGGTGACGTTGGAGAGGCCCTGGTAGTTGTTGGTGGCATCGGACTGGGTGTCGCCGCCGAAGCAGCCGCAGTTCGCGTTGGAGTGCGCGACGAACAAGATGTTCTGGTGCTCGGCGGTGAGCGTGACCGACTCGTAGCCGACGATCTTCGTGTCGGTGAAGAGATGGAGCAGCGAGTTCGAGGTGATGTAGTTGTTGGCGGATGCCTTCGACCCGGCACCCAGCGCCGTCGCGTGCGTGTATGCCTGGTTGTTCAGGTTCATGCCCGCGACGTCGGAGGTGAGCTCGACGGTGTCGGCGGTGATCCGCGTGCCCGGCTGGATGTCGACGGTGGTGTTGTCGGTGACGTTGATGTCGCAGCCCGGCCCACCGCAGCGCCCGGCGTTCGCGTCGGCCCCGAGCCCGCCGGCCTGAGCTGACGTGTTCACGTTGGCGTACGCGAGACTCTGCGAGCCGATGTTCGCGTCGTCGCCGGCGGTGACGATCGCGGCGATGGTCGTACCCGCGGTGATGGTCAGGGTGGCGCCGGCATCCGACTCCACACCGGAACCGAGACCCTCGGCACTGGAGCTGCTGTTCGCGTTCGCCTGACCGACGGTCACCGGCGCGATCGTGACGTCGTGGCCGGCACTGAGGGTGGCGAGGTCGCCCTGCGCACCGACCGTGACCGTCGTGGTGGTGGTGGTCGCCGCCACGCCTTCGGCGCTGCCGATGGCCACCAGCCCGCCGCCGCTGTTGGACGCGTTCGCCGCGACCCCGGCATTCGAGGCGGTGGTGACGACGATGCTGCCTCCCGCCGTGAGGGAAGCCCCACCGCCGATCGACACGGTCACGTTCGCGGTCTCGTTCGCGGTCGGCTGTGCGGTCGAGGAGGAGATGAAACCGCCGCCCGAGCCGCTGACCGTCGCCGTGGACGTCTGCCCGCCACCGGGCGTGCCGCCGCTGATGCCGAGGGCGGTGAGCGACTGCGTTCCGGTTCCGGTCGACGTGAGGTCGAGCACGAGCTGTTGCCCTGCGCTTCCACCGGGGCCGAGCGTCACCGGGGCCTCCACGAAGGAGCCGACGCCGGTGATGTTGCTGCCGTCGAGCTTGGCGATCGGGTTGCCGCCCTGCGTCAGCGACAGCTGGAAGCTGCCCGACTTCGGGTTCACCACGTAGTACGTGCGCCCGTCGTCGAGGCCCTGGATCGGCTGCTGCCCGGGAACCCAGAGCCCCTGGATCGCAGCCTCCGCCGCCGCCGACTTGTCCGGGGTGAGTGTAAGCGGGGTGACCGGGATGGGATTCTTCTTGCTGTCCACGCACCCCCCTGTGGCCTCGCACTGTGTGGCCGCCAACTCGATCACGTTCGCGTTCACGACGATGACGTAGTAGGTGACGCCGTTCTGAAGGCCGCCGAGCGGATGCTCCGTTCCCCCGTAGAAGACGACCGCCTCGCCCGTGGCGAGTCCGTGGTTCTTGACGACGATCTGGTTGTTGTTCTGATCGACGAGTGCAGGCGGGTTGCCGGTGATCACCGGGTCGCCGCTCGCATTCGTCTCGATGTTCACCTGCTGGCTGGAGAAGGTGACGAGCGCCTTCGGTGCGTTGTAGATGACCGGGTCGTTCGGGTTGTACGAATTGCCGATGGTGAAGGTGTCGCCGCCGCTCACGTCGGAGCCGGTGACGGAGACGGGGGTCTGCGACTCGTTCGGGTCGAAGAGCTGGATGTGTGTGGCATCCACCACGTGCACCCGGTAGGTGTGGCCCGCGATCAGTCCGGGCACCGCTGTGCCCCCGCTCGGCACCACGTAGATGACCATGTCGCCCTCGTGCAGGTTGTGGTCGAGTGGTACGAAGCTGCCGCCGATGGTGGTTCCGAACGCGATGGTTCCGGTCGCCGGGTCGACTTGAGTGCCGTCGAACAGCGAACCCAGTTCGATCGAGTTGTTGCCGACGACGATGACGTTGTAGTTCAGGCCGTTGCCGAGCCCCCCGACGGCCGTACCGCCCTGCGAGCTGTAGGTGACGGTGCTGCCGGTGGTGAAGCTGTGCGGGGCGGTCAGCGTGATCACGTTGTTCGTAGTGTTCACACCGGTCACCGCGTCGAAGTAGCTCACGTTCTGTGCCGGCGGCGCCTGCGTGTTCTGCTTCGCCGACGCCGTGATCGTGCCGCCGGCGAAGATCTGCGCGTTCTGCCCGATGATCAGGTTCACCGTCGGGTTCGTGGTGACGGATGCCTTGTTGCTGGCCAGATCCAGCGCGATGCCGACGTGCTCGCTCTCCGACGCCGAGATGGAGACGGGGTTCGACGAGACGCCGATCGTGATGTCGCCGACGGCCGCGACGGGTGCGCCCTGACTGCCGAAGTCGGTCTCCACGGTCGTGGCCGTCGTGGCGTTCGCTCCGGCGTTCGCGACCGAGAGTCCGCCGATGCTGGTGTCGCTGATCAGCGCCGTCGAACTGTCGGTTCCCGTCGCCAGCACCTGGATCGAGGCGGCACCGGGAGTCGTCGCGGTCGCGCCGTGCGCCGCTCCGAGCATCCGCGCGTAGGTGAGTGCGTTGTCGGTCGCCTGCGGGTTGGCGTTGGAGATGGAGCCGAGGCCGCCGTTCGTGGAGCCGCCGCGAGCGATCGCCGAGTTGGCTGCGGTGGAGACGACGGACACAATGCCGTTGGGCGCGTTCAGCACCGCACCGGAGCCGATGTTCGCCTGCGTGACCGCTCCTGAGGTGATGAGCGCCTGCGGCGAGGAGTCGGATGCCCCGGCAAGGCCGAATGCACGGGCACCCGACGTCGACGACACGGTCGCGCCCGATGTCGCCGAGACCGCGAGCCCGGTGCCGCCGGTGAGCTGCCCGTCGAACTCGGCGCTCGTTCCGGAGGCGATCCGCGCGATCGGAATGCTGACGTTTCCGGCGATGACGCCGCCGTCGAGCGTGTCGGTGTTCGCCGTGGCCGCGTTACCGCTCGTGGCCTTCGTGGTCACCGCTCCGCTGGTCACCAGCGCACCGCCGCCGAATGACGCGGAGACGGATGCCGTGCCCAGCACCTCCGCGTCGACCGCGGCCCCGTTGACGGTCAGGCCGCCGAAGCCGGAGGACTGCGTGGTGGCGCTGCTGGAGTTGAGACCGGACGCCGTGATCGCGGCTCCCGTCGAGCCGAGCACGTTGCCGGAGAAGGTCGCCGTCACCGGCGCCGCGACCTTCGCCTCGGCGAAGAACACGCCGGCCTGGATGAGTCCGCCGCCGCTGGAGGAGATCGTGGCGCCGGCCGTGTCGCCCGTGCCGGTGAGCGCCGACTGCACGGTGACGAACCCGGATGCCGTCAGTAAGGTGGCCGCGCTCACCGTCGCCGTGACGGCGGCCGTGGACTGCACCTCGGCGTCTGCGGTCGATCCCGCGCCTCCCGCGATGTCGAAGGAGTGCACATCGGCGCTCGCCGTCACGGCGTTCTGCCCCGACGCCGTGACGGAGAACGCGGCAGAGGTGGTCGTGCCGCCGTCGAACTCCGCCGTGGTGGGCGCGGCGACGATCGCGGTGGGCAGCAGGGCCGTGATGCCGAGCAGGGTGCCTGCGGTGCTGGAGGGAGTGGCCGTCGCGGTGTTCACGGAGGTTGCGCCGACGCTCAGCGCACCGGCTCCGGCGTTCACCGTGGTGGCGCTCGCGTCGACGATTGCGGTGACGGCCGCAGAGAGATCGATGCGGGCATCCGCTCCGCCGATGGCCGCCCCGGCCAGTGCGACCGTGAGCATGTGGCTGGCAGCGGTGGCCGTGTTGGACGCGTTCGCCAAGACCGTGAGGCCGTTCGCACTCAGCACCGGGTCGCCGAGCTCGGCCCGAGTGGGCGTGTCGATGTGGGCGAACGGCAGAGACGCGCCCAGCGTGAACACGCCGAAGCTGCCGACCTCGGTGCCGACCGTCGACGCGTTGGCAGCCGTCGCCGACACCGAGACCTGGCCGGTGGAGGAGATCGTGCCGCCCGTGACGATCGCCGTGGTCGCCGCGCTCTGCGCGATCTCGGCCACCACACCGGAGAGCGAGACGCCGGCGAACGACATCGACCCGACCTTCGTGTAGGCCTCGGCCGCGTTGGTCGCGTTCGTGGTGACCGAGACGCCGCCCGAGGAGAACACCGTGGTGCGCAGCTCCGCGGTTGTCGGGGCGAGCAGCTCGGCGTCTGCCGTGTACACCCCGCCGTTGATGACGCCGCCACCGCCGCCGAGCACCTGCGCGAAAGCGTAGTTCCCGTGGCCGCTTCCGTCGACGGTGATGTTCGCCGAGACGGAGACGAGGCCGGTGCTGTGGATGCCGGCGCTTGCGCCGATACTCGCCAGCACCTGCGCGCTCTGCTCGACATGCGCCACCGGGAATGTGCCCTGCCCCCCGCCGAGCAGTGAGATGTTCAGCACGTCGGCTTCGGCGAGCACCTGGTTCTGGCCTGTCGCGGAGACGCCGATCGATCCGGATGCCCCGACCTGGCCGTCGAGGTGCGCCTCCGTGGTGCCCGTGACGAGCGCGATCGGCAGCATGAGCGTCACGCTGTAGCCGCCGACCGTTCCGCCCAGTGCCCTGGCGGCCGCATGGTTCGCCGAGACCGCCGAGACGGTGACCGCTCCGCCCGCAGACACCGTCGACCCGTTCGAGAAGGTGGCGACGGTGGTTCGCTCATCGCGGGCGACGACGACCACGATGCCCGCCGCGATCGCCCCGGTTGCGACGCCGAACGTGAGCGCAGACGTGGTGTTCGTTCCCGAGGCGGCCACGGTCATCCCGCCGTTCAGCGTCGCGTGCCCGTTGAACGTCGCCGTCGTGGCACCGGAGATGTGGGCGACTGCTCCGGCTGTGGTGATGCCCGCGCCGATTCCGCCCTGAACCGCGAACGCCTCGGTGGGCACCGTGATCGCGGATTGCGCGAGCAGGTTCACGTTGCCGGCCGGCGCCGCTCCCCCGATGGTCACGTCGCCGATCGTCGCCGTGGTGTCGCCGTCGACCTCGGCATCGGCGACTGCAGCACCGGCCGCGGTGCCGCCGAGCGCGATGCCGATGGCCAGGGGGTTGACGGTGCGGGTGGCCTTCGCCTCCACGTCGACGGTTCCCCCTGCCGTGGGGATGACGGCACCGGAGTCGATATGCGCGGTCTGCGAGGCGTGGCTGGTGATGACGACCACCTGGGCCCCGACCGTGACGAGGCCGCCCTGGCCGGAGAATGCGATGCCGAAGTCGTTCTCGCCGACGACGGACTGCACGCTCACGTCGCCGCCCGCGGTGATCGACACCCCCGTCGCGATGCCGGCGTCCGTCGAGCTCGTGAGGTTGGCGATGGCGACGGACCCGCCGGCCGCGACCACTCCGCCCGCGACCGTGCCGACGACGCCGGTGTAGGCGTTCTGCTCGTTCGCGCGCATGCGCACGCTGCCGCCGACGACGATCAGCGCTCCGACGCCGATCTCGCTCGTGGTGCTTCCCGGCACCTGCGGAGTGTCGAACTGGTTGTTCACGAGGTCACTGGACGGCGCCGCCTCGTTCACCGACGTCGATGCCCCGGTCAGCGACGGCAGGATGCGGGCGTTGGTGTTCGAGTCGGACGTGCTGTTGCCTGCGTTGTCGAGGATGTGCTGGTAGCCGCCTGTTCCTGCACCGTTGGCGGTATCGCCCGACTGCGTCTGAGCGGTCGTGCCACTGGAGGGCTGCAACGCGTCGGCAGCCGCCTCCCATTCGGCGTGCGACGTGTCGGCCACCGGGTTCAGCGTCGGATGATCGATCAGGGCCCCGTAGCGGTTGCCGTCGGAACCGGTCACGACATCGCCCTTGAGGTAGTCGGCGCCCGCGGTCCAGGTGCCCTTGTCGACGCCGTTCGCCCCTGCGTTGTACGACGTGGTCGGGTCGGTTCCGACGGTCCACACCGAGACGGACGCCGCGATGCCGACCACTCCGCCGCCCACGCTGAGCGCGTAGCTCGTGATCGACTTCGACGCCAGGGCGTTCAGCACCAGGTCGCGCGCGGCGAACACCGTGGCGTAGCCGCCGATGTACGCCTGGGTCGTGGTCTGCGCGATGCCGATGTCGATGCCGCCGGCCACCCCGACGACGCCGCCGGCGATGCCGCCGCCGATCGTCAGCGCCTTCGTGGCGTCGGCCGCCGAGACGTTCACGGACTGCAACGATCCGGCCCCTGCCGCCGTGTTGACCAGCGTGCGGTTCAGCAGGTTGCTGTCGATGAAGGCGGCGATGGTCGCGTGCAGCAGCGTCACGCCCACTCCGCCTGCGACGCCCACCGCGCCGCCTCCCACCGCCACGGCCAGCCCGAAGATGTTCTCGCCGGAACCTGCCTGCACCGCCAGTCCGTTGAACGGTGCGGTGCCGAAGCCGGTTCCGGCGCCGCTGCCGGCGAAGGTCCCGTCGTAGACGCCGCCCAGCGTCGAGGTCGGCTGGTTCGCCTGCGCGTCGACGATGTCGCCTGCGCCGATGAACGCCCTGGTGTCCTTCGTGATCGAGGTGACCGTGACGCCGATGCCGACGCCCACGAATCCGCCGCCCAGACCGCCGCCCACCGCCGAGACCGTCGTGTCGTCATGAGCGCTCACCAGCACGTTGTTACCCGCCGCGATCGTGACGGCCAGGCCCGTGTCGGCGTACGTGTGGGTGGTCAGCACGATGACGGATGCCGCACCCGCGACGCCCGCGTACGCCCCGACCGCACCGGTCAGAGAGTAGGAGGTGACGGCATCCGTCGCCGCCGCCACGACGTCGACGTCGCGCTGGGCCGCGACGTACGCGCTCTGGTCGATGTAGGCATCCGTTGTCAGCTTCACGACACCGACCGCCGCGCTGGCACCGACACCGGCGCCGCCGGCACCGACTGCCGCAACCGCGGAGATCATCAGCAGGCTGAACGCGTTGCCCGCGTCGACCAGCACGGACTGGGCGGTGGATGCCCCGGAGCTCGACGCGTTCACGACCGCGTACTTGCCGATGAACGCCGTGGTGGTCGCCGTGACGACGTTCACGCTGCCGCCGACGCCCACCCCTGCGATGCCTGCGAAGTCGGCGGTGACGCCTGCTGCGGAGATGTCATCGCTGTTGTTCGCGGTGATCGCCACACCGTGGAAGCCGGACGCCGTGTCGCCGGTGACCGTGTGCTCGCCGAGGGTGGCCGCGGCATCCGGCGAGGGCTGCGCGCCCTGCTTGACGATGCTGTGCGCACGCCCCGTGGCGACCGAGGGGTCGAGTTGGATGGCCTGCTGCACGCTGCCTGGCGCACATCCGGTCGCCGACGGGTTCGCCTGGCAGAGGGTGGCGGCCAGCTCGATCTGATGCGGCCCCGGCCCCGTGATCACGTAGTACTCTCCGCCGTCGACGAGGCCGCCGATGGGTGCGCCGCCGCCGGAGCTGTAGATGACCGGGTCGCCGGTGGTGACGTCGAGGTCGTACGGCAGCGTGATGATCGTGCTCGACGCGTCGTGCGGGTCGAAGTAGGGGGCGGTGCTCACCGGCGGCGATGCCTTGTCGGTCGGTACGAGCCGCTGCGACTCGCCACCCCTCAGCGGCGCGGTGAGATGGATCACGGGCCCGCCCGGCGTGGCCGACAGCTGGATGTCGGTGGGCGAGAGCACATGCACGTAGTACACGGAGCCCTGGGTGAGGCCGCCGATCGAATCGCCGCCCCCGTTGTCGTAGAGCACCTGCTCGCCCTCGGTGTAGCTGGAAGTGAACGGCAGGTGCAGCGTGACGCCGTCCGGCTGGATGGCGCCGGGCGAGAACCGGGTGTCGGTGGCCGTGGTGGTGAACCCGCCGGTGGCCACGTCGATACCCGGCGTGTTGCCGAGCGCGTTCAGCACCGAGTAGTCGCCGAGGAACGCCGTCGTCGTCTTCGTGATCACCGGAACCGCGGCGGCGGCGCCCGCGCCGACGGAGCCGGCGGCGGAGATCGCACCCGCGACGACGGTCATGGTGAGCTGCTCGGTGGCGGCGACCCTCGCGTTGCCTCCGGCGTAGACCACGGACGGCCCGGCCGCGCAGTCCCCGGCGGACACCGGCGATGTGCACTGCCCGATCCAGGTCTGAGTCACGATGGTGAAGACCGGCACCGCCGCGTTCACCGCAACCGCGGCCTCTCCGCCGACGGAACCGCCGGTGGAGATCGAGGTCACGTTCTCGCTCGAGGTCGCGTCGAGCGTCGCGTCACCGGCCACCTGCACCGCGACGTTCGGTGCGATCCAGGCCTGCGTGCTCTTGTTCAGCACCTCGACATCGGCGCCGGCGCCGACCCCGGCCTCGCCGCCGATCGCCAGCTGACCGGCAACACCCTTCAGGGTCGTCACGTCGGATGCCGCCAGCGCGATCCCCGCCCCCGGCCCGCTCACGGCACCGCCGTTGACGCGCACACCGGCATCGATGTGCGCATGGGTGGTGTTGTTCTGCACGCCGACCGTGGCGGATCCGGCGATGCCGGCCGTTCCGCCGCCCGCTCCGCCGACCGCGAGGATGGTCTCGTTCTCGGACTGCGTCGCGGTGACTGCCAGGCCGGGCGCGCCGAGCGCCTGAATGTCGTCGCCGGCGGCGATGGAGGCATCCACGACCCCGGTGCGAACGAGCACGGCCGAGGAGACGCCCACGCCGGCCTCACCGCCGAACGTGAGGTTGCCGGTGTACAGCGCCAGCGTCGGCAGGGTGTCGGTGGCCTGGATGCTCATGCCGCCACCGGCATGCAGGGTCGTCGGCAGCGCTCCCCCGTCGATGTATGCGCGGGTGCCCGGCGCCTCGTCGTTCTGGGCGCTGTTGACAGAAACAGCGCCCTGGTCGATGACGAGCACGATGAAGGAGCCGACGACGGCGGCGTTAGCGGACGCCGCCGCATCCACTGCGAGCTCGGTGAACGACTCTGCGGCGGTCGCGGTGATGGCGACGGAACCGCCCACCGTGGCCGTGACGGCGTCGCCGAGGTAGGCGCGCACATCCTTGTTGAAGACATTCACGATGAGCCCGAGGCCGACGCCGACTTCGCCGCCGGTCAGTGCAATCGCACCGGCCAGCTCGACGAACTGCGTGGAGTCGTTCGCACTGATCGTGAGCGACTGGGCCGGATTCACCGGCACGTCCTGATTGATCGCCGTGTGGCCGGCGATGTACGCCTGCGTGGTGAGGTTCACGACGTCGACGATGACGGAGCCGCCCACCGCAAGGTTGTTCCCTCCGGCACCGCCAGCGACGGCGACGGTGGTGACCGCGACGGTGATCAGCGGGATGCCGGGCACGACCAGCGCCACGATGCCCGCACTGGAGGTGACGAGGATGGCCCCTCCCGCGTCGATCACCGTCGGGGTGCCTGGCGCTGAGTCGATGTATGCGAGCGTCGGCACGGTCAACACGTTGACCGTGATGGCCGCGCCCACCCCGGCCCCGCTGAGCGAGACCCCACCGGCCGCTGCGATGGTCTGCAGCCCCATCGGGTTGCTCGCCTGCACGGCGATGCCGCCGACCGAGTCAACGGTGCTGCCTGCGCCGATCACGGCGGTGGTCTCGTAGTCGATCACCTGCACGCCGACGGAGCCGGCGACGGATGCCTTGCCGTTGCCGCCGGCCGCGGCCAGACCCCAGACGATGAAGTCGTTCTCGTCACCGGCCGGCGTGATCGCGAGCACCGCGACGCTGCCGCCTGCGACGTGCGCGCCGACGCCGATCGAACCCTTGTTCACGACGGTGGCGACGTTGAGGCCGACCGCGGCGCCGATGTTCGTGCTGTTCGTCTTCAGCGACGTGCCGATCGCCTTCGAGGTGGCATCCACCGTGTTCGACGCCGCCACGACGATCGCTCCGGTCGCGGTGATCGTGAGCCCGTCGGTGACCGAAGCGGTGTTGGTCACCACGACCCAGTTCACGGTGACGGCCGCGCCGACGCCGACGCCCTGACCGGACTTGCCTGACTGGCCGCTGGCCTGACCGTTCGCGCTGCTCACCGTGCTGCTGGATGAGGGCAGCGTGCCCGACTGGCCCTGGGTGCTCGGTGTTCCGTTCAGCTGACTGCTCGCCTGCGAGTCCGCATTGCCCGCGGTGTTCTGGGCGGCTCCCTGTGCGCTCGCGGTGGCCTGCGCCGTCCCCGTCTCGCTGGTGGATGCCGCGATCACCACGCTTGCGCCGGTCACGTCACGCGCGGTCTGCGCGGTGGTCGTCACGGTGAGGATGTTCAGGGCGATGACCGCGCCGACCGCCACACCGTCCCCCGCAGCTGTCGCGTCGCCGGTCACGGAGGCCGAACCGGTGTGGGTTGCCGAGATGAGCACGGCGCCGGTGGCGACGATCCCGCCGGTCGGGGGCGCGCCGAAGGGTGCGGGAATGACCCGCGGGAGTCCGAGCCGGGCAATGGTCACCGGCGAGACGATGTTGATGCCGACGGCCGGGCTGACCGCGGCGGTGCTGCCGGCCGACCCGGCAGTGACCTGGTTGATCACCGGATCGACGCTGACCGCGCTGAGTGTGACGTTCGCGCCACCGGTGAGCACTGCACCGTCTTCCACCTCGGCGCGGGTGACGTTGGTGGTGAGCACGTTGATGGCGACGGATGCGCCGACACCGACCTTGCCTCCGCCGCCGATAGCGGCATCCGCCTTCGCCTTCGCCGAGTCGGAGCGCACGTTCTGCGCGATGAGGGCGATGTCGCCGTTTCCGGCGTGCACCACGGCCGTGCCGGGCACGTACGCCTCGGTGTCGTCGGTGACGAGGTTCAGCGCTAGCGCGCCGGCGACGCCGATGTCTTGGGAACCGGCACCGGCATCCGCCTCGACCGTGAACGTATGCGTCGCGTCGCCGCCGACGTTGGTCATGGTGGCGGACTCGGTGAAGCCGTTGCCCGTGACCGTGGTGTTCGCCCCGAGGTACGCCCGGTTGACGAGCTCGACCAGGTTGAGCGCGACGGCCGCGCCGATGCCCACCTTCTGCGCCTGAACGGCCGTGCCGTCGGCCGTGACGATGCCGTCGACATTCTCGGAGCTGGCCAGGCTCACGGCACCGCCCGCGGTGAGCGTGAGGTCATCGGGCAGGATCGCGGTCGCGGTGACGTCGGCCACGTTGATCGCGATAGCCGCAGCGACGGCGACCTTTCCGTCGGAGGTGGCGGCCGACGGGTTCGCGCTGCCGTTCGCGCCCTGCCCCTGGTAGGTGGTCGCGGTCTGGCTGGCGAACGTGCGCTGGTCCTGCGCCTGCTGGTCGACGCCGCCGCTTGGCGCGTTCGGGTCGCTCTTGCCCGGTGCGCCGCTGGCGGAGGCGGATGCGGATGCACCGTCTGCGGACGAGCCGTACGCCTGGAATCCGATGGACCCGCCCGCCGTGATGTCGCGGCCGGTGGTGCTGGTCACGGTGTGGGTGACCAGGTTCAGGCCGAGCGCGATGCCGACGGATGCCGACGAACCGCCCCCCGCGACGGCGCCCGCCGAGGTGGTCGCGCCCGCGGTCTGGGCGGCATCCGCCGCGAAGTCGCCGGTGATGACCAGGCCGCCGGTGGCCGAGGTGCCGATGGTCGCCGAGGTGACGACGTTGGAGATGGTCACCGCGATGGCCGGCGTCACGGCCACCTTGGCATTGCCGGTGCCCTGGGCACCCATCTTCGCCTCGGTGCTCGCGATGTCGCCGGCAGTCGAGGTGACGATGAAGTCGTGCGCTCCGGTGACCGTGATGTCGGCATCCAACAGCGCCGTCGTGGTGTCGGTGACGAGGTTCAGCGCGATGGATGCCCCGATGCCGACATCGCTCGCGCTCACCCCGCCTGGCGAGGGTTCCGCCTTCACCGTGCTGGTGGCGTTGCTGCCCGCGGTGAGCGCGACGTCGCCGCCGGTCAAGGTCACGACGCCGGAGAGCTCGGCGGTCGTGGTCTGGTTGACGACGGCGAGCGCGAACGATCCGGCCACCGAGATCTTGCCCTGACCGGCTCCGGACGCGGACTGCGCACCGTATGTGCTGGTGACATCCGTGCCGTTCGGCGTCTGTGCCACTGTTTCGGTGGCGCTCACGGTGAGCGCGTGCGCGTGGATCGTGTCACCGGTGGGCAGCAGGGCGGTGTTCGTGACGTTGGCGAGCGTGATGGCGACTGCTGCACCGACCGTGGCGCTCGTGCCCTGCGAGGCGGTGCCGTCGGCGTTCGTGGCGGCGTCGGTGTTCTGGCTGGAGGCGAGAGTGACGAGGCCACCCGCCGTGATGTCGAGGCCGGCATCCTGGATCGTCGCGGTCGCACTGACGGTGGCGACGGTGATGGCGATGGCCGCTGCGACGTTCACCTTGCCGCCGCTGGTGTTCGCGCTCGGCGTCGCCATCCTGCCCGATCCGGCGACACCGTTGTTCGAGGCGGACTGGTCGGCGAACGTGCGCTGCCCCTGAATCTGCGTGTCGACGCCGTCGCCCGCCGCCCCGCTGCCGCCGCTGGACTCCGGTGCGCCCGATGCGGAGGCCTGCGCGGCCGCTGCCGATGCCGACACGGAAGACGCCCCCAGCGTGACGTCGCCGCCTGCGACGATGCTGCGGTCGGTGGTGCCCCTGACGGTGTGGTTCGAGATGGTGAGACCGATGCCCACGCCGACCGCCGCGGTTCCGGCCTGGCCGACGGCCGCGCCTGCTGTGCTGGAGGCGCCGGCGATCTGCGTTGCGGCGGCGGTGAGACTGCCGGTGAGGCTGATCGGGTCGGCCAGGGAGCCGATGAGCGCCTTCGTGGTGACGTTGGAGAGCGCGATGGCGACGGCGGGTGCGATGGCGACTTTTCCGCCGTTCGCGCCCATCTTCGCCTCGGTGACGGCGTCGTCGCTCGCCGTCGCGGTGAGCGTCACGTCGTGGGCGCCGGTGAGTGCGATGCCGTCGTCGAGCAGGGCGCGTGTGATGTCCTGGATGAGGCTCAGCGCGACGGATGCCCCGACACCGACGTTCGTCGAGGTCACGCCGGTCGCGGTGGGCTCCGCCTTCACCGTGGTGGAGGCCGCGCTGCCCGCCGTCACGGTTGCGTCCCCGCCGGTCAAGGTCACGGTTCCGGAGAGCTCGGCAGTGGTCTGCTGATTCACCACCGCCAGAGAGAAGGACCCGGCGACGGAGACCTTGCCGCCGCCGGCGCCGCTGATCGACTGCGCACCGTACGTGCTGGTGGCATCCGTCGCCCCGCCGGTTCCCGGCACCGTCTCGGTGGCGCTCACGGTGAGCCCGTGCGCGTGCACGGTGTCACCGGCCGGCAGGGCCGCCGTGTTCGTCACGTCGGCCAGCGTGATCGCGACGCCCGCACCGATGTTCGCTGTGCCGCCCTGGGTGGCCGAGCCGTCGGCGGAGCTGGCGGCATCGGTGTTCTGGCTGGAGGCGAGCGTGACGGTGCCGCCCGCGGTGAGGTCGAGACCGGTTCCCGTGATGGTCGCCGTCGCGGTGACCGTGGCCAGGTCGACGCCGATCGCAGCCGCCACGTTGATGCCGCCCTGCGAGGTGGTCGCCTTCGGTGTGTTCGCCTTGCCGGAGCCGGCCACGTTGTTGTTCGTGGCCGACGTGTCGGCGAAGGTGCGCTGCCCCTGCACCTGGCTGTCGACGCCGGTGCCCGCCGCGCCACCGGTGTCTGTGCCGCCTGTGCCTGTGCCACCTGTGCCCGTGCCACCTGACGCGTCCGTCGGGTTCTCGGCAGCACCCGTCGCCGAAGCCTCGGCACCCGCCGCTGAGGCCGATGCACTCGATGCGCTCAGCGTGATGTTCCCGCCCGCGTCGATGCTGCGCGCCGTGCTGCCCGAAACGGTGTGGTTGGCGATGGTCAGCCCGAGCGCGACGCCGATCGCCGCCTTCGAGGCCCCGCCGGCGATGGCCCCGGCGTTCGTCGACGCGGACGCCACCTGGGTCGCCTGCGCCGCGAAGTCGCCGGAGAGCGTCAGCGGGCCGCCGAACGTGCCGATCATGGCCTGCGTCGTCACGTTCGACAACGCGATCGCAATGGCAGGCGACACCGATACTTTCGCCGTTCCGGTGCCCTGCACGCCCATCTTCGCCTCGACCACCGCGGCATCCCCCGCCGTGGCGGTCAACGTCACGTTCCGGGCACCGGAGATCGCGATGCCGTTGTCGAGCCGCGCGATCGTGTCGTCCTGGATCAGCGCCAGCGCGACCGATGCCCCGATGCCCACGTTCGTCGAGCTCACCCCGCCCGGCGTCGGCTCCGCCTTCACGGTGGTGGATGCCTGGCTGCCCGCCGTCACACTCGCATCGCCGCCGGTGAGCGTCACCGTCCCGGCCAACTCGGCCGTCGTCTGCTGGTTCACCACTGCCAGAGCGAACGACCCGGCGACGGAGATCTTGCCGCCGCCGGCACCCGAGGCGGACTGCGCGCCGTACGTGCTCGTGACATCCGCCCCGGAGACCGTCTCGGTGGCGGACACCGTCAGGGCGTTGGCGCGCACGGTGTCGCCGGCCGGAAGGATCGCGGAGTTCGTCACCTCCGCGAGCGTGATCGCCACGGCGGCACCGATGGTCGCGGTGCCGCCCTGCGAGGCGGACCCGTCGGCGTTCGTGCCGGCATCCGTGTTCTGGCTCGAGGCGAGCGTCACCGTGCCGCCGGCCGTCAGGTCGAGGCCGGTTCCGATGATGGTCGCGGTGGCACTGACCGTGGCCAGGTCGACTGCGATCGCCGCCGCGACGTTCACTCCGCCGTCGGAGGTGGTCGCCTTCGGCGTGCTCGCATTGCCGGAGTTCTGCACCCCGTTGTCCTTGGCCGACTGGTCGGCGAAGTCGCGCTGGCCCTTGACCTGCGTATCCACGCCGTCGCCGGCGCCGCCGCTCGTGCCTGTGCCGCCCGATCCGTCTGCACTGTTCTGCGGCGCACCCGATGCGGATGCCGACGCGGCGGCCGCGGAGTCCGACACGCTGAAGGCGCTCATCGTGATGTCGCCGCCGGCGTTCACGCTGCGCGCGGTCGTTGCGCTCACTGTGTGATTGGCGATGGTCAGACCGAGTCCCACCCCGACTGCTGCGCTGGTGCCACCGGTGACGACGGCGCCCGCGTTCGACGACGCAGAGGCGTTCTGCGTCGCCGCCAGCGTCAGCGAACCGCTCAGCAGGATCGGTCCGCCGAACGTGCCGAGACCGGCCGTCGTGGTCACGTTCGACAACGCGATGGCCACCGCGGGTGCGACATCGACCTTGCCGCCGCCTGCGCCCATCTTCGCCTCAACGATTGCCGCGTCGCCGGCGGTCGCTGTCAGGCCGATGTTGCGCGCTCCGCTGATCGCGATACCGTCGTCGAGCTTCGCGATCGTGTCGTCCTGGATCAGCGCCAGGGCGACGGATGCCCCGACCCCGACGCTCTTCGCCGTCACTCCAGTCGCCGTCGGCTCGGCCTTCACCGTGGTGGATGCCTGGCTGCCCGCGATGACCGTCACGTCGCCGCCGGCGAGGGTGACGGTTCCCTCGAGCTCTGCCGTCGTCGCCTGGTTCACGACGGCCAGCGCGAACGATCCGGCGACCGAGACCTTGCCGCCGCCGGCCCCCGAGACGGACTGAGCACCGTAGGTCGAGGTCGTGTCGGCACCGTCGGCGGTCTCGGTCGCCGAGACGATCAGGCCGTTCGCGTGCACCGTGTCTCCGGCGGGCAGGATCGCCGAGTTCGTGACATCCGCGAGCGTGATCGCCACCGCGGCGCCGACGTTCGCGGTGCCGCCCTGCGTGGCGGAGCCGTCGGCTGCAGAGGCGGCGTCGGTGTTCTGGCTCGAGGCGAGAGTCACCGTTCCGCCGGCCGTCAGGTCGAGGCCGGTGCCCTCGATGGTGGCTGTGACGTCGATCGTCGCCAGGTCGACGCCGATGGCGGCGGCCGCGTTCACTCCGCCCTGCGACGTCGTCGCCTGCGGCGTGCTGGCATTCCCGGAGTCCTGGACTCCGTTGTTCAAGGCTGACTGGTCGGCGAAGTCGCGCTGGCCCTTCACCTGCTGATCCACTCCGCCGCCTGCAGCACCGCCTGTGCCCGCGCCGCCTGCGCCGTCGGCCGGGTTCTCCGCTGCGCCGGCGGCCGACGCCTGCCCGGAGGCTGCCGATGCCGAGACGCTGAACGCATTCAGCGTGATGTCGCCGCCGGCGTTCACGCTGCGCGCGGTGGTCGCCGTCACGGTGTGGTTCGCGATGGTCAGGCCGAGTGCGATGCCGACCGACGCCTTCGATCCGGCACCGCTGATGACCGCCGATCCGGCGTTCGTCGACGCCGATGCCGTCTGCGTCGCCGAGTCCGTAAGGTCGCCGGAGAGCACGAGCGCGCCGCCGAAGGTGCCGATCAGCGCCTGCGTCGTCACGTTCGACAGCGCGATCGCCACGGCCGGCGCCACGTCGACCTTGCCGTCGGAGACGCCCATCGCAGCCTCGACCACGGCCGCGTCTCCGGCCGTCGCCGTCAGGCTCACGTTGCGCGCCCCGGCGATCGCGATGCCGTCGTCGAGCTTCGCGATGGTGTCGTCCTGGATGAGCGCGAGAGCGACGGATGCCCCGACTCCCACGTTCGTCGACGTCACGCCGGTTTCGGTGGGCTCGGCCTTGACGGTCGTGGATGCCTGGCTGCCCGCCGTGACGCTCGCGTCCCCGCCGGTCAGCGTGACCGTTCCGGAGAGTTCGGCGGTGGTCTGCTGGTTCACCACGGCGAGCGCGAACGATCCGGCCAGCGAAACCGTGCCGCCGCCTGCGCCAGAGATCGACTGCGCACCGTAGTCGCCGGTGGCATCCGCTGTCGGACCGCTTCCCACGATCGTCTCGGTGGCGCTGACGATCAGCGCGTGCGCGTTCACGGTCTCGCCGACCGGAAGGATCGCGGAGTTCGTCACGTCGGCGAGTGTGATGGCGACGGCAGCGCCGATCGTCGCTTTGGCGCCCTGCGAGGCCGACCCGTCGGCGCTGGTGGCGGCATCCGTGTTCTGGCTCGAGGCAAGCGTCACGGTTCCGCCGGCGTTCAGCGAAAGACCCGTGCCGCCGTGTACCGCGTCGATGGTGGCGGTCGCCTGCACCGTGGCGACGACCACCGCGATCGCCGCAGCGACGTTCACCTTGCCGCTGGAGGTGCTGGCGCTCGGCGTGCCCGTGCTGCCCGAGCCCGTCCCGCCGTTGTCGGTGGCGGTGGTGTTGGCGTTCGTGCGCTGGGTCTGGACCTGCTGGTCGACCCCGTCGCTCTTGCCGTCGCTTCCGGCGCCGGCCGCTGTGTCGTCGGGGGCGCCGGAGGCGGATGCGTGTGCTGCGGATGCGGAGGCAGAGACTCCGAATGCGCTCAGCGTGATGTCGCCGCCGGCCGTGATGCTGCGCGCCGTCGTGCCGCTCACCGTGTGGTTCGCGATCGTGAGGGCGAGCCCGACTCCGACCGCTGCGGTGCCTGCGCCGCCGACGGTCGCACCCGCCGTCGTGTTCGCGGACGCGTTCTGCGTCGCAGCAGCCGTGACGTTCCCGGTCGCGGCGAGCCCGGCACCGAGCGTGCCGATCACGGCCGTCGTCGTCACTGTGGAGAGCGTGACCGCGACCGCTGGGGCGATGGCGACAGCACCGCCGGCCGCGCCCATCTTCGCCTCGGTGAGTGCGTCATCCGTCGCGGAGCTCGTCAGCGAGATGGTGGCTGCGCCGCTGAGCGCGATGCCGTCGTCGAGTGTCGCCTGGGTGGTGTCGGTGATGAGGTTCAGCGCGACGGATGCCCCCACCCCCACGCTGGTCGATGTCACGCCGCCCGCTGCCGGCTCGGCCTTCACAGTGCTGGAGGCGGCGCTGCCGGCGGTGATGTTCGCGTCGCCGCCGGCAAGCGTGACATTCCCGGCCAGTTCGGCGAGCGTGTGCTGGTCGACGACCGCCAGTGCGAGCGATCCGGCGACGGAGACCTTGCCGCCGCCGGCGCCGCTGGTGGCCTGCGCGCCGTAGGTGGACGTGACGTCGGCACCGTTGACGGTCTCCGTCGCCGAGACCGTCAACGCGTGGGCGGTGACCGTGTCGCCCGTGGGCAGCACGGCGTCGTTGTTCACCTTCGCCAGCGTGATCGCGACGGCCGCGCCGATCGTCGCCGTCGATCCCTGGGAGGCCGAGCCGTCTGCCGACGATGCGGCATCCGTGTTCTGGCTCGATGCCAGCGTCACGGTTCCGCCGGCGTTCAGCAACAGACCGGAGAGACCGCCCGTGGTGTCGATGGTCGCCGTCGACGTCACGGTCGCGACCACGACGCCGATCGCGGCCGCGGCGTTCACCTTGCCGCTCGACGTGGACGCGCTCGGGGTGCCGGTGCCTCCGGATGCGTCGCCGCCGTTGTCGGCCGCGGTGCTGTCGGCGTTCGTGCGCTCCTTCTGAATCTGGGTGTCCACGCCGGCGCCCGCCCCGCCGCCGGTGCCCGCCCCGCCAGGGCCGTCCGTCGGGTTCTGGGGCGCGCCGCCCGCCGACGCCTGGCCGGATGCGGCCGAGGCCGAGACCCCGAATGCGTTCAGAGCGATATCGCCGCCGGCCGCGACCGAGCGTGCCGTGCTCGCTGCGACCGTGTGGTTCGACACGGTGAGAGCGAGTCCGACACCGACCGCCGCGCTGCTTGCGCCGGAGGCCGACGCCCCTGCGCTCGTGTTCGCCGACGCGTTCTGCGAGGCCGATCCGGTGAAGCTGCCGCTGAGCGAGAGCGCACCGCCGAATGTGCCGATCACGATCGCCGTCGTCACGGTGGAGAGGGTGACGGCCACCGCAGGGGTGATCGCGATACCGCCACCGGCCGCGCCCATCTGCGCGTCGGTGAGTGCGGCATCCGTCGCCGTGCTCGTCAGCGAGACGTTGCCCGCCCCGGTCAGGGCGATTCCGTCGGAGAGTTGCGCCGTCGTGGTGTCGGTCACCAGGTTCAGGGCGACGGATGCCCCGACACCCACGTTCGTCGAACTCACACCGCTGCCCGAGGGTTCGGCCTTCACCGTGGAGGCCGCGGCGCTGCCGGCGGTGATGCTCGCGTCGCCGCCGCTGAGCGCGACAGTGCCGTCCAGCTCGGCCAGAGTGTGCTGGTTGACTACGGCCAGTGCGAGCGAACCCGCCACCGAGATGTTGCCGCCGCCCGCACCCGAGACGGACTGCGCGCCGTACGTGCTGACGGCATCCGTCGCACCGCCGGAGGCTGCTCCTGACAAGGGGAGAACCGTCTCGGTCGCCGCGACGAGGAGCCCGTGCGCCGACACCGTGTCGCCGGTGGGCAGCTGGGCGGTGTTGTTCACGTTCGCGAGCGTGATGGCGACGGCCGCGCCGATGTTCAGGCTCGATCCGCCCACGGCCGACCCGTCGGCGGCCGTCGCGGCGTCGCTGTTCTGCGACGACGCGAGCGTCACCGTGCCGCCGGCGGTCAGTGCGATGCCCGATCCGATCACGGTGGCTGTCGAGGTGACCGTGGCGACGACCACGGCGATGGCGGCGGCCACGTCGACCTTGCCGCCCGAGGCGGAGGCGCTGGGAGCCTTCGTGCCGTTCGACGGGGCGCCGTTGTAGGTGGAGGCAGTCTGGTCCGCGTTCGTGCGCTGGTCGCCGATCAGCGAGTCGACGCCGCCACCGGCATTGCCATCGCCCGCACTGTCGCCGCTCCCCGGCTCACCGGGCGCGCCGCCGGCGGACGCGGTCGCCTGCGCGGCAGAGGCGGAGGCGCCGAACGCGTTCAGCGCGAGGTCGCCGCCCGCCGAGATCGACCTGGCCGTCGTCGCCGTGACCGTGTGGTTCGACAGAGTCAGCGCGAGTCCGACGCCCGCGGCGGCCTTGCTCGATCCGGAGGCCACGGCGCCGGCGACCGTGGAAGCCGACGCGTTCTGCGTGGCGGTTGCGGCGAACGCGCCGCTGACGCTCAGCACGGCCGGTGCCGCGTCGATGCTCACGCTCGTGGTCACGGTGGAGAGCGTGACCGCGATGGCGGGCGACACGGTGACGTTTCCACCGGAAGCGCCCATCTTCGCCTCGGTCGCAGCAGCGTCTGCAGTGGTCGCGGCGAGGGTCGCGTCCAGCGCCCCCGAGATGGTCGCGGTGCCCGCGACGTTCGCCGTCGTCGTGTCGGTCACGATGTTCAGTGCGACCGACGCCCCCACTCCCACGTTCGACGTCGTGACGCCGCCCGGTGTCGGTTCGGCGTTCACGGTGCTGGATGCCGCGCTTCCGGCGGCGATGCTCAGGTCGCCGCCGGCCAGCGTCACGGCTCCGGCGACCACCGCGTTCGTGTGCTGGTTCACGATCGCCAGCGCGAGCGACCCGGCGACCGAGAGGTTGCCGCCACCGGCGCCGGACGCCGACTGCGCACCGTACGTGCTCATGGCATCCGCTCCGGGACCGCTGCCGACCACCGTCTCCGTGGCGCTCACCGTGAGGTCGTGCGCCTGCACGATCGCACCGGCTGGGAGGGTCGCGTCGTTGTCGACGTCCGCTCGGGTGATCGCGACCGCTGCGCCGATGTTCGCACTGGATGCCCCGACGGCCGACCCGTCGGCGTTCGAGCCGGCATCCGTGTTCTGGCTCGACGCGAGCGTGACAGCTCCGCCTGCCGTGAGCGTGACGCCCGTCACCACCGTCGACGTCGACTTCACCGTGGCGACGACCACGGCAACCGCTGCGGCGACGTTCACCTTTCCTTGTGATGTCGACGCACTCGGCGTCGTCGTGCCGCCCGAGGTCGCACCGCCGTTCGCAGTGGCGGTCTCGTCTGCGTTCACGCGTTCCTTCGACACCTGGTCGTCGACCCCGCTGCCGCCGGTGCCACCTGTCGCGTTGCCGCTCGCCCCCGCAGCGGACGCCGAGGCCTGCGCTGCAGACGCCGAGGCTCCGGATGCCGTCAGCGAGATGGCGCCGCCCGCGGTGATCGACCGCGCCGATGTGGCGCTCACCGTGTGGTTCGAGAGCGTGAGGGCGAGGCCGACGCCGACCGCGGCGGTCGATGCACCGCCGACCACGGATCCGGCCGTCGAGGCCGCCGATGCGTTCTGTGTTGCGGTCGCGGTGAGCGCTCCGCCGAGCTGCAGCAACGAGCCGGTGTCGATCAGCACGCTCGTGCTCACGGTGGAGAGCGTGACGGCCACGGCCGGCGCTATGCCGACGCCGCCGCCCAGCGCTCCCATCTTCGCCACGGTGGTGGCGGCATCCGTCGCTGTGGCGGTGATGGTGATGTTCTGAGCTCCGGTCGCCGATGCGCCTGCGGCGATGCTCGCAATCGTCGTGTCGGTCACGATGGCCAGCGCGACGGATGCCCCGACACCCACGTTGCCCGGGGAGACACCTCCCCCGGTCGGCAGCGCCGACACCGTGGTGCTCGCGTCGCTCCCGGCCGCGAGCGCCAGGTCGCCCCCGCTGAGCACGGCCGTTCCTGCGAGGGTCGCCGTCGTCGTCTGGTCGAGGATGGTGAGCGCCAGCGATCCGGCGACCGACACCGTGCCGCCGCCCGCGCCGCTCGTGGACGCGGCGCCGAAGGTCGACGTCGTGTCGGGGCCGTCTGCAGCCTCCGTCGCCGACAGTGTCAGAGACGCCGCACGCACCGTCGCGTTCTGCGGCAGGGCAGCCGTGTTCGTGATCTTCGCCAGCGTGATGGCCACTCCGGCGCCGACCGCAGCCGCCCCGCCGCTGACGGCCGAACCGTCGGCGCTGGTGGTGGCATCCGCGTTCTGCGCCGAGCGCAGCACGACCGCGCCTCCGGCGGTCAGCGTGAGGCCGGGCACCGAGTCGAGCACGGTGGCGCTCGAGGACTGGGTGGCGACGACGATCGCCACGGCCGCTGCCACGTCGACCTTGCCGCCCGATGTCGACGCAGACGGCGCGGCGGTCGTGCCCGTCGGGTTCGGGCCGCTCGCCGCACCGTTGTTCTCCGCGGTCGTTCCTGCGAAGTCACGCTGAGCCGCGACCTGGTCGTCGACGCCCGACTGCGTAGGGCTTGTGCTGGTGTCGCTCGCGCCGCCGGCCGACGCCGTCGCCTGCGACGCCGACGACCAGAGCCCTGTCGAGGCGAGCGTGATGTTCCCGCCGGCGTCGATGCTGCGGTCGGAACGCGCGAGCACCGTGTCGTTCGCGATCGTGAGCGCGAGGCCGATGCCGACGGCCGCGGTGGAGGCGCCCGTCGCGACGGCCCCCGCCGTGGTCGATACGGTCGCGGTCTGGGAGGCCGAAGCGGTGAAGTCTCCGGTCAGCGTCGTGCCGGAGACCGCGGCACCGGCCTCCGCAGTCGTGGTCACGTTCGCGAGGGTCACGGCGACCGCAGGCGAGGCGGCGACCCCGCCGCCGGAGGCACCCATCTTCGCTTCGGTGGTGGCGGCATCCGTCGTCGTCGCGGTCAGCGTGATCGAATGCGCTCCCGTGATGCCGGCGCCGTCGGCGATCGAGGCGACCGTGCTGTCGCCGATGAGGTTCAGTGCGACGGATGCCCCGACCCCCACCTTCCCCCGCTCACGCCTGCGCCGACCGGCTCCGCCTTCACCGTCGACGTCGACGTGCTCGCAGCGCCGACCACCGCGTCACCGCCGGTCAATGTGACAGCCCCGGCGAGCTCGGCCAGCGTGTCCAGGTTCAGGGTCGCCAGCGCGAGCGACCCCGCGACGGAGACGTTGCCGCCGCCTGCACCGCTGGCGGCCTGCGCGCCGAACGTGTTGGTGGCATCCGCTCCGTTCGGCGTGATCGCCGCCGAGACGGTCACCGAGTGCGCGTGGATGCTGTCCGTCGCCGGCAGCACTGCGTGGTTGATCAGGTGCGCGTAGGTGATGGCGACCCCTGCGCCGACCGACGCGGTGCCCGGTGCAACCGCCGAGCCGTCCGCGGAAGACGACGCGTCGGTGTTCGCGCTCGACGCGAGGTTGACGGTTCCGCCCGCGGTGAGGTCGATGCCGGTGGCTGCGTGGTCGAAGCCGGCGTTCGAGGTGGACTCGGCGACCACCACGCCGATGGCCGCCGCCACGTTGATGCCGCCGCTGCTGGTGGACGCCGATGGTGTGGCCGTCGAGTCGGACTTCGCACCGCCGTTCTCCTGCGCCGTGGTGTCGGCGAAACCGCGCTGCTGCGACACCTGGTCGTCGACGCCCGAGCCGCTCTGGCCTGCGGAGCCGCTGCCGGGCGCCCCGGCCGCCGAAGCCGTCGACTGTGCCGACGAGGCCGAGATCCCGGACGCCGAGAGTGTGAGATCGCCGCCGGCCTGCAGCGAGCGCGCGGTCGTCGCGGTCACGGTGTCGTTCGCGATCGTGAGCGCGACGCTCACCCCGATCGCGGCGTTAGCGGCATCCGACACCGCGGATCCCGCGACGCTCGAGGCTGACGCATTCTGCGAGGCCCCCGCAACGAACGCCCCGGTCGCGGCGATCGTGGTTCCGGCCGCCACCGAGCTCGAGGTGCTCACGGTGGCGAGCACGATGGCGACGGCCGGCGCGAGGGCCGCTCCGCCTCCGGCCGATCCGGACTTCGCTTCCGCCGACGCGGCATCGGTGGCGGTGGCCGACAGCGTCACATCGTTCGCGCCGGTGACGCTTCCACCGATGGCGGCGGTCGTGGTGTCGGTCACGATGTCGAGCGCAACGGATGCCCCGACACCCGCCTTCGTCGCGGTCACGCCCGCGGGCGTCGGCTCCGCCTTCACGCTCGAGGTCACCGCCGACGACGCGTTCACCACCAGGTCACCGCCTGCCGGTGCCGTCCCGGTCAGGGTGACGTCGCCCGCCAGTGTCGCCGTGGTGTCCGCCGTGACGACGGCAAGTGCGAGAGACCCGGCCAGCGAGACGCTTCCGCCGCCCGCTCCGCTGGTCGCCGTCGCCGTGACGGCGGTGCCCGCGCCGGTGCTGGAGCCGCTCGTGGCGACGGTCGCCGCGATGGTCAGCGACCCGGCCTGCACGGAGTCGCCGGACGGCAGCTCCGCGTCGTTGACGGCGTGCAGCAGTGCGATGGAGACCGCCGCGCCGATCACGACGGTGGCGGTCGAGACGGCGGAGCCGTCGGCCGTTGTCGTGGCATCCGCGTTCTGCGCCGATGCGATGGTCACCGCGCCGGTCGCTCTGAGCACCACGCCGGTGCCGACGACGGAAGCCTGCGCGGTGGGCGTGGCGACCACGACGGCCACCGCTGCTGCCGCGTCCACCCCGCCCTGCGACGTCGACGCGCTCGGAGCCTTCGTGGCGGTCGGGCCCTCGCTCCCGGTATCGGTGGCGAGCTGGGTGGCGGTGCCCCTGGCATCCGTCACGCTGGTGTCCACGCCGCTGCCCGCTCCGCCGGAGCCGGCAGGGGCGCCGGAGGCCGATGCGGTCGCCGATGCCGTGTTGGAGCTGAAGCCGGTTGCACCGATCGTGATCGAGCCGGCCCCGCTCGAGCCGGCCCCGCTCAAGCCTGCACTGATCGAGCGCGCGACCGATGCCGTGACCGTGTCGTTCGTGATGGCGAGGGCGAGGCCCGCGCCGACCGCGGCCTTCGCACCGCCCTGCACTTCGCCGGACGCCGTGGCGGATGCGGTCGCGTGCTGCACGGCGGTGACGCTGACCGCTCCCAAGACGGTGAGCGTCGCCCCGGCGCCGATGGCGGCGCTCGTGGTGACGTTGCTTGCGACCACGGCGCCGAACGGTGCGACGGAGACCCCGCCGGCGGACGCGCCGTCGTTGGCGACGGCGGTCGTGTCGTCGGTGCCGGATGCGGAGAGCGTGACGCCGGTGGCGCCGGTGAGGGTCGCGCCGTCGCCGATGGCGGCGGTCGTGGTGTCGTTCTGCAGCGCGAGGGCGAACGAGGCGCCGATGCCGGTGGTGGGTGTTCCCGATCCGGAATCGGCCATCAGCGCCGAAACAGTGGAGGCGACGGCACTGGATGCCTGTGCCGAGAACGCGCCACCGTTGTTGCTGGCGCCAAGAGCCACATTCGGGCCGGTCGCGGTGGGCCCGGCGCCCGACGAGATCAGTGCTGCCGAGGTGGTGACCGTCGCGGACTGGATGGCGACGGATCCTGCGACCCCGAGCGTTCCGCCGCTGCCTGCGCCGGCGGTGGAGGTGGTGCCGAAGCGGTCGGTGCTGTCGGCGGTGCCTGCGGCGTTCGTGCTGCCGACGCCGGCGGTGAGGGTGAGTGAGGTGGACTGGATGGTGGCGGTGGGTCCGACGTTCGCGGCGACCGCGACGTCGGCGATGGTGATCGCGACTGCTGCACCGATTCCGACGGTGCTTTTGCCGGTTCCGCCGCCCGGTGGTGCTCGGGTCGACGGGCCGCCCGATGCGGTCGTCGCGACGGAGACGTTGTCGGTCGCACTCAATGACACGCCCTGGGCGAGAATCGTCACGCCGTCGACGGATGCGTCTGCGCTGGCGCTGTGCACCGTGATCGAGACCGCGGCGGCCACGCTGACCGTTCCGGCCGGGGTGGCGGGCTGTCCAGGTCCTGGGCCTGGGTTGCCGCCGCTGCCCCCGCCGCCGCCCGGCAGCGCCCCGCCCGTGCTGGGTGCCTCGGAGTCGGCGTACGTGCGCGCGCCGGAGGCGAGCACCGCGGGCGAAGGGTGCTGTGCGGCATCCGTTCCGGCCGCCCCGCTGCTGGAGGCGGTCGCGGTCGTGGCGACACCGGACGCCCCGTTCGCGGTGAGGCTGAACGTGCCGGCCGCCGTGACGTCGCGGTGGGTGGTGGCCTGCACGAAGTGGTTCGCGTAGGTCTGAGCGACGGCGACGCCGAGGGCGCCATCCCCTTGCGCCTCGCCGGTCGCCGTCGTCGCCGTGGTCGCCACCTGGTGGGCGGTGGCCGTGTAGTTTCCGCCGAGCACCAGCGCGGGGCCGGTTTCGCTGTTCGCCGTGGTGGTCATGTTCGAAGTGGTCAGCGCATACACCGGGGCGGCCGCGATGTCGGCGGAGAACGCACCGCCGCGAGCCTGCGTTGTGGCCGGCGAGACGGCATCCGCCGTGATCGTCAGGTCGTGCGCCCCGGTGAGGGCCGATCCGGCGGCGAGCCCGGCCGCCGTGCTGTCGTTCACGATGTTCAGCGCCACGGATGCCCCGACGCCCGTCGCCGCGCCCGTACCGTCGGTGCCCGGAACCGCGGTGGCCGTGTCGGTGTCGTTGGAACGGGCGGCCAGCGTCACATCGGATGACTGCCCAGGCGCCACCCCGCTCGTCGCGACCGGCGCGCCGCTGAGCTGCGCCGTCGTGTTCAGGGTGGCCACGTTGATCGCGACGGATCCGGCGACCCCGACGTTCTTCGCGCCGCCTGCACCGGATGTCGCACTGGCCCCGAACATGTTCGTCGCACCGTCCGCGGCCGGTTTCGTCACCGCCTCGACGTTCACGGCCGGCGTGGCCAACGTCGCGCCCGACACGTGGGCGTCGGTCGTGACGTCGGCGCTGTTCACCGCGACGGCGACCCCGACACCGTTCGGGTCGCTGGCCGCTGCGCTGCCGTCGGCGGATGCGCTCGAGCCGCCCTGGTTGCCGGCGTGCACGTTGATGGGTGCGGCCCCGCCCGGAGTGTTCGCGTCGGTCACGGCGATCACGAGGCCGCCGCCGATCGGGGCGATGTAGGCCCGAGTCGTCTGCTGCACGTTCGAGTAGGCGAGCGCCCCGGCGACGGCGATCGCGCCGCCCGGCGCCTGCGCTTTGCCGTCGGTGGTGGTGGCCGGCGATGAGTCGTTCGCGGTGGCCCCGCCCGGGCTCGCCTTCGCGACCGTGACGACGATGTTGTCCGAGTCGGCCGAGACATCCACGCTTCCTGCGTTGACGCCGTGCACGGAGTCGCTGTCGATGTAGGCGGCGGTGTTGCTCGTCACCTTCGTGACCCCGATGCCCGCCCCCGCGGTGGCCGCGGTGGCGTCCGCTGTCGTGGTGACCGCCGTGTTGTTCGCGGCGATCAGCGACAGCGCGCCGACCGCGGTGATGCTGGCGGTGTCGCTGACGCGCGTGGTGGCCGTGCTCTGGATGCTCGCCTCCGCCACCGCCGCGTCCGTCGACGAGCTCGCCCCGGTTCCGGTCGAGGCGACGACGGCGGTCACCGTCGAGGAGCTGGCCAGCGTCACGGATCCGAGCGCGTCGAGCACGGCCGCGCCGATCACCGAGACCAGCGCGGTGGATGCCGCACTGAGCACGTTCTGCCCCACGACCGGCGAACCCGACGGTGTCTGCGTCGCCGTCGCACTCACGGTGATCGCGTTCGCCTTGATCGTGGCCCCGTCGATCGTGACCGATGCGGATGCCGGCGAGCCGGTCTGCGCATCCGTCGCCGTCAGGGTGACGTTCCCGGAGGTTCCGGCGGAGCTCGTGTCGATGGTGATGGCGGGGCCGGTGCCCGCGCCCACAGTGATGGTCGCCGCGTCGATCTCGAGCCGAGCGCCGGGCATCCGCAGGTCTCCGACCACGGTGACGCTCACCTTCGGCGCGGTCGCCTGGATGGTGAGCGACCCGGTCGGAACGTCGATGGTCTGCGTCTCCATCGCCGGAGAGCTGACGACGATGTGGCCGGCGCCGTCAGAGGTGACCGTCACGGTGTCGCCTGCGGTGGCGGGGTGCACGACGACGTCGGCGAAGCCGGTGATCGTGACCGGTTCCAGACCGGTGTACGTGATGGTGTCGGAGCCGACGGCGAGGGTGCCGCTGCCCGCGGCGGTCGGGGTGGAGACGACGGTGCCGCCCGCGCCGTTCAGCACGAGCGTGTCGTCGCCGCCCGCTCCACCGTCGACGATGCCGTCGAGCGACCCGGTCGGAGCGAACACGAAGGTGTCGTCGTTGCCGGATGCCCCGAGCAGGTTGGCGAAGCCGCTGAAGCTCTGCGCGGAGCCGGGCGCGCCCTGGCCGGTCTGGGCGATGGTGCCCGAGTCCGCACCCGTGACGTTCCACGTGGTGTTCGCGACCGGACCGTGCAGGCTCGCGTCGGCCCCGGTCGCCATGATGCCCTGCACGCCGGTGTATCCGAGTGAGGTCAGTGCCGAATCGGTGACGGATCCGTTGCTCGTCGAGTCGGCCGTCCAGTCGAGGTGATCACCGATCACCGCGAGCGTGTCGCCGCCGGCGCCTTGGAACGTGAGCGGCACCGTGATCGGGCCTGCCGTCGTGTCGACGGTGAGCACCATCGTGTTGCCGCCGAGAGTACGCACCAGCGCGGAGCTCATCGAGGCGATCGCCACCTTCGTGATGACGCCGTTGTCGTCGATCACCAGGTCGGTGCCCACGACCGAGACGCGCACGTCGTGCGAGCCGCTCGCGGCGTCGACCGTGTAGACGTATTCGGACGGCGTCGCCAGCAGAGCGAGGGAGTGGACTGCTGCTGCCTGCATCATCGTGCTCGCGCCGGTCGGCGTGGTGCCTGTGGCCGGAGCCGGCGAACCGGCGACGTTCGTTCCGGCCGCCGCCGAAGTCGGCCCGGTTCCGGTCGTCGCTCCGCCCGGGGCGGTGCCTGCGGCGGCGGAGCCGGACGCCGCCGGGTCCGCGGCGCCCGACGTCGGTGAGCCGGTGGCCGACGGCGCGGTGCTCGTCGCTGCCGTGCCCGAGGGCGCCGTGCCCGAGGTACCGGTTGCCGAACCGGTTGTCGACGTGCCGGTACTCGAGGTCCCTGTGCTCGTGGTCCCGCTGCTCGAGGTCCCGCTGCTCGAAGTCCCTGTGCTCGTGGTCCCGCTGCTCGTGGCTGCCGTGCTCGAGCCGGCACCGGAGGACGGGTTCGTCCCGGCGCCCGCCGACGTCGATACGCCACTGGCCGGAGCCGCCGGCGCGGCCGAAGGGGCGGAGGGCGTGCCCGACGCCTGCGCGCCCGAGTTCGCGGCATTTCCGGCATCGAACACGAAGGCCGTGCCCAAGGAGGATCCCTGACCGCCGTGGATGACGGCGGCACCGGCGCTGGGACCGGAACTCGACGTGTCGGACGACGCCGAGGTCGATGAGGGGGTCGGCGTCGAAGAGCCGCCGGTTCCGGTTCCGGTTCCAGTACCCGATCCGGTCGCCCCGGTTCCCGACCCTGTCGACCCGGATCCGGTCGAGCCGGTACCGGTCGAACCACCGGTGCCCGTCATCCCGCCGGTACCCGTCGTGCCCGTCGAACCACCCGTGCCCGTCGAACCACCGGTACCCGTCGTCCCGCCGGTACCCGTCGTACCACCCGTGCCCGTCGTACCGCCGGTACCCGTCGTACCACCCGTGCCCGTCGTACCACCCGTACCCGTCGAACCACCGGTGCCCGTGGTCCCGCCAGGGGTCGTCCCGCCGGTCTGCGTGGAGCCGCCGACGGTCGCCGGGCCTGTCGTACCCGGACCGCAGACGAGCGTGCTGCTGGAGGTGCTCGTCGACGACGAGCTGGTCACGGTACCCGTGGTCGGGTCGGTCGTGGTCGTCGGAGTCTGTGTGGGTGCCGGGCCGTTCGTCATATGGCAGTTCGAGCCGTACGGCGAGGTCTGCGCCGGCCGCGTGATCGTCGCCGTCACGGGCTGCTGCGCCCGCGCCAGCGCGGCGAGGAAGGCTGCGAGAAGTGACGGGTCGACCTGCACGGTCTGAACCGAGGTCTGCGTCGTCGGGGCCGCGACGGGCACCTGCACCGGAACGGATGTCTGCGTGGGCGCGGCCGCCGGCGCCTCAGGCGCCGAGATCCGCACGGCGATGGTCTTCGGCACGGCTGTGGCGACCGCCTGTGCCGGTGCGCCGATCACCACGGACTGCGCGAGTGCGAGCGTGAAGGCCGCGATCACTGCGGCGAAGACGAACGCGGGTCGCCACGGGCGCGCGAGAGAGACACGGGTATCGGAGACCCGATCCGCTCTCGATGGCATGCCCCGTGCCACGCTTCTACCCCGAACTGCCCGCTCCGTTCACGGCGCCCCGAAAACGCCGCGACCCGGCCGGTCGACAGGGGTCAAGGTAAACCCGCACGGAACCCCGTCGCAATGAGGCTTTTCTCACTTCCGCGGTCGCCGCTCGCCGTCGTATGCGGCATGACACCCGCTGTTGCGCGCGTTTGCGCGGTTCCTGCTTTTCCGCGGCCGGTACGCCGCTCCCCCGAAGAGGGGGCGACCACATGCGCCGTCGAACTACTCAGCGTGCTCATATGAGCACGCGAACGGCGGGCGCCTGCCGCGAGCCGCAAATCGGAGACTCGCCGAGCGGCCCCCGCGTGACATGCCTGATTCGAACGACAGCACCGGCGTGTCTCCGATTTGCCGATCGGCCCGACCCTGCCGGCTGACGGCCCGTGCGCTCAGCCCGGCCGCTCGGCCGTCGCAGCCGATATCGGCAGCACCCGCCGCACGACCTTCAATGATCGCGCTGCGCGCTCGACTGCCTCCATCGGCTCGACAGAGCGAGTCGTCAGTAGTCGCGGCTGCGCCGCTCGCACCTTCCCGTCGCTGCACCACCCACCGCTGTGTGGTGCGCGGGGCCGCGGGCCGCGCGCACCGTGGGCCCGGTCGCGGCTGCGCCGCTCGACTGACTCAATCGGCTCGGCACGTCAAACGTCAGTAGTCGCGCTACGCGCTCGACTCACTCAATCGCCTCGGCAGGTCAAACGTCAGTAGTCGCGCTACGCGCTCGACTCACTCAATCGCCTCGGCAGGTCAAACGTCAGTAGTCGCGCTACGCGCTCGACTGACTCAATCGGCTCGGTCGAGCACGCGAGCGTGCTCGACCGAGCCTCAATCGTCAGTGGAAGAAGTGGCGCTCTCCGGTCAGGTACATCGTGATGCCCGCCGCCTTCGCGGTGTCGATCGTGAGCTGGTCGCGGATCGATCCGCCGGGCTGCACGATCGCCTTCACGCCGGCCTGGATGAGGATCTCGGGGCCGTCCGGGAACGGGAAGTAGGCATCCGATGCCGCAACCGATCCGGCGGCACGATCTCCCGCGCGCTTGACGGCGAGATCGCATGAGTCGACCCGGTTCACCTGTCCCATTCCGACGCCGACGGATGCCTCGCCCGACGCCAGCAGAATCGCGTTCGACTTCACGGCGCGGCACGCGGTCCACGCGAACTCGAGGTCTTTCAGGGTCGCCTCGTCGGCCGCATCGCCGGCGACCAGCGTCCACTCGGAGACAGGCGCGAAGTGCCGGTCGGCATCCTGCATCAGCATCCCGCCGGAGAGCTGCTTGATCTCCGTGGTCGGCAACGCGAACCCCTCGCGCAGCTTCAGGATGCGCAGATCCTTTTTCGTCTTCAGCAGCTCCAGCGCCTCCGGCTCGTAATCGGGCGCGATGATCACCTCGGTGAAGATCGGCTTCACGGACTGCGCCATGTCGATCGTCACGGTGCGGTTCGCGGCGATGACCCCGCCGAACGCCGATGTGGGGTCGCACTCGTGCGCCTTGCGGTGGGCGTCCGCGATGTCGTCGGAAACGGCGATGCCGCAGGGGTTCGCGTGCTTGATGATCGCCACCGCAGGGCGTGAGAAGTCGTGCGCGGCGCGAAGCGCGGCATCCGCATCGACGTAGTTGTTGTACGACATCTCCTTGCCGCCCAGCTGCTCCGCCTGGGCGATGCCGTTGCCGCCGGGCGAGGCGAACAGCGCAGCCGCCTGGTGGCTGTTCTCGCCGTACCGCAGGGATGCCTCGCGCTGCCACGTCGCCCCCACCCACGCCGGCAGATGCCCGCCTCCGTCGTCCACAGCGTCGTCCGGTGCGAGCACATTGCCGAGCCACGACGCCACCGCCACGTCGTACGCCGCGGTGTGCCGGAACGCATCGCGCGCCAGCCGCGTGCGCAACTCGAGGCTCGTGCCGCCGGAGGCGATCGCATCCGCCACTTCGGCGTACCTGTCGGGCGAGACGACGACAGCCACGTTCGCGAAGTTCTTGGCCGACGCGCGCACCATCGCCGGCCCGCCGATGTCGATCTGCTCGACGATCTCGTGCGGCTCGGCACCACTCGCCACGGTCTCGGCGAACGGGTAGAGGTTGCTGATCACCAGCTCGAACGGGCGGATGCCCAACTCGGCCAATTGCTCCTCATGGTCTTCGAGGCGCAGATCGGCGAGCAGTCCAGCATGTACGGCCGGGTGCAGCGTCTTGACACGCCCACCCAGCGACTCCGGAAAGCCGGTCAGCTCGGAGACATCCGTCACCGCGAGCCCCGCGTCGCGGATGGTGCGTGCCGTATTGCCGGTCGAGACGAGCTCGACGCCGGCGTCGCTCAGCGCGGTGGCCAGCTCGGCGATGCCGGTCTTGTCGGTGACGGAGAGCAGGGCGCGACGCACCGGGATGACGTCGCGTTCGCGGTAGAGACTCGGGTCGGCGGCGTGTGCGGCGCTCATGCTGTGGCCAGTTCCTTCAGGTCGATGTGTCCGTTGGCGATGTCGAGCACGGCCTGGATGAGCAGGCGCCGCTCCACGATCTTGATGCGTTCGTGCAGGCCCGCCTCGGTGTCATGAGGCAGAACGGGCACGCGTTCCCGCGCGACGATAGGGCCGGTGTCGACCCCGTTGTCGACCACGATCACGCTCGCGCCGGTCTGGCTCACGCCTGCCTTCAGGGCGTCGCGCACCCCATGCGCTCCCGGGAATTCCGGCAGGAACGCCGGATGCGTGTTGACCATCCGCGGGCTCAGAGCGTCGACGACGCGTGGCGGGAAAAGCCGCATGAATCCGGAGAGAATGACCAGGTCAGGGCCCCATTGCGTGATCTGCTCGAGCATCGCGTCGCCCCACTCGGCGCGGTCGCCGAACGACGAGAACGCGACGGTGAACGTCGGTATGCCGTACTCCTCGGCCACCTGAAGGCCACCCGCGTCGTCTCTGTCGCTGCCGACCGCGACGACACGGGCGGGGAACTCGGCATCACCGGATGCCTCGAGCAGCGAACGCAGGTTGGATCCCTGGCCGGAGACCAGCACGACGAGCGACAGCACCCTTTCAGCCTACCGGCGCACGGGCACCGGCAAGCGCCCCGCGCCACCGTCGCGAGGTCGGCCGGAAATCACATGATCGGCCGGAAAGATGTGCCGATTCGATGCGGCGCATCGTGTGGTTTCCGGCCGATCATGCGACGGCTCCGACGGGTACGGATGCCGCGCGCTCGACTATTCAGCGTCGTCGTCGGGGTTCTCGTGGCGCGAGAAGTCCGGTGAGGCGAACTCGGATTCGCGGTAGGCGCGCGGCAGACGACCACGCGGTGCCGGTACGCGCGGAGCCGAAGGACGCGCGAGCCCAGAGCCGGTTCGCGCCGTGGCGCGCGGCGCGGCCTCCGTCGCATCCGCGGTTCGAACCGGATCACGCCGCTCATCCTTCGCGGCGTCCCCCCGCCTCGGCACGGGCTCGCCGGGTGGTTTCGCACCACCCCGCTGCTCCTCCTCGGCCAGAACCTTGCTGATCCAGTCATCATCGTCCGCGGCGTGCGGCGCATCCGCTTCGCCGTCGGTCCACGCGAACCTCGGCGGCAGGTCGATCGGCGCGGTGACCGCCGTCTGCGACGTCCCATGCGAACGCACACCCCACGCCCGGGCAGGAGGCTCTGCGGCTCGTGTTCCCGCGCCGCTCCCGCTCGGCTCCGTGGCTCGTGCTCCCGCGCCGGTCCTGCTCTGCGCTTCCGCCCACGGCGGGTCCGCAGCGCTCCGGCGTTCCCGCAGGCTTGGCCGGGACATCCCCACGGCGTGCTCCCGGCGCACGGCGATGCCGATCGCCGCCCCGACGAGCACCTCGGCGGCGACGGCGCCTGCGACGTAGAGCGGGTTCGGCCCGGCCTGCTGCAGACGCCCTGGCCCGATCGCACCCGACGCCCACCACGCCAGCAGCCCGAGCACGCCCCCGGAGACGACCGCGGTTCCGAGCACGACGAGCGACAGGCGCCCCGCGCTCCAGCTTTCGCTGCGATACGGGCTTTCGCTGCGATACGGGCTTTCGCTGCGGTACGGGCTCAGTTCGTACCGGGCGCTCCCACGCGGGGCGGGCATTCGCTCGAGGCGCTGCCGGGTGAGCAGCCCCGCCGCTGCGCCGCACAGCACGGGGACCATGACCGCGATGAGACCGAAGCCCGGGTCGCCCTGCGGCAGCGCACCGAACAGTGGAACGCTCGGCAGCGGCCCGAGCGCGGTCTGCGCCACGTCGACCGAGGAGCCGGCGCCCACCGCGAACCCCGGTCCGGCGACCCATGACACCACCCAGATCACCGCGTTCGGCAGCAGCGCGAGCTGGGCCAGCGTGAGGGTGATGGCACCGAGCACGCCCGGCTGCAACGTCTCGTAGAGCCCGACCATCCGCCCGTAATTCACCGCCATGAGCAGCGCGAGAAGCACGGCTGAAGCCGCAACGAGAAGCGCGGATGCGGCCACTCCGCCCCGGAGGGCGGCTGCGAGCACCGCGCGCGTTGCGGGGCTCCACCGTTCGACCGGCCACGGCAATCGGCCTGGCGCCTCAGCACGAACCGATGCCGCGCTGTCACCTCGCGGCGCATCCGTCGACCCGCGCTCGGCCGCGCCGGACGCCTCGCGCATGCGGCCCGCGACCATGCCGATCCCGATGCCGATCGCGAACACCCCGGCCGGCAGCAGCGAGCCCTGCAAAAGCGACGGAACGGCCGGCAGGGTGTGAGCGCTCAGCGTGATGAGTGCGGAAAGCACGGCGAACATCACGACGCCGGCGATCGCTGCCGTCCACGGGTGCGGGGTCGCCCACGCGCGCCGCCCCGTTCGTGTGCCGAGAAAGACCGTGAGGAGGGCGAACCCGAGCGCCGCGATGCTCACGGTGAAGACATTCGTGCCGGTCAGCCCGAAGACTGCGGATGCGACGGGGTTCAGCGTCACGGTGACGTCGACGCCGTGGCCGAGCAGCCAGATATCGGCACCTGCATGCCAGAACGGCAGCCAGTCGTTCGAGAGTCCGAACTGCAGCCCCCACGCCACAGTGAGCGGAACGAGCGGAATCGCCACGCCCACGCCGACGGCGATCACCGCGTCGAGCGCGGCCAGCAGGATGACGGTGATGCGGTTCATGCGCTGACGACCCTACCGGCGCCCGGCGGCGCGCACGGGCGGGCGCGCCAGGGCACAGGCATCCCTCACGAATACCGCGGCAACGACTCGTCGCAGACGGCGTCACGCGCCACGCGCGAGTCGCCGGGCTGCACCCTCGCGGCCGCTACGCGGAGACGGATGCCGCCTGGTCACCCCGACCACCGCTCGTCGCGTCCGCGTCCGCCGGAGGCCGGCTCACCAGTTCCAGCACGCCGATGACGACGACCGCGATGACGGCCGTCCACACGATGACCGGTGGCGTCAGCGGGCGCAGGAACAGCACCACCGCGGCAGCGGCGAGTCCCACCACCACTCGCAGCAGAACGCGCTGCCGGTAGATCCACTCGCCTGCCCGTCCCGTCGTGATGCCGTGCCGTTCCGCGCCGCGGCGCGCGGCCGCGAACCCCGACGAGACGTATCCGCGCAGCGCCCTCGCCCAGCGGAACGGCCCGCCGACGAGCGCGATCACCAGCACCGTGATCGCCAGCACGGCGACGACCACCACGATGGACTGCACGAAGCCGAGGATGCCGCTGTACAGCGTGCCAGCGGCATCCGCCGGTATCGCGTCGGAGACCGACAGCTGGAACACGGTTCTGCCCACCGAGATGCCGATGCTCACCAGCACCATGGAGAGCCCGAGCGCGACGGATGCCCACACCAGCGCGATCGCGCGACGGCGCGCCACGAGCACTCCCGCCACCAGCAGCACGAGCACCACCCATGGCAGCCAGATGCCCACGGCGACCACGAGGTTGTAGAGCCCCATGTACAGGGTCACCGAACTGGACTGCGCGATCACTATCGTCTTGTCGATCGTGGGAATGCTCTTCGCGAAGCCGAATCCCTGGTCGACGAGCCGCGACTTCACCGCTTCGATGATGGGAGCCAGCTGGAGCCCGATCTGGCCGTTCGGCCCTATCGAGACGGCCGCGTTCTTATCGCCGTTGAGTGTGGCCAGCAACTGTTGATGCGTGGTGGTGAGCGCCTGTCTCCAGATGTCGGCGAAGGCATCCGATTGCACGAACTTCGTCACGGTGGAGGTGATGAGGCTTTTGATGCCCGCGACGAGCGGAGCCTGCAGCGAGTTCAGGGCGCTGGATGCCCGTGGCGGCAGCCCGAGTCCGTCCAGCCCCTTGAAGACATCCGAAGTGATGCCCTTGATGTCGACGTTCGACTCGATGGCTGCGACGCTCTGGCTGACGACCAGGTCCTGCACGGCGGGTTTCGTCACCAAGGGCGCGAAGGTGCTCACGAAGTAGTCGGTGTCGGTCAGCTCGCGCTGCGCCCACGTGGAGACCACGGCCACCGGCGCGAGGATCGCCGCGATGACGACGAGCGCCGTCGCCAGCAGCGTCCATCCCCAGCCGCGCTTCTTACGCCCGGTGGATGCCGCGCTCTTCGAATCGCCTGCACCGCCGGCTCCGCCTTCTGCCGCAACCACGGCAGCCGCGGCCTTGGCACGCGCCGCCTCTGCCTCGGCTCGCGCTGATGCGGCGTCGGCGCGAGCGGCCGCTGCTTCGGCCTGTGCGGCTTCGACACGCTCCGCGTCGGCACTGGCGGCCTTGGCCCGTGCGGCTTCCGCTTCGGCACGTTCGACGGCTTCCTCGGCAAGCACTCGCGCCGATTCCGCCTCGGCACGTGCACCCTGAATCTCCGCCACCGCCCGGGCGCGCTCGGCATCCGCGTCTTCACGTGCTCGCAATGCCTGCTCACGGGCTTGTTCTGCCGCGGCCCGCGAGCGCTCGAGCTCTTCCCGCGCGCGTTCGGCTTCTGCCTGAGCGCGCTCGAGCTCCTCCTGAAGCTGCTGATTCGTCTTACGTGCCATGGCTTCCCCCGAGCTGCGGCCGACGGTGCGGCGTTCGGCGGCCATCGCATCCGGACGCCGGCCGCCACGAGGTCACTCTACGATCGCGCCCGGCGCGTACTCGGCGTGCGGCCGATCGGATCATCCGGAAGGGATGAGCGCGGTAACGTCGATCCGATGGACTGGCGTGAAGATCGAATCGGCTCGGCTTCGCGCGGCAAGAACCCTACGGTGCTGGCCGAATTGGCCGGAGGGTACGCCGTCGTCGGCGACGTGCAGTTCCTCCCCGGTTACTGCGTTCTGCTCGGCAAGCACCCCGGCGCAACCGCTCTCGCCGACCTTCCGCGGGCCGAGCGCGTGCGGTTCCTGGCCGATGCCGACCTGCTCGCCACCGCGGTCGAGCGTGCCTGCCGTGGTGCCGATCCGGCGTTCCGCAGGGTCAACATCGAGATCCTCGGCAATGCGGATGCCTTCGTGCACGCCCACATCTGGCCGCGCTACGAGTGGGAGCCGCCGGAGCTCGCCTGGCGCCCCGTGTGGCTGTACGACCTGGCGAACTGGCGCGATCCGGCGTCGCAGCTCGGCCCCGCACAGGATGCCCTGCGAGCCGCGATCGCAGGCGAGCTCCGGTCGCTCACGCAGCACGACACGATTCAGATCACCGCGTCCTGACTCGTCGCCAGGCGGATCGGAAGCCGCGGCGTGGGGTCACGAGACGACCAGCCGACGCCCGCCGCAAGTAGTCCGGCGGCTGCAGGTACTGGGAGCGACAGTGAACTTGTGCCTGACTGGCTGCACCCTGAGCCGCCGTCATGGAAGCAGTACCGAGCCCGATGATGAGCTTGCCTTATGACCCTTGGCGACATGTATCGCGACGCCCGGCACCTGGAGAGTGTCGCGCGACTCCGTCGCGTTCTGGCGCTTCGAGCGATGAGCGCCGTAGGCATGACCCAGCGGCAGATCGCCGAGACGCTCGGCGTCTCCCAGTCCGCGGTGAGCCAGCAATTGACATCCTCGCCAGACCTTGACCGCGTTCCTCCCGACGTGCTGCTGGATGCCGCCGCACCCATTCTCAAGGCAGTCGCCGATGCAAACGGATATACGCGACTCGCCGTGTTCGGGTCACTCGCACGTGGGCAGTCACGCCCCGACTCCGACATCGACCTTCTCGTGGAGGCGCCGGAAGGTACTTCTTCGTTCGCGTTCGTTCGATTCAAACAACTCGTTGAACGCATCCTCGGTCGCGAAATTGATCTCGCCCCCTACGGAGGGCTGACCTCGCGGCTTCACGACGACATACGCCATGAAGCGATGCTGCTGTGATCGACGGCAGAGCAGCCAAGGAACTGCTTCACATCTCCTTCTTCGGGTAGGCACACAACGGGAACACGCACGATTCCGGCCACCGCCGCGTAACGCCCCCTCGACGTGAAGTCTTCCCACGTCCACAGGGCAGGCCTGCCTTCTTCTGCGCACAGATGGAGCAGGGCGCCGCCGAACACCACAGCCACGTGCGCTCCCCAAGCGGCGCCATCCGCGCTGAACAACACCAGATCGAAGTCGCGTGACTCGGCCTGGTCGACGTGTGCGAACGACGGATCGTCCCACAGCTCGCTTGACCGGTGCGACGGCACGGGCCGTCCGAACAGAGCCAGAACCGCGTAGGCGTACAGCTGGCAGCTGGCGCCGTCCTCGAGCCGCGCAGAACAATCCGCGCCGGGAAAGGCTGCTGCCACGTACGGGGCACTCGTCGCCCAAGACGGCCACCCGGACGACGGCGCGGCAGTGCGGCTCAGCTCCTTCGCCGTGATCGCCATGATCCGATTCAACCGCCCTCGACTCGATCGCGCCCGACACGAACGTCCTCGTGTCCGCGCATCGTGAGGACAGCCCTCACCACACCGCGGCAGCCAAGGCGCTGAAGGAGTTGGCCAGCGGTGCGGCGGAGCGGACGAATCCTCAGACGAGGACCCCGGCACCGAGCCGAGCACGGATGAAGGCCCCGACCCGATCGAGCGCCGCATCGGCCTCGTCGAGTTCGCCCGCTCGCTTCTGAAACACGTGCGGCAGACCGGCCCCGATCTCGAGGGACACCTCGACGTCGGCGAGCGCGGCGGCACGAGCCAGCTCGACCGAGTCGTCGAGCAGGATTTCGTGGCCACCGACCTGAATGAGCAACGGCGGCAGCCCCGAGAGTTCGGCGAAGAGCGGGCTCGCCAGCGGTGCTGCGGGGGCGGCCGAGCCGAGGTACTTCGGGCCGTACCAGTCGAGCGCCTCCGGCGTGAACAGCGGGTCGATCCCGACGAGCTCGTGCATGCTCCGCCCCGAGTGGGTCTGGTCGGTGAGCGGCGAGAACGCGATCGCGGCGGCCGGCATCGGCAGCCCTGCATCGCGGGCCGCGACAAGGGTCGAGATCGCGAGACCACCCCCAGCAGAGTCGCCGGCGACCACAAGGGCGGCCGGATCGACACCGCACTGGATCAGCTCCCGATAGGCGGCGAGCCCGTCGTCGACCGCCGCCGGGAACGGATGCTCGGGTGCCAGCCGGTAGTCCAGGCTGTACGCCGTCAGCCCCGCCCGCTCGGCGATACGACCCGCGAGCCCGGCGCCGGTGCGATGCGAGCCGACCACGTAGCCGCCGCCATGAAGGTAGAGCAGCGTGCCGGCGACGGCGGGTTCCGGCATCAGCCGGAGCGCGGGCCGACCGCCGAGCTTCACCTCTTCGACGGCCGTGCCTGCGGGCACCGGCTCGCTGGCGAACGTCTCGAACCATCGGCGGTGCTCGTCGACGGTCTGATTCAGGTCGAAGGGGAATGCGCGCAGTTGTGCGACGATCGCCTCGAGCTGGGACGTGCTCATGGGTTTCTCCCTGTCTGTGTCATGATCATCCCTGGATTCATTCCCGGGAATCTATGTTCACAACCAGAGTACATGAAATATATTCCTCGGAATATTTAGGAGGATCATGGACGCCGGCATCGACTTCTTCGACGACCTCGTACGTGCTGAGATCACGATCTACAACCAGGTGGATGAGCGCATCAAGGCCGCGCACGGCGTGACGGTCGGCACCGTCAATGTGCTGAGCATGATCGACCGTACCGAGAACGCGCGCGTCGATGATCTCGTGCGCGCACTCGAGCTCCGAGTCGGAACGGCGAGCAAGATCGTCGACCGCTACGTCGAGGCCGGCTGGCTGACGCGCGTGCCGAACCCGGGCGATCGTCGCTCGTCATGGCTGACGCTCACGGCTGCAGGCAAGGAACTCCTCGCGACCGCGATGCCGACGTTCGAGGCATCCGTCACCGACCTCGTCTCGGGCGCGCTCACGAGTGCGGAGAGGGCGCAACTGCACGGACTCCTCGAGAAGCTGCGCACGGGCCTGCGCGGCGATCGGCAGTCGTAGGCGACCAGCGGCCGCACCGAACGATCAGCCGTCCGACGCAGGCTGCGCACAAATGACGGATGCCGCGAGCCCTTCGGCCCGCGGCATCCGTTGTTTCGACTGTGCTTACGCGCTGACGGTTACGCGCCGACCCGCGCGATCACCTCGCGCAGCAGCTGAGCGGTCTCGCTCGGCGTCTTGCCCACACGGACTCCGGCGGCCTCCAGCGCCTCCTTCTTCGCCTGGGCGGTGCCGGCGGAACCGGACACGATAGCGCCGGCGTGGCCCATGGTCTTGCCCTCCGGGGCGGTGAACCCGGCGACGTAGCCGACGACCGGCTTGGTGACGTTCGCCTTGATGAAGTCGGCCGCGCGCTCCTCCGCGTCGCCGCCGATCTCGCCGATCATCACGATCGCCTTCGTCTCGGGGTCAGCCTCGAACGCGGCGAGCGCATCGATGTGCGTCGTGCCGATGACCGGGTCGCCGCCGATGCCGATGGCGGTCGAGAAGCCCAGATCCCGCAGCTCGTACATCATCTGATACGTCAGCGTGCCCGACTTCGAGACCAGGCCGATGTTGCCCTTGCCCGCGATGGTCGCCGGGGTGATGCCCGCGAGCGACTCCCCCGGCGTGATGATACCGGGGCAGTTCGGTCCGATGATGCGGGTCTTGTTGCCCTTCGACTTCGCCTCCGCCCAGGCCTCGGCGCTGTCCTGCACCGGGATTCCCTCGGTGATCACCACGAGCAGCGGAATCTCGGCTTCGATGGCCTCGAGCATCGCGTCCTTCGCGAATGCCGGCGGAACGAAGACGATCGAGACATCCGCTCCGGTCTTCTCGATGGCCTCGACGACCGTGCCGAAGACGGGAAGCTCCACCGCGGAGCCGTCGGCCGCGGTGTGCGAGACGGAGGTGCCTGCCTTGCGCGCGTTCACGCCGCCGACGACCTGGGTGCCGGCCTTCAGCATGAGCGCCGTGTGCTTGGTGCCCTCGCCGCCGGTGATGCCCTGGACGATGACCTTGGAGTCCTTGTTGAGGAAGATCGACATAGTTATTCAGTCCTTGATTTCGACAAGCTCAATCGGCGGGGGATCAGGCGGAAGCCAGCTCGGCGGCCTTGTCGGCGCCCTGGTCCATGGTCTCGGCGAGCGTGACGAGCGGGTGGTTGTAGTCGTTCAGGATGCGACGCCCCTCGACGACGTTGTTGCCGTCCAGCCGAACGACGAGTGGCTTCGACGCCTCGGATCCGAGGATGTCCAGCGCACCGACGATGCCGTTGGCGACCGCGTCGCAGGCGGTGATGCCGCCGAACACGTTCACGAAGACGCTCTTGACCTGAGGGTCGTTCAGGATGACATCCAGTCCGGCAGCCATCACCGAAGCGGATGCCCCGCCTCCGATGTCGAGGAAGTTCGCGGGCTTCACGCCGCCGTGGTTCTCGCCGGCGTAGGCCACGACATCGAGGGTGCTCATCACGAGCCCCGCGCCGTTGCCGATGATGCCGACCTGGCCGTCGAGCTTGACGTAGTTGAGGCCGTGTTCCTTGGCCTTGGCCTCCAGCGGATCGGCCGCAGCCTTGTCTTCGAGCGCTTCGTGCTCGGGGTGACGGAAATCGGCGTTGGCGTCGAGTGTCACCTTGCCGTCGAGCGCGATGATGTCGCCCTCGCCGGTGAGCACGAGCGGGTTGACCTCGACGAGCGTCGCGTCCTCGCCCTTGTACACGTCGTAGAGCTTCACCAGGACCGGCGCGACCTTCTCGACGAGGTCGTCGGGGAACCCGCCGGCCTTGGCGATGTGCTTCGCCTTCGCCTCGTCGATGCCGGTCAGCGGGTCGACCTCGATGCGAGCGAGCGCCTCGGGCTTCTCCACTGCGAGCTGTTCGATCTCCATGCCGCCTTCGACGCTGGCAAGCGACAGATAGGAGCGGTTGGCCCGGTCGAGCAGCACCGAGAAGTAGAACTCGCGGGCGATGTTCGCCCCGCCTGCGACCATGACACGTCGAACCACGTGACCCTTGATGTCGAGACCCAGGATCGCCTTGGCCGCGGCCTCCGCGTCATCCGGAGTCTTGGCGACCTTGACGCCGCCGGCCTTGCCGCGCCCACCGACCTTGACCTGTGCCTTGACGACGGTCACGCCGCCCAGCTTCTCAGCCGCCGCGCGCACCTCTTCGGGGGTGTCCGCGATGATGCCCGGCAGCACCGGGACCCCGTATTTCTCGAACAGGTCACGTGCCTGATACTCGTAAAGATCCACTGCTTCCCAATCCGTGTGCTCGTGAAATGGCGATCGGTGCGGGCCGGATGCTCGTGCGACGCTGTGTCCGTGACCTTCGGTCGGTGACTTTCGGTCGATGACCTCTTGTCGGTGATACAGATCGTCGACGACGGCTGATGGGCACTTCAGTCAGATAGCTCGACGCCGAGATAAATTGCCACCGACAGCCTACCCGAGCGCCATCCGGGTTCCCGCCGCGCCCGAACCGCGCATTTCTCAGGACTGCAGCTGTCAGCTCGGGCGCCGAACCCCGTAGTGATGCGGCTACGTTCGCTCCGCTCCTGAGAAATGCACGGACCCCGCGCGCGACTTCGTCCAGCCGCGCCAGCTACCGTGACCTCATGACACGGGCCCGCTCTTCGCAGCCGAAGGGGCTCGCGGATGTCGGTGGCGAGTGGGTCATGCTCGCCGGCGGCGGCTGCGCCATCCTTCTGCAGCTCGCGCATCCGTCTGTCGGGCGAGGGGTCGCCGAGCACAGCGACTTCGCGTCGCGTCCCTACGACCGGCTCATCGGCACGCTCACCTATGTGACCGCGGTCGCTTGCGGAACCGAGGAAGACATCCGCACGGTGCGCCGCGCTGTCGGCCAGGCACACGCGCCCGTGCACGGACCGGCCGATTCGGAGACGCCCGCGTATTCGGCTTTCGACCCCGACCTGCAGCTCTGGGTGACCGCGACGCTCTACTGGACGGCGGCGCGCGTACATGAGCGGGTCTTCGGGACACTGGATGCGGCATCCGCCGACCGCTTCTACGGCGAGTTCGCGGCGGTCGGCACGTCGCTGCAGCTGCCGCCGCAGGCGTGGCCCGCGAACCGCGCTGCTTTCGACGCGTACTGGAATGACGCCGTGGAACGGCTCACGGTTCTGCCCGCCGCCCGCAACGTCAGTCGCGAGCTGCTGCGCGCCGAGCACGCTCCGCTGTGGATGCGGCTCGTCATGCCGTGGGCACGCCTCGCGACCGTGGCGCTGCTGCCCGAGACGTTGCGGCACCCGTACGGGCTGATGCTCACCGATCGCAATCGCCGCAGGTACGAACGGATGATGTCGCTCATCGCCGCGATCTACCCGCGCCTGCCCCTTCGCGTGCGGCACGTCGTGCGTGATCGGCTGCTGCGCCGCCTGCGCGCAGGCGCTTGAGCTCGAGCCCACCGCCTCGCGCCCGGCTCTCCGCGCCGAGCACCGTTCTCCACGCCGAGCACCGTTCCCCACGCCGATCACCGTTCCCCGCGCCGAGCACCGTTCCCCGCGCCGATCACCGTTCCCCACGCCGAGCACCGTTCCCCACGCCGAGCACCGTTCCCCACGCCGAGCACCGTTCCCCGCGCCGAGCACCGTTCCCCACGCCGAGCACCGTTCCCCGCGCCGAGCACCGTTCTCCGACCACGCAGTGCGCCGCATCATCTACCGACCATGTGCGGCTACCGGCGCCACCGGTCCGACCGGCGACTCGGGCGCGAGTGCAACGCTGCCCTATGCTGTGGCCGACGAGACGGCCGCCACCGAGCGACGGCGTCTGGGGAAAGGCGATCGGTGTCCTCCTACTTCGACTGCTTCATCGCAGGTGATCACGAAGCCGCCAAGCATCTGGTGGCGGATGCCCTCAACTCGCAGGGCCTTGTCGTCGAGGTGCAACCAGACGGCAACTGGTATGCACGACGCGGCAACCTGACCACGACGATGTTCGTGGGCGCGCTGGCCGGCGACGACTTCCAGGTCACGTTCGGCGTGCAGTTCTTCGTAGATGCCACCGGGCAGCTCGTCGCGCGCCTCGACAAGAACCTCGCGATCGGCTTCTTCAAAGGCGGCATCTGGGGACTGAACAAGATCGACACCGCGTTCGGGCAGACATCGGTGGCGCTCTACAACACCCTGCTGGCGGCCGGAGTGCTCACGAACACCGCTGAGGGCTGAACGCACAGCCGACCGGTGCGGTGCACGCCGTGCTGCCCATCACACCCTGTTGCCCGTCACGCCGCGCGAGCGTGATGCTCCGCGAGCGCCGGCCCCTCCGCGTCTCGCTCGCCGGCACAGTCCGCGCACAGCCAGAGCGTGACGCCGTCGTCGCCTTCCACTTCGACAATGGCGTCGGCAGCGCAGTCGGCGCAACGGTGTGTCGCGAGCAGCAGGTCCAGGTCGTCGCCGGCACCCGCATTCTCGATGATGAACTGCTCGTCTCGCGTCATGTGTCCATGGTGCGACCCACCACTGACAGGCGATGGAGGCGCGACGGGGAATGCCCGCATTCCTGGTCCCTCACCGGGTAGCTGCGCCGATTGGGCGCCGCTGCGCCACCTCTCCGGGCGCGGCAGCACCCAATTGGCGCAATCGGCGATTGCGTACCCGCTCGACGCCATCGCGGAGCGACGAGCCGACGGAGAGTGTGGTGCCCGAAGGGCTACCGGACGGCCGCGGCGATCGCGTCGCGGAGCATCCCGTCGTGATCGTCCAGACGGCGCACAGCGTCGTCGCCGTCGAGCCCGGTGACGACCACGAGGATCGCCGCCTTCACCCACCCGTCCACGGCCGTCAGTGCACGGGCTGCGGTGGCGGCATCCGTTCCGGTGGCGAGCATCACGATGCGCTCAGAACGCGCTCGGAGCTTCTCATTCGTGGCTCGCATGTCGACCATGAGGTTGCCGTAGACCTTGCCGAGACGCACCATCGCGAGTGTCGAGATGGTGTTGAGCACCATCTTCTGCGCCGTCCCGGCCTTCAGCCTCGTCGACCCCGTGACGACCTCGGGTCCGACCACGGTCTCGATGGCGACATCGGATGCCTCGCCGATCGCCGATCCCGCGTTGCACGCGAACCCTACGGTCGAGGCGCCGCGATCCCGCGCCCGCTTCAGGGCGCCCAGCACGTACGGCGTGCGCCCGGATGCCGAGATGCCGACGACCGTGTCGTGCTCGCCGACGTCGAGCTCGTCGACGTCGGCGGCACCGGCGACGTCATCGTCTTCGGCGTTCTCTACGGCGGTTCGGATGGCTGCGTCACCGCCGGCGATCACGCCGACGACCCTGGAAGGGTCCATTCCGTACGTCGGAGGGATCTCGCTCGCGTCGAGCACGCCCAACCGGCCGGGCGTTCCCGCACCGACGTAGATCAGGCGGCCGCCCGCGCGCATTCCGTCCACGACCAGGGTGACGGCTGCTGCGAGCTGCGGCGCGCAGGCGGCGACGGCATCCGCGACGGTGTCGTTCTGAGCGCACATCAGGGCGATCTGAACGTCGAGGGGCAGCAGGTCCAGCTCGCGCGTCGCCTCGTTGACCGCTTCGGTGGCGAACGAGTTCAGCCGTTCGCGCAGCTCGCCGCGTTCATCGGAATCCGGCGTGCTCGTCGTGTCTGTCATGCCTACACCGTACGAGACTTCGGGCATCGTCCCGTCCTCCCCAGGTGAGGCATCGCCGGAGTTGTGCACGTTCCCGCCTCCGTGCCTCTCGAGGTGGTCGGCACCCTGCGAACCTTCCGGGCATGACGAGCATCCATCACCACCGCGCACACCCCCGCCGCCGTCGACGCCCAGCGCTCATGGCACTGCTGGTGATGCTCGCAGCGCTCGGGGGTGCTCTGCTGCTGCCGACTCCCGCCCACGCCGTGGGCGCGACCGGGACCGGCGTCGGATTCTGGTCGTCGGATGGCTGGTGGATCGGGTCCTGGTCGCTGGCCGACGGCACGCGCGGATTCTGCATCGACCTCGGCGGCCGCGCACCGACCGGGTACGACCTCGATCCGACGGATGCCGCAACGCTCGGCCGATTCTCCGACGACGACCGTGCGCGCCTTGCCTATGTCTCGAGGGCATGGGCCGGGACCGACGATCAGGTGACGGCCGCGGCCGCCCAACTGGCGACGTGGACCATCACCGGACTGAACGGACACAGCCTCGAGGAACTCGCCGCGAGAGCCGGCGACCGGGCGGGCGCGGTGCTGGTCCGCACACGCAGCATGCTGGCGGAGCTGAACGGCCCGTCGGGCGCCTCCCGCTCCATCGCCGCCAGGCTCTCCATCGACCGCGGCGACACCGGCGCGGGCTCCCTCGTCGCGGCACTCGACGTGGACTTCCTGGCCGGATCGACCTCCGCACCGCCTGACACCGTCGAAGGGGTCGCGACCGTGCAGGGCGCGGCCTTCGCCGACGGATCGCATCAGCAGCGAGTGCGCAACGGCGTTCCGTACCCGCTGACGCCGGATGCCGGAACGGCGGTGATGAACCTCTCGGCGTCCGTCATGTTCTCGAACCAGTCGTTCGGAGCCGCCGTCATCGTGGCGCGCGCAGAGCCGGGCGTGCAGAGCGTGCTCACCGCCTCGCCCGGCCGGGCTTCCGCGCAGGCTGACGTCTCTGCACAGCGGCCGTCGTCGCTCCCGTTCCAGCCTGTGGTCACGACGAAAGCCAGCGACGCGGTCGCAATGACGGGCACCGCGGTGCACGATGTTCTGCAGGTCGGTGCCGGCGAGGGGCAGGGCACGGAGCCCGAATGGGGTGTGTACGGCACCGACGGCGGACCTTACGCACCAATCCCCGTCACGGTTCGCAGCCGGTTGCTCGGCCCGTTCGCCACGCCACCGGTGGCGTCTGCCGATGCGCCGGCCGACGCCGCCACGGTCTGCGAGGTGACCACGCTCGTCGACCACGGGCCAGGCGAGTACTCGACACCACCGTGCACGATTCCGAGTGCCGGATATTTCGTCTGGGTCGAGACGATCGCGCCAGACGACACTGCGCCTGAGCAGGGGCGCGCCCGCATTCAGCCCTGGACGTCGCGATTCGGTGAAGTCGCGGAAACCGTGGTTGCGAATGCTCCGCCGGTTCGAGCTGTAGGCGAGGAAGCACTACTCGCCGAGACAGGATCGGCTGACGGCCCGCAACGCACCGCCGCAGCGCTGGCGGCGACCTCCGCGCTGCTGATCGGGGTCTCCGTGCTGTGCGCTCGATGGGCGCGCCGCACCGCACGTCGCCTGCCGCGGAGACGTACACAGTGAGTGGGGCTGCGTACCGAGCCGCGCAGGGTGTGCGGAGCCGCCCATGGTGTGGGTTCCGAGCGAAGATGGCGGATCCCGCGACAGTCAGCGGACATTTGGCGAATCCGCCAACTACACGGAGCCTCTCATGGTGGAAACCAAGCTCACGCCCAGCTGAGTTCCAGGCTGACAGGGCGCTTACCGTACCCTGCGTGCGATATCACCGTCCGGGTCTTACGTGCATCGCAGCGCCGCGACGACGTGCGGCCGCGAGCTCGACGACGTTCCGCACGGTGAAGGACCGCTAATCGGTCGGCGCGCGCTTCGTGAGGCGGGACCGTCCTGGCGTGAACAGCACTTGTCGAGCTCGGAGGGTATGTTGCTCGGCGAATTCGTGCGGGTGTAGCCAGACATCGTCGACGACGAGGCCACCGCCCATTCCTCCTACTGCGACGCTCCCGACCGGCAGGTGCTCCACAGTGATTTCGAGCATGGAGGGATCGTTCCAGACTGTCGCGTCGAGTTCCGCTGCAAGCTACGCAAGCGCCTCGTCGCTGCACCGGATCAGTCGAAGTGGCACGGTCAGGTAGATGGTGCCGCCGCCGTCTCCGGAGATCACTATGGCTGAGTCGGGGTCGCTGCGCGCTTCCTCCCACGACTTGTAGACGCGGGCCTGGCGGCCTTCGCTGTCGGCGATCAGTGCACGCAGCGGCGAGGTCGGGAGGCCATCAGCGCTCATGCCAAGACGCTAGCGCGAGGCAAGTCGTCTCGATGCGCGATCCACTTACGGGCGAATCGGCCGGACGACCTGCATTAACGCCAGGACATCCACGCCATGAATACGGCCATGGCCACTGCAAGAACGCCGGCGATAAGAAGCTGCGTCTCCCGGTGAGTCGCGTGTCGGTCTCCACCGACAGCAGGCCTGCCGCTCAGTTCGCGGCTTCGACGTCCGTATGTCATGTCCTGACCCCCGCCCTGATGGGGAGTGTACGCCGCGCCCGAGTGCGCTGATCGAACGCCGTCGCATTCGCCCGCTGAGGGATACGTTTACGTGCTGGGAATGTACTCGTGGAGGAATCCTGGGATCGCGCGGGCGATCAAGTCGAAGTCGTGGTCCGCAGTGAGTACCGCGGCGTCGTTCGCGCGCGCCCAGGCAGCGATAAGGATGTCGACGGCGCCGACGGCGCGGCCCATGCCGTGCCGAAAGAGGGCCTGCTGGATGTCCAGCCCATCCTCCAGGGCGGGCCTGTATCGCGGCCGTGCCAGCAGTTCCATGTCCTCGCGCAGCTCGGCGTACTCGTCCGCGTTTCGAGCCGCGAAACAGTACTCAAGGACTTGCGGAGGGCAACTCAGAATCATCTCGTGCGGGTCCGCGGCGATCTCCTCGATGCGCCGGCGCACGCCCGGAACACTGTTCGCCCGCGCCCAGACGCTGTTATCGACGATCCATTCCGTCACCGGGTAGCACCGTCGGTCGCCTCGGGAGGATTCTCGAAGCGATCCGGTCCGAAGCCACGAGCAAGGATGCGGGCCACCGCCTCACGCTTCTGCTCGACGCCAATCGCTACATCGATAGCCCACGACACGGCCTCGCGATTGGACGCGGCACCGGTCAGATCGCGCAGCAGACGCAGCCTGCCCTGGTCAAGATCCAACGACGTCATAGCCATCCCAACCACCTCCGCCACCATTATATGTCACTTCATATGGATCTGTGCGGTAGCGGATCCCCTTGTGAAACACGGAACCGCTGGGCGCGTACTGGTGCAGGATTCGCCATCTTCCGTGGAATCCTCGGTCAGAATCGCTGCCAAGTAGCGTGGAATCCCCAGCCTCCGCCGCCATCTCCGCTCGGAACCTAGACATGGAGGCGAGCGGGCTCGCAGGCGAGACGCGGGCTCTCAGGCGACCGCGCGGGCTCTCAGGCCGAAAGCTTCTCGATCGGAGCGATCTTGATCAGCAGCTTCTTCGCGCCCGCCTTGTCGAACTGCACGTGGGCCACCCGCTTCGTGCCCTCGCCGGTGACCGCGGTGACGCGCCCGTCGCCGAAGTCCACATGACGGATGCGATCGCCGGGCTCGAGCGTGAGGTCGCCGTTGTCCCGCACCTGCGCCGTGACCCGGTTCGGCCATGCGCTCACCGGGATCGTCGGCTTGGCGCCGAACGAACCGCCCGCGCCGGTCAGGCCGCGATCCGGCCCACGCTCGGAACGTCGTGCGTTCAGCGCGCGGGACTGCGTGCCGCCGCGGGAGTTCGCGAACCCTGGCGACTGTTTCCAGTCGATGAGCTCGGCCGGGATCTCCTGCAGGTACCTGCTCGGCAACGCCACGGCGACCTCTCCGAACTGCGCACGCGTCATCGCCAGCGAGAGGTACAGCCGCTTGCGGGCTCGCGTGATGCCGACGTAGAACAGACGGCGCTCCTCGGCCGGTCCACCCGGCTCGTTCGCCGACATGCGGTGCGGCAGCAACTCCTCTTCGACCCCTGTGATGAACACGGCGTCGTACTCCAGACCCTTCGCCGTGTGCAAGGTCATGAGCGACACGGTGCCGCTGGCGTCGTCGATCTCGTCGGCGGCCGCGACCAGCGACACCTCTGTGAGGAACTCGACGAGTCCGCCCTCAGGGTTGTTGCGCTCGAACTCCTTCGTGACCGCGACGAGCTCCTCGACGTTCTCCGCGCGCGCCTCGTTCTGCGGATCGCGACTCGCGCGCAGGGCATCCACCAGTCCGGAGCCCTTGATGAGGTGCACGAGAACGTCGCTCACCTTCGCGGTAGCGGAACCCGGGGAGCCGGCACCGGCATCCGGGGCGATCATGACGGCACCGGAGTCGAGGAGCGTCGCCAGTTCGACGATCGCCTTCGTCACCTTGGCGCCGAGGCCGAGAGACGCGGCATCCCGCATCGCCTGACGAAAACTGAACCCGTTCGCCTCCGCGTAGCCCGCAAGCTGCGACTCGGTGGCCGGTCCGATCCCGCGCTTGGGCGTGTTCAGCACGCGGCGGAGCGCCATCTCGTCCGACGGGTTGGCGACGGCGATGAGGTAGGCCATCGCATCCTTGATCTCGGCCCGCTCGTAGAACTTGGTGCCGCCCATGATGCGGTACGGAAGCGCGGAGCGGATGAAGATCTCTTCCAGCGCACGCGTCTGAGAGTTCGTGCGGTAGAAGACGGCGATCTCGTTGTAGGGGATTCCCGCCGAATGAAGCTTCTCGATCTCGTCGGCCACGAACTGGGCCTCATCGTGCCCGGAGTAGCCGGTGTAGCCGACGATCTTCTCACCATCGCCGCCCGCGGACCACAGCTTCTTGTCTTTGCGGTCGAAGTTGTTTCCGATCACCGAGTTCGCCGCGGACAGGATGTTCTGGGTCGACCGGTAGTTCTGCTCCAGCAGCACCACCTTGGCGCCAGGGAAATCGCGCTCGAACTCCGAGATGTTGCGGATGTCCGCACCACGGAATGCATAGATCGACTGATCCGAGTCGCCCACCACTGTCAGCGACGCGCCCGGCACGCGGCCGGTGGCATCCACCAACCCGCGCATGGTGAAGTCCTTCGCCTCGAGCGAGGCCACCTCCTCCGGCTCGATCGGCTCCGTGAGCGCGTGGACGAGCTCGTACTGTGCGTGGTTCGTGTCCTGGTACTCGTCGACGAGGATGTGGCGGAAGCGTCGCTGATACAGCGCGGCAACGTGCGGAAACGCACGGAACAAGTACACGGTCTGGCTGATCAGATCGTCGAAGTCGAAGGCGTTCGCCCGCTCGAGATCTCGGCTGTACTGCCGGAAGATCTCGAGGAACATCGCCTCCTTCGGATCCGACCGGTTGGCGGTGCGGGCGAACGACTCGGCATCCGACAGCTCGTTCTTCAGCTTCGAGATGCGGGCTGCAGCACTGCCGGGCGTGAAGCCGAACGTGTCGGCCTCGAGCTCCTTGATGATGCGCTTGAGCAGCGCCTTCGAGTCGCCCGCGTCGTAGATGGTGAAGTTGCGGTTGTAGCCGAAGTGCTCCGCCTCTCGCCGCAGGATGCGCACGCACGCCGAGTGGAAGGTGGAGATCCACATGCCCTGGGCGCTCTCACCGACCAGCGACTCGACACGTTCCCGCATCTCGGCGGCCGCCTTGTTCGTGAACGTGATCGCGAGGATCTGACTCGGCCACGCCTCGCGGTTCGCCAGCAGGCTCGCGATGCGGTGCGTCAGCACCCGCGTCTTTCCGGAGCCGGCGCCCGCCACGATCAGAAGGGCCGGACCGCGGTACTCCGCCGCCTCGCGCTGCTGCGGGTTGAGGCCGTCCAGCAGCGAATCCCCGCCCACATTCGGCCGGAACGCGCGCTCGTCGACGCCGACATCCACCCCGTCGAGAATGATCGGAGCGGATGCCCGAAACGCTTCGGGGTCGCGTGTCGCGTCGTCGAGAACAGGGGTGTCGGAAGGCGTCGTCATGCTGCGTCAATGATAGGCGGCACGGCTGACACGCTCCGGGTCGCCTCCGCGCCTCGCACCGTTCAGCACCAGTACTGCACACGTAGGGGGATCGCCGACTGGAACTTCGCGCGATGTGCCCATCATCCGGTGATGCAGCGACGAAATGATGGTTCCAGACAGGCCACGTCCTGACCTTTCGTTGGACATTCGCTGGGGGCTCCCCCAACAGGTCGGGTCGCCGCGTTCTCCGCTACGGCGAGCCGAGCGCGTCGCGCGCGACCGACGCGAGGTCAGGTTGGTCGGCGAACACGCCGTCCACCCCGGTCGACATGATCAACTCGAACTCTCCCGCCCAGTCGCCGTAGTGCTCGGGCGCCTCACCACGGCGGAACGGTTCGTCGAGGAAGCGGTTCTCGGCCCGCAACGTCCACACGTAGATCTGCAGCCCGGCACTGTGCGCGCGATCCACGAGATCCGTCGCGTCGGTGCGGTCGGCATCCAGCAGCAGTGTCTTGTCCACACTGATGCCGTCGATCGCGTCGTCGCCGGTGGCGGCGGCGAGCTCGTACAGCCCCGCCTCGTCGATCTCCTGGGCGTACGTCTGCGCCGCCGCCCCGTCTCGGGCGACAGCGTCATAGGGCGCACCATCGGCCTCGACCAGATACACCGACCTGCCGTGAACGCCCCGCGCCCGCACTTTGGCCAGTACGGTGCGCTCGAACGACTCGACCACGAGTCTCGCGTGCCGGTCGTTCCATACGGCTTCCCGAACGGATGCGGCGAACAGCTCGTCCAACGGCAGGCCGAGGCTCTCGAAATAGGTCGCATGCTTCAGCTCGACGACCAGCCCGAGGTCGCGGCCGATGCGTTCGGATCGCCGGTCGACGAGTTCGAACAGGTCGGAGAGCCTCATCACCGAGTAGCTGCCGTCGAACGTCGAACTGGGCTGACGCACCGCGGGGAGCCGTTCGACACAGCGCAGCGTCGACAGTTGTTCCCACGTGAAGTCCTCCGTGAACCATCCGGTGAGAGAGGCGCCGTCGACGATCTTCGTGGTTCGCAGGTGCTCGAAGTCGGGGCGGGATGCGACATCCGTCGTCGTCGAGATCTCGTTCTCGTGCCGGAGCACCAGAACCCCGTCCTTGGTCGCTACGACGTCGGGCTCCACGGCATCCGCACCGAGCGCGAACGCCAGCTCGTAGGCCGCACGCGTATGTTCCGGCCGGTACCCAGGAGCGCCTCGATGGCCGATGATCATGGGCGCGGAGGTCATGTCTTCACGATAACGAGCAGGCATGGCAACCGGCCGAACCCCCGTTCTAGGTACGACCATGCCGACCTGTTCGCCGCTGGCGGAGCGCAGGCCGAAGGTGCACAGCAGAACCCCAGCCCGAACATCGCCCATCTTCGGTAACGTTTCACCATGGCTCTCTCCAACCCCGCGTTTTCGCGCAATCCGGCCTTCAAGCCGAACAATCCCGCGGCCGGTGCCGCGACGGCGACGGAGACGAATACGCTCGCCACTGCCGAGGGCATCCAGTCGCTGTATGACGCCCCGGCGGCGACGTCGACCGATACCGGCCGCATGACCTACGAAGACACCATCGTCAAGACGGTGCTGCTCTTCGCGGTCATCCTCGCCACCGCCGTGGTGGGCTGGTTCTTCCCGGTGCTCACGTTCCCCGGCGCCATCGTCGGCCTCGTGCTCGGGCTCGTCAACTCGTTCAAGCGCAAGCCTTCGCCGGCGCTCATCCTGTCGTACGGCGCAGCACAGGGCCTCTTCATCGGTGGCATCTCGGCCATCTTCGAGCAGCTGTGGAACGGCGTCGTCATTCAGGCGATCCTCGCGACGCTGGCCGTGTTCGCGGTGACGCTCGTGCTGTTCGCCAATGGAAAGATCCGGGCATCCGCTCGCGCCACGAAGGTGTTCCTGGTCGCGTTGATCGGTTACGCGGTGTTCGGCGCGGTGAATCTCATCGTCATGATGTTCGGCGGCTTCGGCCCGGCCACGACGGGCGGCCCCTTCGGCATCTACTCCATGCACGTGCCGTGGTTGTTCAACATTCCGCTCGGCGTGCTGATCGGCGTCTTCGCCGTCATCCTCGCCGCCTACTCCCTTGTGCTCGACTTCGACTTCATCCAGAACGGTGTCAAGAACAGGGCTCCGCGCGTGATGGGCTGGTACGGCGCGTTCGGCCTCGCCGTCACGCTGATCTGGCTGTACGTCGAGTTCCTGCGCCTCTTCGCGATCATCGCGGGCGGCGGCGGGCGCAACTGACTCACCGAATCGCCGCACACCAGGGGCCGCTCTTTGTGAGCGGCCTCTGGCATGCAGTGGATGAATGAGATGACGCTCTAGAGTCGACGGCGGACAAGGAGCGCAAGTGGTGCACAGGCCGGAAGCGGAGAGCGGCACGCTGTCGCGCCTCGACAACGTGCCCACGAGGGCAGGCGCTCTCCGACGTCCGGGCCGCACGAACGAGGAACCGCGTCTTCGGGTTCTGCGCAGCGGCGACATCATGTTCGGCCGGCAGAAGCTGACCGAGGTCGAACTCAGGCAGATGCTCACGGCCCGGGGACTCGTGCTGCCTGTGCCGACGAAAGCGAAGTACGACGAGACCACCGAAGATCTCACCGGATGGCGGTTCATGCTCGTTCCGCGGTGGTTCGGCATGGCGGTGGCCGCCGCCGCCTACGTGGCCATCGGCGTTGCGGTGATCGCTGCCGCGATCGGCTGGATCGTCTCCGACGTAGACCGAGGAGACGTCAACGCGATCGACTCACCGATGGCCTATATCGTCGGGACGCTGCTCTACCTCACGGTCGGTGTCTGGATCTTCGTCTGGGTCGTGCGCGAGAAGCACCAGAAGGTCAACCGGTTCGACCCGAGAACCTGGATACGCGAGCTCTGTCGCATCAGCCGACGTGCACGAAAGCCGCTCACCGACTCCGACATCGAGGATCAGCTCCTCGATGCCTGGGAGCGCAGCACCGAGACACCCCCAGCCCTGTCCGCCCCGTTATGATCGAGAACCCGCCCCGTTTCAACTGCAGAAGTGGCGCTCAACGTAGCCCTATGAAGCCACTTCTGCAGTTGAAACCGACGTGCTGAGGTGATGGCGCTCAGTCGTCGTGCGCGCCGGTGGCCATGCCTGCGGCGATCGCGTCCATCACTGTCGAGTCCGCGAGCGTCGTGACGTCGCCGATCGGACGGTTCTCGGCCACATCGCGCAGCAGTCGCCGCATGATCTTGCCGCTTCGCGTCTTCGGCAGCTCGGCGACGATCATGATCTGGCGCGGGCGGGCGAGCTTGCCGATCTGCACGGCGACGTGCTCACGCAGCTCGGACACGACATCCGCTCCACCGTCGCCCGCCTCGGCACGAAGGATGACGAACGCCACGATCCCCTGCCCGGTCACCTCGTCGCTGGCACCCACGACGGCCGCCTCTGCGACCTTCGGATGCGAGACCAGCGCTGACTCGATCTCCGTCGTGGAAAGACGGTGGCCAGAGACGTTCATCACGTCGTCGACGCGTCCGAGCAGCCACAGGTCGCCGTCCTCGTCCTTCTTGGCACCGTCGCCGGCGAAGTACACGCCGGGGAATCGCGACCAGTACGTGCTCACGTACCGCTCGTCATCACCCCAGATCGTGCGCAGCATGCTCGGCCACGGCTCGGTGATGACGATGTAGCCGCCCTCCCCGTTGGCGACCGGTACGCCCGCCTGGCTGTAGACATCCACCGAGATGCCCGGCAGGGCACGCATCGCCGCGCCCGGCTTGCCGGCCGTCACCCCCGGCAGAGGGCTGACCATGATCGAGCCGGTCTCGGTCTGCCACCAGGTGTCGACCACTGGTGTGCGGTCGTGGCCGATGTGGTGGCGATACCACACATAGGCCTCCGGGTTGATGGGCTCTCCCACCGACCCGATCACTTTCAGACTCGACAGGTCGTACTTCGCCGGAATCTGCGCACCCCACTTCATGAGCGTGCGGATGGCCGTTGGCGCACAGTACAGCTGCGTCACCTTGTACTTGTCGATGATCTCCCACCAGCGGCCCTGGTGCGGAGAGTCCGGGGTTCCCTCGTACATCACCGATGTGGTGCCGTTGGCGAGCGGTCCATAGACGATGTAGCTGTGGCCTGTGACCCACCCGATGTCCGCGGCGGTCCAGTAGACATCCTGATCGGCCTTGAGGTCGAAGACGGCCCACTGCGTGTACGCACACTCGACGAGGTACCCGCCCGAGGTGTGCAGAATGCCCTTCGGCTTGCCCGTGGTGCCCGACGTGTACATGACGTAGAGCGGATGCTCCGAGTCGAAGAACTCCGCCTCGTGCTCCGTGGATGACTGCTCCACCGTGTCGTGCCACCACACGTCGCGGCCGTCGACCCAGTCGACGTCCGAGCCGGTGCGCTTGACGACGAGCACCGTGTCGACATCCGCGCCGTCGGCGATCGCCTGATCGACCGCGGGCTTGAGGGGCACCGCGTTGCCCTTGCGGTACGCCCCGTCGGCCGTGATCACGACGCGCGCCTGGCAGTCGGCGATGCGACTGCGCAGCGACTCGGCCGAGAATCCGCCGAACACCACGGTGTGCGGTGCCCCCAGCCGGGCGCAGGCGAGCATCGCCACGACCGTCTCCGGGATCATCGGCATGTAGATCGCGACCCGGTCGCCGGTCTTCACGCCGAGCTCGGCGAGAGCGTTCGCCGCCTGGCAGACCATCTCGGTGAGCTGGCGGTACGTGATCACCCTGGTGTCGCCACGGTCACCCTCGAAGTAGTACGCGACGCGGTCGCCGAGCCCGGCCTTCACATGCCGATCGAGGCAGTTCACGGCGACGTTCAGCCTGCCGCCCACGAACCACTTCGCGAACGGCGGGTTCGACCAGTCGAGCGTCTGGTCCCAGCGGGTCTCCCAGTCCAGGCGCCCCGCCTGCTTGTCCCAGAAGGCGAGTCGGTCGGCATCCGCGTCGGCGTAGGCATCCTGTTTCACGTTCGCCTGCCCGGCGAACTCCGGAGATGGTTCGAACCGTCGGTTCTCGCGCAGCAGGTTGGCGATGGTGGGTTCCTCGAGATCCGTCATCGCGGTCATCCCTTCGACATCGGCACGAGTGGGAGCACCGTGCGCTTGTAGGTGAAATTGGTCACGGTCGCGAACGACGTGTACCAGGCGAGCAGCGCTGTGAGCACGCCGAGGTATCCGCCGATGTAGTTCCACGGGCTGGCCCCGACCCAGGCGCCCAGCACAAGCGCGATGTACGTGAGCGTCAGCACGACGAACACGAGGAACACGAAGAGGTTCGTGCGGAACGACGCGATCGTCATGTAGCAGGTGAAGATCGCCCAGGCGAGCAGATAGAGCCCGACGCCTTTCGCGCCGTCGGAACCCAGCTTCGTCGACGTCTCCAGGTACCAGAACGACATCCAGAATGCGCCGTATGAACAGAACGCCACAGCACCGAACGTGTTGTGGTTCGCGAACTCCCAGATCCCGGCGATCGCCTGGATGGCGCCGCCGTAGAAGAGGGCGAGACCGAGTACGACGCCGCCGACATCGGCGGGCACCCAGCCTGCGTTGACCACGCTCAGCACGAAGGTGGTCATGCCGAAACCTGCGAGTCCGAGGCCCGCGGGATCGCCGAACGGAACGTGCAACGGTCTTGGCGCAGACTCCGTCGCCGGTTCGGGAGGAACGGAAGCGCGATGCGCTTGCGGTGTGGACATAGAGATCACAACTCCTCAGTGGCCAGGCATCATCGCCGGTCATCGTTTCCACGCTACGCCCGCCACGCGCATCCGGATCATCGAGTTCTCACAGGCCTCTCATTGAACTGAGGATTCCTTACGATCGATCGATTCGAGGCGCGCTGATCGCCATGGCGCGGGGCACTTTGCTGCTGAGGAGAATGAGCTGCATGCCCGACGATGATGGATCGGCGCCAGGGGACGAGCGACCGAGCAGCGGCGACGACGACGACCAGACCGAATCTCGGCGCTGGCTGACGCCCGGCGTCGTGTCGGTCGGCGCCGCGAGCTTCTTCTCGGATTCCGGCCACGAGATCGTCACCAGCGTCTTTCCCGCGTTCCTCACCGGCGTCCTCGGCGGAACGGCAGCGTCGCTGGGCGTGATCGAGGGTGTCAGCGATGCGTTGATCGGCGTTGCGAAGGTGGCGGGTGGCCCGCTCGCCAACGATCCGGCGCGCAGGAGCAGGCTGGCGACCGGCGGCTACCTGGTCACCGCGGTCGCGACGGCTGCCATCGGTCTGGCGACGGCGGTGTGGCAGGCGGGGCTGCTCAGGGCACTGGCATGGGCGTCCCGCGGCATCCGGTCGCCCGCACGGGACTCCCTGCTCAGCTCCCTCTCGAACCCGCGCGCCTTCGGACGCTCGTTCGGCCTGGAACGGGCAGGCGACAACCTGGGCGCCGTGGTGGGTCCACTCGTCGCCTCCGTGCTCGTCGCCTGGCTCGGGCTACGGCCGACGATGTGGTTCGCGCTCGTTCCGGGCATTCTCGCCGCCGTCGCCATCACAGTCGCAGGGCGCGAGGCGCACCGCCACCACCGGGACCGGGTTCGAGCGCCGTTCCGGTTGGAGCTGAAAGCGCTCCGGCAAGCCGGGCTCGCCCGCCCGATGCTCCCTGTGCTGCTCTTCGAGTGCGGAAACCTGGCGACCACCCTGCTGATCCTGAGAGCCACGGATGCCCTCAGCGCAGACGGCGTGGCCGGCGCCGCATCGCTGGCGATCATCTTGTACGCGGCGCACAACGCGATCGCGGCCGTGGTCTCATTCGTCGGCGGAGCATGGCTCGACCGGATCGGACCGCGGCCGGTGTTCGCCATGGGCGCCGCCGTCTACGTGGTGTCGTACCTCTTCTTCGGGCTCGAGGTGTCGGCGTGGCCGCTTCTCCTCGTCGGGTTCCTGCTCGCCGGGGCCGGGATCGGATTCGCCGAGACCGCCGAATCGGCGCTCGTGGCCCGGGCGCTGCCCGATCGGCTGCGCGGCAGCGGATTCGGCGTGATCGGCGGCATCCAGGCGGTAGGGAACATCGTCGGAACCGTGGTCGCGGGCATACTGTACACGGTTCTCTCACCGGCCGCGGCCTTCAGCTACGCAGCGGCGTGGATGCTGCTTTCCGTCGCCGCGTCGGTACTCTTCACGAACCGGACCGGGCTCTTCGCGAACCGGTCCGGCGATCGGCCAGGCCGATGACGGACGGTCGTCGTCTTCGGCGTGCTACTCCCACTCGATCGTGGCCGGGGGTTTCGAGGTGACGTCCAACGTCACCCGGTTCACTCCCTCGACCTCGTTCGTGATGCGGTTCGAGATGCGCGCCAGCACGTCATACGGCAGGCGGGTCCAATCGGCGGTCATCGCATCCTCGGAGCTCACAGGACGCAGCACGATCGGATGCCCGTAGGTGCGTCCGTCGCCCTGCACGCCCACCGAGCGCACGTCGGCCAGCAGCACGACGGGGCACTGCCAGATCTCGCCGTCGAGACCGGCGGCGGTGAGCTCGTGCCGCACGATGGCATCCGCTTTGCGCAGCAGCTCGAGTCGCTCGCGCGTCACCTCGCCCACGATGCGGATGCCCAGCCCCGGCCCCGGGAACGGCTGCCGAGACACGATCTCCTCTGGCAGCCCCAGTTCGCGGCCGACGGCACGCACCTCGTCCTTGAACAGTGTGCGCAACGGTTCGACGAGATCGAACTGCAGGTCTTCGGGCAGGCCGCCCACGTTGTGGTGGCTCTTGATGTTCGCGGTGCCTGTGCCACCGCCGGACTCCACCACGTCGGGGTAGAGCGTGCCCTGCACGAGGAAGCGGATCGGGTCGCCCGCAGCCTTCGCTTCATCGACGAGTTCGCGCTGCACCTTCTCGAACGCGCGAATGAACTCGCGCCCGATGATCTTGCGCTTCTCCTCGGGGTCGCTCACACCGGCGAGCGCATTCAGGAACGTGTCGACCGCGTCGACCGTGATGAGGCGCACGCCGGTCGAGGCGACGTAGTCCTTCTCGACCTGCTCGCGCTCCCCCTCACGCAGCAGCCCGTGGTCCACGAACACGGCGATCAGCTGATCGCCCACCGCCTTGTGCACGAGGGCGGTCGACACCGCGGAGTCCACGCCGCCGGAGAGCGCGGAGAGCACGCGCCCCGTTCCGACCTGCTCGCGGATCGCCCTCACCTGCGTCTCGATGACGTTCTCGCTGTTCCACTCCGCCGGGATGCCGGCGGCGCGGTGCAGGAAGTTCTCCAGCACCGCCTGCCCGTGAGCCGAGTGCTTCACCTCCGGGTGCCACTGCACGCCGTACAGCCGTCGCTCGTCGCTGGCGAAAGCGGCGACCGGCGTGGAGTCGGTCGAGGCGAGCACCTCGAACCCTTCCGGCGCCTTCGTCACCGAGTCGCCATGGCTCATCCACGCGGTCTGCTCGGCGGGCTGATCGGCCAGCAGCGTGCCGGCATCCGTCACCCGAACATCGGTCGAGCCGTACTCGCGCGCGCCGGTTCTGGATACCTCGCCGCCGAGCGCCGTGGCCATCACCTGAAAGCCGTAGCAGATGCCGAGCGTCGGAACTCCGAGTTCGAAGATGGCCGGATCGAAGCTGGGCGCGCCGTCTTCGTAGACGCTGGACGGGCCACCGGAGAGCACGATGCCGGCCGGGCTCTTCGCCGCGACCTCTTCGGCCGTGATGGTGTGCGGCACGATCTCCGAGTACACGGATGCCTCGCGCACGCGTCGAGCGATCAGCTGAGCATACTGCGCCCCGAAGTCGACGACGAGCACCGGGTGCTCGCCCGCCTGGGCATGCCGGTCATCGATCGTCGTGCCGGCCGCGTCGGTCTCGTTAATGGGATGCCTCCACGGTGCTCGATGTCGCCTTCGACTTGACGGGGTTCTCGGCCAGGAACTTGTGCACCTGCCGGGTGATGAAGTGCTCGACGATGAACGACATGAACGGCACGACGCCGCCGAGCGCGATCTGCACGAACTTCGTGAACGACATGCGCATCAGCGACCACAGCCTGAAATCGGCGATGAGGTAGAGCACGTACAGCCATCCGTGCGCGATGAGGATCGCCGTGGAGACATCGAGCCCTGGCAGGTCACCGCTCGCGGGGTTGTACGGCACGAACGCGAGCACCGGATGCCCTGGCGCGAACGCGTACAGCGAGTAGCCGATGCCGTACTTGACGATCATCTCCGCCACCAGGAGGAGCAGCATGATTCCGGTGATATACGCCGTCACGCGATAGAAGGTCAGGGCGCCAGGGAGCTTCGGGATGTCCACCGCGCGGGGCCGGGCCGAGTTGGCCGATCGCAACTGCTCGATCGTGCGCTTGAGGAGGCTTCCGCCGTCCTCGTTCTGGGGGGAGTTCGGCATGGCTTCAGTCTAAGTTCTGCTTGCTGGAGGCTTCCCACGCGGCGAGCGCCTCCGCGTACTCCTCCTCGGCGTCTTCGCGCTGCTTCTCCCAGGCATCTTTCACGAGCCGGTACCAGAGGAAGATCGCGAACCCGGCGAAGATCGCCCACTCGGCCGCGTAGAAGATGTTCAGCCAGTCGACGGTGGCCTGCACGATCGGCGGCGGCGAGTAGATGGAGTCGAGGCCCGCGGGCGGTGTGCCGTGCTCGACGAGGTATGAACTGTAGATGTCGGAATCGCCGATGCCGTGCCAGAGGTTCACCAGCGCGGAGACCGACATGTCCTTCATGACGAACGGGTCGGTGTTCGCCTTCGGAGCCTCCGGCGCTTCGGAGGGCAGCAGCCGTCCGGCGAGCGTGACCGTCGTGGGGTCCTGCGCTTCGAGGCGCCCGATCGCCGCCTTCGCCTTCTGCGCGGTCGGCGCCCAGCCGCGTGCGACCGCGAGCTGCGCGGTGTTGCCCTTGACGTCATCCGCCGAGGGGGTGAACCGGGCGATCACCCAGTAGCCGGCCGTTCCGTCGTTGAGCCTGCCGGCGAGCATCCCGTAGTCCTGCGACGCGAAGGTGCCTCGCGTGCGTACGAGCTGGCCGACGCCGGCATCCGTCGGCGGCGCGTTCACGGTGGCTACCGCGTTCAACGGCATCACCGTCTCGGTCGGATGCTCGACGACATGCCCCGACTGCACCGCGCGTTCCAGCTGCCACTGCCCGAGCCACGCGAAGGCGGCCGCGATGGCGAGTGCGAACACGAGCGCGGCGATCCACTTCGGGCGCACCATGGTGCGCCCGAGTGACTCAGCCCTCGGCGGAACGGGCTTGCGATGCACAGCGGTCGACGTCACGGGGTTCCGCTGTGCCGTGTCGTGCTCCGCGGCGCTCTGCTGAGTCGTGCCCGGCTGTACCGTGCCCTGATCGTCTGGGCCCGCCGCCGGTCGGGTGTCACCGGAGATGTCAGTTCTGCTTTCGTGTCTGGTCGTTGTTCGTCTGCCGCATGGCCTGCTCGATGACGCGATCGAGATCCGCGCGGCTCTGCTCGCCGCCGGCGTCGTCAGTCGTAGGCTCCTGCCCACGGCTGACGGCCTCGACGAGGTCGATCTCCTCATCGAGAACGGGATCGCGTTGTTTCACGGCCGTTCTTCGACGCGGCCGGATCAGTGCAACACCGATCCTCTCAGAGTTGGCTGTGAGCACGGGCCCGAGGATCGCCATGATCAGCACGTAGAGACCGGCGAACGGCTCCAGCTTCTGGTTCAGTCCGGCCGCCAGCGAGAGCGTCGCGAGGATCAGCGTGAACTCGCCGCGGTTCATGAGCACCGCGGCGATGTTCAGGCCGGCACGGGCATCCAGTTTGTTGAAGTACGCGATCAGCTCGCCGGAGAGAACGTTCAGCGCCACGGTCATCACGATGGCGATGAGCACGATCCAGGCGACGCTGCCGAATTCGGCGATGTTCAGCGCGAGGCCGAAGTTGAGAAAGAAGAACGCGGCGAACACGTCGCGCAGCGGTATCGAGATGCGCTCGACCTTGCCGGAGAAGCGGGTCGCGCCGAGCACGAGGCCGATGAGGAACGCGCCGATGGCATCCGTCACCCCGATCAGCTCGCCGATGCCTGCGAAGAGCAGGGCAAGGCCGAAGAACAGAATGGTGAAGAGTTCGTCGTCGCGCGTGCGGAGGAACCGCGAGACCACGCGTCCGCCCCATCGCGCGACCGTGAACATGGCGACGAGGAACGCCGCCGCGATGGTGAGTTGCAGCACCACGGGCCAGAACTGGGTCTGACCGCTGAGCACGACCGAGACGATCGCCAGGTAGACCGCGATGAACACGTCGCCGATGACCGTTGCCCCCAGGATGGCCGGGGTCTCGTTGTTCGCCAGCCGCCCGAGCTCGATCAGCATCTTCGTGATGATCGCGCTCGACGATGTGCCCACCATGCCGGCGATGATCAGGGCCTCACGTGTTCCCCAGCCCACCATCTCGCCGAACAGGAATCCGGCACCCATGTTCAGCACGATGTAGGTGCCGCCGGAGATGAGCAGGCGGCCTGCATTGCCGAAGAACTCGTCCTGGTCGAACTCGAGGCCGAGGTTGAACAGCAGCAGGATCAGGCCGAAGACGGCGATCAGACCGATGTCTGCCGTGTCGAAGTTGAGCGGGAAGAAGCCGGTGTGCGGGCTGGCCAGCAGGCCGACGATCATGTAGATCGGAATGGCCGGAAGCCGCACCAGCTTGCCGAGGCGCCCGAGCACGTACGCGATCACGAACAGCGCGCCGAGCACCATGAGATCCGTGGCCACCGAGTCGGTTGCGTGCGGTGCGCGGGCGGCCAGCAGCGACGCGGGGTGGGTGCCGAGCAGCGCTGCGGGGTGGGCATCCGGATGCCCGTGCGCGGCGACGCGAACCACGATGTCGTCACCGAAAGAGGAGAGGAACGCGGGCACGGCGGCGACGGACACGATCACACCCCGGGCGGAGCGTCAGCGAGAGCCGGCTTGGCCACCTCTCCGGTGCGGAAGTAGGTGAACGCCTTGGCGACCTTCTCCGGGGACCCCGCGACGACGAGCGTGTCGCCGGGGAAGACCTTGAAGTCCGACGCAGGCGCCGGGTTCGTGGAGTCGCCGCGCACGACGGCGACCACGGTGAGACCGACCATGCCGACCTCCGCGGGGCTGCCGAGCCGTTGGCCCGCGATGTAGTCCTCGTAGTCGACCGTGAACCAGTCGATCGAGAGGCCGGGGATCTGGTCGAGCGCGGTCAGTGATTCCGTGATCTGGGTACCGCCGAGCAACTCGGCAAGGGTGTGCGCCTCGTCTTCGTTCAGCCGCAGCGACACCTTGGTGACGTTGGTCGCGTCTTGGTCGTCGGAGAAGGTGATCAGATCCGAGTGTCCGGAGCGGTGCGCGATGACTCCGACCTTGCCGCCGTCGTCCGTCACGAAGGTGTGCAGCACACCGACCCCGGGAAGCTTCACTCGTCGAACATCAACCATCGTCAAGGACTCCCGTGCATTTGCGTGGTTGCAAGTCTAGCCAGCGGTCCACGACCCGCCCTCGTGCCCGGCTGCGCCCTGGGTGAACGCGACGTGCGGGCCGGCGCCGACTATGCCAGGCACCCGGCACCGACTACGCCAGGCACCCGGCGCCGACGCCAGGCCCCCAGCGCCGACGGCAGGCACCCGGCACCGCGACTACGCCAGGCCTCCAGCGCCAACTGCGCCAGTAGTCGGTGTTTGCGCCACGTCGCCTGGCGCAAACACGAAGAACTGGCGCAATCGGTGCCGGACAGCATCCGCGGTCTCCGTCCACAAGTTGCCGAGTGGGATACTTTCCACAGATCGCCGCCGGGCGCACTCGCATCCGCACCCGTCAGCTCAGCCTTATGGCATGCCCAATGCATTCGTTACGCCGTACAGCGGTGCTGTGGTTCTGGCTCGCGACCTGAGAGAGGCAGGGGCGTATGACTCTGCCCGTGCAGCCGCAGCGCCGAATGCGCTCACCCGCCTGAGACGGGGTGCGTATGTGCCGACGTCGGCGCTCTCCGGCCTGCAGCAGGCGGAGAAGCACGCACTTCACGTGCTCGCCGCAGCCGCAACTCGAAACAACCCCGTCGTCACCGGCATCTCTGCCGCGATCCTCCAAGGTCTTCCTCTCGTCGGATACGTCCCCGAGTCGATCCAACTCCTCGCCGCTGGTACGAGCGGGCGGCGACGAAACGGCGTCGTCGAGATCCCGCGGTGGCCGTCAGCGAGCATCGTCGACGGCGAGCCGAGGGTGACGGCGCTTCCCGACACGCTGATCGAGGTGTGCCGCACGGCGCCGTTCCTGACGGCCTTGACCATGGTCGATCACGCGCTCAAGGTTGACCGCTATGGGATACGTCCGCCGTTGACGACTCTCGAGGCGCTACAGGAGTCATTCGAACGACGGACGCCCTTCCGCGGTTTCGCCCGGGTGCAGCGAGTGCTCTCATTCGCCGTCACGGGAGCGGAATCCGCGTTCGAGACTCTGAGCAGGTTCACGATGCGAGAAATCGGCTTTCCGAAACCGATCCTTCAGTACCCGGTGACCCTGTCGAACGGGCAAACGGTATACGGCGACTTCGCATGGCCACAGTTCCGAATACTCGGCGAGGCGGATGGCTGGGGAAAGTATGTCGACCCACGTTACGGAAAAGCGTCGCTCACGGAGCGAGTCCGTTCCGAGAAGCAACGAGACAACGCTCTACGACGAGTGAATTGGACACCCGCGCACTGGGAATGGGATGACGCATGGCAGCGCGACCCAATGGAGGCGATCCTCGTGGATGCCGGTCTTCGCCGAGTCGATCGTCGCAGAACCCTGCGATGACTCGCATGCGTGATTGCGCCACTTTGCAGCGACCGCGCCACATGACATGGCGCAATCGCGACGAACTGGCGCGATTGGACCCGGCCAGCCCGGGCCGTGCCGGGGCCCGGTCAGCCGAGGTCGGGGGCCTCCAGGCGCACACGGTCGGCGGAGGCGTCGTCCGGCTGCTCCTGCGATGCGCGCTCGGCGGCGACCCGGCGCAGGTAGTAGGCGATCTCGCGCTCGATGCGCTCCTCGTCCCAGCCGAGTTCCGCGCCCATCAGGCGTGCGGCGACCGGCGCGGCCGAGACGCCGCGGTCCCACGCCTCGATCGAGATGCGGGTGCGGCGGGCCAGCACGTCGTCCACGTGCAGGGCCCCCTCGTGAGACGCCGCGTAGACGACCTCGGCGCCGAGGTAGTCGTCTGCGCCCGGCAGCGGCTCGGCCAGCTCAGGACGCACTGCGATGAGGTCGAGCACTTCCTGCGCGAGCGTGCCGTACCGGTTCAGCAGATGCTCGATCCGGGTCACGTGGATGCCCGACTTACGTGCGATCCGTGCTCTGCGGTTCCACGCGGCCCGGTATCCGACCGCGCCGACCAGTGGGATCTCGGCAGTCGCGGATGCCGGCACCTTGCCGTCGAGGGCGCTGGCGGCCGCGTCGATGGCATCCTTCGCCATGACACGGTACGTGGTCCACTTGCCGCCGGCGATCACGACGAGCCCAGGCACGGCATGCGCAACGATGTGTTCGCGCGAGAGCTGCGACGTCTCATCCGACTCGCCGGCCAGCAGCGGGCGCAGCCCCGCGTAGACACCCTCCACGTCTTCGCGGGTCAGCGGGATGCCGATCACCTGGTTCACGTGCTCCAGCAAGTAGTCGATGTCGGCTGCCGTGGCGGCAGGATGTGCCTTGTCGAGGTGCCAGTCGGTGTCGGTGGTGCCGACCAGCCAGTGCCTGCCCCACGGAATGACGAACAGCACGCTCTTCTCGGTGCGCAGCAGCAGGCCGGCCGCCGACTGGAACCGGTCGCGCGGCACCACCAGATGGATGCCCTTGGAGGCGCGCACCTTGAACTTGCCGCGCTCCCCCACCATCGACTGGGTGTCGTCGGTCCAGACGCCGGTGGCGTTGACCACCTGCTTGGCACGAATCTCGAAGACCTCGCCGGTCTCCCGGTCTCTCGCGCGGACGCCGACAACCCGCTCGCCGATCTTGAGGAAGCCCTCCACGCGCATCCGGTTGGCAACGTGCGCGCCATAATGCGCGGCGGTGCGTGCGACGGATGCGGTGTACCTGGCGTCGTCGACCTGCGCGTCGTAGTACGTGATGCCGCCGATGTAGGCATCCGTCGACAGTGACGGCGACAGTTTGCGCACCTGAGTGCGCGTGAGGTGCCTGTGGTGCGGCACGCCCGGCGGCCGCAGACCCGTGTAACTGAACAGGTCGTAGAGGAGCATGCCGGCGCCGATGTAGAGGCGCTCGATCACCGGTCGCCGCAGCGGGTAGAGGAACCGAACGGGCTTCACCAGGTGCGGGGCGAGCTGTTGCAGCAGGAGTCCGCGCTCGATGAGGGCCTCGCGCACGAGCCGGAAGTCGAGCTGCTCGAGGTAACGGATGCCGCCGTGCACGAGTTTCGAGGAGCGGCTCGAGGTGCCGGATGCCCAGTCCCGCTGCTCGAGAAGTCCGACGGTCAGTCCGCGAGTGACGGCGTCGAGCGCCGCGCCGGTGCCGACGATGCCGCCACCGATCACGAGCACGTCGAGCTCTTCGGAGCGCATGGACTCGATGGCATCGGCCCGCTGCTTGGGCCCCAGCTGGGCGGAATGCTCGATGTGTGTGCGTGCGCTCATCGGTGTGATCCGCCTCAGTGGCCCAGGTACGGGGCGACGACGACCTCGACGCGCTGGAATTCCTTGAGGTCGGAGTATCCGGTGGTGGCCATCGAACGGCGCAACGCTCCGACCAGGTTCGCGGTGCCATCGGCGACACGAGCCGGACCGTACAGGATCTCCTCCAGCGTTCCGGTCTGCGCGACTCGCACCCGGTGTCCGCGCGGCAGTTGCGGATGATGCGACTCGGCGCCCCAGTGCCAGCCGCCGCCGGGGGCGTCGGTGGCTCGGGCCAGCGTCGTGCCGAGCATGACGGCATCCGCTCCGCACGCGATGGCCTTGACCACATCGCCCGACGAGCCGAGACCGCCGTCGGCGATGACGTGCACGTAGCGCCCGCCCGACTCGTCGAGGTAGTCGCGGCGTGCGCCGGCGACGTCTGCCACGGCAGTGGCCATGGGCGCGTGGATGCCGAGGGTCGCCCTCGTCGTCGACGCCGCGCCTCCGCCGAACCCGACGAGCACGCCGGCCGCTCCGGTGCGCATGAGGTGCAATGCCGCCGTGTAGGTCGCGGCGCCGCCCACGATCACCGGCACGTCGAGCTCGTAGATGAACTTCTTGAGGTTGAGGGGCTCGACGTTCTTGGAGACATGCTCGGCCGACACCGTGGTGCCGCGGATCACGAACAGGTCGACGCCCGCGTCGACGACCGTCTGGTAGAACTCCTGGGTGCGCTGCGGCGAGAGGGATCCGGCGACAGTGACACCTTCTGTGCGGATCTCGGCGAGGCGCTCCCGGATCAGCTCCGCCTTGATCGGCTCGGCGTAGATCTGCTGCATGCGCTCGGTGGCCGCCTCACTCGGCAGCGACCGGATCTCGGCCAGCACCGGCTCAGGATCGTCGTAGCGGGTCCACACGCCTTCGAGGTCGAGCACGCCGAGCCCGCCGAGCCGTCCCATCATGATCGCGGTCGCCGGGGAGACGACCGAATCCATGGGGGCGGCGAGGATGGGCACGTCGAACGTGTACGCGTCGATCGACCACGAGGTCGAGACGTCTTCCGGGTCACGGGTGCGGCGGCTGGGCACCACTGCCACGTCGTCGAACGCGTAGACACGGCGAGCCCGCTTGGCGCGGCCGATCTCGATCTCCATGGTCACCGCACAAGACTATCGGGGTGCGCAGTGCGGCCGGCGAGGTCGATTCGGCCCGACTTCCTGGCCGAATACGTCACTAACGCCGGCAATAGCAACCGCTCGGGCCATGGATTTCGCGACGTCGCGATGCACGGGTGGCGCAAGCGGCGGCGTCACCACAGGACTGTCAGCGGCGTCACCGCAGTGCGGTCAGGGCGACACCGCAGTGCGGTCAGGGCGACACCGCAGGCCGCCAGGCGTTACCTCGGTGCGGTCAGGCGGATGCCGTCGCGTACCGCCCGGATCGAACGGCGCGCTCCCGGGCCTTCGCCGCCTCCTCCTCACGGTTCTTCGGCGGCGTCGTCGCCACCAGGTCATCGAGAAGGTGCTGCGTGAGGTGTGCGATCTCGTGCACGGCGTGATCGAAGGCTTGCTGATTGGCCTTCGACGGCTTCGTCGTTCCGGCGATCTTGCGCACATACTGCAGCGCGGCCGCCTGCACCTCGTCCGAGGTGGCGGCGGGCTCGAAGTTGTGGAGGGTGTGGATGTTGCGGCACATACCGCGACCATAACTCCGGGCACCGTCAGCGGCACAGGGCTGTACCGAACGTCACACGCCCCTGGCAGGCTGCATTCATGCACCGCGTCGCCGCTCAGAGTCTCGACCTTCTCCGCACGCGCACGAGCGAGAAGTGGACGACATACCCGCCAGACGTGCTGCCGCTGTTCGTCGCGGAGTCGGACTTTCCGCTCGCCGAGCCCGTGGCATCCGCTCTGCACCAGGCGATCGAGCGCTCCGACACGGGGTACATCGGGCACGACGGCGGCGCGGCCGCCGGCGCATTCGCCGGGTCTGCGGAGCGGCGCTGGAGCTGGCGGGTCGATCCGGAGCGGGTGCGCACGACCACCGACGTGAGCGTCGTGATCGTGGAGGCGCTGCGCGCACTGATCCGCCCGGGTGACGGAGTCGTGATCACGCCGCCGGTGTATCCACCGTTCTTCGAGCTGATCCCCGAGGCCGGCGGCCGAGTGGTGGAGACGCCGCTCGCCCGCACCGACGAAGGTGGTTACGAGCTCGACCTCGATGCGATCGATGCCGCACTGGCATCCGGAGCGCGGGCCGTGCTGCTGTGCAGCCCGCACAATCCGCTCGGGCTCGTGCACCCGCGCGAGACCCTCGTAGCTCTCAGCGAGATCGTCGCGCGACACGGCGCAGTCGTCGTGAGCGACGAGATCCACGCGCCGCTGACGCACACCGACGCATCCTTCACGCCGTATCTCACGGTGTCGGAGGCCGCCCGCGAGCACACGATCGCCGCGCATTCCGCGAGCAAGGCGTTCAACCTCGCCGGGCTGAAGTGCGCGATGTTCGTCACGGCGTCCGATCGCATGACCGCGCTCGTGCGGGGTCTGCCGGTCGAGGTCGAGGAGCGTACGAGCATCTTCGGGCGCATCGCGAGCACTGCCGCGTTCGAACGCAGCGACGAATGGCTCGACGGGGTCATCGCCTCGATCGAGCACAATCGGCGTCTGCTCACGCAGTTGCTGGCCGAGCGGATGCCCGCCGTACGCTACCGGGAACCCCGCGCGAGCTACCTCGCCTGGCTTGATTTCACGGATGCCGGCTGGGGCGAGAACCCGGCCGCGATCGCACTGGAGCGCGCGCGGGTCGCCGTGAACAGCGGCCTGACGTTCGGGCAGGAGGGCGCCGGCTTCGCGCGGATGAACATCGCATGCTCACCCGAGGTGCTCACCGAGGCCGTATCGCGGCTGGCCGGCGTGACGCCCTAGCCGCCGTCTCGGTCACGCGGCAGAGGAGTCCGAACGCCCCGCCTGCTCGCCGACGGCTTCCAGAACCGCCTCGCCCATCGCCATTCGTTCCATGATGCCGGCGGCGAGTTCGAGCACTCCCCGCTCGGTGGGCGACAGCTTCTTCAGAGCCTCGGTGAGCCAAACATCGCGCTGAGCGAGGTCGGCGGCGAGCGCCGCGCGGCCGGCGTCTGTGATGGCGAGGATGTGCTCACGGCGATCGGTCTCGCTGCGCTCACGCGAGATGAGCCCCTCGAGTGCGAGTTCGGCGAAGATGCGGGAAAGCGACTGCGGGCGCTGCCGTTCGACCCCGGCGACGACGCCGGCGGGCAGCGGGCCGAGGCGGCTCAACGTTCCGAGAACGCTGAGCTTGTTGCTGCTGAGCGACCCGAGCGCGCGCTCGGTGCGGAGCCGCCGCGCCATGCGCATGATGCCGCGGCGCACTGCCTGCACCGCTTCGGGCACCCGCAGCTTTTCGTTCGGATTCATTAAGCAGTATCGTACTATCTGTTTCCCCATCCTTCCGGCAGGTTGAGCTTGTCGAAGCCCAGCCAACGACCTCCTTCCCGCCGATTGAGCCTGTCGAAACCCCATCACGACCTCCTCTCCCTCCCGCGGGTTGAGCCTGTCGAAACCACATCAACGACCTCAAATGGGCTCCACCGACGGTATGAGCAGACAGAACGTGATCAGAATCACTACGCACATGCGAAGCAACTTGTGGGCACTGGGCCGCAGCCTCGCCGACCCCGGCCTGCTGCGGCTTCGGTCGACCGCCGTCACCTACGCGACGGTGCTGATCAGCGCCGCGATCTCCTGCGTGCCTGCGATTCGGTTCGGCCTCGGGATCTCGATCGTGGTGCTCGCGGTGATGCTCTCGATCAGCTTCACGCCGGAGCGTGCAGGCACGAGCGCACGACAGCGCTCGGTGTCCGTCGTGGCGCTGCCGCTCGTCGGGGTCGCCGCGGGCGGAGTCGGCGCGCTGATGTTCAAGACGCCCCTCATCGGCGACTCTCTGTTCGTGCTCGTACTCTCCGGTGCGATCTGGATCCGCCGATTCGGCCCAGTGGCGACGCGCGTCGGCACTCTGATCGCGCTGCCGTTCATCACCGTGCTGATCGTGCCGGCACCCATCCGGCCCGGCGAAGGCTTCGTGCCGTGGGCGGCCGCGATGGCACTCGTCGTGGCTCTGGTGGCCCTCGCTCTGCAATGGGCGGCGCGGGCATCCGGGGTGCTGCCGCATCCCGCGCCCGGGTCGGTCTCCAGCGGCCGGATGAGCGCGTCGCCGCAACCACGGGCATCCCGCGGCTCGACGATGCGCCCGATCGTCAGCACACGCATGGCTGCGCAGATGGCGGTGACACTGTCGGGCGCGTTCCTCATCGGCCACCTCGTGTTCGGAGAACACTGGTTCTGGGCGGTACTCACCGGCTACGTCGTCGCGAGCGGCAACCGCGGCCGGGGTGACGTGCTGTTCAAGGGCATCCATCGCACGGTCGGCGCCCTCGGCGGCACGGTGCTGGCGACCGTGCTGTCGGCGTTCGCCTCGCACGCGGCAGAGACCGGCCCGACCGCCGGAATGTCGGTGCTCGCCATCGGCGTCATCCTCGCGCTCGGGCTCTGGCTGCGACCGACGGGGTACGGCTGGTGGGCGGCTGCGATGACTGCGATGATCTCGATCCTGCACGAAGTCGAGGGCACCTCCCCCGGGCCCGCAATGCTCGTGCGGCTCGCAGCCATCGTGGTGGCCGGCGCCTTCGCGGTGGCCGTCGCGTGGTGGGTGCTGCCCGTGCACACGGCCGCGGTGATGCGCGGGCGCGTCTCCACCGCACTCGCCGCGCTCACCGACCTGTTGGTGGCGTGCGTCAGGCAACCGGAGCACATCCAGCGCCACCGCGCGGACTTCGATGCCGCGCTCACCGGGCTGCGGCAACTCGGCCCCACCCTTCGGCTGGAGCGCACGGCCCGCCTCTGCAACCGGGACTCGACGCACCGCGCCGACGTCATTCCCGCACTCGAAGCGTGCTGGGAACCGGCCGACGCGATCGCTGCACGGGTGGAGCGCGGGCATCCGTTGTGCGCCGACGAATCGCGCGAGCTCGGCGCGCTGGCTCGCCGGGTCGGGGCGTGCCGCAGGATGCTCGTTGGCGCGCCTGCGCCGGAATCCGCCGACGCGCCGCGCGCGTTCCCCGAACTGCACGCGGCCATCACCGGGCTTGAGGCTCCGCTGTCGCTCATCGCCCGACCGGCCGCATCGCAGCCTTCCTGAGACGGGCGCTCGACCGGCCGAGCCGCAGCCGATACGACCGGAGCGCGAACCCGACTGGCCGCTGTCTCGCGTGGGCACTGGCATCCGCGCCTGGAACCGGGCAGGCTGTGGGCATGGTCGACTACGCGAACCCCCTGCGCCCGAGCGAACGCATCGCCGATCGCGATCGGGCCGAAGCCGTCTCCGCGCTCTCTCAGGCACGCGACGAGGGTCGGCTGACGGCCGACGAGTTCGAGCAGCGGTCCGCCTCGGCTCGGTCCGCCGTGACCTGGGGCGATCTCGCGCCCCTGTTCACCGATCTGCCACGAGCCGCAGCCCCCGTCGCATCCGTTCCCCACGACGACTGGGGCAGGCACTCGCGAGCGCTGGGCGGCGCGTGGGGCGCGACGATCATGTCGTTCATCCCGTTCCTGGCGCTCGGCCTGTTCTTCCTCGGCGGCTTCGTCTTCAACGGCTGGACGTGGAGCTGGCTCTTCTTCCTGCTGGTGCCGGCAGCGGGTGTCATCATCTACGGCCCTGGAGCCGAGTACCGGCGCCGACGGTACTGAGCCGCACACACCCTAAGCTTCTGTGGCGATGAACGTGGACAAGGTCGACCGGGCCATCATCGCGCAGCTCAGCGCGGATTCCCGCCTGTCGGTACGGGCGCTCGCCGAGCGCGTCCATGTGTCGCGCAGCGCCGTCGCGAACCGACTGCAGCGACTCATCGCCGACGGTGTGATCGAGGGATTCGGTGCACGTGTGGACCGCAAGGCGATCGGCCTGCACGTCACGGCGCTCGTCATCGTCAAGGTGGAACGGCAGCCCGGCTGGCAGGATGTCGCCTCCGCACTCTCGGCTCTCCCGTTCGTCGAGTCGGTGCTCGCGGTCAGCGGCGACATCGACTTCGTGATCACCGTGAGTGCACCCGATCACGAGAGCCTGAGCGACGTGATCATGCGGCAGTTGCACGAGGTGGGCGGCGTGGCATCCACCCGCTCGTACATCGTGCTCGAGTCGTGGGACGGCACGGCGCCCGGCATCGCCCGCGACTCCTGGGGTGCGTGAGTACACCGGAGCCCGGTTTCGACAGGCTCGGTTTCGACAGGCTCAACCGGCGAGAACAGGCTCGGTTTCGACAGGCTCAACCCGCGGGAACAGGCTCAACCGGCGGGAACAGGCTCAACCGGCGGGAACAGGCTCAACCGGCAGGAACAGGCTCATGGCATCCCGCAGAAGAATCGAGGCGATCGCAGGCCTGTCTCACTCCGGCGACCGCTCCGACCGTATTCTGATGAGGATGTTCGTTTCTCGGGGGAGGCAGGAACTCATGGCCGACGCACGCGGATGGATTGCCCGGGTCGGCGCCGTGGCAGTCGCGACGATGCTAGTCGCCGGTGGCACGACGATCGGCCTGGAGCCGGCGAACGCGACTACCGACGTCGCTGCGTCGCGCCCCGTCGGCTCGCCGGTCCAGGTTCGGGCGGACGTGCCCGCTCCTCCGGTTCAGCAGTTCAACGCTCCGACGTGCGAAGGGACCACGCCCAACCCGCCTGCGCATGCCGCCGGCCCGGTCCCCGACTTGACAGCGGTCTTCGGTCAACGACTCGTCGACTACAACGCCGGCCACGCCGTGATCCTGTACAGCGACAGCGGCGAGAACGGTGGCCTCACACCGAACTGCGGCGTGACATTCGTCGCAGGCGTCGGCCCTGTTTCACAGTGGATGTATTGCACCGACCGGCTTGAAGCGCTGTGCAACGGCACGGATGCCGACGGCAATCTCACCGAGAGCGGTGTGACCGTTCCCGGGCTCCAGGAACGCCCTGACAACGCACGCCTCACATCCGATCAGCAAAAACTGGTGGCGTACGTGCTCCAACACGATCTCGCGGTCAGCCCGGTGCCGTACGGGCTCGCCCCGGGAGCTGCTCAAGCCTCGAACGCCACCAGTCCCGAGCGGCAGGCGCGCCAGTTCCTCGTATGGTGCATCACGGATCGCTCCTTCTTCGACAATCCGGGCAACCATCTGATCGGTGAATGGTGCGACGCGAACATCGGCACCACGGCCCATCAGCAGTACCTCGCAGCGATGACGTCTGCGCCTGTTCTCTCGATCGCAGCGGAGGCGGCGAAGGTGCAACCGGGGCAACAGGCGCGGTTCGACGTGACGACGAACCTTTACGAGCAACCGATCACCGTCACCTCGAACGCGAGCGATCTTGCCGTGTGCAGCGGCGACGCCACACTCTCCGGTGGAGTGCTCACCGTGGTCGGCACCGATCCGACGAAAACGACGACGATCACGCTCTGCACCACTTCGACCGTGGCGACCACCATCAGCGTGGCCCTCTCCGGCCAGGTGACCAGCCTCGACCAGATCGTCTGGACGCAGTCGCCGGGCGAAGTCCACTCGCAGGCGTGCCAGGTGTACGCGATCCTGCACAGCAGCCCGAAGCAGGTCTCGGCGGCGGCCACGATCGAGTTCGAAGCCATGCTGGCCGAGTCGGGGAGCTCCATTCCGTGGGGCGCTGGCGTCGGCGCACTGGCACTGATCGCTCTCGGAGCAGCAGGAATCGTCGCCGGGCTGCGGCAGACGAACGGCAATGCCGGGACGGGATCCCGAGCCTGACCATCCCGAATCGCACCACCTCACGGGCGACCGAATACCCACACCCTCATCCGTCATGATCGACGGGTACCGGAGGCGAATCGCCGGTCACCCCGCGGCGGGTCGAGCTGCCGGAGGCGGACATCCTGCTCGATCTCTCTCCCTCGGGATGCCTCTGGCGCGGCACTTCTGAGAGACCGCCAGGTCACGGCGCGAGCTTACGCCCGTTCTGTGCGACCGGCGGGGCCGGCTGCGCGGCGGCGGGTATTCGCCGCGGGCACGCAGCCGGCCTGTCGAGTCCCGGGGATCAGTTGCTGCGACGGCGTCTGCGTAGGCGCATGGCCGTCAGGGCGGCGCCGAGGCCGAGCAGCAGCGTGGCGAGCGTGAGGGGCATCGCGAGGTTGCTGCCGGTCGTCGCAAGCCCTGCGCCGGCGAGTGTGGTGCTCGTGGCGCAGACCGGGTCGGTGGAGCCGGTCGGGCAGTTCGCCGGGCTCCCCCCGTCAGGGTCCAACGGTGTCGTCACCACGTTGACGAAGGTGCCGTCGCCGGTGTTGTGTCGATGCACGGTCATCGTGTACGTGATCTGCACCGTCGCACCGATGGGCAGAGCGCCGGTCCAGGACAGGTTCGGCTGCGCGTAGTTCAACACGCCGGCCGTACTGGTGGCGTCGCCGTTGTAATCGGCGTCGTCGAGCACCTTGGTCATGTCGTCGGTCAGCGAGGCCGGGTGGGCGGTGGTGTAGGCGAAGTCACCGGTGTTGGTCACTGTGATCGTGTAGTGGAGCGTACCGCCGGGTTTCACTGTGGAGGCGTCGACCTTCTTCGCCACGTGATAGGCGGCGATCGGGGTGTGCGTCTGGCATGCGGGATCGGTGGAACCGGTCCCGCAGTTGCTCGATACCGCCGCCGGGGCTGTGATCGTGTTGTCCATGGACAGGTTCCCGGTGTCTGGACTGTGCACGGTGACGGAGTACGTGATGGTGACGCTGGCTTTCGACGCGAGACTTCCGTGCCAGGACAGCGTCGGCTTGGTGTAGTCGACGGTGCTCCCGTCAGAGGCCTGCGCGTCGTTGTCGTAGGCCGCATCGGCCAGCACCTTGGTCAGGTCGTCGGTGAACGCTGCCGGATGGGCGCTGGTGTAGTCGCCCGCTCCGACGTTGGTCGCAACGATCGTGTAGTGCACTTTCTGACCGAAGTCGGCGTAGCCGACGTCGACGGTCTTCTTCAGTTGCAGTGCCGGGCCGGGAATGGCGACCGTGCAGCTCGGATCGGTCGAGCCCGCTGCGCAGTTGGTGCCGCCGATAACGGAGTTGCGCAGTTGCTTGTCGCCTGTGTCCGGGGTGTTGACGGTGACCGTGTAGGTGAACGTGGTGGTGGCGCCTACCGCCAGCGGCCCGCTCCACGACAGGGTCGGTGCGCTGTAGCCGATGGTGCTGCCATCGGATGCCGTCGCGTCGTTGTTGTACGTGGCGTCGTCGAGCACGTTGCTGAGGTCGTCGGTGAACGATGCCGGGTGGGCGCTCGTGTACGCCGCTTGCCCGTTGTTGTGCGCAGTGATCGTGTACGTGATCGTCTCACCAGGCTGCACCGTGGTCGTGTTCGCGACCTTGGTGACGACGAACGACTGCACCGGGTGCGTCACAACGCAGTCCGCAGCATCCGCCGAAGCCGGATCGCAGTTGGTGTTCGGCATGGTGACCGAGTTGGTGAGGATGCCGTCACCGGTGTCCGGGTTGTTCACCGTGACGGAGTACGTGATCGTGACGACCTGGCCCGGCGTGAGAAGGGGCCCGCTCCAGGTCAGTTGCTGTGCAGCCGGATCGACGGAGACCGTACCGGGAGCGCCCGCCGCAGTGGTCGCGGTCGCGTCGTTGTTGTACGTCGCATCGTCGGTCACGCCGGCCAATGCGTCGGTCAGCGTCGGTGCAAGGTATGGTGCGACGCTGCCAGCAGGTTCGCTCACGGTGATCGTGTATTGGATCTTCTGCCCGGGCGATACCGCCGAGTCGGCAGGGCTGCTCGATGTCTTGACCACGTGCGGCGCCTGCGGCACCAGCACCCCGGCCGGATCGCTCACCGTGATCTGCGGCGGGCAGGTGCCGCCATCGCAGGGCGGTGTCACCGAGGCTGAGGCGGTGTTCACGGTCGCCCCGACGACCGCAGTCGCGGTGCACTGATGCGATGTCGTGGCACCGGCGGCCAGGCTGGCGACGGTGAAGCTGCACGCGCTGTAGTGGTCATCGACGACCGGAATGTTGGTCAGTGTGCCGGTGCCGACGTTCGTCACCACGATGGCGTAGTGGATGGTGTCGCCCACCGAGTACTGCTGGTAGTCCGCCGTGGTGTTGGCGTCATGCCAGTCCGAGTTCGGTGCCCCCGGAGTGGTGGTCGGGTCTCCGCCCTTCTCGAGCACGTACTTCTTCAGGTCCAGCGCGTAGCAGTCGCCGATCGTCGTGGTGGCCGAGGACAGCATCGGCAATCCGGTGTGCCCCGCGATGGAGTCCGCCGTGTTCACGATCTTCTGTCCCGGCTTGTTGTCCGACGACGCCGGGCTGGCGCAGTCGGCACCGGCCGGGGTGGCGAACGCGATGCGGATCTTCTGCGAGGCGCCAGGTGCGAGCGCCGGTCCGATGACCCTGATCCCGGTCGGTTGCGCCGGTTTGGTCGTCGACCACCCGACGGTGTTTCCGCTGGTGGAGCCCGGCGTGCCGCCGTTGGACGAGGCGCGGGGGTCCTCGCTCAGCGAGGACCGGGTCGCTGTCGTGTAGTACACGGTCGCACCGGGCACTGCCGTGACTGCGGTGATCGAGTAGCCGCCGTCGATGTTCGTACCGTCGGTGTCGCCCTTGGCCGGGAGCACGTCGATGGTGTCGGTGAACGGGTTCGTCACCGGGTCCTGGGAGTCGACCACAAGGTCCCATGCGGATGAGTCGCCATAGAACGACAACACGTTCGCCTCCACCGACTTGCCCAGCGTCGTGGCGCCGTTGTTCGGCACGGTGACGCTCGCGGTGGCCTGCCGTGCCGCCGCGGGCCGATTGTCACCTGGCACATCGACCTCGGCGACATTGGTCAGCACCGTGCCAGGTGCGATCGAACCGTTCGGGTCGGTCTGTGCCTGGTAGACGATGTTCTGAGCTGTGTTCGCAGGAACGCCGGCGAAGGTCCAGGTCAGCACTTGTTGCCCGGTCCCATTGGTGGTGACGGCCGGAGCCGGTGTCCCGGACCCGGCGACGTACGCCATCCCTGCCGGCAAGGTGTCGACGACGGGGAAGGTCTGCGCGGGCGGCGTCGCGACTGTCGAGTCGGCCTCCGCACTCAGGGTGTACGTGACCGGGACGCCGGGCAGGGCGGAGGTGTCTGGTGTGGTCTTGGTGATCACTCCCGTTGCACCTTGGATGCGCATCGCGTCGCGCTGACCGTTCGTGTTGCACGACGGCGCCGCGTAGGTGCAGCCCGGGATCGTGGCGTACACGGTGTTGTTTCCGCTGATGTTGATGTAGTTGTTCAGCGCGGGCCACCCGCCGGGGAAGACCGTACTCGTGTTGTACGACGCGTTGAACGCGCCGACCGTCCACGAATCGGACCCCACGGGCGCCGTCGACGGAACATAGCCCCAGGCTCGCAGCGTGTGGTGCGCCTGCGTGTCGACTGCGGGGTTCCAGGTCATCTTGACCGCCGTGACACCGGCGGGAAGCGTCACGACGCATTTGTCGTCGGAGTAGACCGGCGAGATGTACGCCGACTGGCTCGCACACGACGAGGAGAGACTTGCCTGAGTCCACACGCTGCCCGCCACGCCCACGGGTTCCCCGCATGTCTCGGTCTTCGTGTTGATCGCATCGGTGCGATACCAGATGTGCGCCGAGGTGATGTTCGTGGTCGAGGCGCCGTTCGTTCCGTAGAAGTCGACCTGGGTGAACACGAAGTCGGCCGGGTTGGACAGCATGGTGCACTCGCCGGCCATGTCGGCCCCGCCAGGCCCGGTGTAGGTCGTCCACGCGGTGCTGTCCGCGTTGCTCAACGCCGGAAGCTGGCTGTTCGGGACCGGGGTTCCCGGCTTGCTCGAGGTGCCGGCACCCGGAATCGGGAATGTGGCGCCCTGAGCCGCACCCGGGGCTGCGAAGTAGTTCGCGTCCCACGCCGATCGGCCGACACCGGGGCCTACGGGCGCCCACTGGTCGGCGAACGCTCCCGGCAGCACGAGCGTCGTGTCTGAGGAGTCGTTGGACGTGTTCGTCTCCGGCTGGGTGACGCCGTCGGCGAACGTGAACGGGGTCGGGGTCGCGGCGAAGTCGACACCCGTGCTCTGCGTGATCGCGGCCGCGTAGCTGAAGATCAGCTTGCCTGCGGCGACGAAGTTCGTGGTGGAGGAAATCGCGTTGCCCAGACTGTCGATGGTGGGCACATGCTGAAGCGAATAGTCCAGTCCGGTCAGGGTCACCGTGTACGTCGTGCCGCTGCCGCTGATGGAGCAGGTCGGCGCGTTTGTTCGGTTGGTGTGCGTCGGATCGGAGTACGGGATGCCGGTCGCCTGGGCGCTGTCATCCACTGGCGCGCACCCCTCCCACTGAAGCCCGCTCAGCTGCCCGGCGACGGTCGGGGCGACGTTCAGGGTGAAGGTGTAGCCGGAGGGTCCGGGAATGCTGCCTGCCGTCATGCTCAGCCCGTAGTCGACGATGACGGTCGGACGGTTTCCACCGCTGCGGCTGGGTGCCAACGATTGCTGGTAGTTCTGGTTCGGTGCGCTGATGGCAAGATCCATGCCGTGCGATCCGGTGATCGGCAGAGGCGTCGTGGCCGCCGGCCCTGCCGGAGCGACCGCCGAGTCGGAGGTCACGGTCCCGGACACCGAGAGTTCGGAGCCTGCTGCGCCCGCAGATTTCACCGGCGCCTGGATGACCGATGCCGTCCCCTCCTTGACCGTGCCGAGGTTGCAGAGCAGCTGGGTGCCGTTGCCGGTGATGGCCGATGGCGGTGTGACACCCGTGGTGGCGCACACGGCCGGGATGCTGACGAACACTCCGTTGCTGACGGTCAGCGTTGCACGCACGTCGTCGACCGGGGCATTGGCCGCCGGGTTGTCGGCGTCGTTCGTGTTCACGTGGAACTCCGCGGTGACCGTCGTCCCGTACGGTGCGCTGCTCGGCACCGGCGTTCCCGCCCAGTCGGCAGTGATCTCGTGCTTCGCGGTCGTTGCCGCGAGAGCCGGTGCGGGCTGCGCGAGCAAGAGGATCACCATCGCGACGGTCATCGTGCTGAGGCAGGCGGCCAGCCAGTGCCGTCGACCATTCCACCAGCCCGAGGAAAGCAGCCCACGATCATCCAGGCCCATCGGACCCCCCTTAGAGCAATGCGCATACCCGAAAGAGGCGCGTCCGAGCGGGACGACCTCGCGCGCAGGCAGACCCCCACCTGCACCCTGTGACAGCAGAGAGCCACCGGCGAGCCTCATTCTGTTACCGGCAGAGGCTCCGGATCGGGCGAAGCAGCGGAATTCATCGGGCCCTCATCGGGGTAAACACGAACGCACCGGTCTTGCACCAGACCAAGGCCCCGCCGCTTCATCGGGGCTTCATCGGGGCTTCATCGGGGCCCGCACTTCAGCGGCCCGGTGCGGTATATCTGATCCAGACGTACGGAGAGAGGTGGCGGAATCACCCTTCGTCGTCGACGAGGTTTCGGGAGACCTTCCATGCAGATCGGCAATCCGCGACTCAGCGCAAGCACGGCAGACGAGTGATGCCAACACCCGGTGCGGTGATCATCCCCCGGCCACGTTTGCTGAAGAGCCCCGATGACGGGGCCGCGGTGCATCTGCTTCGCGCGCCGACCGGATACGGGAAGAGTGTTCTGGTACGGCAGTGGCTCGCGGAGATGGACGCCGGCGGGCGTCAGATCGCCGTGCTCCGGGTGCGCCCAGGGGAGGGCGACCGCGACGGATTCTGGATCGCGCTGGTCGACGCGCTGACCGACGCCGGCATCCCGCTTCCGACCATGGCGAACAGCCGAACCCCGCAATCGCTGGCGGCCCGGATGATCTCCACGGCCGGTCACCGCCTGACGCTGTGGATCGACAATTTCGAGAACGTCACCGTCACCGGTGTGGACGAGGCGCTCACCGACTTGGCAGCGCACGTCCCCGACTTCCGGCTCATCGTGAGCATGCGAAGCTTCCGCAGCTTCGCGCCGTACGCTCTCCGCGGGGTTCCGGCGATCACGCTCGCCCCGCGCGATCTGCTGTTCACGCAGGAGGAGATCGCCACCCTGTTCCGCTCGGCCGGAGTCGAGGCGGCGGACGGACTCGCGGCGACCGTCAACGCCGCGATCGGCGGATGGCCGGCCATGGTGCAGATGCTCGTCGACGAGATCAACCGAGCCACGCCCCACGATCTCACCGCAGTGATCGAGCAGGTCGCCTCGAACTGGCTCCGTGACCTCGTGCCGAGGATCCCGAGCCCAGAGCTCATCGAGTTCGCCCTGGCCACCTCCGTTCCCGAGAGCATCAGTGTCGAGACGGCCCACCTCGTCTTTCCCGACCCGTCTGCGACCGCCCTCCTGGAACGCCTCGTCGCGACCGGGCTGCTCGTTCCGGAACGTTCGGGAATCGCTACCGAATACCGGTGGACCTTGACGGTACGCAAGATTCTGCGCGCCGAGCTCGAACGGCGAGATCCCGCAAGGCTGCGGACGCTGAGCGAACGCCTCGGCCATTGGGCCGCGAAGCACGGACAGCCCGCCGTGGCACTGGCTCACGCGATCGCGGCCGAGAACTGGAGCCTGGTCGTCGCGGTCATCGATCGGCACTGGCGGACGCTGCTGCGCAACCACCATGACGCGCTCAACTCCGCACTGCTCGCCACACCCACGGAAGAGTTCTTCAGGGCTCCCGAGGCGACCCCTTCCCGGGCCATCCGCAGTGTTCTCCTGCACGAGGACGAGCCCAGCATCGGCGCGGATGTTCTCCCAGCCCTCCCGGAGCAGCTGGCAGAACTCGGAGCGAACCGAGGCGCCCCCGCAGCAATCAACGCAGCGCTGGCCAACCTGCTTGCGCTGCGAACCTCCGCACGATGGACGGAGGCGATCGAGCTCGGCGACCGCGTCGTGACGGTGGCAGAGAGCGCGCGCTCCGCCCAGCCCGGCGCGGTCGCCGAGCTCTACCCCTCCGTGCAGTTCTACGCCGGCGAGACATCCCTCATCGTCGGCGACCTCCGCACTGCGGTGAACAGATTCGAACGAGCGTTCCGCCGATCCGGCGACAGCGCGGCCCGCCACATGGAGGCGGACGCGGCCGCGAAACTCGCACTGGCCCACGCTGCGCACGGCAATGTTCCGGCAGCGACCAGCTGGCTCCGACGCCACGAGGAGAGCATCGAGACCCGACCGATCGCCACCTGGCTCGCTCCCTTCATTCATGCCTCGTATCACGCGGCACAAGCCATCGTCGCCACCGACAGACTCGATATCGTCCGAGCGTCGGCAGCCACGGCCTTTCTCCACGAGAACGTTCTGCCCAGCACCCTTTCGATGTACGAGCTGTACGCGCACTCGCTTCTGGCATTGAGCACAGGGAGCGCGGCCGATGTGCTCGAGACGCTCAAACGGGTCGATGCCGCCCAGGGCACCCTCACCCGCGCCGACCCGTTCCTGACGCTGACAACCCTGATCGAAGCGGACGCCCATCTCGCCCTCGGGCACGGGAACGAGGCTCGCAGGCTCCTCAACGGGCCCGGCCAGCACCACGCGCTCCTGCAAACCACCCGTGCCCGACTCGCACTGCTCTCCGGCGAAACGGCCGAAGCCCTCCGTCTCGCGAAAAGCTCTCACTGGGCACTCCACGCCACCCGACGCCACAGGCTCGAGATGCTTCTCATCAAAGCCGTCGCCGCCCACCGCGAAGGCGAAAACGAGCTCGCTGTCAGCTCCCTCGGAAGTGCCGCGAATGCAGCCACGCACTCGGGCATGCTGCGCCCCTTCACCACGGTCCCCCGACCCGACATCGTGGCACTCGCGCCAGATCTCGCCCCGGCGCAACGATCACTGATCATGGCGTCTCTCCGTTCAGGGCAAGCGCTCTATCCGGAGCGCATCGCCATCGTCAGACTCACGCCCCGGGAACAGCAGGTCCTCGACCGTATCAACGCAGGGCAATCGATCCAGCAGGCCGCCGTCGCTCTCCAACGCACCTACAGCACCGTCCGAACTCAACAGCGAAGCCTGTACCGAAAGCTCCAGGCCACCAACCGCTCGGAAGCGATAGCGCGAGCCAGACAGGCCGGCCTGATCCCGCCGGCGTGATCGTCGCTGTCCGTCGGCGCTGGAGCTCGACGGGCACGAACACCCGCTCACCGGGTGGACGAATGGCTTGTTCCGCCACCTTGCCCGCGCCCGATCGTCGCGATCCGCGGCACCACATCTGCCGTCTGAATCGACGTGAATGGATGCCCGCCCGACGGTCGCCGCGGCGGCCCACGATGGAAGGGTGAGCGACGACGAAGTCACCGGTGGTGCGCGCCCTGCGGCGACGCGGCATCCATCCGCACACCCTGCCGCGCCGACCGTCGAGCCGATCCGCCTGATCGACGAGCACGGGAGACGAGCCGGGGACGACCGGGCCGCGGGATTCGAGTTGCCGGATGCGGGCATCCTGCTCGATCTTTACCGCCGTATGGTTCTGGCACGGCGTTTCGACGTGCAGGTGAGCGCCCTCACCAGACAGGGCAGACTCGCCACCTACCCCAGCGCTCTCGGCCAGGAGGCGTGCGAGATCGGCGCGACCGCGGCACTGGCCGACGCGGACTGGCTGTTCCCGACGTACCGCGACTCGATCGCGCTGCTCACCAGAGGTGTGCAGCCGATTCAGGTGCTGTCGTTCTTCCGCGGTGACTGGCACTCGGCGTTCGACCCGGCAGAGCACAACGTCGCGCCGCAGGTCACCCCGCTGGCGACGCAGGCGGTGCACGCCGTCGGGTTCGCCATGGCCGCCAAGTTGCGTGGCGAGCCGACCGCGACGCTCACCTTTCTCGGTGACGGTGCCACCAGCGAGGGCGACGCGCACGAGGCGTTCAACTTCGCCGCCGTGTGGCAGACGCCGACGGTGTTCGTCATCCAGAACAACGGCTACGCGATCAGCGTTCCGTTCGCCAAGCAGTCGCATGCTCGCACCCTGGCCGACAAGGCGATCGGCTACGGCATGCCCGGCCGCTTCGTCGACGGCAACGACGTCTCCGCGGTCTACGCAGTGGTGGCGGATTCCCTCGCCCGCGCCCGCCGCGGCGAGGGACCCACCCTGATCGAGGGCCTCACCTACCGCATGGAGGCGCACACCAACTCCGACGACCCCACCCGCTACCGCACCGACGACGAGGTCGAGCGGTGGCGGGTGCTCGATCCGATCAGCCGCCTCGAGTCGTACCTCAGCGTCGAGGACGTGCTCACCGATGGGCTCCGCGCGGAGATCGCGGATGCCGCCGAACAGCTCGCGGCGTCGACGCGGGAGGCGATGAACGAGTCCCCCCACCTGGATCCACTCGAGCTCTTCGATCACGTGTACGCGTTGCCGCGTGCGGCGCTGGCGGAGCAGCGGGCGTATCTGGCTGACGAGCTCGCGGCATCCGGATCGCCGCTGGCGTCTGCCGCCGACGAGACGAGGAGCAGGTCATGACGATCGCACATCACACGGATGCCCCGGCCCGCGCGACCAGCCGGGCGCCGGCATCCCTCACCCTCGCCGGCGCGCTGAACGCCGCGCTCGCCGATGCGCTGGCCGAGGATCCGCGCGTCGTCGTCTTCGGCGAGGATGTCGGCCCGCTCGGCGGCGTCTTCCGGGTCACGGACGGCCTCGCGGAGCGGTTCGGCGAGACGCGCGTGTGGGACTCGCCGCTGGCCGAGGCCGGCATCGTGGGAACCGCGATCGGCATGGCGATGAACGGCATGCGGCCGGTCGTCGAGCTGCAGTTCGACGCGTTCAGCTATCCGGCGTTCGAGCAGATCACGTCGCACCTGGCCAAGATGCGCAACCGCACGAAGGGACGCGTTCAGCTGCCGGTCGTGATCCGCATTCCGTACGCAGGCGGCATCGGCGGCGTCGAGCACCACTCCGACTCCTCCGAGGCGTACTGGACCCACACGCCCGGCCTCACCGTCGTCACACCGTCGAACCCGACCGACGCGCACTGGATGCTCCGCCAGGCCATCGCCAGCGACGACCCGATCATCTTCCTCGAGCCGAAGAGCCGTTACTGGATGAAGGACGCCGTCGACCGCGAGCATCCGCCGGCTCCGCTGGACCGGGCCAGGGTCGTCCGCACCGGCACCGACGTGACGCTCATGGCATACGGGCCGACCGTGAAGACCGCTCTGGATGCTGCCGAGCTCGCCGAGCTCGAGGACCTCTCCGTCGAGGTGATCGATCTGAGGACCCTGTCGCCGTTCGACGACGAGACGGTCGGGGCATCCGTGCTCAAGACGTCACGGGCGGCCGTGATCCACGAGGCGGCGCAGTTCGGCGGCTACGGCGCTGAGGTCGCAGCGCGGGTCACCGAGCGCAACTTCTTCCACCTGGCTGCACCGGTTCTGCGCATCACAGGGTTCGACATCCCGTACCCGTCGCCGAAGCTCGAGGAGTACTACCTGCCGACGGCGGAGCGGGTGCTCGCGGCGCTCGACACGTGGGAGTGGTGAGCGCGATGGCGCAGAACGAGAACTCGGGAATGCGTTCCGAGCACTTCCTGCTGCCGGACCTCGGCGAGGGCCTCACCGAGGCGACCATCGTGTCGTGGCTGGTGCAGCCGGGAGACGTTGTCACGATCGACCAGCCCGTCGTCGAGGTGGAGTCGGCGAAGTCCATCACCGAGCTGCCCTCTCCGTACGCGGGGCGTGTCGAGCGGTTGCACGCGGCGGTCGGCGACGCGGTGCACAAGGACGACCCGCTCGTCACGATCGATGCGACCGCGACGACTCCCGCAGGTGTTCCGGTGTCCGAGGGCTCGACCCCGGCCGCGGCGTCGCCTCACGAGGCACCGGCGGACGCCGCATCGACGGAGACGGCGGAGCTGGTGCCGGGCACGGCGCTCCGCGCAGAAACCGGAGGGGATGCCGGTGCCGGGCACGGCGCATCCGGCGCGGTACTGGCGGGGTACGGCATCAGCGAGTCGACGCGCACGTTCGCGCGCCCGGCCGGCGGCCGGTTCGGGCGCGGTCGCCGTCAGCACACCGGTGCGACGACACGCTCGCCCGTGGTTTCTCCGATCGTGCGAAAACTGGCGCACGACAACGGTTTCGATGCGTCTCGGCTCAGCGGAAGCGGTCCCCGCTCCCTCGTGATGCGGGAGGACGTCGAGAAGGAGATCGCAGCACGCAAGGGGGTGCCGCCCGTGGCGGGTGGCGACGGAACGCGGAACGGGCCGGCACCGAGCGGCGGCGGTCGGGCATCCGACGTGCGCATCCCGATCGTCGGCGTGCGCAAGATCGTGGCGGACCACCTCACGCACTCACGGCAGACGATTCCGGACGCGACGATCTGGCTCGACGTCGACGCCACCGAGCTGGTGCGCGCCAAGGAGCGTCTCGCCGAGAGCACCGGCGAGCGGTATGGCGTCACGGCGCTCACCGCGCGGTTCGTCGTCGCCGGGCTGCAGCGGTTCCCGGTGTTGAACTCCTCAGTGGATGAGACAGCGGGCGAGATCGTGCAGCACTCGGCGATCAACCTAGGGCTCGCCGCCCAGACGGGGCGCGGGCTCATGGTGCCCGTCGTGCACGACGCTCAGGCGATGACGCTCAACCGCCTGCGGGATGCCGTCGCGGACCTCACCGAGCACGCGAAGGCAGGCGACTACCCGCCCTCCGCACTGACCGGCGGCACGTTCACGCTGAACAACTACGGTTCGCTCGGCGTCGACGGATCCTCGCCCATCATCAACCACCCCGAGGTCGCGATGCTCGGACTCGGCCGCCTGATGGAGCGTCCGTGGGTCGTCAACGGTGGACTCGCGGTGCGCACGGTGACCACGCTCTCCCTCGTGTTCGATCACCGCGTGTGCGACGGCGACGTGGCATCCGGGTTCATCACGTACGTCGCACGATGCATACAGGAGCCGCTTCTCGCCCTGACCGAGCTGTGACGACGCACCTAGACGAACCGGACGTCGAGCTCGGGAAACCGGGTGAAGCCCTTGTCCGCCGTGATCAGCGGCAGATCGCGCGAGTGCGCGTGACCGGCGATCAGAGCATCCTTCTGCCTGATCGCCGTGCGGGGTACCGCAGTCAGTCGCCCGTACCCATCGGAGGCCGCTCGGTCGAAGCTCGCCCAGAATCCCGGAACGGCATCCAAAAGACGCAACAGCTCGCGACGAGCGGATGCCTGTCGGCCCCGGGCCGCGTCGGCTTCGAGGATGAGGCGGGCGCCTCCCGCGGGCGGATGCGCGGGCCGAGACATCGCGCAAGGCTTGCGGCATGACACTCTTCCGATTCGGCGCGGTGACCGGCATGCACGGCGACGCCCGCGCCTGGGGCGAAACCGCACGGCGCCTGGAGACGCTCGGCTTCTCGGCCCTGCTCGTTCCCGACACTCTGTTCACGCCCTCGCCGTTCCTCGCGCTCACGGCGGCCGCGGCGGCGACCTCGACGCTGCGGCTGGGCACCTGGGTGCTCAATGCGCCGTTGCGCGTGCCTGCAGAGACCGTGCGCGAGTCGCGCACCATCGTGGAGCTCTCGGACGGCCGCTTCGAGCTGGGTCTCGGCGCCGGGCGGCCGCAGGGCGAGCAAGACGCCGTGGCCCTCGGCCGACGATGGGGAACGCCGGGCGAACGCGTCGACCGTGTTGAGGCGACGGTCGACGCGGTGCGGGCGGCGTTCGGCGACGAGCTTCCGATCACGCTGGCTGCAGGCGGTGCACGGATGCTGCGCATCGCCGGGCGCAGCGCTCACACGGTGGCGCTGCCGCTGGCCCCGACGGCGACGGTGAGCGACGTGGCGGCAGCGGTCGACCGGCTGCGGGCATCCACTCCGGAGCATCGGCGACCGCCGGTACTGTCGCTGCAGGTCTCAGGTGTGGGCGAGGAGGTGCCGGAGTGGATGAGGCGCAGCACCGGCGTCACGCCCGAAGCGCTGCGCGATGCGGGCGCTGTCGGCCTGCTCTCCGGCGACACCTCCCGTGACGCGGATGCGCTCCTCGCGTTGCGCGAGGCGACGGGCGTCTCGTTCATCACGGTCTCCGACGAGTTCTCCGAACGGCTCGCCCCGCTCGTGGCCGCGCTCAGCGGGCGCTGACACGTCTCCCCACTCCGTGGGGTCTCCGCCGATCGGGCGGACGATGGGCCGATCGGGCGGACGATGGGCCGATCGGGCGGTCGATGGAGGGACGGCACGATCCACCGGTTCATCCGCCCATCGGCCGATGAGCACGAGGCGACGCTTGGCGAGGCTGGATTGCAGGTCCGAATCGGGCCCTCAGTCCCACGGCGGGTGCCCGCCGGAAAGGTCGATCGCCCGTGCTCGCCTGGCTCCTCCATCTGAATGTGCAGGACATCTCCTTCCTCGTAACCGTCGGCGCACTTGCGCTGGCTGCGATGCTGGCGCTGATCCTGCGTCGACCGACGCGACGCTGGATGATCACCGCGTCTGTCGCGGTGACCGCCGGCGCCGGCCTCGGCGTTCTGCTCGCCTGGCTGGCGGGCGACGTGTGGGACCTCTTCGGCGCCCAGCTGTCTATCACCGAAACCCTGTGGGTGTCGCTCGTGTTCGCGGGCCTGGGGCTCGCGGCCGTGAATCTCTGGCGCTCTCGCTGGTGGCGCAAGCTGATCGCCGTCGCCACCGTCCCGCTCGTGATCGTGACAGGGTGCGCCTTCGTCAACGCCGACATCGGCTACTACACCGACGTCAGCGACGCGCTGGGCATGCCGCAGTACAAGAACGGCCCCCTCGGCCACGAGCACGGCGACCCGCAGCGCGGCGCGGTCGCAGTTGTCGACACGAAGACGTGGAGGCCGCCGGCCGACATGCCCAAGAGCGGCATGGTGCTTTCCGCGGCGATCCCCGGCACGGTATCCCGCTTCGCGGCCCGGGACGCGGTGATCTACCTGCCGCCTGCGGCGCAGGTAGCCGACCCGCCCGCGCTCCCTGTGATCATCGCGCTGTCCGGTCAGCCCGGCTCACCGAGCGACTGGTTCGCGTCAGGACACATCGCCCAGGTCATGGATGCCTACGCCGCGGCCCACAAGGGGATCGCCCCCATCGTCGTGTCGCCCGACCAACTCGGGCCGTCGTCCGCCAACACGATGTGCGTCGACTCGTCGCTGGGCGACTCGGCGACCTACATCACGACCGACGTCGTCGACTGGGTCACCACCCACCTCTACGTTGCGACGAACCGCGACGCGTGGTCACTCCTCGGCTTCTCTCAGGGCGCGACCTGCTCCTCGCAGTTCCTCGCCGGCGACGCACAGCGCTTCGGCTCGATGCTCGCGGTCTCGAGCGAGATCGGCCCGATGAACGGGCCCGACACCGTGGCGCAGGCGTTCCACGGCTCCCAGGCCGCGTACGCCGCCGCCATGCCCATCGCGAAGATGCGGGCGCACGGGACGTACCGCGACACCCTCGCCGTCTTCGCCGTCGGCGGCGAGGACAGCCGATACGTCGCCTGGGACGAGCAACTGCACGCGGTCGCCCAGGGGGAGGGCATGAACACGCAACTCTACGTGTCGCCGGGCACCGGGCACGACTGGTACACGGTCGCCTACGGAGTGCAGAAGGGACTGCCCGCCGTGCTCGCCCACATGGGCATCGGATGACCCGACCCGGGACCTCGCCCACGCAGAATCCCCCGATCGGTTGACACAGTCATCCACCGGTTCCACCGATCAGCCGATGCGTGGCATCCCGTGGCTGTCGAGGCTGGATTCAACGGCGAATCCGCCTCGCAGCGGGCCACTTTCTCAAGCGCCCCGCCTCCAATGAGACCACCTGAAGGACGACCGAATCATGACCACCTCACTCGTCTCCACGCAAGGCCCTCAGCGGGCCGGCACCCGGAGCGGGACGTCATCCCCGACGACGGACAGCTCGACCGTCTCGCCTCACGGCAATGCGGTCGTCGCGTCGATCAGCGCGATGCGCCGCGTCGGCGCGGGCGCGGGCCGGATCGTTCGCCGCTTTCCGGTCACCGCCGTCATGGTGTCGCTGTTCGTGGTCGCCGAGCTCCTCGCGGCAGCTCTCCCCGGGTCGCTGCGCGACGCGCTCAACTGGGCGGGCACCGGCCTCGGCCCGCTTACCGGGGGCCACTGGTGGACGCCGATCACGTCGCTGTTCTTCTCCGACTCCCCCGTGCAGTTCATCGGCGCACTGCTCGTGACCGCCGTTCTCGTCGGGGCTGCCGAGCGGCTCATGGGCGGTCTGCGCACGGCGATCGCGTTCGCGCTGACGGGCGTCGCGGGCATCCTCGCCGGCATCGGACTCCAGTGGCTGGGTCGTGCCGCGGGTCTGCCGTGGGTGCACAGCACCGAGCATCTGATGGCGGTCGCCCCGTTCACCGGAGCGCTCGGAGCGGTCGCCGCGGCGAGCGCATTCGCGGGAGCGCTCTGGCGACGCCGGCTGCGGCAGCTGGTGCTTCTCGTGATCGCCGTGCTCATGCTGTACTCGGGGCATCCCACCGACCTCTACCGCGCTCTGGCGGTACTCGCAGGGATCGCGGCGGGCGAGATCCTCGTGCGCCTGAGCGATCGCGTGCGCTCGACCGCCACCTGGATTCGCAGTTCAAACCGCGAGGTGCGCGTGCTGCTCGCGTCGGTGGTGGCGGTGGTAGGTGCAGGGCCCGTCGTGGCACTGCTCTCGCACGGCCGGTTCGGCGTGCTGGCGCCCTTCGCCGCGCTGTTCGCGACATCGACCGCGACGCCCGAATGCGCAGCCGGCGTCGTCAGCGCGCACTGCGTTTCAGCGTTCGCGATGTCTCCGATAGCCGGCGGCGCCGCGGTCGTGTTCTCACTGCTGCCTCTTGGTGTGCTGCTCGTGAGCGCTTACGGACTCGTGTTCGGGAGTCGGTTCGCGCTCGTCGTCGCTGCGGTCGTGAACGTCGTGCTGGGATGCTGCGCGGCGATCTCGTTCGGCCTCGTGACGTCTCTGCTCGACGCCGGTACCGGCCGCCTTGCCGGCCCTCACGGATATCACGTCGAGGCCGGGCTCGTGATCGCCGCCATCGTGCCGCTGTGCGTGGCCGTTGCACTGATCGTGGCCAGGCGCAGGTTCACGGTGATGCCTACTGCGCGGTCCGTGCGGCGCTTCGCGCTGATCGTGACGATCGCCGGCGCGGCTCTGACGGCCCTCTGCCTGCTCGTGCTCCGACTGGGAGACGGTGCCGCGCTCGCCACGACCACCCCGCTGCAGGTCGCCGTCGACGTGGCCACGCGTTTCCTTCCGCTGCACGTCGCGGCCGCCCTCCACCCGGTCGCGGCCGGCGGGTCCTTCGCGGTCTGGCTTGTGCTGCACGCCGTCGGACCGCTGTTCTGGGCAGTGGTGCTCGTGGCCGCCGTTGCGCCGATGCTCACCACGGTGCCGGGCTGTCACGCAGGCGACGCCCGCGCGGCGCGGCGGCTGGTGCGCCGCGGCGGGGACGCGCTCGGATACATGACAACGTGGAGCGGCAACCGCTACTGGTTCGACGAGTCGGACACGGATGCCTCGCCCGACGCGGAGGCACGTGCCGGCACCGAACACCGCACGCCTCGCGCAGCCCTCGCCTACCGCGTGATCAACGGCATCGCGATCACCACAGGCGGTCCGATCGGGGCCCCGAGGTGCGCCGAGGCCACCCTGCGCCGCTTCGCACGCTTCTGCGACGATCACGGCTGGGTGCCGGTGTTCTACAGCATCGACGGCGAGCTGTCGCCGACGGTGCGGTCGATGGGGTGGCAGAGCATGGTCGTCGCCGAGGAGGCGGTGATTCTGCCGCAGCGCTGGAGCACGGCGGGAAAGAACTGGCAAGACGTGCGTTCGTCGGCGAACCGGGCGCAGCGGGCGGGCATCCGCGCGGAGTGGACCCGTCATCGCGACCTGTCGCCTGCGCAGCATGCACAACTCGCGGAGATCTCCGAGGAGTGGGTCTCCGGCAAGGATCTTCCCGAGATGGGCTTCACCCTCGGCGGGATCGACGAGCTGCGCGACCCGCATGTCAGGCTCATGCTGGCGATCGGCGACGACGGGCGCATCGAGGCCGTGACGAGCTGGATGCCGCGCTACCGCGACGGCCTCGTGGTGGGCTGGACGCTCGACTTCATGCGGCGTCGCACCGACAGCATCAACGGGATCATGGAGTTCGTGATCGCGGCAGCGGCCGAGCGGATGCGGGGCGACGGAATGATGGAGATGAGCCTCTCCGGCGCACCGCTCGCCCATGCCGGCAATGGCGAGTCTCGCGGCGCCTTGGACGGCATCCTCGCCCAGATCAGCGCCTCGCTGGAGCCGATGTACGGATTCCGTTCGCTCCTGCGGTTCAAGAGCAAGTTCCAGCCGGAGTTCCGGCCCATGCTGATGGCCTATCCCGATTCCGCCGCGCTTCCGCGCATCGGTGTGGCGATTGCGCGGGCGTACGCTCCCGGGCTGTCGCTGGCAGACGCAGCACGGCTGGCGCGCGGCGCCCGCGGCGCAGCGGCATCCGACACGTGCGCGAGGCGATCTCGCGTGTGAAGATCGACTCGAGCGGAGGTCGTTGTGCAGCAGATGATCACGGTGGTGGTGGTCGACGATCACCCGTTCTTTCGCGACGGCATGGTGCGCGGGCTCACCCAGAGTGGTCGCATCCGGGTCGTCGGCGACGCGGGCGACGGCCGTGAGGGGCTCGCGATGATGGCCGAGCTGAAGCCCGACGTCGCCGTCGTCGACTATCAGATGCCCGGACTCGACGGCATCCACGTGGTGCAGGCCGCAGTGCGCGACGGACTGGATGCGCGCATCCTGCTGGTCTCGGCCATCACGGACCCGTCCATCGTCTACGCCGCGCTCGAGGCAGGGGCCGCCGGTTACATCTCGAAAGAGGCACCGCGTGCCGAGATCGTCGCCGCGGTCGCCGACGTCGCGGCGGGCCGCACTGTGGTGCCTCCTGCGCTGGCGGCGGGACTGGTCGGCGAGATCCGCCTGCGCAAGAACTCCGACGGTCCGATCCTCAGCGAACGCGAGCTCCAGGTGCTGCAGGGATTCGCGCGCGGGCTCTCGATACCTCAGATCGCCGAGGAGCTGTTCCTCGGCGCCAGCACCGTGAAGACCCACGCCGCGCGGCTGTACGAGAAGCTGGGCGTGAGCGACCGGGCCGCCGCTGTCGCCGAGGGCATGCGGCGCAAGCTCGTGGAGTGACGATGAGCTCGACCGCCGCCGAAGATGTGACCGCTCTGCGCGATCTCGCCGCGGTGCCCGAGCTGCGCGCACTGCTCATCCGACACGCCGCGAGAGGGTTTCGCGCGCAGTCCGTGGTGCGCACGGTGCTGGTGGTGTTCCTCGCATTGACCGTGCTCATCGTGCCGCCTCCCGACGGAGCGCCGGCCTGCCTTCTCATCGTCGCCGGGTACGCCGTGTGGGCCGTGTTCGTCTTCGTCGTCGTACGCGGCGAGGTGGCTCGCGTGCTCCGCTTCAGCTGGCTCGCGCTCTACGGCGACGTTCTGGCCGTCGCCGCGATCGTGGTCGTCGCCAGCCTGTCCGACGATCGGAGCAGCACGGCGGGCATCCTGCTCGACGGGATGTTCCTGCTGCCCGTGGTGGCCGCCGTGCAGCTGCGCGTGTGGGCCGCCGTCTCTGTGATCGTGCCGACGGTCGTCGTCTTCGTCGTCTGCAGCGTGCTCGCCGTGCAGACGTCGGGCGAGCCGTGGGCCGCCGTGCCGCTGCGTTCGCTCGCGCTGGCCGGCGTGGGAGCCGGATGCATTCTGCTGGTGCGCGTGCAGGCCTCGCGCGTGCTCTCCCTGGGGCGGGAGTACACACGGCGGGGTGCACTGCTGTCCGAGTTGCTGGTGACCGAGTCGCGGGAGCGGGCGACGCTCTCGGAGCATCTGCACGACGGCGCGCTGCAGTACGTGCTCGCCGCCCGTCAAGACCTGGACGACCTGCCGCCCGAGACCGACCGTGCAGTCGCGGAACGGTTGCGCAGCGCGCTGGGCGAGGCATCCGTGCTGCTGCGCTCGCAGGTGGCCGAGCTGAGTCCGGCTGTGCTGCAGCAGGCGGGTCTGGCGGCCGCTGTTCGACGACTGGCCGTCGACTCGGCCGCGCGCGGGCGCTTCGAGGTGCAGGTCGACGAATCACGGTGGTCCGGCGCTGTCGACGCTGCCACGGAACGACTGCTGTACGACAGTGCGCGCGAGTTTCTCGGCAACGTCGTCAAGCACGCGCACGCGTCGCGGGTGACCGTCACGCTCGCTCGCGACGGTGCACGGGTCGTCGTCTCCGTGACCGACGACGGGGTCGGCGCCGAGTTCGACGCGCTGGCGGCTCGGCTGGAGGCTGGGCACATCGGGCTGGCGACACGGCGCATCCGGCTCGAGGCCGCCGGCGGTCGCCTCGAACTCGCAGCGGGGGCGACTGGGGGTACTACGTTGCGCGCCGTGCTCCCTGTGACGGTCACCGCCCGGTGAACCGCGGGCGACGCTTCTCGCGGAACGCAGCGAAACCCTCCGCGTAGTCCGCGGTCGACGACAGCGCGACCTGGGCATCCGTCTCGTCGGCGACCGACTCCCACAGGCCGATCCGCTCGTCGCGCAGTCGCGCGACAAGCCGCTTCTCGGCGAGGAACGCCATGGTCGGGCCGGCCGCGACGGCCATGGCCTTCTCCCGGGTGAACTCGAGCACCTCATCGGCGGGCACGACGCGGCTGAACAGGCCGGATGCCACGGCATCCGCCCCGCTCATCAGCTCGCCCGTGTAGATCAGATCGAGCGTGCGGTGCGTGCCGAGCCGCTCGACGAACAGCGCGTGGCCGCCGGAGTCCAGGGCTGCGCCCAAGCCGGCGAACGGAGAGCCGATCTTCGCCGAGTCCGCGACGTAGACGACGTCGCAGGCCACGAGCAGGCCGAGTCCGACCCCGAGACAGGCACCCGTCGCCACCCCGATCGTCGGCGTTGGGAACGCGCTCAGTCGGTGCAACAGCGCGGTGAGCCGGTCGAGGTAGCCGCGCGCGTCATCCGTCGCCGGATCCACCTGGGACACGTCGCGGCCTGCGCAGAACGCCCTGCCCTCGCCGCGCAGAACGAGTGCACGCGCGTCGAGCGCTGACCCGAGTGCGGCATCCAGTTCGTCCAGCCCGTCGAGGTCGAGCGAGTTCAGCTTCTGCGGCCAGTCGAGCACGACCTCGGCGACGTCGCCATTGCGTTCCACGCGTACCGGCATGTGTTCTCCTCACCTCTTCACTACCCGGGGTGAACCACCCGGCTGGCTGAGCCGCCCACGCTGGTTGAGCTTGTCACTCCGCTGGTTGAGTCGCCCCCGCTGATCGAGTCGCCCCCGCTGCTGAGTTGCCCCTGCTGGTCGAGCCGCCCCCGCTGGTTGAGCTTGTCGAAACCAGCATCGTCAGGGGTTTCGACAAGCTCAACCCACGGGGTGGCTCAACCCACGGGGTGGCTCAACCCGCGGGATAGCTCAACCCACGGGGTGGCTCAACCCACGGGATGGCTCAACCCACGGAACGTCGGCGGGTCTGTCACGCGTCGTAGTCGACCTCGACCTTCTCGCTCGTCGGGATCGACTGACACGTCAGAACGTAGCCGCGATCCAGCTCATCCTGCTCGAGCGCGTAGTTCTCGACCATGTCGACGGTGCCCTCGCGCAGCACCGCCCGGCAGGTGCCGCACACCCCGCCCGCACACGCGAACGGCACGTCGCCGCGCACCCGCAGCGCGGCGTTCAGGATGCTCTCCTGCGAGTGCTCCGCACTCGTCACGGTCGAGGTGGTGCCGTCGAGCCGGAACGAGATGGTGCACGTCTTCTCGCCGGGGTCGACCACGATCGGGCGTCCGTGCTGGGGCGACGGGCTGCCGGGCTCGCCGGTCGTGAACAGTTCGTAGCGGATGCGATCGGCCGGCACCGCTCGCGCTCCGAGCGCGTCGCGGCACAGCTGCACGAGTTCGAACGGCCCGCACAGGAACCACTCGTCCACATCGTCGACCGGCACGAGGTCGTCGAGAATGCGGTTCAGCTTGCCGGCATCCAGGCGTCCGCTCAGCAGCTCGGAACTGCGCCGCTCACGCGTGAGCACGTGATAGAGCGCGAGTCGTGACGGGTACCGGTCCTTCAGATCGGCGAGCTCATCGACGAACATGGTGTCCATCGCCGTGCGGTTCGAGTACACCAGCGAGAACGTGGTCGCCTCCGACGCAGCCAGCACGCTCTGCGCCAAAGCGATCACGGGCGTGATGCCGCTGCCCGCGGCGATCGCGGCGCAGTGCACGGCGCCGGCCGTGCCAGACTCGGCCGTCACCCGCGATGTGAAACGACCCTCCGGGCTCATCACCTCCAGCGTCATGCCGGGGTGGAGGTTCTCCAGCGCCCACGTCGAGAACACACCGCCGAGGTCGCGCTTGATGCCGACCTTCAGGTCGCCGATCGGCGCCCCGAAAGCCGCCTTGGATGCCGGCGCCTGGCAGATCGAGAAGCTGCGGCGCAGCACGTCCCCGTCGATCTTCGTGCGGATCGCGATGTACTGCCCCGGCTCGTAGTCGTAGGCGTGCGCGAGCTCGGCGGGCACCGCGAAGGCGACCTCGATGGCATCCGGAGTCAACTGCCGCACGGCGGATACCGTGAGCGTGTGGAACGCCCCGCGCCGCTTCGACTGCGACGGCAGAGGCGACGAGCCTTCGACGCGCTTCGCTTGCTCAGGGCGTGAAATCGGCAAGTCGTGGCCTCCTTCCGGTGTCCGACCGCCGGGACTGCGGTCGGCGCTGGCGTCGCGGCGGAGGCCAGAAATGGCCTCCGCTCCAAGCTCCAGCGCGCATCAGTGCGCCTTGAAGTGGTCGAACGGCTCCCCGCATTTCTGGCACACGTAGAGCGCCTTGCACGAGGTCGAGCCGAAGTGCGAGAGCTCGCGAGTGTGCAGCGACCCGCACTGCGGGCAACGGATGCCCATCCCGAGCCCCACCCGCCCGTCACGTGCGCGCGGCCCCGGCGGCGCGATGCCGAACGCCTCGAGCTTCGCCTTGCCGCTCTCACTCATCCAGTCCGTCGTCCAGGCCGGAGCGAGCACCGTACGCACCTCGACGTGCCGGTAGCCGGCATCCGTCAGTGTCGTCACGATGTCGTCGCGCATCGCGTCGACGGCAGGACAGCCGGAGTACGTGGGCGTGATCTCCACCCGCACCGCCGCATCCGCGCCCTCCCCCGCCACGTGAACCGCACGCAGCACGCCGAGGTCTTCGATCGTGAGCACCGGCACCTCCGGGTCGCACACCTCCGCGGCGAGCGCCCACGCGCGACGTTCGTCGGTGCTACCCGCCGGTTGAGGAGCGCCCGGCGGGCGCGTCTCGAAACCAGACCTCGCTCGGGGGTGCGGGGTTTCGACGGGCTCAACCGGCTGCGCGGTTTCGACAGGCTCAACCCGCGGGAGGAGCTCAACTCGCGGGAGGAACTCAACCCGCGGGAGGAGCTCAACCCGCGGGAGGAGCTCTACCGGCGGTGGGAGCTCGACCGGCGGTGCGGACTCGACCCGCGGGGCGGACTCGATGGGCAGGGTTCGCGTCACCATGTCGCACCCGGATGCTGCCTCGCAAGCACCTGCATCTCGGCGAGCAGGTGCCCGAACGCCTCGGTGTGCACGCCGCGACGACCACCGCCTGAGGCGCCGGGAATGTCAGGCACCTCGAGCCCGGATTCCGCGATCACCGCAGGCACGGTGCGGTCGAACGCGTCACGCAGGGTCGCGGGCTGAACGGCGACGCCCTCGAGTGCGGCGGCCGCCGAGTCGGGGCGGAACAGCTCGTCGACGAACGGCCACATGGCATCCAGGCCGGCCTGCATGCGCTCGTGCGAGACATCCGTGCCGAGACCCAGGCGTCTGGTCCATTGCACGCTGTGATCGAGGTGGTAATCGACCTCTTTGGCGGCCTTGGCTGCGATCGCCGCGAGCGTCGGGTCGGCGGATGCCTGCAGTCGCGCGTACAACGCGTCGAAGTACACGGAGGCGATGAGCTGCCTGGCGATGGTGTGCGCGAAGTCGCCGTTCGGGCGCTCGAAGAGCTGGTGATTGCGGAACTCCGGCTCATCGCGGAAGTAGGCCAGGTCGTCCTCGCTCTTCTCCCACGCGGAACCGGCGTAGGTGAGCAAGGAGCGCGCGTGGCCGAGCAGGTCGAGGCCGATGTTCGCCAGCGCCACATCCTCCTCGAGCTCGGGGGCGTGCGCGATCCACTCGCCGAGGCGCTGCGCCAGGATGAGCGCGTCATCGCCCAGCCCGAGCGCATACCGGGCGACTTCGTCGCTCGGCCGCTGAAGCCCGTCGGCGAGGTCGCGCTCGATCGTCTCGGCCGAGACGGCGGTGGAGACGGCACGATGGGTGTGCCTCACAGGTGCGGCACCCCCTCGGAGGCTGTGTAGTACGTGGCGTGCCGGAACTCCTTGCCCTCGGCGGTCTCGAAGAACGCGCCGCGGGCATCCACGTCGGATGCCGTGATCGCACTGGACGGCACGACCCACACCGAGACGCCCTCGCCGCGCCGGGTGTAGAGATCGCGGGCGTTGCGGACGGCCATGACGGCATCCGGTGCGTGCAGAGATCCGGCGTGCACGTGCGAGAGGCCACGAGAGGAACGGATGAACACCTCCCAGAGCGGCCACGCCTCCCTGCTCGTCGGCACGGCCTCACGGCCGGCGGTGCTCATCGGCCCGGCCTGACCGCCGGCGGTACTGGCCGTAACGGCCTCACGGCCGGCGGGGCCCACCGCGTTCGTCTGCTCGCTCACGCCGCGCGGAGCATCGGTGGCGGACGCATCCATCAGGCGATCCTCTCCAGCGCGACCGATCGGTCGGCGTCCTCGCGCTCGGCGTACGCCCGCGCCGCTTCGCGCACCCAGGCGCCCTCCTCGTGGGCGGCCCTGCGGTTGGCCAGTCGCACCGTGTTGGCCTGGCCGTGTCCGGCGAGCACGGCGTAGAACTCGTCCCAGTCCAGTTCGCCGAAGTCGTAGTGGCCGCGCTCCTCGTTCCACCTCAGGTCGGGGTCGGGCAGCGTGACGCCGAGCACCTCGGCCTGCGGCATGATCATGTCCACGAACCGCTGGCGCAGGTCGTCGTTGCTGAACCGCTTGATCTTCCACGCCATGCTGCGCTGGGAGTTCGGGGACTCCTGATCGGGTGGACCGAACATCATCAGCGACGGCGCGTACCAGCGGTTCACCGACTCCTGCGCCATGCGCTGCTGCTCTTCGGTGCCGCGCATGAGCGTGAGCAGAATCTCGAAACCCTGCCGCTGATGGAACGACTCCTCCTTGCAGATGCGCACCATCGCCCGGCCGTATGGCGCATACGAGCAGCGGCACAGCGGCACCTGGTTGCAGATCGCGGCGCCGTCGACGAGCCATCCGATGGAGCCCATGTCGGCCCAGGTCGGCGTCGTGTAGTTGAAGATCGACGAGTACTTCGCCTTACCCGTGAGCAGTTGCTCGTACATGGTGTCGCGGTCGATGCCGAGCGTCTGCGTCGCGGAGTAGAGATAGAGTCCGTGGCCCGCCTCGTCCTGCACCTTGGCCATCAGGATCGCCTTGCGCTTCAGGCTCGGCGCCCGGGTGATCCAGTTGCCCTCCGGCTGCATGCCGATGATCTCGGAGTGCGCGTGCTGGGACATCTGGCGGATGAGCGTCTTGCGGTACGCATCCGGCATCCAGTCGGTGGGCTCGACCCGGGAGTCCGTCTCGATCAGTCGTTGGAACTCGCGCTCCTCGGCCGTAGGCGCCGTTCCCTCCTCGGCCGTAGGCGCCGTTCCGTCGGCCGAACCCGGCCCACCCTGAGCCTGCCCAAGTGCCGGAACCCTGCCCTCGGTGCCCGGCTTCGACGAACCCGACCCGCGAGACCGTACTTCGGACATCGTCGTCTCCACTTCTATACTTACCGAACGTTCAGTTAGTATATCAACACCACGTTCGACAAGGGTGGCCCCGTTCGGTGAGGAGCGGCCGCGTTCGACGGGGATGGCAACGTTCGACGAGGAGCGGCATGAGCAGTCAGACGATGATGCAGCGCGATCGGGCATCGGCGACCCTCGGAATCGAGGTCGTCACCGACGAAGCCGGTTACGCGGTCGTGCGGATGCCCGTGCGCGACGACATGCTCAACGGCTTCGACATCATCCACGGCGGCCTCGTCTTCGCACTGGCCGACACCGCCTTCGCGATCGCCTGCAACGAGGACGACGAGGTCACGGTGGCCGCCGGTGCGGACATCACGTTCCTCAAGTCCACGACCACCGGAGCCGTGCTCACCGCGACGGCCCGCCGCGTCGTGCGCAGCGGCCGTACCGGTCTCTACGACGTGAGCATCGTCGACGACACGGGCGGAGCGGTCGCGGAGTTCCGCGGCCGCTCCGTGACCACCCGCCGTGCAGCGCCGCCGCCCGGCACCCCACACCATGCCGACCACCGAGACTAGGCGTATGCGCCGAGACTAGGCGCCGCACGCCCGGTCTCAGCGCACACGCCTAGTCTCGCTGCCGGCGGCCGGCCGCCACGGCCAGGTCCACCGGGCGGCATCGGGCGGCCGCACGGATGCCGGGCACAGCGATACGGATGCCCCGGGGCGCCGGCACCACAGAGAAGGAGGCCGTCGATGACGACGACACACGAGACCGCTGCCGCACCGCTGCGGATGACACCGGCCGACCCGGATTCGCTCGACCCGGCGGAACGTCTGAGCTCCGATGAGCTGCGTGCCCTGCAGCTGGAGCGCCTGCAGTGGACGGTGCGCCACGCCTACGAGAACGTGCCGCTGTACACGCGAAAGCTGGAAGCTGCGGGCGTGAAGCCCACGGACATCCGTTCGCTCGACGATGTGCGGCGGCTGCCGTTCACCACGAAGGCCGATCTGCGCGAGACCTACCCGTTCGGCATGTTCGCGGTGCCGATGTCGAGGGTGGCGCGCATCCACGCGTCCAGCGGCACCACCGGGCGTCCCACCGTCGTGGGCTACACGCTCGGCGACCTGGAACGCTGGGGCGACCTTATGGCGCGGTCGTTGCGGGCCTCCGGCGTGCGGCCGGGCATGAAGGTGCACAACGCGTACGGGTACGGCCTGTTCACCGGCGGGCTCGGCGCTCATGCCGGCATCGAGCGACTCGGTGCCACGGTGATCCCGGTCTCCGGCGGGCAGACCGCCCGGCAGGTGCAGCTCATCGTGGACTTCGAGCCGGATGCCATCATGTGCACCCCCAGCTACCTGCTCACGATCGCGGATGCTCTGGAGCAGGCGGGCATCGATCCGCGCTCCACAAGCCTGAAGGTGGCGATTCTCGGCGCCGAGCCGTGGACGAACGAGCTCCGCCGCACCATCGAGCAGCGCATGAACCTCGACGCCGTCGACATCTACGGGCTCAGCGAGGTGATGGGGCCGGGGGTGGCGAACGAGTGCGTGGAGACGAAGGACGGCCCGCACATCTGGGAGGACCACTTTCTCCCCGAGGTGATCGGCGAGAACGGCGAGCCGCTGCCCGACGGCTCCACCGGCGAGCTGGTGTTCACCTCGCTGACGAAGGAGGCCTTCCCTGTGCTGCGCTACCGCACCCGCGACCTCACGCGGCTGCTGCCCGGCACTGCGCGACCGGCGATGCGACGCATGGAGCGGATCACCGGACGCAACGACGACATGATCATCCTGCGCGGCGTCAACCTGTTCCCGACGCAGATCGAGGAGCTGGTGCTCGGCATCGAGACTCTGACGCCGCACTTCGTGCTCGAGCTGACGAAGTCCGGCGCGATGGATGCCATGACCGTGCGCATCGAACGTCACCCGGGTCTTCCGCGTGAGACGTGCGAGGCTGCGGCCCTCGTGCTGGCCGAGCGGATCAAGAGCCGGCTGGGCTCGACAGTGGAGATCACGCTCGAAGAGCCGGGCACGCTGCCACGCAGCGAGGGCAAGTACAAGCGGGTCTACGACCTCCGGTGAGCACTGCCTCCAACCGCCCTGACCCTGCTCTGACCCGCTCTAACCCTGCCCTGACCTGCGCTAACCCTGCCCTGACCTGCGCTAACCCTGCCCTGACCCCGCCCCGACCCTGCTCCGACCGCTCCGGCCCACCGACCGAGAACATGACAGATAGCGCTCACCCGCCCGGAACAGGACGGATTGGCCTGTTTTCGGCCATCTGTCCTGTCGGCGGCTCGCGCCTAGGCCCACGGCGGACGGCCGAACGGCTGACAGACTGGAGGATGATGACCGAGACAGAGCCAGAAGCGCGTGAGGCACGGCGCGGCAGGCCCGGGTACGACCAGCGCGGCGTGCTCGAGGTTGCCGTGAAGGCGTTCAACGAGTTCGGCTACGACGCGACCTCGATCGGGGTGCTGGCCGAGCGGCTGGGACTGTCGAAGTCCGCGATCTACCACCACGTGGCATCCAAGGACGAACTGCTCGAACTGGCACTGGACGAGGCGCTCGACGGGCTCGAGGGCGTGCTGCTCGAAGACGGTGCGCGCACCGGCGCGGCGGCCGACCGCCTCGCGCACGTGCTGCGCGGAGCGGTCCTCGTGCTCGTCGAGCGGCTCCCCTACGTCACCCTGCTGCTGCGGGTGCGCGGAAACACCGAGGTCGAACGCACCGCCCTCGCCCGACGTCGCGCGTTCGACCGCTCGGTGGCGACCCTCGTGAAGGATGCCCGCGACGAGGGCTCGCTGCGTGCCGACATCGATCCGGGCATCGCCACCCGACTGCTGTTCGGCATGATCAACTCGATCGTCGAGTGGTACCGCCCCGGCGGCCCGGAGAGCGCCGGGCAGCTCGCCGACGACGTGCTCACCGTGGCGCTCGAGGGCCTGCGCGTCGCCCGCTCCTGATACGGAGCACAACACCCGCCCTTCGCGACGCGCAGTCGACACATTGTCGGCCCGAAGGGCTGTTCCGACCCCGGCGCGACGACGGTTCGGGGCGGTTCCTCGACCGGCCGCTCGCCAGGCGAGCGCTCATGCCGCGATGGCAGGTTCCCTTGCCCCATTCGCCTTGCACCTCGCGCCGGCGCATCGGCCGGAGTCGTTGTCGATCGCGGCTCGAGTCACCCTGCGATGCGAGCGCCGTGAGTACCATCACCGATGCTCGTGGAGCCATGGTGGGATGCTGAGCTCGTGGTGATCGATACCCCGCGGCTCCGACTCGAACCGATATCGCCGGAACTGGCGGAGCGTATCGTCGCCGGACGCAAGGAGCCGACGGATGCCTGGCATCCGCAGTACCCGTTGGAGGACGAGCTGGTCCCGCTCCGTGGGCTCATGTCGTCGCGACATCCAGACCCCGTCTTCACGCTCTACCTGATCCGCCTACGGGCGGACGGTCTGGCGATCGGTGGTCTCGGATTCTTCGGGCCGCCGAACGAAGACGGCCGGATCGAGTTCGGCTACGGACTCGTGGCTGCCGCCCGGGGCCGCGGCCTGGCCACCGAGGCCGTCACGGCGGCGTTCGGCGTCGCTGCGGCCCACGGTGCGCGAAGCGCCGCTGCCGACACCGACCTCGACAATGCCGCATCGCAGCGCGTTCTGCTCAAAGCCGGTATGACCGAGGTCGCCCGATCTGACACGCAGGTGTTCTACGAACGCGAGTTGAGCGCGACGTAGTCCGGTATCCGCGGGCTCCCTGGCGGCGTACCGCCCGTCGCTGCTGAGCCGGGCGGCCCCGGCTCCTTCGTCGTGCGGTGGTCGCCGAAGCTGCTCAGCGCGAATGCTCAGCGCGAATGCGATCACCGCACGACGATGGCGACGAGCAGCAAGACGAACGCCGCGACGATGACGGCGACACGCGCATAGTGAAAGCCGTCCCAGCGCCGCTTCTGCTCGCGCCAATCTGCGGGGTGCTCCGCGGCCGTCCAGGTCTTCGAGTGATTGTTGATCGGCACGAGCACCGTGATCGACATGACGATGCTGACGACCAGCAGCCCGGCGGCGACAAGAGCCGCCGTAGAGGACGGCGTACCCCAGGCGAGAGCGGCGACGACCGCGATGAGGATCAGCGAACCGAAGTACCAGAACGGCATCGCCCGCCCGAGCATCCTTCCGCCGTGGGCGGAGCCTTCGATCGAGGGCCCCACGTCGAGCCCGGTCAGGATCGGGTTGATCACAAAGGCGACGGAGAACTCCACACCCACCATGAGCCCGACGACGGTCGCCGTGACAACGGCGAGTACTGCTTCCATGACGATCTCCTCATATCTAGCGTTGCTAATCTTTCTAGCGATGCTAACCTAGATCGCAACCGTCCGGATCGCAACCGTCCGGATCGCAACCGTCCGGGTCGCAAGAGTCGGATCATGCGAGTGCGGCCGCTTCGGCGCCCGGCATCCGAGGTCGACGGCAGGCATCAGGAGGAGCGATGGCAGATCTCACGGCGCGCCGCCGGCGTAGCGACGAGCGAAGGCGAAGCATCCTCGATGCGGCACGGGAGAAGGCGGATGCCGATGGCTGGGCCGCGGTGACGACGCGCCATCTCGCCGACTCGATCGGCTACACCCAGCCCGTGCTGTACGGTCACTTTCCCGGCGGCAAGACCGAGATCATGCGTGCCGTGGCCTTCGAGGGCTTCGTCGAGCTGACCGAGCTGTGTCGTTCCGCGATGGGCAGGAAGACGGGCAGGAGCGCGATCGAGGCCGTCGCCGCCGCCTACCTCGGGTTCGCCAGTGAGCATCCGGCGGTCTACGAAGCGATGTTCCAGCAGCCGATCGAGGCGCGCTTCACTGTCGACGACAACGAGGTCGAACTACGGGCCGGGTTCGAGGCGCTCGCACGGCCCCTCGGCGCCGAAGCGGACGGCGCATTGACGGAGGTGTTCTGGAGTACCTTGCACGGCATCAGCCGACTCGAGGCCGCAGGCCGCATGCTCCCCGAGCATCGGGGGCACCGCATCGCTGTGATCGGAGCCCGCTTCTCACCAGAGGCGCGACCATAGCGCGTGCCGACGATCTCGCAGCGACCGATCGCGTCGTGCGTCGCGTTGGGCGACGCCGTCGCTACTCCTTGGCCACCAGCGTCAGCACGTCGTAGGTGGCCACGGCCTCGTCGCGCTGGTTCGTCAGCACGGCGTCCCAGCGCACCTCGCCGTAGCCATCCGTCTCGCGCGGCGTGATCTGCTTCGCCGTCAGGTCGACGCGGATGCTGTCCCCCGGCGACACCGGCGTGAGGAACCGGAGATTCTCCAGACCGTAGTTGGCCAGCACGGGCCCCGGGTCCGGGTCGACGAAGAGCCCGGCGGCGAACGAGACCAACAGGTACCCGTGCGCCACCCGACCGGGGAAGAACGGGTTCGCCGACGCCGCCTCTTCGTCCATGTGCGCGTAGAACGTGTCGCCGGTGAAGTCTGCGAAGTGCTCGATGTCGGCCAGCGTCACCTCGCGCGACTGCGACGACACACGGTCGCCGATCCGAAGCTCGGACAGCGACTTGCGGAACGGATGCCTGCCGCCGGCATCCGCCGCCGCTCCCGCATGCCACTGGCCCGTGATCGCCGTGAGCATGTCCGGCGACCCCTGAACGGCGGTGCGCTGCATGTGGTGCAGCACGGCCCGGATGCCGCCCAGCTCCTCGCCGCCTCCTGCGCGACCAGGACCGCCGTGCACGAGGTGCGGCACCGGGGATCCGTGCCCGGTCGACGTGCGCGCGTCGTCGCGATCGAGCACGAGCACGCGCCCGTTGTACGCCGCGATGCCGGAGACGAGCTCGACCACCTCGGCGGCGTCATGCGATGCGACGCTGGTGACCAGCGAGCCCCGACCTGCGGCGACCAGGGCGATGGCATCCGCGGTCTCGCCGTAGCCGAGCACGCTGGCGACGGGGCCGAACGCTTCGATGCGGTGCACGGCATCCGTCCACGGGTCTTCGAACTCGAGCAGCATGGGCGCGACGAAAGCACCGCCGGGGTCGACGCCGCGACTACCGTCGGCGCGCACGACCTCTGGCGCATCGAGAGACCCGAGCACGACGCGTCCGCCTGCGTCGACTAGGCGGCCGACCTGCCTGAGCACCTCGGTGCGCTGCCCACGGGAGGCGAGCGGACCCATCGTGACACCGTCGATGCGCGGATCGCCGATCACGACGCGCTGGGCGATCCGGTCGGCGATCGCGGCCATGACGGCCCCGCGCATCCGCTCGGGCACGATGACGCGACGGATGGCCGTGCACTTCTGGCCGGCCTTCACGGTCAGTTCGGTGACGACGCTTTTCACGAACGCGTCGAACTCGGGCGTGCCCGGGCCGGCATCCTTGCCCAGCACCGAGGCGTTGATCGAGTCGGTCTCGCTGGTGAAGCGCACCCCGCCGGTACGCACGGACTCGTGCCCCCGCAGCCGCTCAGCGGTCGATGCCGACCCGGTGAACGACACGATGTCACCGAGCCGGAGCGCGTCGAAGAGTCCGGGCACGCCGCCGGAGGCCAGCTGCAGCGTGCCGTCCGGCAGCAGCCCGGACTCGACCAGGATGCGCACGTACGCCTCCGCGAGGTATCCGGTCGGCGTCGCCGGCTTGACCAGCGTTGGCACGCCGGCCAGGAACGCCGGCGCGAGCTTCTCCAGCGATCCCCAGACCGGAAAGTTGAAAGCGTTGATCTGCACAGCGACGCCAGGCAGTCTGCTGTATACATGCCGCCCGAGGAATGTACCGTCCTTCGAGAGCTGCTCCGCCGGCCCGTCGACGACGAGCTGCGTGTTCGGGAGCTCGCGTCGCCCCTTCGACGAGTAGGTGAAGAGCACGCCGATGCCGCCGTCGATGTCGACCATGGCATCCGACTTCGTCGTTCCGCCGCGGGCGGAGAGCTCGTACAGCTCGTCCTTGCGCTCGCTCAGCGCCTGGGCGAACTGCTTGAGCAGAAGCGCCCGCTGGTGGAAGGTGAGGTGGCCGAGGGATGCCTGCCCGACGCTGCGCGCATACTCCAGCGCGCCCGCGAAGTCGAGTCCGTTCGTGCTGACGCGGGTCATCACGTCGCCGGTGGATGCGTCGCGCACGTCGACGGCGTCGCTCCCGTCGTCAGGCGTCCACCACGCCCCCTGCACGTAGCTGGGCAGTATGTCGGTCATCGTGTGCCTCCTGCTGTGACGTCGCCCGTCGCGCCCGCGAGACTGCACCCCGTCGCCGAGACAGCGGGTGAAACCTGCGGTCTCGGGGCGGGCGTGCAGTCTCGCGGATGACGCTGCGGCTGATACCCTGCCGAACGTTCGGTCTGGGACGAAACGGGGTATGCCGTGGCTGCGGGTGAAGACGACGACACGTGGCGCATAGTGCTCGGCGAACTCGATACGAAGATGGGCGTGACGATCCTCGAGCAGTCGGCACAGCGGGTCGTCGCGACGATGCCGGTCGAGGGCAATCGCCAGTCGTTCGGGCTGCTGCACGGCGGGGCGTCCGTGGCGTTCGCCGAGGCCCTCGGATCGTGGGCGGCGGTCATCCATGCCGGCCCCGGCAGGTCGGCGGTGGGCCTCGACATCAACGCCACCCACCACCGCTCGGCAAGCTCCGGCCTCGTCACTGGCGTAGCCGAGGCGATCAGCCTCGGGCGTCGCGTGACCTCGCACGCCGTCACCGTCACCGACGAAGACGGCCGTCTGCTCTGCACCGCGCGCATCACGAACCTCATCGTGGATTCCCGCGCTGGAGCCTGAAGAAGAGGCCGCGGCCGCCCATTGCCGCCTGCCGCCGCGCTCCTTCTTGCACTGCTGTCCGGCCCGCTCTGCGGATCGTCCGGAACCGGCAATGGGAACCCATCGCCGGCCTTCGTCTCGACAGTAGGCGCGTGCACAACGTTTCTTGCCATCGTCACGACTCGTCACTCCACGCGTAGAAGCCGTGGCCCGTCTTGCGGCCGAGCCGGCCGGCAGCCACCTTGTCGCGCAGCAGCTGCGGCGGCTCGAACCGGTCGCCGAGTCGGCCGTTCAGGTATTCCGCGATGCCGAGCCGCACATCCAGCCCGACCATGTCGGTCAGGCGGAGCGGGCCGACCGGATGCCGGTAGCCCAGCACCATGGCCGCGTCGATGTCCTCGGCACTCGCCACACCCTCCTCGAGCATGCGGATCGCCTCCAGCCCGAGCGCGACCCCCAGCCGGCTGGAGGCGAAGCCCGGGGCATCCGCCACAGTCACCGCGGTCTTGCCGATCGCGGCGACCCAGTCCTGCGCCGCGCGAAGGGTCGATTGGGAGGTCGCTGCGCCGCGCACCACCTCCACGAGCTTCGATGCCGGAACCGGGTTGAAGAAGTGCAGGCCGAGGAACCGATCCGGCTCCTGCAGGGTCGCCGCGAGGTCGTCGATCGAGATCGACGACGTATTGCTCGCAACGACCGCGTGCGGCGCCGAACGGGCGATCCGCGTCAGCGAGTCGACCTTGAGCTCGAACTGCTCCGGCACCGCTTCGACCACGAGGCCGCACTCCGCGAATGCGGCATCCGACGTGCCTGCCTCCAGACGCGACGTCAGGGATTCGACGCTCTCGTTCGTCGTGCCGCGCTCGACGCTCGCCGTCACAGCGCGCACGATACGCGCGGATGCCGCGTCGCACTGCTCGCCGTCACGCTCGACCACGCGCACCAGGCATCCGGAGACGAGGAACGCGTGGGCGATGCCGGCGCCCATGGTTCCACCGCCGAGAACGCCGACGATCCGCGGCAAAGGCGTCGTCATCGCGATCCTCCGCCCGGTGCGGGGCTGCGCGGCCAGGCGTGGTGCGTTGCGAAGCTGCCTACCCCGGCGTCGCCGGTTGCGGGACTGCCCGCCCTGGCGTCTCCCGTTGCGAAGCCTCCCGGTCTGGTGTCGCCGGTTGCGGAGGTGCCCGGTCTGGTGTGGCCCGTTGCGGAGCCTCCCGCCCCGGCGTCGCCCGTTGCGGGGCTGCCCGCCCCGGCGCCGAGCGTCGCGGGGCCTTCCTGTGTTGGGTCGTGCGCCGCGCCCTGTTTATTCCACCTGCGTTCCAGAAACTCCGTCATCCGCCGGTGCTTCTCCGGCGACTCGAACAGTACTGCCTGCGCTCGGAGCTCGGCATCGGGATGCCCATCGGCCGGCGCAGCGAACACCGCCTTGGTCGCGATCGTGGCTGCTGCATCCATCGAGGCGATGCGATCGGCGAGGCGATGGGCCGCCGGCATCAAGTCGGCCTGCTCGACGACCTCGCCGAGCAGGCCTGTTCGGAGCGATTCCTCGGCGTCGAGACGGCGTCCCGCCAGGAGCAGCTGCTTCGCGAGCGGTTCGCCGACCAGCTCACGCAGCCGCCACGTGGCGCCGGCTGCGGCGATGATACCGAGGCTGGTCTCGGGATTGCCGAACACGGTGCGGGGCGTGCCGATGCGGAAGTCCGCCGCGTAGGCGAGTTCGGCGCCGCCACCGAGTGCCCAGCCGTCGACGGCCGCGATCACGGGCATGGGCAGCCGAGCGATGCGCATGAAGAGGCGCGTGTTGATGCCTGCGAGGGCGTCGTGCGCGGTGCGATCACGCAGCTCGGCGATGTCCGCGCCCGAGGCGAACACGCCGTCTCCTCCGGCCAGGATGAGGATGCGCGGCTCCGCCTCCAGCTCGACGCACACCTCGTGCAACCCGTCGACCATGCGCCGGTCGATCGCATTGCGGGCCCGCGGACGGTCCAGCGTGACTACCACGCGGTCTTGGCCGCGCTCGATGCGAAGCGTCTGACCGTCGGTCATACGGCTCCCGCCCTTCATCGCGCCAGACCTGCCGAAGCGGTCGTTTTAGTTACCGACCGTTCGGACAGTAATTCTCGCAGAGCGACACCGTGCGGTCAAACAGGCGATCTCGAACCAGACGTCGCGCCGTACCCCGCTTGTCGCGCACGCTGCGCCGGAGAACGCACGCTGCGCCGGATGCGTCGGGGCGATTCATCCGCCCGATCGCCAGTCGTCCGGCGGATCGTGCGACGCGTTCCCCGATCGCCGTCCGGCGGATCGTGCGACGTATCCCCCGGCCGCCGGATCGGCGTCGGCATCGCCGGTCGAGCTCGTCGAGACCGCGATCACCCGGCAACCACTCTCGACGAGCTCAGCCGACCGGCACGAACCCGGCGATCGACTGCGGCGAGCGACGGCTCAGCGGGTGTAGTTCGGCGCCTCCACGACCATCTGGATGTCGTGCGGATGCGACTCCTTGAGCCCGGCCGGCGTGATGCGCACGAACCTGCCGCGCTCCTTCAGCTCTGGGATCGTGCGGGCGCCGACATAGAACATCGACTGTCGCAGCCCTCCGGTGAGCTGGTACGCGACCGAGGCGAGCGGTCCGCGGTAGGCGACCCGGCCCTCGATGCCCTCGGGGATCAATGCGTCGTCACCAGAGACATCCGCCTGGAAGTAGCGGTCACGCGAGTACGACGTCTTCTTGCCCCGCGTCTGCAACGCGCCGAGCGAACCCATGCCGCGGTAGTTCTTGTACTGCTTGCCGTTCACGAAGATGAGGTCGCCCGGGCTCTCGTCGCATCCGGCCAGCAGCGAACCGAGCATGACGGTGTCGGCACCTGCAACCAGCGCCTTCGCGATGTCGCCGGAGTACTGCAGTCCGCCGTCGGCGATGACGGGGACGCCCGCGGCGCGCGCGGCGAGGGATGCCTCGTACACGGCTGTGATCTGCGGCACGCCGACGCCGGCGACGACCCGGGTCGTGCAGATGGAGCCGGGGCCGACGCCGACCTTGATGGCGTCGGCACCGGCATCCACCAGCGCCTGGGCACCGGTGCGAGTGGCGACGTTGCCGCCGATCACCTCGACGTGCGCGGACCGCGGTTCGTGTTTGAGGCGATGGATGATCTCCAGCACGCCCTTGCTGTCGCCGTTTGCGGTGTCGACCACGATCACGTCGACGCCCGCGTCGACCAGTGCCATCGCCCGGTCCCAGGCATCGCCGAAGAAACCGATCGCCGCGCCGACGCGCAACCGGCCCTCGGAGTCCTTCGTGGCGTTCGGGTACTTCTCGCTCTTGTCGAAGTCTTTGACGGTGATGAGCCCGCGCAGTCTGCCGTCGGAATCCACCAGCGGAAGCTTCTCGATCTTGTGCTGCGCGAAGATCGCGATCGCCGAGTCCGGGTCGATTCCGACCGGAGCGGTGATCAGCGGGGTCTTCGTCATGACGTCGCGAACGAGAGTGGATGCCTTCTCGAACGGGGAGACGAAGCGCATGTCGCGGTTGGTGACGATGCCGACGAGCTTGCCGTCGCCTTCCACCACGGGAAGGCCGGAGACGCGGAACTGGCCGCAGAGGGCATCCACCTCTTCGACCGTGGCGTCGGGCGTGGTCGTCACGGGATTGCTCACCATGCCGGACTCGCTGCGCTTCACCTTGTCGACGAACGCCGCCTGATCCTCAATGGAGAGATTGCGGTGCAGCACGCCGATGCCGCCCTGTCTGGCCATGGCAACGGCCATGCGCGACTCGGTCACGGTGTCCATCGCGCTGGAGAGAAGCGGCGTGGCCACGCTGATGCGCCTGGTCAGGCGCGAGGACGTATCGGCCTCACTCGGAATCACGTCGGTGTGCCCCGGCAGGAGCATCACGTCGTCGTATGTCAGTCCCATGAATCCGAACGGGTCCGCCTGGTCCATCTCTCCCCTGTTCTCGTCGTCTGCGCGTCTTCCGGTTGTGCGCGCATCACACCCGGCTCGCATGGAGGTAGCCACGGGGCTTCGCTGGAGGGCCCTGAGCGCGGATGTTCCATGTTAACGCCGCGCGACCGCGCAGCATTCCGGATGCCTGTGCCCGGTTCCGCACAGGTGTGCGGCCGCTCGGCCCGGTCGGTCGGCCACGCCTCGGCCCTGTCGATCGGCCACGGCTCGGCCTCGCTCGCTGCTGGCGGGACTCACGCTGGCACCGGCGCCCCGACCCCGCGGCCCGGCCGCAGTGCGGCCGCAACCTTCCTCAGCCCGGAACGGATGCGCCGCCCGGTGCGCTTGAACCAGTCGTCGTCGTCTTTGTCGCGGTTGAGGATGAGCACGACGACGCGCATCGCCGCGATCGCCAACCAGAGCGCCGCGAAGAACGTGTCGCCCTGCATCACGTCGAGCACGGCGATCGCGCCGGAGATGACGGCGACGAGCACTGCAAGCGCGATGTAGCGGCTGCGCCAGAGGAAGCGCTCGCGCGATCCGCGTACGGCACGCCGGTAGAGAGCGAGAGCATACGACTCCGCGAAGCTCGTACCGAGTGCAGCGCTGACGAGCAGCAGCGCGCCGATCGACATGCATCCACTATGCGCTCTGCACCCGACGATCGGCCCGGAATCCCGTTTCCCCGAGCGTGCGCATCCGATTTCGCAATGCTGTGCGGCGCTACTCCGGCAACGGGTCGGAGGGCACCGCATCGGCGGCCTGTGCTGCATCGGTGGCCTGCACCGCATCGGCGCTCGCCGCAGCCCGACGATCGCGTCGCACGGCCAGCACCATGTCGACAGTGAGCACGGCGAGGGCGACCCAGACCAGGCCGAACCCGATCCAGCGCTGAAGCGACATCGCCTCGTGCAGCAGCGCCACACCCACGATGAGCTGCAGGATCGGCGTGAAGTACTGGATGAACCCCATCACGATGAGCGGAAGCCGTCGCGATGCTCCCGCGAAGAACAGCAGCGGCACCGCCGTGATGACCCCGACACCGACGATGCCGACGGCGTGCAGCACGCTCTCGTGCCCGAACGTGATGCCGGTCGTCACGCCGACCACGATCAGTTGCACGATCGCCACCGGCATGAGCCACGCGGTCTCGAGCGTGAGGCCGCTGAGGGCATCCACGTTGCGGCCGACCTGCTTCTTGACCAGTCCATACAAGCCGAACGAGAACGCCAGCAGGAGTGCGATCCAGGGGAGCCGGCCATAGCCGACGGTGAGCACGACCACGGCGACGATCGAGACGCCGATCGCGATCCACTGCGTGAGGCGCACATGCTCGCGCAGCACGATCACGCCCAGCAGCACGGTGACGATCGGGTTGATGAAGTAGCCGAGGGATGCCTCGACCACCTGGCCCGACGTCGTCGCGTACACGTACGTCTGCCAGTTCACGTAGATGAGCGCACCGGCCACGCCCGTGACGAACACGATGCGCGGACGCCGCAGGATGACTGCGAACGCCCGCCACGCCCGCGTGAGGAGGATGGCGATCGCGCAGAACACGAGCGAGAACACGACGCGCCAGGCCACTATCTCGAACGGACCGGTCGGCGCGAGGGCGATGAAGTAGATCGGGAGGAAACCCCAGATGAAATACGCCGAGACCGCGTACACGAGGCCGCGGCCGGCGCGCACGGGTGCTACGGCAGCGGCCCGTACGGGTGCGGGTGCGGGGTCGTTTCCCGCGGTTTCGGACACCGCATCATCGTAGGTCGCACCCCCGACACGCGACTGAGCCGAGAGCGATGAGAGCTCGCTCTCATCGCCGAGGCGATGGAGCGTGTCGAGCGGCCGCGATCACGCGCGACGCTGTCGAGAGCGACCGCCCACCCACCCTCTGCCCACCCCTCCACACCCTCGGCCGCGCGCAGTTCAGGCAGGTGAGGCCGGCCATCCACACAACTGCCGCCGCGGTTCCGGCCTGAAATAGTGCTGACGACCGACGGCGAAGGTATGCGCGACCGTGACGACGAAGACGACCGCGGCAACCAAGACGACGAAGGGGTCCGGATGCCAGGCATCCGGACCCCTTCGAAACCCTGCGGAACTGCCGCAGAAGCGAGAGCGTCAGCGCTCGATGACAGCCAGCACGTCGCGAGCCGACAGCACCAGCAACTCGTCGCCGCCGAACTTCACCTCGGTTCCGCCGTACTTGGAGTAGAGCACCTTGTCGCCGACGTTGACGTCGAGCGGAACGCGGTTGCCGTTGTCGTCGATGCGGCCGGGTCCGACGGCGACGACCTCGCCCTCCTGCGGCTTCTCCTTGGCTGTGTCCGGGATGACCAGGCCGGACGCAGTGGTCTGCTCAGCCTCGACCTGCTTGATAACGATGCGATCCTCGAGCGGCTTGATGGAGACCGACACGGTTGACCTCTTTCTGTACTTTGTACTGAAGACGTAGTTAGCACACTGACAGTGAGAGTGCTAATGAGCAGTGTAGGCGCACGGTTGGCACTCGTGCAACGTGAGTGCAAGCGAATGGTCATCCGATACGCACGAGCCGGGCGCTCGCCGGGCTCACGCCCGGTCGGAGAGCGCCCGGAACCTGCGGTCGACGTACGCGACAGGCTCGCCCGCCTCGCCTGCAAATATCTCGAGCACCTCGGCGAGCACGAGCACCGACGATCCGACCGGCGTCGCCTGCAGAATGCGGCAGCGCAGCGCGACGCGCGCGGTCGGCAGGTGCGGCTCCCCGGTGGGCAGGGCCGACCAGCCTTGCTCCGCAGTGAATCGCTCGGTTCCGGAGTGCGCGAAGACGTCGGCCAGTTCGACGTGCCGGGAGTCGAGCAGGTGCACCAGGTGCGTCGGAGCCGTCAGGATGCCCCCGGCACTCCCGGTCGCACGGGTCACCGAGAAGGCCAGTGCCGGCGGGTCGGTGCTCACGGATGCGACGCTCGAGGCGGTGAGCCCGACGGGCCCGTCTGCGGTGAGGGCGGTGATCAAGGCGATGCCTGCCGGATGCAGGCGGAAGGCATCCTTGAACGCTTCGGGCGTTGCCGGGGTCGCCGGCGTTGCGGCATGCGTCGCAGGGCGCGGAACGGCGGAAACGGGCAGCGAAGGAGCTGCGGAGAGAGGTTCTGTTGCGGTCATCCGTTGGGGTCGTATCTGGAGTGTCTGGAGGTTCGGTGGAGAAGGCGGAGGGAGGCGCGGGCATCCTCGGGCGGTTGCCCAGAGTGGCGCTCGATGCAGTGCACGTGCCGCCCTCCGCACCTCGAGCCTATGACCTCAACCAATGTTGAGGTCAATTCGCCCGTTCCCTGGAAGCAGGAGAGCGAACACTCACAAGGGATGGGAGCGCGCACTCGCGTCGGCGGGAGGGCACCTCGCCGATGGCGGGAGGGGCGCCCTGCCGATGACGAGAGGGCACCTTGCCGATGGGGAGAGGGCACCTTGCCGATGGCGAGAGCGCGCCCTCACGAGGGCGGGAGCGCGCCTCACGTCGGCGGGAGCGCCCTCTCGGGGGCGGGAGCGCGCCTCACGATGGCGGGACGGGGCCGCAATCGCGGCGCCCGCGATAGGTTGTCGCAGTGGAACGCGCGGAACTGGTCGAGCTGCTGAGCCCAGAGGGTCTGCGACTGCTCGACTCCCTGCCGCCGTACGAGAGCGCTGCCGACGTGGTGCGCATGGTGAGCGCTTTGCGCAGGCAGGGGCATCCACCCGGGCTGGTGGCGGCGGTGCTGACGCAGTCCAAGCTGCGCGGCAAGGCCGCAGTGAAATTCGGTCCGTTCGCTTCTCGGATGCTGTTCACGGAGGCTGGGCTGGAGCAGGCGACCCGCCTGCAGCTGGCTGCGCGGCACGCGGCACGGTTCGCGCACGCGGGCCTCACCCGGGTGGCCGACCTGGGCTGCGGGATCGGCGGCGACGCGATGGCCATGGCCGGGCTCGACCTGGACGTCACGGCCGTGGACGCCGACGAGGTCACCGCCGCGATCGCGAGTTACAACCTGGCGCCGTTTCCGAACGCCCGTGTTCTGCAGTCGCGCGCAGAAGACACCGATCTCGGTTCGCAGGACGCCGCCTACCTGGACCCCGCACGCCGTACCGCCGGGCACACGAACACGAGGCGGCTCGCCGACCCGGCGGAGTGGTCGCCGAGCCTCGATTTCGTGTTCTCGCTGGCGGAGCGGATGCCCGTCGGCGTCAAGCTCGGACCGGGCGTCGACCGCGCGCTGATCCCTGACGGCGCGGAGGCGCAGTGGGTCTCCGTCGACGGGCAGGTGGTGGAGGTCGGAGTCTGGACGGGACCGCTCGCGCGCGACGGCGTCAGGCGTGCGGCGCTGGTGATGCAGGGCGAGGATGCGGCCGAGCTGACGGGCAGTGCCGATGCTGAGGACGAGCCGACCGGTGACCCGGGCGAGTACCTGTACGAACCGGACGGCGCGATCATCCGTGCCCGCCTGATAGGCGATCTCGCCCGATCACTGGGCGCGAGGATGCTCCGCCACGACATCGCCTACCTCACCGCCGACACGCTGACGCGCACGCCGTTCGCGCACGCGTTCCGGATCATGGACGAGTTGCCGGTCAAGGAGTCCGAACTGCGCACGGCGCTGGCCGGCCGCGGCATCGGCACGCTAGAGATCAAGAAGCGCGGAGCGGATGTCGACCCGGCTGCCCTGCGCAAGCGGCTTCGGTTGAAGGGCGAGGCATCCGCGACGCTCGTACTCACCCGCATCGGCGCGCGCCACGTGGCGCTTCTCGTCGAGCGCGTCGGCTAGACACGGGACGCCGAAGGCCGCCCGGCAGGTGGGACGGCCTTCGTGCGGAGTCGGTTCCGTCGCTCAGTAGCCGTAGTTGTAGCTCGCCGAGGCGATCGCTCCGATGATGATGATCAAAATCCAGAACAGGATCAGCGCGACCGAGACGAAGCCGAGGATGATGCCGGTGAGCCAGAGTCCCTTCGCCCGCGGCTCGCGTGATTTGCCCAGGAAGCCGAGCACGATGCCCGCGATGCCGAACAGCACGCCCCAGCCGACCGAGATGACGCCGATGATGCCGCCGATGAGGGCCAGGATGCTCAGGATCGGCGTCTTGGACGGCGCGGGCGCGTACTGACCATACTGAGGCGCCCCGTAGGGCGGTTGCGCCGGCGCACCGTACTGCGGAGCACCGTACGGCTGTTGCGGAGCACCATACGGCTGCTGCGGAGCACCATACGGCTGCTGCGGAGCACCATACGGCTGCTGAGGGGCGACATATGGTGGTTGCGGTGCACCATACGGCTGCTGAGGTGCCGGCGGGACAGCCGGCTGCGGCGCGAGTTGCTGCGGGGCACCGTAGGGCGGCTGCGGCTGCACGCTCGGCTGGGCAGGCGCAGGCGGTGCGGCGGAAGGCTGCTGCGGCACCTGAGGTACCGAGGGCGGCGCGGCCGAGGGCGGTGCGGCGGAAGGCTGCTGCGGCACCTGGGGTGCCGAGGGTGGTGCGACCGGGGGCTCCTGCTGCGGCGCACCTTCGGGCGTTGGCGCCTGCTCCGGGTTCTGCGGAGCGTTCGGATCGGACATCGGAGCTTCTTTCGTCGGGAGACGTATGCGGCGCGGCGCTCGAGACCATGCCCCGAGTCACCGCGCCGCGGATGGATCAGTAGTTGTTGAGCGAGGAACCGACCGACGCCAGGATCGCCACGATGACGACGATGACGATGATCTCGATCGCGATGGCGACGAAACCGAGGATGATGCCGGTCAGCCAGAAGCCCTTCGCCTGCGGCTCCTTGCTGCGCCCGATGAATCCGAGGATCACGGCCGCGATGGCGAACAGGCCACCGAAGTAGAAGAAGGAGCCGACGATTCCGACGATGCCCCCGATCAGGGACAGGATGCTCAGAATCGGAGACTTCTGCACCGGAACTCCGGCGTACGGCTGGCCGTACTGCGGAGCCTGAGGCGCACCGTACTGCGGTGCGGCGGGCTGGGGTGCGGCCGGCTGTTGAGGGGCGCCGTACTGCGGCGGCGCAGGCTGCGCAGGCGCACCGTACTGCGGGGCGGCCGGCTGCTGAGGTGCGCCGTACTGCGGCGGCGCAGGCTGCTGAGGAGCAGCGGGCTGAGGTGCAGCCGGCTGGGGTGCGGCAGGCTGCGCAGGTGCAGCCGGCTCAGGCGCCGGCGGCTGCTGCGGCGAGCCCGCCGGGTCCTGTGGAGCGTTGGGATCGGACATGTGCTTGATCCTTTCGAATGGGCCGGCCATCATTAGCGACCGGTCGTACCTCGCCCCGGATCGAACCTGAGCGAAAGCTGTGTATGCCAATGCTGGCATCCGCCTCTAGGGGTGTCAATGCAGGTCGTGTCCGGCGTGTCGGACTGTCAACCCTGGGCGCGAGTGCGTACTCGCACGCTATTCGCGCTCGCGATCGGCCGCGATGGGGAGCTGTCCCCATGCCCGCCGCGACTTCGCGCGAGACGCGCTCAGACCTGAACGTCGGTCACAGGCAGCGTCGAATCCGCTCCGAAGTCGAGGCCGCTCGGGCCGTGCCCCGCCATGATGCGCTGCGCGGCCAGCGCCGCGATCATCGCACCGTTGTCGGTGCACAGGGACAACGCGGGGATACGCAGCCGGATGCCCGCGGCATCCGCTCGCTCCTGCGCCAACTGCCGCACGCGCGCGTTGGCGACCACACCGCCGCCGAGCAGCAGCCGCGGAACATCACGGTCGATGCATGCGGCGATCGCCTTGCGCAGCAGCACGTCGACGACGGCCTCGCGAAAGCTCGCGGCGACATCGGCGACGGGAACGGGCTCGCCAGCATCCTCCCGCCGTTCCACCCAGCGCGCGACCGCGGTCTTGAGCCCGGAGAACGAGAAGTCGTAGCGGTGCTTCGCCATGTCTTTGGGCAGGGTGAGCCCGCGCGGAAAGCGGATGGCATCCGGATGTCCGTCAGCGGCCACACGGTCGATCTGCGGACCTCCGGGGTACGGAAGCCCGAGCACTCGCGCGACCTTGTCGAACGCCTCGCCCGCCGCATCGTCGATGGTCTCGCCCAGCAGTTCGACATCGTCGGTGAGGCTGCGCACATGCAGCAACGAGGTGTGCCCGCCGGAGACGAGAAGCGCGATCGTCGGCAGCTCCAGCTCACGACCGGGACCGCCGTCGGCGTCGAGCAGATCGGCGCCGACGTGACCGACGAGGTGGTTCACGCCGTACAACGGCTTGTCGAGGGCCACGGCGAGCGCCTTCGCCGCACCCACCCCCACCATGAGCGCGCCGGCGAGTCCCGGCCCGCTGGTCACGGCGACCGCGTCGACCTCGTCGAGGCGGATGCCCGCACGCTCCACCGCCTCGGTGATGGTCGACTCCAGCGCCTCCAGGTGCGCACGCGCGGCGACCTCCGGCACGACACCGCCGTAGCGAGCGTGCTCATCCATGCTGGAGGCGATCACGTTGGCGAGCAGCCGAGTGCCGCGCACGATGCCGACGCCGGTCTCGTCGCACGACGTCTCGATGCCGATGACGAGCGGGGCGACCGCGGAGACAGCTTGTGGAGACGCGGTCACTGCGGTTTCGACAAGCTCAACCAGCGGGAGAGGACGCTCGATGGGCGGAAGGAGATGCTCAACCAGCGGGAGAGGACGCTCAACCGGCGGGAGAGGACCCTCAACCAACGGGAGAGGCGGGAGAGGTTCCTCAACCAGCGGGAGGGGTCGCGCAACGGGCGGGAGAGGACGCTCAACCAGCGGGAGAGGTCGCGCAACGGGCGGGAGAGGACGCTCAACCAGCGGGAGAGGTCGCGCAACGGGCGGGAGAGGACGCTCAACCAACGGGAGAGGTTCCTCGACGGGCGGGAGAGGACGCTCAACCAACGGGAGAGGTTCCTCGACGGGCGGGAGAGGTGGCTCAACGGGTGGGGCGAGCCGCATCACGATCGCGTCCATGTCGTCGGGCTGGTAATAGTGCGGGCGAACCGCGATGCCCTCGAAGCCGAGGGAGTCGTAGAGCCGCTGGGCACTCGGGTTGTCCGCGCGCACCTCGAGGAACACCTCGCGGGCGCCGCGGCGGAAGGCCTCCCCGATCATCGTGACCATCAGTGCCCGGCCGAGACCGAGCCGTCTCGCGATGGGGGCGACCGCGATCGTCTGGATGTCGGCATCCGCTGATCCGGGTACGGCCCGCAGGCCCGAGTAGGCCACGACGTCGCCGTCGCGCTCGACCACGAGGTAGAACGAGTGCGGCGCGATCAGCTCGGCGCGCATGAGGGCGGGCGACCAGGCATCCGTGACGAAGATGGAGGTCTCCAACGCCATGATCGCGTCGAGGTCTTGCGCGGTGGCGAGCCGAAGGCCGGCGACCGCGTCGGCCGGTACGGCGGTCATGCCGTCACCCGCTTCGGCCCGGTCGACGGCGTGATGTCGGGCGAGCGCAGGTAGAGCGGACGATCGTCGGCGAACGAACGGTGCGCCGCATGGAGCCATTCGGCGAGAAGGCCGAGCTGACCGGCCGGAATGGACGCCGCGTCGTAACGCTCCTTCGCGGCGAGCGCCGTGGCATGGCCGGCAGCGCGTCTGGCCGCCTCCGGCAGCTCGTCGGGCTTCGACAGTCCAGGGCCGCCGGTGCGCAGCGGGATACCGAGCTCGTCGACGCCCCCGTACGTGCTCCAGTAAAGCTCTCGCCTGCGGGCATCCGTCACCACGAGGAGCGGGCCGATGTGCCCCCAGGCGTAGCGCTCGAGGGCGACTGCATCGTGGCTGACGATCGGCACCAACGGCTTGCCGATTCCGAGCGCGAAGGCCTTCGCCGCCGCGATACCGACGCGCAGGCCGGTGAACGGACCCGGCCCCATGCCTGCGGCGACTCCCGACAGTTCGTCAGGGGCGACGGATGCCTGTGCCAGCGCGTCGCGGATCATCCCACCGATCACCTCGGCGTGACGCCTCGTGTCGAGGGTGGTCAGTTCGCTGAGCACGCCGCCGTCCCTGTCGACCACGGCGACGGAGGTTCCGGCCGACGTGTCGATCGCGAGGAGCATCTCTCCAGATTAGAGTCTGCCGACCGCGGTCATTCGCGTGCGGCCGATCGGCGTGCACCCGAGGGCTCCGCTCGATACCCCGCTGTGCCGCCTCTCGTTGCCTTCTTCAATGCGTCGGCCACGGGTGCGACGCCGTGAGTGCGGGGCTCGGCGAAACCGATCGCCAGGCCGCAGGCGATGGCGACCATGCCCAGCCATCCGATCCACGTCGGCATCGCCGACCCGAAGATCGTTCCGAGCAGCGCAGCGGTCGGCGGGGCGAAACCCGACGTGAGTCCGGTGATGGCGGCGCCCACCCTGCCGACGCTGGAGAACCAGAGCACGTACGCGGTCGCGGTGGCGATGGCTCCGGCGTAGACGATTCCGAGACCGACCGGCAGCGTCGCCACCGAGTGCCACTGGGAGCGTTCGAGGAAGACCGAGACGACGGCGCATCCGAGGGCAGCGACCGACGTCGTGCCCAGTGAGAAGGTCCATGCTCCTATCCGGCCGATCACCCGTGCACCGAACAGGGTGAAGAGTGCCTCGCAGATCATCAGGATGACGGCCATCGCGATGCCGATGGCGTCGGCATGCCCGCCGCCCTCCACGGCCATCGCTCCGCCTGCCACGATCACCGCGGCCACGACCACGCGCACGCTCGGGGCGGAACGATGCATCAACGGCGATGCCACCGCGAGCACGATCGGAACGCAGGCGACGGCCGCGCCGAGAACGGCCGGATCCGCGTGCGCCGTGCCGATCACGAGAGCGACGTTGAAGACGACGAGCCCGGTGGCCGCTCCCGCGGCGATCCAGAACCATTCGGCACCTTTGGGCATGACGAGGCGTGCGCGGAACACGCGCGCGAAGACGGCGAGGGCGACGGCCGCGGCCGCGTACCGGAGCGCCTGAACCGCGAACACCGGCGCGTACCGCAGCACGCCGCCCGTGAGCGCGACCACGCTTCCGACGAGCACCATCGATACGGCACCGCGGGCTCCCGCCGCGATGCGGTTCGCGACGGCGATCCCCTCAGACGAGCGGGCTGTTGCCGATTCGGGCCTGGCGCCGAGGGAGCCCGTGTCGCGAGCGGATGTGATGGATGCGGGAGAACCGGTCATGTCATCCGATGCTGCCCAGAACTTGGCCTAGCAGATAGAGCCAACTGCCTCGTATTCTTGTGAGCCAAATGCGTGCATCCGACTTTCTCCAGCTCGACGTCACCACGGCACCGCCCGGTCGGGTCACCTGGTGGTTGACCTCGTCGCTTCGTGACGCGACCACCGACGGCCGCCTGAAGCCGGGAGCACGACTGCCCGCCACGAGGGTGCTGAGCGCGGAACTGGGGCTGTCGCGCGGCACGGTGGCCGAGGCCTACCGACGCCTCGCCGAAGAGGGCGTGCTCGACGCGAACCGCGGGGCGGGCACCGTGGTCGCCTCCTCGACGTCGGCGCCCGCGAAGAGGCAGCGGGACGATGCGCGTGACCGCACAGGGGTGCTCGACATCTCCGCAGGCCTCCCCGACCTCTCCGCGTTTCCGCGGGCTGCGTGGCTGCGTGCCGAGCGGGAGGTGCTCGACACGGCCGGCGCGCGCGAGCTCGGCTACAGCCCGCCGCAGGGGCCGATCGAGCTGCGGGAAGCCCTCGCGGAGTGGCTCGGCCGCAGTCGTGGCGTCGTGGCCTCTCCCGACGACGTGATCGTCACCTCCGCCGTCTCCGGCGCGCTCGCGCTGCTCTGTCAGACCCTCCTGGAGCACGGTGCCACGACGTGCGCCATGGAGGACCCGGGTTCGAGCGGCACTCGTCGTCTCCTGGACTACTGGATGCGCGGAACAATACCCATTCCGGTCGACGATGACGGCATCGATGTGGCGGCGCTTCGGGCATCCGACGCGCCCGCCGTCGTCGTCACGCCCGCGCACGAGTACCCCACGGGCGTCGTGCTGGCATCTGCCCGACGCCGCGCACTGGTGGACTGGGCGAACGACACGGGCGGTCTCGTCATCGAAGACGACTACGACGCGGAGCACCGCTACGACCGCAAACCGGTGCTCGCCGTACAGGCGATGGCACCGCACCGTGTCGCATACATCGCGAGCCTCTCGAAGACCCTGGCCCCCGCCCTTCGGCTCGGATGGCTCGTGCCGCCGCGCGCGCTTCGAGACGAACTGGTGGAGCGCCGCTGGGCCAGCGATCTGGGCTCCCCCGTGATCCCGCAACTCGTGCTCGCGCACCTTCTGCGCTCCGGCACTCTCGAGCGTCAGCTGCGCATGTTGCGGACCCGGCACAGACAACGCAGAGACGCCGCAGTCGACGCGATCCACCGGCACCTGCCCCAAGCGCGCGTGCAGGGAGTGGCGGCGGGACTGCATGTGCTCGTCCTGCTGCCCGACGAAGTCGACGACGCCCGGCTCGCCGAAGATGCTGCCGAACGTGGCATAGGGGTGACCCCGCTGTCCGCGCTGCGGGTGGCCGACGGCGCTCCCGGACTCGTCATCGCGTACGGCTTCCACTCACCTGCGCGCCTCGACCAAGCCCTGCAGACCATCGGGCGACTCCTGAGCTGAACACACAGGCGACGCTGGTCGACGAGACCGACACGGCCTCGCACCGTGGCGGCAGGAGGCCGCGGAACGCGGCAGAACCATCAGGCCGTCCAGCGCGTGCCGTGCGGGGTGACCGTCAACGTGCGGGGTTCCTCGAGCGCATCGTCGGCCGCCGCCTCGGCCACATCGTCGTCTGCTGCCTCGGGCACATCGTCGTCTGCTGCCTCGGCCGACCCTGCGTCAGCTCTCCCCACGTCGCCTGCGCCGGTCGGCCGGTCGATCGCGACGTCTAGCCACGACTCCGCTACGCCGTCCAGCATTCCGTCGCCCCACTCCACCACGACGACCGAACGTGCGAAGTCGATGTCGAGGTCGTCGAGTTCCAGAGCAGAGCCGAGCCGGTAGGCATCCACGTGTACCAGCGGCGTTCCGCCGTTCAGCGACGGATGCGTGCGAGCAAGCACGAACGTCGGGCTCGTCACGGGCCCGCGCACGTTCATCGCCTCGCCGATGCCCCTGGTGAGGGTCGTCTTGCCCGCACCGAGGGGACCGGACAGCACAACGAGGTCACCCGCTTTCAGCAGGCGGCCGAGTTCGCGGCCGAACCCCTCCATCGCCTCGGAGGTGGGCACGGCGCGCGTGCCGGCGAGCGGCATCCCTTCGCCGGCGGGCTCCGCGGCGGCGTCAGTGGCCGACATAGCGCCTCGTCACCCGCTTGCCCAGCCGCGTCACGATCTCGTAGCCGATCGTGTCGGCCGCGCGCGCCCAGTCCTCGGCCGACGGCACACCCGTCGCCGGATCGCCGAACAGCACGACCTCGTCGCCGACCTGCACGGGCTCGTCACCGACGGCGATCACGATCTGGTCCATCGCCACACGCCCGGCGACCGGATGCCGCACTCCGCCGATCGAGACCTCCCCGCGGGAGGATGCCTGCCGCGGCACGCCGTCGGCGTACCCGACCGGAACGAGCGCGAGCGTGGTGTCGTGCGACGCCCGGAAGGTGTGCCCGTACGACACCCCCTGGCCCTTCTGAATGCGCCGCACCGCGACGACCCGCGACCGCAGTGTCATCGCGGGCCGCAGGCCGAACTCGCTCGGCTCGCGGGCCGGGAAGGGAGAGACCCCGTAGATCGCGATGCCGACTCTCACGGTGTTGTAGCGGGTGCGGGGCAGCGTCAGGGCTGCACCGCTGGCAGCCAGATGCACGAACTCGGGGTCGAGTCCCGCGCGGGATGCCTCGGCGAGTCCGCGGTCGAGCGCGTCGGCCTGCGCGGCATCCGATTCGGCGTCGGTGCCCGAGAGGTGGCTGAAGACGCCGGCGACGCGCACCAGGCCGGCCGCCTCGGCGGCGCGGGCTGCGCGCACGGCCTCCGGCCAGGCATCCGGTGCGACGCCGTTGCGACTCAAGCCTGTGTCGAGCTTGAGGTGCGCCGCCGCGACGGTTCCTGCACGTCGTGCCGCGGCCGCGAGTGCCTCGAGCTGAGCGAGGCTCGAAACCCCCACCTCGACGCCTGCGGCGATCGCCGCGTCGAAATCGGGATCGGAGTCGTGCAGCCAGGCCAGCACGGGAGCGGCGATGCCCGACTCGCGGAGTTCGATCGCCTCGGCGAGATCGGCGACCCCGAGCCGGTCTGCTCCGCCTGCCAGGGCGGCACGGGCGACCGGCACGGCGCCGTGCCCGTAACCGTTCGCCTTGACGACGGCGATGAAGTGCTCGGTGCCGATCGCGCGCCGCAGCGTCTCGACGTTGCCGCGGATCGCACTCAGGTCGATGACGGCCTCCCGCAGCGGGGCGAGCTCGGTCATCGTGAAACCCCGGTTCCGCCGGCACCGGAGGCCGCCTCGTCGGTCTCCGCGACCACGAACGCGCACGCCACGCCCGCGTCATGGGTCATCGTGAGGTGCCACCTCGTGATGCCTCGCGCCGCCGCCTCCTCCGCAACAGCGCCGTGCAGCACGAGCCCCGGGTTTCCGTGCTCGTCAGGCACCACTTCCACATCGGATGCGACCACCACGTCGGCGCGCCCGAGCGCCTTGACCACGGCCTCCTTCGCGGCGAAGCGAGCAGCCAACGAGTGGGTCGGCAAGCCCTGTTCGCTCTGGGCGAACAGCCTCGTGAGGAGCCTCGGAGTGCGCGCGATCGCACGCTCGAAGCGCTCCAGGTCGACGATGTCGACCCCGATGCCCGCGATCACGAGCCGCCTCGCGCCGCACCACCGCGGTGTTCACCCCGACAGGACATTCGCCCGAGAACATGCCGATCCGTCATGTTCTCGGCGGCAGAGGGCTCACCGTCCTGTTGACGAGATGCGGTAGGTGGCATCCGCTACTCCACCGTGACCGACTTGGCCAGGTTGCGCGGCTGGTCGACGTCGAGGCCCTTGGCCGTCGCGAGCTCCATGGCGAAGATCTGCAGCGGAATGACTGCCAGCAGCGGTTCGAACAACGGCGCGGCAAGCGGGATGCGCACGACCGCGTCGGCGAACGGCAGCACCGAGGCGTCGCCCTCCTCGGCGATCGCCAGAACACGGGCACCGCGGGCGCGGATCTCCTGGATGTTCGAGACCACCTTCTTATGCATCTCGTCGCTTCCGCGCGGGCTGGGCACCACGACGAAGACCGGCTGACCCGGCTCGATGAGCGCGATCGGGCCGTGCTTCAGCTCGCCTGCGGCGAAGCCCTCGGCGTGGATGTACGCGAGCTCCTTGAGCTTCAGCGCACCCTCGAGCGCGATCGGGAACCCGACGTGCCTGCCGAGGAAGAGCACTGCGCGGGTGTCGCTCATCCAGTGCGCGAGCTGCACGATCGCGTCACTGGACTCCAGCACACGCTCGAGCTTGGCCGGGATCGCAGTCAGCTGGTCCAGATTCGCGGTCTGTTCGGCATCCGTCAGCGTTCCGTGCAGCCGCGCCAGGTGCAACCCGAACAGGTAGAGGGCTGTGATCTGCGCGACGAACGCTTTCGTGGAGGCGACCGCGACCTCGGGACCGGCGTGCGTGTACACGGCGCCGTCCGACTCGCGCGGGATGGTTGCGCCCTGCGTGTTGCAGATCGACAGCGTCTTCGCGCCGGCCTCGCGCGCGAACTTGACCGCCATGAGCGTGTCCATGGTCTCGCCGGACTGGCTGATCGAAACCACCAGGGTCGACGGGGTGATCACCGGATCGCGGTACCGGAACTCGTGGCTGAGCTCGACCTCGACCGGGATGCGCGCCCACTTCTCGATGGCGTACGCGCCGACCTGGCCGGCGTACGCCGCGGTGCCGCAGGCGATGACCGTGATGCGGTCGATGCCGGTCAGCAGGTCGTCGAGGTCTTCGAGTTCCGGGATGACGGCCCGACCATCGTGCACGCGACCGCGCAGGGTGTTGGCGACGGCGTCGGGCTCCTCCGCGATCTCCTTCGCCATGAAGCTCGGCCAGCCGCCCTTGTCGGCGGCCGTGGCATCCCACGCCACCTCGAACGGCTCGACGTCGACGGCGTCGCCGGCGAAATCGGTCACTGTGACGTCGGTCGGCGTGATGACCACGATCTGGTCCTGGCCGATGGCGACCGCGCGACGGGTGTACTCGACGAAGGCGGCGACATCCGATCCGAGGAAGTTCTCGCCGTCGCCCAGCCCGATGACGAGCGGTGAGTTGCGACGCGCGCCGACCACGACCCCGGGCTGGTCCTCGTGCACGGCAAGCAGCGTGAAAGCGCCGTCGAGCCGCGAGACGATCCGACGGAACGCCTCGGCGAGGTCGCCGGTCTCGCGGTATTCACGACCGAGCAGAGCCGCGGCCACCTCGGTGTCGGTCTCGCTGACGAACCCGAAGCCTTCGGCGGCCAGTTCGTCGCGCAGCGCGGCGAAGTTCTCGATGATGCCGTTGTGGATGACGGCCAGCTTGCCGTCGTCGCCGAGGTGCGGATGCGCGTTTCGATCGGTCGGTCCGCCGTGCGTCGCCCAGCGGGTGTGGCCGATCCCTGTGGCGCCGTCGGCGATCGGATGCCTGCTCAGCTCGTCTTCGAGCACCCCCAGCTTGCCGGCGCGCTTGACGACGCCCAGCCGCCCGGTCTGTGCATCGATCACGGCGACGCCCGCGGAGTCGTATCCGCGGTACTCCAGCCTCTTCAGACCGCCCAGCAGCACCTCAAGGGTTCGGTCGCTGCCGACGTATCCGACGATTCCGCACATGGCGATCGATTCTACCGGCGACTGAGGCGAGGCAGAGCGCGCTTGCGTGCTCTGCCGAGCCGATGGAGTCGGTCGAGCGCGCAGCGCGACCACCGGCGACTGGGCCCACGGTGCGCGTGGCCCCGCGCTCCGCGCAGCGGTGGGTGGGGGAGCGACGGGGAAGGCGAGAGCAGAGCGCGCTTGCGTGCTCTGCCGAGCCGATGGAGTCGGTCGAGCGCGCAGCGCGACCACCGGCGACTGAGGCGAGAGTGCGCGTGGCCCCGCGCTCCGCGCAGCGGCGTGTGGGCCCGCCTTTTCCACAGCTCCGGCTCCACCTCCGCGCACGATTCAGGCTGGAGGACCGGAAATCGCGCCCCACGGTCGATGGCCGGCCGCAGAGCCTGAATCGTGCCGTGAGTGAAGCATCGTGCCTGAGTGAAGAATGTGCCGTGAGCGGTGCGCTGGGCTGCCGCACCCGGCCGGACGGGATGCCCGCTTCACTACACTTGATGCCCATGGCCTCGAACGGAACGGCGCAGACTGCACAGATCTCGCCGTTCCTCGAGATCGACCGCTCCGACTGGGCGGAGCTGGCGCGGAGCACGCCGCAGCCGCTGTCCGAGACCGAGATCGCCCAGCTGCGCGGCCTCGGGGATCGCCTCGACATGCACGAGGTGGCCGAGGTCTATCTGCCGATCAGTCGACTGCTCAGTCTGCACGCCACCGGAACGCAGCAGCTCCACCGTGCGACGACCGAGTTCTTGGGCGAGCGCGCGGCGCGCACCCCGTTCGTGATCGGAGTCGCGGGTTCCGTCGCCGTCGGCAAGTCCACGACCGCGCGACTGCTGCGCGAGCTGCTCAGTCGCTGGCCCACCACGCCGAACGTGCAGCTGGTGACCACCGACGGATTCCTGCTGCCGAACGCCGAACTGGAACGCCGCGGGCTGATGAGCCGCAAGGGGTTCCCGGAGTCGTACGACCGCCGCGCACTGCTGCGCTTCGTCACCGCCGTGAAGAGCGGCGTCGACGAGGTGCGCGCCCCCTTCTACTCGCACCTGAGCTACGACATCGTGCCGGATGCGCAGGTGGTGGTCAGGCATCCGGACGTGCTCATCGTCGAGGGCCTCAACGTGCTGCAGCCTGCCGGCGGAGGCAACCGGCTGGCGGTCAGCGACCTCTTCGACTTCAGCGTCTACGTGGATGCCCGCGGCTCCGACATCGAACGATGGTACGTCGAGCGGTTCCTCAAGCTGCAGCGTGGCGCGTTCGCCGATCCGAAGTCGTACTTCCACCGCTACGCGAGCCTCACCGACGAGGAGGCTCGCGCGCAGGCGCTGTCGATCTGGCACGCGATCAACGAGCCGAACCTGCTGCAGAACATCCGCCCGACCCGGTCTCGGGCGAAGCTGGTGCTGCGCAAGGACAGCGATCACACGGTGTCGTCGGTTCTGCTGCGCAAGCTGTAGCTCCCGCACCCGGGGACTCCCCGCCTGTTCGCGCCACTTTGCGGTGATTGCGCCACCACGACCGGCGCAATCACCGCAAAGTGGCGCAAACGGTCGGGTGGCGGCGCAGCGCCGCGGGCGGAGGCGAGCGGCTACTGCGCGAGCTGCAGGCGCACCACCTCGGCGAGCTCGTGGGCGTGACGGTCTGCAGTGTCCTGGTCGGCGGCCTCCACCATGACGCGCACCATGGGCTCGGTGCCGGAGGGTCGCAGCAGTACGCGGCCGGTCGAGCCGAGCGCCGCCTCTGCGGATTGCACCGCCAGCGCGATCACGTCGTCCTCGTGCAGCCGGTGGTGGTCGACACCTCGCACGTTGACGAGGATCTGCGGATACACGGTCATGCAGCTCGCCAGCTCGTTAAGGCTCTTGCCTTTGCGCGCCATCTCGCTCACCAGGTGCAGCCCGGTGAGGATGCCGTCGCCCGTCGTGGCGAACTCCCGCATGATGACGTGGCCGGACTGCTCGCCGCCGAGGGAGAAGTCGTTCTCGTTCATCTGCTCGAGCACGTACCGGTCGCCGACGCTGGTCTCGACGACGTCGATGCCGTGCTCCGCCATCGCGAGCCTCAGGCCGAGGTTGCTCATCACGGTGGTGACGAGCGTGTTGTTCTTCAGGACTCCACGCTCCGCCATGCTCAGAGCGAGGATGGCCATGATCTGGTCGCCGTCGACGATGCAGCCGTTCGCGTCGACCGCGAGACAGCGGTCCGCGTCGCCGTCATGCGCGATGCCGACGTCGGCGCCGTGCGCCACGACCGCCTCGGCCAGCTTGTCGATGTGCGTCGAACCTACGCCGTCGTTGATGTTGATGCCGTCGGGGTCGTCGCCGATCACGGTGACGCGAGCACCGGCATCGGTGAATGCCTCAGGCGAGATGCCCGCGGCAGCGCCGTTCGCGCAATCGATGAGCACATGGATGCCGTCGAGCCTGTGCGGCAGGCTGGCCAGCAGGTGAAGCACGTAGCGGTCTTCGGCATCCGCGAAACGCCGGATGCGACCCACCTCGGCACCGGTCGGTGTCAGCTTCGGCCTGGCGAGTGCTGCCTCGATGCGGTCCTCGACGACGTCGGGCAGCTTCGTGCCACCGCGGGCGAAGATCTTGATGCCGTTGTCGGGCGCCGGATTGTGCGAGGCGGAGATCATCACACCGAAGTCGGCACCGATGTCGGCGATCAGGAACGCGGCGGCAGGAGTCGGGATGACTCCGGCGTCGAGAACATCGACGCCGGAGCTGGCCAGACCGGCGGCCACGGCCGCCAGGAGGAACTCACCGGAGACGCGCGGATCGCGCGCCACGACCGCCACCGGGCGCTTGCCCTGTGCACGCCGCGCCTCAGCGCTGCGTCCCTGCCCGAGCACGACGGCGGCCGCCTGGGCAACGCCCAGGGCGAGATCTGCCGTCAACTCCGCGTTCGCGAGTCCGCGAACGCCATCCGTACCGAAAAGACGCGCCATAGCTGTTGCGAGCCTTGCAGCGAACGCCGGATCAGCGCTTCGAGTACTGGGGAGCCTTGCGGGCCTTCTTGAGACCGGCCTTCTTGCGCTCCTTGACCCGCGCGTCGCGGCTGAGGAAGCCTGCCTTCTTCAGGGTCGGGCGGTTGTTCTCGACATCGATCCCGTTCAGCGCACGGGCGATGCCGAGGCGCAGCGCACCGGCCTGTCCGGACGGGCCGCCGCCGGTGATGCGGGCGATCACGTCGTAGCTGCCGAGCAGGTCGAGCACCTTGAAGGGGTCGGTGATCAGCTGCTGGTGCAGCTTGTTCGGGAAGTAGTCGGCGAACTCACGGCCGTTCACCGTGATGCTGCCGGAGCCTGGAACGAGGCGCACACGCGCGATGGCCTGCTTGCGACGGCCGACGGCCGCACCAGGAACGTTGAGTACCGGGCGCGGCGCGGCGGGGGCCGCGGCTTCCGGTGTTTCGGTCGTGAAGCTCTGCGGCACGTCCTGGGCCTCGAGCTGGTCGGAGATCTTCGCCACGATGGAATTCAGTCCTTGTCTTTTCGGTCAGAAGAGTTCTGGTGAGGCCGGCGCCTACTGGGCGACCTGGTCGAAGGTGTACGGCTTCGGCTGCTGTGCCGCGTGAGGGTGCTCGCTGCCCGTGTAGACCTTGAGCTTGCCCAGCTGCGCGCGGCCGAGTGAATTCTTCGGCAGCATGCCGCGAACGGCCTTCTCGACGGCGCGAACGGGGTTCTTCTCGAGAAGCTCGGAGTACGAAACGGCCCTGAGGCCGCCCGGGTAGCCGGAGTGGCGGTATGCCTTCTTCTGCAGCGCCTTCTGCCCAGTCAGGGCGACTTTGTCGGCGTTGACGATGATGACGAAGTCACCGGTGTCGACGTGCGGAGCGAACGTCGGCTTGTTCTTGCCGCGCAGAATGGCGGCGGTGTGGCTGGCCAGGCGGCCGAGCACCACGTCGGTGGCGTCGATGACGACCCAGTCGCGCTGGATCTCGGATGCCTTGGGGCTGAAAGTGCGCGTCACAGTAGTGGCTGCTTTCTTGTGTCGTGGTTGGGTTGGTCGTGAATCCCGCTCCGGCGCGGAGTTGCCGCCTCGAATTGAGGAGGAACGCCGCCGATGGAGGGCTCAACTACGGATGCCGCGCCGCAGTCGGCGGACACCAAGGAGCAAGCTTACCGGACGCCCTGCATCCGCGCGAATCGCCGAGGACCCGGCGGCGGGGTGCCCCGTCGAACGTCACGTGCGATGTACGGCTGGGCCGCGGGCTCGAACAAACGCCACGCTGGAGGGTGACAGGGTCGGTTCTCACAGCACACGCCGAGCGCGAGTCTGCTCCGCGCGGGCCGCGAGCTCTGCGCCATGCGGGTACCCCACCTCCATCAGCGTCAGCCCTTTCGCCGGCATCACCCTGAACGCGCTGGTCCGCGCGCCGACGTCGCGCAGCAGCACGAGGTCGTCACGCTCGAGCTTGCCCTCCCCCACTGCGACGCACGCACCGACCAGTGCGCGCACCATGCTGTGGCAGAACGCGTCGGCCTTCACGCGCGCGACCAGCGCACCGTAGGCGTCGCGCATCCATGCGAACTCCTGCAGCGTGCGGATGGTCGTGGCACCCTCGCGCGGTCTGCAATACGCGGCGAAGTCGTGGAGGCCGAGCAGCGTTCGTGCTGCGGCATCCATCTCGTCAACGTTCAGCACTGCCGGATACCACAGCGTGCTCGAGCGGGTCATGGGGTTCTTCGGCGCCGCGGCTTCCGCAATCCGGTACTCGTAGCGCCGCCACAGCGCGGAGAAGCGGGCGTCGAAGCCCGGCTCAGCCGACTGCGCCGAGACGATCACGACGTCGGAGTCGGCCGCGCCGAGGATGCCCGTGAGCCGCCTGCGCAGGGCGGCAGCGGCATCCGCGTCGTCGGCCGTGTTGCGCGGCTTGCGCGGGCGCATCAGGGCAGCTGCCTGATCGGCGGTGAGGTCGAGGTGGGCGACCTGTCCGAGCGCGTGCACGCCGGCATCCGTGCGTCCGGCGACGGTCAGCGTCGGCGCAGGCTCATGGCGGCGGAACAGCGTGTGCATGGCCTCTTCGAGTACGCCCTGCACGGTGCGCAACCCGGGCTGCCTGCTCCATCCGCTGAAGCCGGAGCCGTCGTATGCGATGCCGAGACGGATGCGCGTAGTGGTCGGCGCGCCGCCGGCCTCGGTCGCACCCTCCCCTGTCACCCGGTCATTCTATGAGGCTGAATGCGTCGGCCATTTGGCTGAATTCGGCGGCTCTTGAGGCTGGACGCGCCGCGGATCGGCGCTGAATCCGGCGTCTCCGAGCGCGTGGCGTACGTCATTCCGGTCATGGAACGAGCCATCCACCTGGCGTGGACGGCTCGTCGCGCCACCTGAATGCGAAGCGGCTGCGCTCAGAGGCCCGGCTGCGGCCTCGGCCCTCCCGCCGCGCCGGCGCCCTTGCTCTTTCGGCCCCGCTTCTTCGGACGGGGCTCCTCGAGGTGCGTCAGCGCGATCGCCGTGGTGCGCAGCTGGCGGGCCTCCTCTTCACCGACCACTGGCACTTCCATGCCGTCTGCGGTCACGAGCTTGCCCCCGACGAAGGAGTCGCCGTCTTCCAGCGCCGCGATCTCCCGCTCGGTGACCAGTCGCGCGGGAGCCGAGGCGAAGACCGAGCGGCTGCGTTCGCTACGGCTGTGCAAGTGGTTGAAGACGACGTTGAGCAGGATGGCCATGACCGTCGCCGAGCTGATGCCCGAGTCGAAGATGACCTGGAACCACGAGGGGAACTTGTCGTAGATCGACGGCTGCACGATCGGCAGGATGCCGAACGTGAGCGCGACGGCGACAATGATCAGGTTCAAGCTGCTCTTGAAGTTCACCTTGGTCAGGGTCTTGATGCCGCTGGCCGCCACGGTGCCGAAGAGCACGATGCCTGCTCCGCCCAGCACACCGAACGGGATGTCGGCGACCACGCGACCGAGCACGGGCAGCACGCCGAGTGCGACGAGCACGACACCGCCGGCCGCCACGGCGAACCGGGTCTTGATGCCGGTGAGCGCGACGAGGCCGACGTTCTGCGCGAAGGCGCTCTGGGTGAAGGAGTTGAACACCGGCGATACGGCGCTGGAGAGCATGTCGGCACGCAGGCCGGCCGCGATGCGCTTGGAGTCGACCTTGGTGCCGACGATCTCACCGACGGCGAGGATGTCCGCCGTGGTCTCCGTGAACGTCACGAGGATCACGATCAGCATCGAGATGATGCCGGCCGGCTCGAACACCGGCAGGCCGAACGCGAACGGCGTCGGGAAGGCGACGATCGGCCCGTTGAAGACATTGGAGAAGTCCGCCTTGCCGATCAATGCGGCGATCACCGTGGCGATGATCATCGCCAGGAGGATCGAGAGGCGCGAGATGGTGGGCGATCCGACCTTCGTGAGCACGACGATGATCGCAAGCGTGAGCGCCGCGAGTCCCAGGTTGATCGGGTCGCCGAAGTCCTTCGACCCCTGGCCGCCCATCGCCCATCCCGCGGCGACCGGAACCAGCGAGAGGCCGATGGTGGTGATCACCACACCGGTGACGACCGGCGGGAAGAATCTCACGATGCGGGCGAAGAACGGCGCGAGCACGAGGCCGATCAGCGACGCGGCGATCACCGAGCCGAAGATCGCCGGGATGCCGCCGCCGCTGGAGACGATCGCGAGCATCGTCGCCACGCCGGCGAACGAGACGCCCTGCACCAGCGGAAGTTTGGAGCCGAAGAACGGAAAGCCCATCGTCTGCAACAAGGTGGCGAGCCCGCCCATGAAGAGGCACGAGGTGATGAGCAGCGCGATGCTGTTCGCATCCAGATGCGCCGCCTGCCCGATGATGAGCGGCGGCGCGATGATGCCGCCGTACATCGTCAGCACGTGCTGCAGTCCGTAGGCGAAGGTCTTGCCGATCGGCAGCCTCTCGTCCTCGGGTCGCGCCGCGGTGTCCACCGTGCGTGGTACTCGAGCCGTCTTCGCCAACGTACGACCTCCTCGTCGTTCCGGGCATCCCCCATCGGATGTCCGCTGTACTAGCGAACTTTCACTTCGTGGAATCGTTATTCCATTTCGGTGGGATCGAGTATGCGCTCGACCGGGTGGGTTGTCAACTACAAGACTGCGCTCACCACGCTCGCATGGCCTCCGCAATCCGTTGAAATCCAACCCGTCACATCTCCGTCGACAGGACATCCGGCCATGAACAGGCCGATTCGGGCGTGTTCGCTGCGTGAGAGCGCGCACCGTCCTGTTGACGGGATGGGCGGGCAGCGTTCGCTGTTGACTCGCGCCGCCTGTTCCGCCTACCGTGGCTCACGCCCGAAGGGCACCTGGATCAGCAGACAGGACCACTGAGCTGACGCGGTGCCGGCCAGCGGCTCCGCGTTCGATCAGCACGACGTTCGAACACAGTTCGACACGTCGGAGAAGGAGCCGTCATGTCCCGCCTCTGGATCAAGAACCCGCTCGCCGCCTTCACGGCCACCGACCAGGACGCCTCGGGCGGCCTGGTCGTGGAAGAAGGCACCATCGTCGAGGTGCTCGGCGCGAGTGCCACGCCGGCCGCACCCGTCGACGAGACGTTCGACGCCCGCGCCCATGTGGTGCTGCCAGGGCTGGTCAACACGCACCACCACTTCTACCAGACGCTCACCCGCGCGTGGGCGCCGGTCGCCTCGACGCCGCTGTTCCCCTGGCTGAAGAACCTCTATCCGGTGTGGGCACGCCTCACTCCGCGTGACGTGGAGCTTGCCACAACGGCCGCGCTCGCCGAGCTGCTGCTGTCGGGATGCACGACGGCAGCAGACCACCACTATCTGTTCCCCGAAGGGCTCGAAGAGGCGATCGACATCCAGGTCGGCGTCGTGCGAGAACTCGGCATGCGCGCGACTCTGACCCGTGGTTCGATGTCGCTCGGCGAGGATGACGGCGGGCTTCCGCCGCAGACGACCGTGCAGGATGCCGACGCCATCCTCGCCGACAGCGAGCGACTCATCGTGAGCTATCACGAGAGCGGGCCGGGCGCGCGCATCCAGATCGCGCTGGCGCCGTGCTCGCCGTTCTCCGTGACCCGCCAGACCATGCGAGCCAGTGCGGAGCTGGCCGCCCGGCACGGTGTGCGGCTGCACACGCACCTCGCTGAGACCGTCGACGAGGAGGACTTCTGCCTACGGATGTTCGGCATGCGCACCGTGGACTACCTCGAGAGCGTGGGATGGCTGGGCAGCGGAACGTGGCTCGGCCATGGCATCCACTTCGACGACACGGAGGTGGCGCGACTCGGTGCGGCGGGAACGGCGGTCGCGCACTGCCCGTCGTCCAACATGCGGCTGGCATCCGGAATCTGCCGCACCGTCGAACTCGAAGATGCGGGCTCGCCGGTCGGTCTCGGTGTCGACGGCTCGGCGTCGAACGACCACTCGAACCTGATGTGGGAGGCCAGGCAGGCCTTGCTCATCGGCAGGCTGCGCTACCCGGCCGCCCAGGTCACGCCCGAGCGCGTGCTCGGCTGGGCGACAAGGGGATCCGCCGCGACGCTCGGCCGGGACGACATCGGATGCCTCGCCGTCGGCAAGCAGGCGGACCTCGCCCTGTTCGCACTCGACGACCTGCGGTTCTCGGGAAGCCACGACCCGATCGCGGCCCTGCTGCTGTGCGGAGCGAGCTCGGCCGACCGCGTGATGGTGGGCGGCCGCTGGCGCGTGGTCGACGGGGCGATCGTCGGGCTGGATCTGCCGGGACTGATCGCCGAACACAGCGCCGCAGCGCGTCGCCTCCTCGCTGATGCCTAACGCGCGCACCGTGACTCGAGTCACGTTATTTCCACCATCCAAGATTTGCATTCCAAAATGTGTGGAGATCGGTTTCGATCGGTGTTAGCATCATCGGTGCCCAAAGGCGGGCACCCGACAGGGTCGCTATCTACCCGGGCGCAACGTTCATCCAACGTGAAGCGGGGCATTCCCTGGCACGCGCGCTCGCGCCGATCCGGGGCGCGCATCCGCTTCCTTCGAGGAAGACTTCAGCGCATGAGCACCGTCATCAGTCACACCGATCACGACCATCTGAGCCACGCCGCGCGGCTCGCGACCGAGAACGTCCTGAAGGGCGGCGGCCCGTTCGGCGCCGTCGTCGTGACCGCCTCGGGTCTCTCCTTCGAGGGCGTCAACCGCGTGACCGCGAACAACGACCCCACGGCGCACGCCGAGGTCACCGCGATCCGCACGGCCTGTTCCGAGACCGGCACCTTCGACCTGACCGGTGCCACGCTCTACTCGAGCTGCGAGCCCTGCCCGATGTGCCTCGCCTCCGCCCTGTGGGCTCGCGTGGACCGCGTCGTCTTCGCCGCCGACCGCAACGACGCGGCAGCTGCCGGGTTCGACGACGCCGTGTTCTACGAGTTCTTCGAGACGCCCGCCGCCGACCGTCCGATGCAGGTGGAGCACCTGCAGCTGACCGACGCCGGCCATCTCGAGCCGTTCACCACCTGGGGCTCGTTCGTCGACCGCATAGAGTACTGAGTCCCTCGATCTCCCGAGGCGCCGGCCGATACTGTCGGCTGTCGAGCATCCGTTCCACCGGCAATCCACCACCATTCCCACCCCGGCGCAGAGTCGCACCGGTGACGAAACGAGGCGTTTCATGACTGAACAACTGACCGTCGACGATGCTGATTCAGCACCGCCGAAGCCCGTCGGTCGATTCGACCGCTACTTCAAACTGACCGAGCGCGGCTCGACCATCGGCCGCGAGTTCCGCGGCGGCTTCGCCACGTTCTTCGCGATGGTCTACATCGTCGTGCTGAATCCGCTCATCCTGAGCGCCCCGGACGGATCCGGCCACACCCTGGGTATTCCGCAGGTGGCGGCCATAACCGCCGTCGTCTCGGGCGTCATGACGATTCTGATGGGCCTGATCGCGCGGTACCCGTTCGCGCTCTCCGCAGGGCTCGGCGTTTCGGGCTTCGTCTCCGCGACGATCGCCACCACGAAGGGCCTCACCTGGGGCGACGTGATGGGGCTCGTGCTGATCTCGGGCGTGGTCATGTTCATCCTGGTGCTCCTCGGCCTGCGAGAAGCCGTTTTCCGCGCTGTGCCGAGCGGACTGAAGATCGCGATCGTCGCCGGAATCGGCCTGTTCATCGCGACCATCGGCTTCGTGAACGCCGGATTCGTGCGGCGCGTGCCCGACGACGCCCACACGTCGGTGCCGGTGAGCCTCGGCCAGGGCGGCCTGCTGCTCGGCTGGCCCACCCTCGTGTTCGTGGTCGGGATGATCGCCATGGTCATCCTGATCGTGCGCAAGGTGAAAGGCGGCATCCTGATCGGAATCATCGGCACGACCATCTTCGCCATGATCGTTCAGGCCTTCACGAACACGCCGGCCGGCAGCGCGAAGGATCCGTCGGGCTGGGCGCTCACGGTGCCGACATTCCCGTCGACCTGGGTGTCAGTGCCCAATCTGTCGCTGTTCGGCCAGGTCAACCTCATCGGAGCGTTCACACACATCGGCGCGATCGCCGCGACGCTCCTGACGTTCACGATCCTGCTGACGGTGTTCTTCGACGCGATGGGCACGATGACGGGCCTCGCCAGCCAGGGTGGCCTGCTCGACAAGCAGAACAACTTCGTCGACGCCAACCCGGTGCTGCTGGTGGATGCCGCGGCATCGGCGGTCGGCGGCCTCTCGTCGATCTCCAGCGGTGAGATCTTCGTCGAGTCGGCGGCCGGAATCGGCGAGGGCGCCCGCACCGGCATCGCCAGCCTGGTGACCGGCGGGCTGTTCATCATCATCTCGTTCTTCGCGCCGCTGGCCGGGATCGTGCCGTTCGAGGCCGTGGCCCCGGCGCTCGTGATCGTCGGTTTCATGATGGTCACGCACGTGAAAGACATCGACTGGTCCGACTACGGCATCGCGATCCCGGCGTTCTTCACGGTGGCGCTCATGCCGCTGACCTACTCGATCGCCAACGGCCTCGGTGCCGGCTTCATCGCCTACGTCGTCATCCGTGCCGTGCAGGGTCGCGCCAAAGAGGTGCATCCGCTGATGTGGGGCGTCGCCGCCGCGTTCGTGGTGTTCTTCGGCGTCGGGGTGATCGAGCAGCTCGTGCACTGAGCGGCGCCGTCGCGCGCCTCGAGCGTTTCCGCGAGACTGCACGTCCGCGCCGAGACAGCGGGTGACACCCACTGTTTCGGGCCGGGCGTGCAGTCTCGCGGGGTTCTGGCCGGGCGTGCGGTCTCGCGGGGTCGGGTCGGGAGCCGGTATCCGCTCACCGAGTCGGCGCAGCCGCCTCGGCTCCGGGGTCGCGGCGAAGGCCCACTGGGCCTTCGCTCCTGGCTCCATCGCGCTCGAAGCGCATCAGCAGGTCGGCCGCGACCGAGACGGCGATCGCCGCCGGGTCCTTCGCGCGGATGCCACCGGCATCCGACGTCGTGGGCAGCCCGATCGGCGTCGTGATGCGTTCCAGGTCTGCCGGCGTGTGTCCGGCATCCGTCAGCTGCTTGCGGAACCTCGCCCACTTCGAGGCCGAGCCGATCAGTCCGATGTAGGCGAGCGCATCCTGCGCCAGCGCGCTCTCGCACAGCGCGAGGTCTTCAGCGTGGTCGTGCGTCAGGATGAGCGCATACGACCCGGCCGGGAGGGACGGGAAGACGGACTCCGGCACCGGTTCGTGACACACCCGCACTCGGGCGAGGCCGCCCATCGCCGGGGCCAGCCGCGTCGCGTCGAGCAGATCGGCCCGTGAGTCCACCAGCGTGAGGTCCAGGTCGTGCCGCGACAGGATGATCGCCAGTTCCAGACCCACGTGTCCCATGCCGAACACGGCGACCGACGGCACGGTGCGCACCGGTTCCATCAGAATCGTCACCTCTCCTCCGCAGCACTGCACGCCGTACTCCGCGGGTGCCTTGTCGCTGAGCGTCAACGAGAACAGCTCCGGCGTCTTCGCGCCGGCCTCGATCATCGCCCGTGAGCGCTCCACAGCGGTCTCTTCGAGGTTGCCGCCGCCGATCGTGTCCCACACCGTGTGGGCGCCGACGACCATCTTGGCGCCGGCCGCCCTTGGAGCGTGTCCGCGCACCGTCACGAGCGTGACGAGCACGCCCGGCTCATGCGCGGCACGCAGGCCGCCGAGCGCCGCCAGCCAGTCCATGCGTCAGTCCACGAGCACGTCGGCGCCCGCGGGTTCAGCGTCTGCGGAACCCCTCGAGGCACCCACTGCTTCGAGGGTTGCCTCATCCGGAGCGCGCATGGATGCCTCGCTCTCGACCCCCGCAGCTTTCTCGCCCGAGGCATCCGACGCCGCCGCAGAACCTCGCGTCGCCTGGATCGCCCAGAACACGGTCTCCGGTGTGGATGGCGACGACAGCCGCACACTCGTTCCCGGAGCGCCGAACGACGCGATAGCCTGCCGCAACGCCTCGCGCACGCTCAGCGCCAGCATCAGCGGCGGCTCGCCGACGGCCTTCGATCCGTACACCGATCCGGGCTCGTGCCCCTTGTCGTAGAGCGTCACGTTGAACACCTCGGGCATCTCGGAGAAGCTCGGCAGCTTGTACGTGCTCGCCGCCTGGGTGAGCAGGCGGCCGCGGCTCGGGCCGTCCGAGGCATCCCACCGCATGTCCTCCAGCGTGAGCCAGCCGGCCCCCTGCACGTAGCCGCCCTCGATCTGGCCGATGTCGATCAGCGGCGACAGGGAGTCGCCCGCCTCGTGCACGATGTCGACGCGACGGGTGCGGTAGGCGCCGGTGAATCCGTCCACTTCGACCTCGGTGGCGGCCGCGCCGTACGCGAAGTACTTGAACGGCGAGCCCTGCCAGTTCTCCGGGTCCCAGTGCAGCCCCTCCGTGCGGTAGTAGCCGGCCGCCGACAGCTGCACGCGTTGCCAGTACGCGGCCGTGACCACCTCGCCGAACGACAGCGAGCGATCGCCTGCACCGAGGCCCGTCACGACTCCGTTCTCGAACCGTACGTCGCGCGGGCTCACACCCAGCAGGCCGCCCGCGACGACGGCGAGGCGGTCACGGAGCTGCTCGCAGGCATCCTTCACCGCGGCGCCGTTGAGGTCTGCACCGGTCGATGCGGAGGTCGCCGACGTGTTCGGCACCTTGTCTGTGCGGGTGGGCGCCAGGCGCACGCTCTGCCTCGGCACGCCCAACGCCGTGGCCGCGACCTGCAGCATCTTGGTGTGCAGACCCTGGCCCATCTCGGTGCCGCCGTGGTTGATGAGCACGGAGCCGTCCTTGTAGATGAGCACGAGGGCGCCGGCCTGGTTGAACGCCGCGACGTTGAACGAGATGCCGAACTTGATCGGCGTGATCGCCAGCGCCCGCTTCACGTCCGGGTGCGTCGCGTTGAATTCGGCGATCCCCGCGCTGCGTGCGCGGTAGTCCGAGCCCTCGAGCACCTGGTTCCAGATGTCGGGCATCCGCTCGGCGTCGCGCACCACCTGCCCGTACGGCGTCGTCTGCCCCGCCTCGTAGAAGTTGCGGCGACGAAGCTCCGCCGGCTCGATGCCGAGCACCGGGGCCGCCTCACCGAAGATGGTCTCGATCAGGAGCACACCCTGCGGGCCGCCGAAGCCCCGGAAGGCCGTGTGCGACGTCTTGTTCGTCTTCGCGATGCGGCCGAGCGCTTCGACGTTCGGAATCCAGTAGGCGTTGTCGAGGTGGCAGAGCGCCCGGCTGACGACAGCCTCCATCAGGTCGAGGCACCAGCCCCCGTCCGCGGTGAGCGTGGTCTTCAGCGCGACGATCCTGCCATCGTCGTCGAAGCCTGCCTTCCAGGTGGTGCGGAACCCCGGCCGCTTTCCCGTCATGGTGAGATCTTGCGTGCGGTTCAGCCGCAACCGCACCGGGCGGCCGGTGAGCTTCGTGCCGAGCGCGGCGATCGCTGCCAGGCCGTGCGGCTGGGTCTCTTTGCCGCCGAAGCCGCCGCCCATGCGGATGCACTGCACCGTCACCTCGTTCGAGGCCAGCCCCAGCACGTGCGCGACGATCTCCTGCGTCTCGGTCGGATGCTGCGTGCTGGCCTGCACATACAGCTGGCCGCCCTCGTCGAAGTAGGCGAGCGACGCGTGCGTCTCGAGGTAGAAGTGCTCCTGCGCACCCGTCTCGATGATCCCCTCGAACACGTGTGCCGCTTCGGCGAGCGCCTTGTCGACATTCCCCCGTCGTGACGTGCGCTGCACGCCCTGGAACGAGCCGGCCTCGATCGCCTCGGCGACCGTGATGATCGAGGACAGCACCTCGTACTCGACGTGCACGGCGGCCGCGCCGAGCCGAGCCGCGTCGACACTCTCACCCAGCACCCAGCACACGGCGTGCCCGTGGTACATCGCCTCGCGCGGCAGCAGCGGCTCGTCGTGCTTGACGCCCGCGTCGTTGACGCCCGGGATGTCGTCGGCGGTCAGCACGCGCACCACGCCGGCAACGGCGAGAGCGTCACCGGTGTCGATGGAGAGGATGCGCGCGTGGGCGTGCGGCGACTGCACCGGCCACGCGCTCAGCACGTCGTGCCGCCGCTCGGCGATGTCGTCGGTGTACAGCGCAGTGCCTGTGACGTGTCCGTTCGCGCTCTCGTGCGCCTCGGGCACGCCGACGACGGCGCCGACCGGACGGTCGGACAGCTCGCTCATGATGCCACCTCCACCTTCTGGGCCGTGCGTGGGTCGGTCGTCTGGGCGTAGAACTTCAGCAGCGCCTGGCTCAGCATGATCGCCCGGTACTCGCCGGATGCCCGGTGATCCGCCATCGGCGTGCCCTCTCGTCCCAGCACGATCGCCGCCTCCCGCACCGTGTCGGCGCACCACACCGAGCCGAGCAGCTCGTCTTCGGTGGCACGCGCGCGCAGCGGCGTCGCGGCGACGCCGCCGAGGCCGATCTTCGCGGCGGTGACGACGTCATCCTCGATGTCGAGCGCGAACGCGACGGCGACACTCGAGATGTCGTCGAAACGCCGCTTCGCGATCTTGTGGAACGCCGTGAACGGTGCCAGCGACCGCGGGATGCGCACCGCGCGGATCAACTCGTCGACGCGCTTCAGCGTCTGCCGGTATCCGGTGAAGTAGTCGGCGAGATCCACCTCGCGTTCGCCGTCCGCTGAGGCGAGCACGACGTGGGCATTGAGCGCCAGCAGAGCGGGCGGGGTGTCGCCGATGGGCGAGCCGGTGCCCAGGTTGCCTCCGATCGTCGCCCGGTTGCGGATGAGACGGGACGCGAACTGCGGAATCAGCTCGCCGAGCAGCGGCACGCGCGCCCCCAACTGCCGCTCGATCTCGGTGAGCGTCACGGCCGCACCGATCTCGATGACGTCGTCGCCGACGTGGATGCCGTGCAGCTCGGTCAGGCGATCGATCGCGACGACGAGCGGTGCGCGCCGGCCGCGGAGATTGACCTCGACGCCCCAGTCCGTCGAGCCGGCCACGAGCACGGCTCCGGGCTCGGCGGCGAGAAGCGCGAGCGCGTCCTCGAGGGTCGCGGGTCGCACGAAGCGGCCATCGGCCGCGGAGACGTCGGTGGCGACCGGGCCGGGGGCCGGCGCAGCGCGGCGAGCGGCGAGCGGGTCGGCATCTGACGGCTCGCCCAACGCATAAGCGGCATCGCGGATCGGGCGGTAACCGGTGCACCGGCAGAGGTTGCCGCTCAGCGCGTGCAGATCGAAGCCGTTCGGGCCGTGCTCGTAGTCCGGCTCGGCCGGTTCGACGGCCGCTGTGGCGCCTGTGCCGACGGCGGTGCCTGTGCTGACGGTTGTGGTACCTGTGCCGCCGGGGGCGCCTGTGCTCCCGGTTCCCGGTTCGCGGTCAGCCCGGTAGTACTCCCCCGCCATGCTGCACACGAAACCGGGCGTGCAGTATCCGCACTGCGATCCACCGCGGGTCGCGAGCTCCTCCTGCACCGGATGAAGGGCATCCGGTGTGCCGAGTCCCTCGGAGGTGATCACCTCCTGACCGTCGAGCGCGGCGACGGGCACAAGGCAGGCGTTGACGGCTGTCCACGACGTGCCGCCGTTTCCGTCGACCGTGGCGACGAGAACGGCGCAGGCGCCGCATTCGCCCTCCGCGCAGCCCTCCTTGCAGCCGGTGAGACCTTCGCCGCGCAGCCAGTCCAGCGCGGTCGCGTGGGCCGGAGCGTCGATGCGCCGCCGAAGCCCGTTCACGGTGAGCATGGGGTCACCCATGACCAACTCCTAGTCGTTCGCGAGGACACGAAAGGCCGTACCTCATCGTTGAGGGGAATTCGCGCCGTCAGACGCCGCCCACGTTGTACACCGGGCACGACGACGCCGCGCCGGTCCTGGCGAGTTTACCCGCTCCTTCGCGAGAATGTGCTGGATTTCGAAATCGAACTTTCGCGATACGGATAACGGATGCCCGAGCATCCGTCTCCCTGGCGCGCGTCAGTGCGGCTGCGCCCCGAGAAGACGGCGCCACCACCCGGCGCGCCCATCGCGTTCGTCGGGCACGTAGAAGTCCGGATCGGCACCGTTCCACGCGAACGCCTCTGGCTCCGGCGACTCTGCCCGTTCGGCCTCGATGGTCATTCTCATCAGTCCCTTTCTGTTTGGTTCTCCGTCTGGTTCTCCGTCTGGTTCCCCGTCCGGTTCCCCGTCCGGTTCTCCGTCTGGTTCTCTGGCCTCGCTCGGCCTCCCCACCGTGCTCGTCAACATGACGGATCGCGCTCTCCGGCCGAATACATGCCGGTCTGGCCTGTCCTCGGGCGGATGTCCTGTTGACGGATCTCGTGGCGCAGGGCCACGTGGTGCGGTGGCCGCCTACGCTTCCCCGCGCCGCAGCAGAACGCCGCGCGGCGTCTCGCCGTCGATCCCCTCGCCCCGCAGGTACGCGGTGCGCACCACCCCGGTGAGGGTCTTGCCGGCATACGCCGACACCGGGTTCTTGTGCCGCAGCCGGCCGAGTTCGACGGTGAAGGACTCCTCGGGGGCGAACACTGCGAAGTCCGCGTCGTACCCAATCTCTAGACGGCCCTTCCGCTGCAATCCGGCGACCCGGGCGGGGGCGGCAGACATCCACTCCACCACCTGCTGCAGCGAGATGCCGCGCCGTGCCGCCTCTGTCCACACCAGCGAGAGCCCGAGTTGCAGCGACGAGATGCCGCCCCACGCCGTTCCGAAGTCTCCGTCGGCCGGCTGCTTCAGGTCGACCGTCGCGGGCGAGTGGTCGGAGACGATGCAGTCGATCGTGCCGTCGAGAAGCCCCTGCCACAACCGGTCCCGATTGCCCTCCTCGCGGATGGGCGGGCAGCACTTGAACGCCGTCGCGCCGTCGGGCACCGACTCGGCCGTCAGGGTGAGGTAGTGCGGGCACGTCTCCACGGTGAGTCGCACCCCGCGTTCGCGCGCATCGCGGATCTCGTCGAGCGCTCCGGCCGACGAGAGGTGCAGGATGTGCGCCCGCGCGCCGGTGCGCTCGGAGCGTTCGATCACCTCGGCGATCCCGACATCTTCGGCCTCGTGCGGACGTGAGGCCAGGAAGTCGCGGTAATGCGGGCCATGCGGATCGGGCGCCGCCTCGATCTCGTGCGCGTCCTCGGCGTGCACGATGAGCAAGGAGTCGAACCGCGCGAGCTCGCGCATGTCCGTCTCGATCTCGTCGAGGCCAAGCGGCGGAAACTCGTCCACACCGCTGGGCAGCAGGAAGCATTTGAACCCGAAAACGCCCTCTTCGTGCAGCGGGCGCAGCTGTGCCGTATTGCCGGGAATCGCGCCGCCCCAGAACCCCACGTCCACATGCGCCTGCGGAGCGGCCACGCGGCGCTTCACCTCGAGCGCATCGACGGTCACGGTCGGCGGGATGCTGTTCAGCGGCATGTCCACGATGGTGGTCACCCCGCCCGCCGCGGCTGCGCGGGTGGCTGACGCGAACCCCTCCCACTCGGTTCGGCCGGGCTCGTTCACGTGCACGTGCGAGTCCACGAGTCCGGGCAGCAGCACCTCGTCAGCGGCGAGCTCGACCAGGCGGTCGCCCATCAGCCGCGCGCCCTCGGGTTCGATGGCCGCGATGCGGCCGGCTCGCACACCGACCTCACCGGCGCGCACGCCGTCGGCGCGCAGCAGATCGCCGCGGATGACCAGGTCGAAGCTTGTCGGTTCGGAGGTCGACATCGGTCTCCTTGAACTATGAAGGTTGGTGGGAGGTGAAGGTCGGTTCGCGTTCGGTCGAATTCTGTGCGGCGCGGTGCTGGTCAGCGTGTCGCTGAGATCAGTGTGCGCCCGGAGTCGCGGATGCCTGCACCCACGATCTCGAGCAGGCGTGCGGCGTCGCGCATGCTCGCCGCGGCATCCGGCTCGATCGCGCTCAGCGGGTATGTCGCCGCGAAACCGGCCGCCGCGAGCTGCTCCGGCGAGAGCGTGGTGCGCCCGCAGACGGCGACCACCGGCACGCCGGCGCGCTGTGCGGCCCGGGCGACGCCGACCGGCGCCTTGCCGCCGAGGCTCTGCTCGTCGAGACTGCCCTCGCCGGTGATCACGAGGTCCGCGTGCACGATGTGCTCGTGAAGACGGGTGAACCGTTGCACCACCTCGACGCCCGGTTCCACGCGAGCGCCGAGCAGGCGTGCTGCGTAGCCCACGCCGCCCGCTGCGCCGGAGCCCGCCTCGGCGGCGAGCGCCGCGGCATCCTCTCGCACGTCACCGAGCACCTGCACGAACCGGCTGAGCGACGCTTCGAGCACGACGACCTGACCGGGCGACGCGCCCTTCTGCGGAGCGAACACGGCGGCCGTGCCGCGTTCGCCCAGCAGCGGGTTGTCGACGTCGGTGGCCAGCACGAGGTCGACGTCGATCAGGCGCGGATCGAGCCCGGAGAGGTCGATCGACGACAGCGCGTAGAGCGCCGCTCCCCCGTCGGCGATCCGCTCCCCGAGCTCGTCGAGCAGCTCGGCGCCGAGCGCCGCCAGCACACCGGCGCCCCCGTCGGTGCAGGCGCTGCCGCCGACGCCCAGGTAGATCGTGCGGGCGCCCGCGTCGAGGGCCTCCCGGATCAGGTCGCCCGTTCCCCTGCTCGTCGCGGCAAGCGGCTGCTGCGCACCCGGCAGCAGAGCCAGCCCGCTCGCGGCCGCCATCTCGATCACGGCGACTATGCCGGGCTCTGCCTTCTCGCTGCGCTGTGCCTTTTCGCTGCGCTGTGCAGCTTCACCGAGCCGTGCCCCTTCGCCGAGCCGTGCCCCTTCGCCGAGCCGTGCCCCTTCGCCGAGCCGTGCCCCTTCGCCGAGCCGTGCCCCTTCGCCGAGCCGTGCCCCTTCGCCGAGCCGTGCCCCTTCGCCGAGCCGTGCCCCTTCGCTGAGCCGTGCCCCTTCGCCTCGCTGTGCCCCTTCGCCGCGCTGTGCCCCTTCGGTGCTGAGGGCGAAGACCGCCTCGACGGGCCGCCCCGTCGGGCCTGTGACGATCGCGACGCGACGGTCGAAACCGGCCGCCAGTGCGGCATCCACGGTGCCTTCCCCGCCGTCGGCGACGGGCACGACGTCGATCTCGACGCCTTCGCCCGCCAGCCCCGCGGCGAGCGCGTCGGCCGCGTCGGGGCCGTAGAGCGACCCCTTGAACTTGTCGACGGCGATCAGGATGCGCATGGCCGGGTGTGTCCCTGGGCTCAGACTGCCAGTGGCTGCTCGGCGCGTGCCTGCACGGCCAGCGGACGCAGCGCTGTCGGCGCGTCGTCCGGCGTCACCGCGAGGTCTTCGAACTCGTTGATGTTGTCGAGCTCGGTGCCCATCGAGATGTTCGTCACGCGCTCCAGGATGACCTCGACGACGACGGGCACCCGGTACTCCTCGGCGAGCGATGACGCCTGCGCGAACGCCGCACCCAGGGCATCCGGGTCGGTGACGCGCACCGCCTTGCAGCCCAGGCCCTCGGCAACCGCGACGTGGTCGACGCCGTAGCCGTTGCCGTCCGGATAGTTCACGTTCTCGAACGCGAGCGAGACCTCGTAGTCCATGCCGAAGCCGCGCTGCGACTGGCGGATCAGGCCGAGGTACGAGTTGTTCACGACCACGTGCACGTACGGCAGATGATGCTGCGCGCCGACGGCGAGCTCCTCGATCATGAACTGGAAGTCGTAGTCGCCCGACAGCGCCACGACCTGCTCGCCTGGCTTGCCGCGCACGACGCCCAGGGCTGCGGGCACGGTCCAGCCGAGCGGCCCGGCTTGTCCTGCGTTGATCCACTTTCGGGCGCCGTAGACGTGCAGCATCTGGGCACCCGCGATCTGCGAGAGCCCGATGGTGGAGACGTAGGTGGTGTCGCGACCGAAGGCCCTGTTCATCTCCTCGTACACGCGCTGCGGCTTGATCGGCACGTTGCCGAAGTGCGTCTTGCGCTGGCCGGTGGCGCGACGCTCGAAGCATTCGCGCGCCCAGTCGGCGTAGTCGGGGATGCTCCCGGCGGCCTTGCGCTCACGGGCGACCTCGATCAGTCGGGTCAGCGCCGCCTTCGCGTCGGAGACGACGCCGAAGTCGGGGGCGAACACGCGACCGATCTGCGTCGGCTCGATGTCGACGTGCACGAACGTGCGGCCGGCGCGGTAGACGTCCAGCCCGCCGGTGTGGCGGTTCGCCCATCGGTTGCCGATCCCGAGCACGAAGTCCGACGCGAGGAACGTCCCGTTGGCGTACCGGTGCGACGTCTGGATGCCGACCATGCCTGCCCACAGCGGGTGGTCATCCGGAATCGCGCCCCAGGCCATCAGCGTCGGGATGACCGGCGTGCCGAGCAGCTCGGCCAGCTCGACGAGCTCGTCGGCGGCATCCGCGTTGATGATGCCGCCGCCTGCGACGATCACCGGATGCTCGCTGGCGGCCAGCAGGTCGAGGATCTTCTCCGCCTGGCGACGGGATGCCCGCGGCACGGCCACCGGGAGCGGCTCGTACGAGTCGATGTCGAACTCGATCTCGGCCATCTGCACGTCGAACGGCAGGTCGAGCAGCACGGGACCGGGGCGGCCGGTGCGCATGAGCTGGAACGCCTTCTGGAAGGCGCCTGGCACCTGGGCGGGCTCCAGCACGGTCATGGCCATCTTGGTCACGGGTGCAGCGATGGACTGGATGTCGACCGCCTGGAAGTCCTCCTTGTGCAGCTTCGACACGGCCGCCTGGCCGGTGATGCACAGGATCGGGATGCTGTCGGCCCACGACGCGTACAGCCCCGTGATCATGTCGGTGCCGGCCGGACCGGAGGTGCCGAGGCAGACGCCGATGTTGCCGGCTGCGGCGCGGGAGTACCCGTCGGCCATGTGCGAGGCGCCCTCCACGTGACGCGCGAGCGTGTGCCGGATGCCGCCGTGGGCGCGCATCGCGGAGTAGAGAGGGTTGATGGCGGCGCCCGGCAGGCCGAAGGCCTCGGTGGCACCCTCCTTCTGCAGGATCAGGACGACCGCGTCGACGGTGCGCATGGTGGTCATGGTTGTGCTCCTTTGCAAGTCATGAATGTCAGTCGCGGCCCGAGCTGCGCGCGACGCGGGTGAAGAGACCCGAATGGTCGAGGCCGCCGTCGCCCTCGGCGACGATGTTGCCGACGAGCTGGGCGACCGCCGACCCGAGCGGAATGGCGACGCTCTTGGCGCGTGCCGCCGCCGTGACGATGCCCATGTCTTTGTGGTGCAGCGCCAGACGGAAGCCTGGGGTGAAGTCGCGGTCGAGCATCTTCTGCCCTTTCTGCTCGAGCACCTTGGAGCCGGCGAGGCCTCCGCCGAGCACCTCGAGGCCGGCCTGCGTGTCGACGCCGTACGCCTCGAGGAACACGATCGCTTCGGCGAGCGCCTCGATGTTCGCGGCGACGATGAGCTGGTTGGCGGCCTTCACGGTCTGCCCGGAGCCGGAGGGCCCGACGTGCACGATGGTGCGGCCGATCGCGTTCAGCACCGGCCCGGCGGCAGCGAAGTCCGCCTTCTCGCCGCCGACCATGATCGACAGCACGCCGTCGATGGCGCCCTGCTCGCCGCCGGAGACCGGGGCATCCAGAGGGCGCAGCCCCGCGACACGGGCGGCATCCGCCAGCTCGACGGCGACGTCCGGACGGATGGTGCTGTTGTCGATCCACAGTGCGCCGCTCCGCGCGTTGGCGAAGACACCACCGTCGCCGGTGACGACGGCCTCGACGTCGGGCGAATCGGGCACCATCGTGATGATCACGTCGGCGTCCTTCACCGCCTCGGCGACGCTGGAGGCGCCGTTGCCTCCAGCGGCGACGAGCCCATCGACCTTGTCCTGGCTGCGGTTGTATCCCGTGACGGTGTGCCCGGCCCTGACCAGATTGACGGCCATGGGCAAGCCCATGATGCCGAGCCCGATGACGGTGACGTTGCTCATTGCTTCACTCCTTCGTGGTGGTCTTTCCCGTTTCCCGCCGGGTTTCCCGTTGGTTGAGCTTGGTTCCCGTTGGTTGAGCTTGGTTCCCGTTGGTTGAGCTTGGTTCCCGTTGGTTGAGCTCGTCGAAACCAACGACGCTATGCCCCGCCCTCAGGCCGCGGTGGATGCCCCGACCCAGGCGAACGGATCGGGCAGGGTCGCCTTGTACTCGAGTCCGATGGAGCCGTCGTATCCGGCTGCCCGCGCGTCGTCGATCCAGCGCGCCAGCGGCAGCTCGCCGGTGCCCGGTTCGCCGCGACCAGGGGCATCCGCGATCTGGATGTGCCCGAAGCCGGCTCCGTGCGCGGCGATGACGGCATCCACGTCGTCTCCGTTGACCGCTAGGTGGTAGAAGTCGGCGAGCAGACGGATGTTGTCCACGCCATGCTCGGTGCGCACCCGCTGGATCACCGCGATCGCCTCGGCCGCCGTCTTCAGCGGATACGACGGCGTGCCGCTGACCGGCTCGAGCAGCACGATGCCGCCGATGCGCGCAACAGCCTTGGCAGCGATGGCCAGGTTCTGAACCGCGAGGGCATCCTGCTCGGCCGGGTCGGCGCCTTCGATGCGATTGCCGTACAGCGCGTTGAAGGCCTTGGTGCCCAGCCGCGCACCGATCTGCACGACGACCTCGACGTTGTCGCGGAACTCGTTCTCACGACCGATCCACGAGACGAGCCCGCGGTCTCCACCCGGCATGTCGCCGGCGAAGAAGTTGAGCCCGCTCAGCCGCACGCCGGCCGCCTCGATCGCGCCGATGAACGCGTCGATCTCGCCCTGCTCGGGCACGGCGGCGGCGAACGGCCACCAGAACTCGACAGCGTCGAAGCCGGCCGCCTTCGCGGCGGCAGGCCGCTCCAGGACCGGCAGGTCCGTCAGCAGGATCGAGCAGTTGACCGTGTAACTCATCGGTTGCTCCTAGTGGTGGGTGTCTGTGGTGGTCGACTGTGTTGGCTGTCTGAGGTGGTCGTCAGCGGTGGTCGTGAGTGCTTGACACTTCCCAGATAACTTTCATCATTCGGAAAAAAATTTCTGACATCTGAAATCGTAAGTGGAAGCGCCGCGTGCGTCAACCCTGTTTCGAGTGCCCCCACGCCGCCCTACCGAAGTTCATGGCCCACAACGTCGCTTCCTGCGGCGGAAACGACAGATTGGGCCCTGAACTTCGGGGTGCGCGGGACTTCGCGTGCGTGGAACTCCGGGGGCGGCGGCCGCTGCGCGACTCAGGTGAGCTTCACCTGACGGTTGATGTCCTTGTAGAGCAGGTACCGGAAGTCCTCTGGACCGCCGGCGTAGCACGCCTGCGGGCAGAACGCCCGAAGCAGCAGGTAGTCACCTGCTTCGACCTCGACCCAGTCGTCGTTGAGTCGGTAGACCGCCTTGCCCTGCAGCACGAACAGGCCGTGCTCCATGATGTGCGTCTCGGCGAACGGGATGGTCCCGCCCGGCTTGAACGTGACGATGTTCACCTGCATGTCGTTGGCCATGTCGCTCGCGTCCGAGAACCGCGTCGTCGCCCAGGTGTCATCCGTGTCGGGCATCGAGACCGGCACGACGTCCTGGTCGCGCGTGACGAAGGATGCCGGCGCAGGCACCCCGTCGAGGTGGTCGTACGCCTTGCGGATCCAGTGGAAGCTCGTGAGCTGCTCACCCTCGTTCGCCAGCGACCATTCGGCATCCGGCGCGATGAACGCGTAGCCGCCCTCGTCGAGCACGTGCCGCTCACCGTCGAGCGTCAGCGTCAACTCGCCGGCCGTGACGAACAGCACGCCCTCCACACCGACCTCGGCCTCGGGCTTGGCCGCGCCGCCCCCAGGACCGATCTCGACGATCAGCTGCGAGAACGTCACCGCCGAGCTCGGCGTCGGCCTGGCGAGGATCCACGCACGCGTCTCGGAGAACCCGGGCAGGCTGCTGGTGACGATGTCGCGCAGCACGCCCTTCGGAATGACCGTGTACGCGAGCTTGACCACGGCACGGTCGGTGAGCAGCGCGCTCTGCGGCGGCAGCCCGCCCTTCGGCGTGTAGTACGTGCGGGCCTCACTGGTCATGTCGTCGCTGGTCATGTCGTCTCCTGAAGGGTGGCGAGTTTCGGATGCGCGAGACGGGTCAGCTCCGCGGGCGTCGCGCCCGCGGCATGCTCGACCTCGGCGGGCGTGACGGCGCCGCACTCGAGGCCGCGCACGACATAGCGGGCGAGCGCTCTGGCCGTCGCGGGCTCGTCCATGATGGCGGTGTCGCCGGCGTGCAGGTAGTTGTGCAGGCGCCTGGTGGCAGCGGCCAGCCCCTCGCGGTAGAACGCATAGGTGGCGAGGAACCGTGTCGGCAGCTGGGCGGCGTTCAGGTCCCAGCCCTGAAAGAATCCGTGCTCGAGCGATCGGCGAACCAGCCGCGCGTGCAACCGCCAGGCGTCGAGAACGTGGTCGCGGTCGCCGACCGGGATGACGTTGGTCGAGCCGTCCGACAGGCGCACCCCGGTCTCCGCGGCGGCGACCTGCATCACGTTCTTGGCGAAGTCGGCGGCAGGATGCTCCATCGACTGGTACGCGGCAGCGATCTGCAGTGACGCGCTGTAGTCGTACGTGCCGTAGTGCAGTGCCGACACCCGCCCGCCGGCACCGCCTGCGGAAGCGCCGCTACTGGAGCCGCCGCTTCTGGAGTCGCCGCTTCTGGAAGTGGAGTGCAGAAGCGTCGCGACCGGCACTGTGCCGTCGGCGGCGATGATCAGCTGAGGTGTCTCCATCTGAACCTCGAAGCGCAGACGCCCGTCGCTGAGGCCGAGCTTGCGCTCGAGCCGCTCGCAGACATCGGCCATGGCCTCCACCTGAGCGACCGTTGTCACCTTCGGAAGGGTCAGCACCAGTCCGTCAGGAAGCTCTCCGGCCTCGGCCAGCGTCGTGACGAAGAGGTCGAGGGTGCGCAGACCGCGGCGCCGCGTCGGCGCTTCGAACGACTTGAATCGAATGCCCACGAACGGCGGCGCCGTGCCGGCCGCGACCGCGGCGGCGACCCGCTCGGCGCAGGCGCGGGCATCCGCGTCCTCGGTCTCATCGCCTCGGTCGCCGTAGCCGTCCTCGAAGTCGAGACGCAGGTCTTCGATCGGCTCGGTGCGCAGCTTCTTCTCGACCAGTGGCGCGACGGATGCCGCGAGCTCGCCGAGACCCACCGCTGAGGCGAGCGCGACGGTGTCGCCGAATGCGGCGACCGCATCCGCCGCCTGCGCGCCCCACTGTGCCGGGAGCTCGGGCGTGAAGCGATCGGCGGGCACGTAGACCGTGTGCACCGGCTGGCGCGAGCCGTCGTCGCCCGGGTACTCCTTTGTCAGCAGTTCATCGGTGGCGCCCAGCCGCCGGTCGATATCGGCGAGGTCGTCGTCGGTCAGGCTGACCGGCCGCAGGCCGCCGGAAGCCCGCCCGGATGCCACGGAACCTGAGAACACGGAGCCGGAAGACACGGAGCCCGCCGCCATCACGCCACGATCTCGTAGGCCGGAGTGGTCAGGAAGTCGACGTAATCGTCCTCGGTCGTCAGCCTGCGGATCAGCTCGCGGGCCGGCGCGTAGTACCGCTCGAACGACGAGGCATCCACTTCGCTGCGCAGCCGCTCCGACTCCTCGTCGAGCAGCCGCCCGACGAGTTCCGGCGTCGCCTCGTTGCCGGTGTCGCTGTACCGAACCCGGTTGTGCACCTGCTGCCACACCTGCGAGCGCGAGATCTCCGCGGTCGCCGCGTCTTCCATGAGGTTGTGGATCGCGACGGCGCCGTTCCCGGAAAGCCATACGGCCGTGTAAGCGACGGCGACGTAGAGGTTCAGCCTCAGTCCTGCCTCGGTGACATGGCCAGGGGTGGATGCGACATCCAGCAGCTGCTCCCCCGTCACGCTGACGTCCTCGCGGAGCTTGTCGAGCTGATTCGGCTTGTCGCCGAGCACGGCGTCGAACACGTCCATGCAGACCGGCACCAGGTCGGGGTGTGCCACCCAGGAGCCGTCGAACCCGTCCGTCGCCTCGCGCAGCTTGTCGTCACGCACTTTGGCGATCGCGGCATCCGTCACCTCCGGATCCTTGCGGTTCGGGATGAACGCCGCCATGCCTCCCATCGCGAACGCGCCGCGCTTGTGGCAGGTTCGCACCAGCAGCTCGGTGTACGCGCGCATGAACGGCGCGGTCATGGAGACGTCCGCGCGATCGGGCAGGAGGAACGTGCTGCCCGCGTCGCGGAAGTACTTGATGATGCTGAACAGGTAGTCCCACCGGCCGGCGTTGAGTCCGGATGCATGCTCCCGCAGTTCGAAGAGAATCTCCTCCATCTCGAACGCAGCAGGGATCGTCTCGATCAGCACGGTGGCTCGCACGGTGCCGTGCGGGATGCCCAGCTCGCCTTCCGCGAACGTGTACACGTCGTTCCAGAGCCGGGCCTCGAGATGACTCTCGGTCTTGGGCAGGTAGTAGAACGGCCCCTGACCGGTCTTCGCCAGGTGCGCCGCATTGTGGAAGAAGTGCAGCCCGAAGTCGACGAGCGCGCCGACCGCGTTCCGGCCGTCGAACTGCAGGTTCGACTCGTCCATGTGCCAGCCGCGCGGACGCACGATAACGACGGATGTCGGTGCGTCGGTGCGCAGGGCGTAGTCCTTGCCCTCCGGCGAGCTGTAGTGCAGAGTGCCGCGCGCGGCATCCTTCAGGTTCACCTGCGAGTCGACCACGTTGAACCAGTGCGGGGTGTTCGCGTCTTCCAGGTCGGCGAGCCACACCTTCGCGCCGGAGTTCATGGCATTGATCGCCATCTTGGCCGGGGTCGCCGGCCCGGTGATCTCCACGCGTCGGTCCCGCAGCGCCTCCGGCGTGTCCGCGACGCGCCAGTCGCCGGAGCGCACCTCGGCCGTCTCGGGGAGAAAGTCCAGCCGGCCGGTGCGGGCGACCTCCTCGCGACGCACCCGCCGTGCCGCGATCAACTCGTCACGGCGGTCCGCGAACCTGAGATGCAGCGCGTCGAGGAACGCAAGCGCCTCATCGGTCAGAATCTCGTTCGCTCGCTCCACGGTGCTTCGGCTTTTCGCTGTCACGGACACGGTGTGTACTCCTCTTTCGTCTTTCGGTTAGGTCGGCCGGTTCAGCGGCAGGGCGGCCGGTTCAGTCAGCTGTTCGGCTCATTCGACGCGTGCGGCCTGCACGATGGCCTCGGCGACCTCGACCGACACGAGCGGGTCGAAGACGCTGGGAATGATGAAGCTCGCGTTCAGCTCGTCGGGATCCACGCGATCCGCGATCGCCTGCGCAGCGGCGACGAGCATCGCCGGCGTGATGTCGGCCGTGCCTGCGTCGAGCAGGCCGCGGAAGACGCCGGGGAACGCCAGAACGTTGTTGATCTGGTTCGGGAAGTCGCTGCGTCCGGTCGCGACGACGGCCGCGGTTCTGGATGCCTCGATCGGGTCGACCTCCGGCACCGGGTTCGCCATCGCGAAGACGATGGCGTCGTCTGCCATGCCGGCGATGTCGTCGCCGGTGAGCAGGTTCGGTGCGCTCACGCCGATGAAGACATCCGCTCCCGCTATCGCCTCGGCGAGCGTGCCGGTGAAGCCCTCATCGTTGGTGGATTCGGCGAGCGCGATGCGGTGCGCGTCCGTGTAGTCGCCGCCGGAGTGGATCGCACCGTGACGATCGCAGGCGACGATGTGCTCAGCGCCCTGCGCCTGCAGAAGCTGGATGATCGCGTTGCCCGCCGCGCCGACGCCGGAGACGACGATGCGCACGTCTCCGATCTCCTTGCCGACCACCCGCAGCGCGTTGGTGAGCGCGGCGAGAGTCACGATGGCTGTGCCGTGCTGGTCGTCGTGGAAGACCGGGATGTCGAGGTCCTCGCGCAGGCGCTTCTCGATCTCGAAGCAGCGCGGCGCCGCGATGTCCTCGAGATTGACCCCACCGTAGACGGGGGCGATGGCCTTGACGATGCGGATGATCTCCTCCGTGTCCTGCGTGTCGAGGCAGACGGGCCAGGCATCCACTCCCGCGAACTGCTTGAACAGGGCCGCCTTGCCCTCCATGACCGGCAATGCCGCCTCAGGACCGATGTTGCCGAGGCCCAGCACGGCGGAACCGTCGGTCACCACCGCGATCGTATTCCGCTTCACCGTCAGAGCGCGGGCCTTGCGCTTGTCTTCGGCGATCGCCAGGCACACGCGCGCAACACCCGGCGTGTACGCCCGCGAGAGGTCGTCGCGGTTGCGGATGGGCTCGCGCGGCACCACCTCGAGCTTTCCGCCGAGGTGCATCAGAAAGGTGCGATCGCTCATGTTGCGCACGAGCACGCCATCCAACCCGTCGATCGCGCTGCGCACCTGCTCGGCGTGCTCGGCGTCGGTCGTGTTGCAGGTGAGGTCGACGACCATGCCTGCCGCGTGCGATTCGACGACGTCGAGCGCGGTGATCACCGCACCGGCGGTAGCGGCGGCCGACGCGAGCTCACTCGTCGCGGTGAAGCTCGCCGGCGCTTCTACGCGCAACGTGACCGAGTTTCCGGGACCGGGGTTGGCCATGGGTTTCCTCCTCAGCGAGGTGCATCCCGCGGCGTTTCCGCCTCGCGGGCATCCATCAAAACTTTCGCAATACGGATATTATTCTCTGCGTAACGGAAATTCAAACCACCCTGCAACGCCACGACCAGCTGTAGCCGTTCCGCTTCTCGAATTGCGGGTCTCGAGAGCCCACACCCGCAATTCGCGACAGCGGAAGAGAACGAAGCGCGGATCAGCGTGTGAGGCTTTTCGCATGATGGAATGATCGAACCACGATCAGGAGGAACTGTGACCGATACGCAGGCCAAGGCCCCGGCGCGAGTGCAGTCGGTGGAGCGCGTGTTCGAGCTGCTCGAGCTCATCACCGATGCCGGCGGCGAGGTGACGCTGAGCGAGCTCGCCGCGTCGACGGACCTCCCGCTGCCCACCATCCACCGCCTGTTGCGCACGCTCGTCTCTCTCGGCTACGCCCGGCAGGTGCCGAACCGGCGCTATGCGCTCGGTCCGCGCCTCATCCGGCTCGGCGAGGGCGCCAACCGCATTCTCGGCTCGCTCGCGCGCCCTCAACTCGCCTCGCTCGTCAACGACCTCGGCGAGAGCGCGAACATGGCCGTGCTCGACGGCGACATGGTCGTCTACATCGCACAGGTGCCCTCACGGCACTCGATGCGGATGTTCACCGAGGTCGGCCGGCGCGCGCACGCCCACGACACGGGGGTCGGCAAGGCGATGCTGGCACAGCTGCCCGAAGACACCGTGCGCGGCATCGTCTCCCGGGTCGGGATGCCCACGCCCACCGAGCACAGCATCGGCGACGTCGACGCGCTGCTCACCGAGCTCGCTGCGATCCGCGATCGCGGCTATTCGATCGACGACGAGGAGCAGGAGCTCGGCGTGCGCTGTTACGCCATCACCGTGCCCGGTGCCCCGTCGCCGACGGCCATCTCGGTCTCCGGTCCGCTGGCGCGCGTCGACGAGGGCTTCGGCGAGCGCGCCGTTCCGCTCCTGAAGGCCGCCGCGTCGCAGATCGCATCAGAGATGAAAGTCGCATGAACGGCGCCGAAGCCGCCCGCACCCTGCTGAGCTCCGGCACTCCCCCCACCCCACCGACCTCGCGAGCCGCCCTCACCCCGCCGACCTCGCGAACTCCCCTCACCCCGCCGACCTCGCGAACTCCCCTCACCCCGCCGACCTCGCGACCCGCCCTCACCGCGCTGAGTTCGCGAGCCGCCCTCCCCCCGCTGGTTGAGCTCGTCGAAACCGGAGAGCCCGGGGCCGCCGCATGAAAGGGTCGGGCGCCGTGGATGACAGCGGTACCGACCGCAGCGCCGCGGATGGCAACCGCACGCATGGCAACAGCACGGATGCCCCCACCACACCGTCTCCGCACGAACGCGTCGCCGTCGTGACGGGCGCCGGCTCGGGTATCGGCCGCGGTGTCGCCCGCGCGATGCTCGACGACGGCTACCGCGTGGCGCTTCTCGGGCGGCACAGGAACACGCTGGAGATCACTGCTGACGGGCATCCGCGCGCCCTTGTCGTTCCGGCCGACGTCTCGGATCCGGCCGCCGTCGACGACGCGTTCGCGCGGGCGGAGGCCGCCTGGGGACGCGTCGACGTGCTCTTCAACAATGCGGGCGTGTTCCCGCCTGCCGCCTTCGTCGATGAGCTCGACATCTCTGCCTGGAACTCGGCGGTGGCGGTCAACCTGACCGGCGTGATGCTGTGCAGTGCGGCGGCCATGAGGGTCATGAAACGGCAGCGGCCGCAGGGCGGCCGCATCATCAACAACGGTTCGATCTCCGCGCACACTCCACGGCCGCTGGCCGCCGCATACACCGCGACGAAGCACGCCGTCTCCGGGCTGACGAAGTCGCTGGAGCTCGACGGCCGCACCTTCGGCATAACCTGCGGGCAGATCGACATCGGCAATGCGGCCACGCACATCACCGACGACCTCGGAGCGGATGCCGGCGCCCTGCAGCCCGACGGATCGCGGCTGGTCGAGCCCACGTTCCCGGTCGCGGATGCGGCACGCGCCGTGCTCTTCATGGCGAACGTGCCGGCATCCGCGACCGTGAACTCGCTGGTGATCACGGCATCCGGAATGCCGTTCGTCGGCCGCGGCTGACTTCACCGCCCACCACGACGGTCGGGCGGCTGCAGTCGCTCAGATCGGACCCTTGGAACCGGCCAGCCACTTGGTGAAGTGGAACGAGGTGACGGCCATGCGCTGGCGAAAGTAGAACCGGTGCGCCTCGGTGCGCTGCACGCCCGATTCGAGGGCGATCGCCGTGCAGCCGGCGGCGCAGGCCCGCTCCTCGATCGCATCCAGCAGCGCGGCGCCGACACCGCGAGATCGGTCGGCCTCGTCGACGGCGAGGTCGTCCACGTACAGCTGGCGCCCCCTGGAGAGATTCGCGACGATTCTCCACCCCGCTGCTCCGACGCAGTGACTGCCTCGATACGCTCCGCAGAAGCGAAGTCCCTGCGGCCAGCCCTCGTCGTAGATGCGTTCCAGGGCCTTCGCCTCGAGTCCAGGACGCAGCTGCCTCAGAATGGGCAGCAGGTCTTCGACGACTCGAGGATCGTCAGGTGTCAGGTCGCGGAACCGGAGTTCGCCGGGTCGAGTTGATGCCTGCACCGTCACCTCAGCCGATCAGCGCCGGCTCGGCGACGCACTCACGCAGTGACGCCTCGAGCTCGTCGCGATCGAGATTGCGGCCGATGAACACGAACACCGACGACTCGAGCTTGAGGTCGACGGCCTCGTGCGCGGTCAGGTTGTACAGCTGGTGCACGCCCTGCAGCAGATGCGGCACCGAGTCCCCTTCAACATGGATGACACCCTTGTAGCGATACAGGTCGTCACCCTGCCGAGCTGCGAGTTCCGCGATGCACTGTTCGAGTGCGACCCGGCGGAACCGGCCGTCGATCTCGAACGCGACAGCCTCGAGACCATCGCTGTGCACATGCGAGTTCTCCTCGAGCCACTGCGCCGATCCGGAGCTCGTCTCGTGACGCGCGAATGCGTTGATGCCGAGTATTTCGCACAGGTCGACCGCGCCGTAGCTCGAGGTCAGGATCTCCGCCGACTGGTTGATCGAACGGATCCGCGCCTTGACGCGCTCCAGTTGCGCTTCGTCGATCAGGTCGATCTTGTTGATGACGATGCGGTCACCGAACGCGATCTGGTTGCTGGTGTGGTTGCCGACTCCGTCGACCCGGGTGTCGTCGAGGTGCTGTTCCACGTGCTTCGCGTCGACGAGGGTCACGATCGCATCGAGGCGGAAGCGTTCGCCGACGTGGTTGTCGACGTGATAGCGGTCGGCGATCTCCTCATCGACGTAGAACGTCTGTGCGATGGGGTTGGGGTCCGCCATCCCACTGGTCTCGATGATGATGCGATCGAATCGCTCCTTGCGCTCGTAGAGCGAGTTCAGGATCTCGATGAGGTCGGTGCGCGCGGTGCAGCACAGACAGCATCCGTTGCTCATCTCGATGAGCTTCTCGTCGCCGCCGACGACGAGCGCACTGTCGACGTTGATGTCACCGAACTCGTTCTCGATGATGGCGATCCGCATGCCGTGCTCGGCGGTCAGGATGTGGTTCACCATCGTCGTCTTGCCCGAGCCGAGGAATCCGGTGAGCACGGTGACGGGGATACGGGGTGTTGTAGACATCAGTCGCCTCCTGCGATCGTGGTGAGCAGTCTTCGCGCCTCGCGGCGTGATTCATCCGAGATCACGATGCGTGCGCCATGGAAGTCGGGGCCGCGCGTCGCGTCCAGGCCGAGCCGCGACGTTGTGCCGTCGTTGCTCGACGAGGGGTCGAGCGGCGATCCGGGAAGGCCGTCGATCGTGAAGAGATCGAGGTGCGGCTGGAAATGAGTCGCCAGCGCCCAGAGCACCTCCGAGTCGTTGGTGATGTCGACGTCGGAGTCCACCGCGATCGCCGTCTTGACGTAGGGGTCCCAGCCGAGTAGCCCGAGCAGAGCCTGGCGAGCGCTTCCCGGCCTCTTCTGATCGACGGAGACATAGCAATGGAAGTGTGTTCCCGAGGTCGGATAGTGCAGCGCCTTCACGTCGGGGAAACGTTCCTTGAGTTTGTGCGCCATCTCTGCCTCGCGCGGAATGCGCGCGAGATTCAGGTGCTCGTCGGTGTTGCCGCCCTCGACGTCGATCAGCATCGCGTCGCTGCGCGACATCACGGCCGTCACCGTGAGCACATTGTTCGTCGAACGATTCGAGGAGTACCCCGAGAACTCCCCGAAGGGCCCCTCTTCTGCTCGCGCCTCCGGGTCGATCGTGCCCTCGAGCACGAACTCGGCCCATGCGGGCACCTTGATGCCGAAGGTGGGAGTGCGTACTACCTCGAGGGGTTCCCCGAGCAGACCGCCTGCGATCTCCCGTTCGTCGACGTCGTATCCCATCCGAGACGATCCCGCGAGCATCACGAGCGGATGCGCGCCGATGACCATGGCGACAGGCATGACTTCGCCGCGCTCACGGTACTTGGCGAGCATGTGCCACAGGTCGCCTCTGGAGTGAAGGCTGGTGGCCAGCTGGTTGCGGGAGTGCACCATGGAGCGGTGGTAGCTCATGTTGCCGATCCCGGTGTCGGGATCCTCGCCGATGATGATTCCGCTCGTGATGTACGGCGCCTTGTCGGAGGCGAAGTGCGTGAGCATCGGCAGGGCGTCGAGGTCGACGTGCTCCCCGGTCACGACCACCTCCTCGACCGGCCCGTTCGGCACCACCGTGCACGGAACCGGGTCGCTGGAGCGGCGGTAGTACTCCTCGTGCAGTCCCCCCGGCGTGACGCCGAGCATGCGTGCGATGCGGGTTCTCGATGCGAACACGTTGCTCAGCACCGGCACGTCGAGGCCGTCGATGGCGCGACAGTAGAGCATCGGGCTGCGACCCAGCGAGGTCAGTTCGACGATCAGCCCCGTGATTCCCTCGCTGGCCGACACACGCTCGCCGATGTCGACGACATCGTCGGAATACGACTCGAGATAGTCGTTCAGGAATCCGTGTGCGTCTTGCCTGCTGTACAGTCGCGCGTTCTCGGTGAGCGTCATGATGGCTCTCCTTCCATGCCGGTCGGCGGCCCCGCCCACCTGGTGTAGAGGTCGTGTTCGATGTCGAACTGGTCGAGGATGCGACCGGTGAGGTACCCGAGCAGGTCGTCGATCGATCGCGCCCCCTGATAGAGGGCGAGCATCGGAGGCAGCACGATCGCCCCGGCTTCCGTCACGCCCACCATGTTGCGCAGGTGGATGAGGTTCAGTGGCGTCTCGCGAGCCACGAGCACGAGACGTCGCCGTTCTTTGAGCGTGACATCCGCCGCCCGGGTCACGAGATTGTCCGAGTAGCCGTGTGCGATCGCCGAGAGCGTGCGCATCGAGCACGGCACGATGACCATGCCAGCGGTGCGGAACGAGCCGGATGCGATCGAGGCGGCGATGTCACCTCGCTGGTGCACGACATCCGCCAGTTCGGCGAGCCGGGCCGGCGTGGTGTCTGTCTCGAGTCCGATGGTGCGGTGCGCTGCCGCCGAGAGCACGAGGTGCGTCTCGGTCGATCCGAGCTCGTGGAGCGCCTTCAGCAGATGGATGCCGAGTTGCGGTGCGCTGGCGCCCGTCATGGCCACGATGAGCCTACGGCGCGTCGGTGCCGAAGAGCCGGAGAACGGCGCCGACTCGGGCCGGACTCTCGTTGTGTGGCGCGGTTTCGAATCCGTGAACGCCGGATCGGTGCGTGCAGGATCGGCGAGCTCCGGACCGCGCGTCGCGAGCAGGTCGACGAAGCCGTCCGTGCGGACGGAACTCGCCAGGCGACTGGTTGCCACGCTTGCCTCCGTTCGTGCAGCTCGCCTGCCGTCGCTCGAACGAACAGGCCGCCAGCGGCCGATTCGACGTCTGCGGCGACGATCTTGCTGCGAGATTACATGCAATTCTTTATCTGTCAACCGGACCGGTCACTCAGGGCGGCACGACGGCGACGGATGAGAGACGGATGAGACCGAGAGGGAACCGGCGAAACGGGTGAGATGCGAGGGAGCCGGCGAACGCGGGTGAGACGCGGCCGGGTACCGCGAAGCGGATCAGGCGGGCTCGGGGGCTGCGTCGACGAGCGCTCTCCTGAGGCGAACGCGCACGCGCGAGATGTGCTCCCGTGCGACCGCTTCGGCCAGGGACTGGTCTCCCGCCTCGATGCAGTCGACGATCCGCTTGTGCTCCTCGAACGCCAGAGAGGCCGCGTTCGGCGCATCCCACAGCGTGCGAAGCGTGGAGTGGGAGAGCGTCGCAATGGATTCCAGCATGCTGCTGAGGTACTGGTTGTCGGCCACCAGCCGGATCTCACGATGAAAGCGCGTGTCGAACTCGATGTGCCGAGCGACATCCCCATCGTGCTCGACCAGGCTCTCGTGCTCGGCGAGCATCGAACGCAACCGTGCGATGTCGTCGAGCTCGGCGACCTTCGTCGCCAGCGACGCCGCCAGACCCTCGAGCGGTTCCCGCACGGCGAACAGGTCGAGCAGCCCGGCGAGATCCGAGCCGTTGACGACGGCTCCGCGGTAGCGCTCCTGAGTGGCCAGCCCCTCGTAGATCAGCCGTTGCACCGCCTCCCGCACCGGGCTGCGACTGACACCGAGGCGACGTGCGAGTTCCGGAACGCTCAGCGGTGTTCCCGCCGGAATCCGTTCGGCAAGGACAGCGTCGCGAATGGCCGCATACGTGCGATCGGCGAGCTGGTCCCTCTCGAGGATCGGCTCGAGAGCGGCAAGGCTCTGTCTGGACACTGACCCTTGTCCTTTCTCGACTCACTCGAAAGCGGCGCGACAACGTTCATCCTACGAACCCGAGCCGGGACAGCGCGCGACGCGCCGCCCCGGCCGGGCCCCGATGCGTCGGTCAGCCCGCTGCCAGAACCGCCCGCGCTTCGAGTTCCGCAGGCGACGAGTCGTCGGCCCAGGAGTCGGGCGTGTATCCCTTGTAGTACTCGGCATGCCTGTTGTCCGCGGATGCCTGAGGGATGTCTCCCCGCAGGTATGCCTCGGCCTCCGCCACGTCCTTCGGCGCAGGCGTCGGCTGCAACCCGAGCAGCTTCGCCATGTTGTTGCCGAGGTAGCCCTCGAGGTCGTCCTCCGACGTGTTCAGGCCCTGGGGCGGCTCGTGGCCGAGCACCTCGAGCTCACGCATCCACATGCCCGGTTCGTTCGGCGGCGAATCGGTGCCGTAGACCAACCGGCTCTTCTTCATGTCCTTCGCGAACTCGACGATGCGCGACTGGAGCAGCCAGCCGGACTCGCCATAGACATTCGGCGAGTCTTGGATCATCCAGAACGCCTCGAAGCAGTACACACCGCCGGTCTGCACGCCGAAGTGCCCGATGATGAACTTCACGTTCGGGAACTCGCGGATGATCGGGTAGAACTGCGTCGGAATGGAGTACGGGCCGTCACCGGTATGCAGGAGCACGATCACGCCGAGCTCGTCGCATACCTTCAGAGCCGGACGGAGCCAGTCCAGTGCCCGATCGGGCCGGTACGAGTGCATGTTCGCGTGCAGCTTCATCATCTTGTAGCCGTATTCCTGCACGTGGAACCGCAGTTCCTCCGCACCGTTCTCCGGCCCGAACCGAGGGTTGTAGATGAAGTTGCCGATGAATCGGTCCGGGTAGTTCTGCACCAGGTAGCTGACGTGCGCCTGATAGTTGCGAATTCCCTCCCGGCCGCTCTTGTCGCCTTCCTTCCACTGGGTGTTGCCGGGCGGCGGCATTGCGCACGCGATGTCCACCCTGCGCGGCTTGCCGTTGACCATGAAGGGGCCGTCCATCATGACCATGGCGCGCTCACCGGTGAACGGCTCACCGGTGTGGCGCCAGGCCTGGTCGACCAGGTTGGTCGGATGGACGTGAGTATCGATGATCACGTTGTCCTCCTTGCGGTTGATGACTACAACCCCGGCCACGCCACACGCGCCTTCGGGTGCGCCTGATAGCGGCCGGGCCGACGTCGTCGGGTCGTATGAGGCCCGCCGGGACGGATGCAGTACCAAGCGAGCCGAGTCCACCACGGGGCGGGAGCGCTGTCAAGCTTTTACATGCAATCTCCTGTCAATCCAGATTGAAGGATCGGAAAGCGGTCGCGCTTGCTGCTGTCAGAACAAGTCTGAGCGCTGAAGTTGCGTCTGACGGTTGACAATCCTGGGAAGAGGAATATGTTGCATGTAATTCCCTAATGCCCCGCGGCCGGTCGGCCGATACTCGCCGGCACCAGGCACCGCGGTTCGGATCGCCTGCCAGCGTCCCGCGTTCCGGCCGGTGAATGAGCGGATTCCTTCGAGGAGAGCTGTGAACGACGACGAAAGAACGTGCGACATCCTGATCCGCGCCGGGTGGATCATCCCGGTGGATGGCAGCCGCACGACCATCGTGGACGCCGGCATCGCTGTCATCGGCAACCGCATCGCCGCGCTAGGAACACGAGCCGACTTGGCAGGCTGGAAGGCGTCCCGGGTCATCGACCTGCCCGACGCCGTACTCATGCCAGGTTTTGTCGACGGGCACAATCACCTGTTCCAAGCCCTGGCGAAGGGACTGGGCGAGGGTCAATCGATCTGGCCGTGGCTGTGCAACTTCATGTGGCCGTACTCCATCGAGATGTCGCCCGCCGATGCCGTGGCCGCCGTGCAGCTGGGAGCCGTTGAAGCGGTGCGTGCCGGCATCACCACCGTGATCGACAACCACTACGCCCCCACAGACCTTGACACCACCCTCTCGGTGGCAGGAGCGATCGAGACTGTCGGACTCCGCGGTGCGGTGGCACGGGGAATCCTCGGAAGGCGAAGCGAGGTGGGCATCAGACGCGGACAGCCCGAACCGCTCTATCGCTACGACCTCGACGACGAGCTGGCGATCACATCTGAGGCCATCGATGCACGGCCACCCGGATCCCGGGTCGAGGTATGGCCGGCTCCACTCAACCTCAGCTACCTCGATCAAGACATGGTCGTCGCATCGATAGAGCTCGCCAGGGCCCGAGGCGTCAAATGGCACACGCACTGCTCGGAGGGGTCGAAGGACCCGGACATCTACCTGGAGTACTACGGCATCCGCCCGGTCACGTGGCTCGAGCGGGAGGGTCTCCTCGATGAGCACGCGACGCTCGCGCACGCGATCTGGCTCGACGACGACGAGCTCGACGCCATCGCCGCGGCGGGCGCGACGATCGCCCACAATCCGACGTCGAACCAGTACCTCGCCTCCGGCTCGATGCGACTGCACGACATGGTCGACCGTGGCATCACCGTAGCGCTCGGCACCGACGGGCCGAGTTGCGGCCATCGGCAGGATCCGTTCGAGTGCATGAAGCAGGCGGTGTCGATCCAGCGCCTCGCTCACCTCGATCCGACCGCACTGCGTGCCGCCGACGCCCTGGCGCTCGGCACCCGGAACGGCGCACGGTACAGCGGTTTCGACGTCGGCGAGCTGCGCATCGGGGCGCTGGCCGACATCGTCGCCGTCGATCTCGGCGCCGCCCACACCCAACCCGTGCACGACCCGTACTCGACCCTCGTGAACTCCGCCGTCGCCACCGACGTCGTGCTCACGATGGTCGACGGCGACGTCGTGTTCTCAGACGGCATCGTCCACACCGTGGACGAGCGGTCCGTCATCGACGAGGCGAACGCGGCTGCGCGGCGTCTCGTGGCGCGCAACCCTTCGCTCGCCGCCGTATCCTGACCGCCGACAACATTTGCGCTATGGCCGAGAGCAAGCGCGCCCGAACGCTGCCGCACACCGCCAGTCCACTCAATGAAGAGGTGAGCCGAAATGCGCAAAACCATGGAGCATCGCTCCGAACCTGCGGGGCCCGGGAACCACGCCAAAGATGCCGTCGACAAGGCACCGCCGATCTACAAGGCCATCCCCCTCGCACTGCAGCACGTGCTGATCGCCTACGGCGGCATCATCACGACGCCCATCGTCGTAGGGCTGGCCATCGGTCTCAAGCCGGACGTTCTCGCCGCCCTGATCTCCGCGAACATCTGCGTAGCCGGCGCCGCCACCATCTTGCAGACCCTCGGAGTCTGGAAGTTCGGTGTGCGACTTCCCGTGGTCATGGGGTCGACATTCACCGCGATCGGCCCGTCCATCGTGCTCGGCAAGGAGTACGGGCTACCGGCGGTGTTCGGCGCAACGATCGTCGCCGGCGTGGTCGCGACGGCCATCGCACCGTTCTTCGGGAGGCTTCTGAAGTACTTCCCGCCGATCGTGACGGGGACGGTGATCGCGATCATCGGCATCTCGTTGCTGCCGACCTCAGCCAATCTGATCCAGGGCCAGAAGGGCTCCGTCGGCTACAACTCGATGTCGAGCTTCCTGCTCGCCGGGATCACTGTGGCCATCGTGCTTGTCATCGATCGATTCGGAAGGGGAACGTTCAAACAGCTCTCGATCCTGATCGCGCTGGTCGTCGGCACCATCATCGCCATCCCGATGGGAAAGCTCGACCTCTCATCGGTCGGTGACGGACCCTTCATCGCCGTGCCCATGCCGTTCGCGTTCGGCGCGCCGCAGTTCATACTCGGCGCCATCCTTCCCATCCTCATCGTGCAGTTCGTCAGCATGGTCGAGACCGTCGGCGACGTACTGGCCATCGGCGAGATCGTCGGACGCAAGGTGGGGAAGAAGGAAGTGAATCGGGGACTCCTCGCTGACGGAGCCGCCACGGCCATCGGCGGCATCTTCACCCCCTTCTCGCTCGTCACGTTCGCCAACAACGTGGGTCTCGTGCAGATCACCAAGATGTTCTCGCGGCACGTCGTCGCCATCGCGGGCGGTCTCTTCATCCTGGTCGGGCTCATCGGCCCGCTCGGCGGGCTGGCCGCCGCCATCCCGAAACCCGTGCTCGGCGGCATCACCGTGATCATGTTCGGCACGATCGCGGGCGTCGGCGTCAAGATCCTCGGCAAGGCGGACCTGACCAACTCGCGCAACATCTACATCATCGCGATCTCGTTCGCGTTCGGCATGATCCCCGTCGGCGCTCCCAACTTCTGGGAGGGCTTTCCGCCGCTGCTCCAGCCGGTGCTCTCAACCGGGATCGCCGCAGGCAGCATCTCCGCATTCGTCTTGAACCTGCTCCTCAACGTCTGGGGAGGCAAGCAACGCAGGGGGGCAGCGCCCGGTGACGACGCATCGGCTGCGCCGGGGTCAGCGAGCGTCGAGCCGTCCGAAACAGACGCCGCCCTGATGCTCGACACGGATGCGCCGCAGCCGACCGAGAACGTATCCAGAACCCGGCGCCCCGGCCGCGAGCCGGAGGCCGAGCCGGGAACGTAACCGGTCGTTCGCCGGCGGTGCGGAACGCGATCACGCGACGCCGCACCGCCGGCTTTTCGCGCGAGGGAGGAGCGGAACCATGGCCGGTGGTGACGCGCGAGGGCGGACACGCCCGGTCGACAGGGCGTTCAGGCTCCTCGAGATCCTTGCCGACGCCGGAGGAGAATTCCCCTTGGGAGAGCTGGCGATGGCCGCGGATCTCGCTCCCGCGACCACCCATCGGCTGCTCCAGACGCTCGTGACGCACGGATACGCTCGCCGCCTGGAAGGCGGCCGCTATGCACTCGGTGGGCGGCTGGTGCGGCTCGGCGGCGCCGCCGGGCGAGCCTGCGGTGAAGCCGCCGGAGACTCACTGACCGCACTGGCCGCGCAACTCGATGAATGCACCAGCATGGCGATGCTCGACGGCGACGTGGTGGTCTATGTCGCGCAAGCGGCGTCGACGCACTCCATGCGCATGTCCGCGGTCGTCGGCCGCCGCGATCACGCTCATGTGACCGGTGTCGGCAAGGCGTTGCTGGCCTGTCTCACGGACGACCGGGTGCGCGACATCGTCGCACGGGCCGGCTTGCCCCGCCATACCGCCTCCAGCCACACAACGGTCGATGCTCTCTTGCTCGACCTCCAGGCGACTCGGGTCCGCGGCTACGCGATCACCGACGGCGAGCAGGAGCTCGGCATGCGATGCTACGCGGTCGCCGTTCCGCACGCGCCGACGCCGACCGCGATCTCGGTCTCCGGTCCTGCGACTCGAATCGATGACGCTTTCGGCAGGAGAGCGATTCCGCTGCTGCGGGACACTGCGACCTGGATCGCATCCCAGATGCGGGCCGCGACGTAGTCCCGGCGAAGCGCCGCCTCGCCGGAACCGTCGACGTCACGCCGAGTGCGCGCTGCCGCCGAAGGCGACGAACACCATCCGCTCGATCGCCGACACGATCGTGTACAGCACGATCGACGCGCCGGTGACCACCACGATCGACGCCCAGAGCAGGTTGTAGTCGAACTGCGGAATGGCCAGGATGATCGTGGCGCCGAGCCCCTGACCGGTACCGAGCCACTCGGTGATCAGGGCTGCCACGAGCGCGCCGGGCACCGAGATGCGTGCCGCGCTGAAGATCGAGGGGATGGCCGACGGGATCGAGACGTGACGCAGCTCCGCCCAGACGCCTCCGCCATACGCAGACACGACGTCGCGGGCCTGGCGGGGAGCCGACTGCAGCCCTGTCATCATCATGACGATCGCAGGGAACACGACCACGAGGCATCCCATCACCGCGACGGTCGCGAAGCCACGGCCGAAGATCAGGACGATGACCGGGGTCATGGCGACAAGCGGCACGGAGCGAAGCATGGTGGCCAGAGGCATCATGGTCTGCCGGATGCTCCGCGAGGCCGCCATGATGCTCGCGCCGACGAGAGCGACGCCCATGCCGAACACGAAGCCGATCCCGGTGTCGGAGAGCGTGACGAGCAGGTCGCCCCACAGTTTGGCGCGCGCCGCTGCCGCTGCGGTGCCGGTGAACAGGTAGTTCCAGACGTCGATGGGCGTACGGCCGACGACCGGTCCGATCTGCGGGAACAGAGCGAGCACTGCGACCCACAACGCGATCACCACGGCGACCGCCACGATGATCGGTCCGACGATGCGCACGATTCCGGCACCGATACCACCAGAGGAAGACACGCTGGTCTCGCCGAAACCGACGCTCGCGTTCGTACGCTCCGCACCGCCGAACAGCACCCGGCTGATGAAGTAGTCGACCAGCGAAAGGATGCCGTAGGCGAGTATCGCCATGGCCCCGGCGGCGAGCGCCAACCCCCACGTGCGCGGAACGTCGAAGTTCGCCTGCGCGGCCGTGAGCGCGACGCCCACGCCGCTGTCGACGCCCCCGAGATATTCGCCGAGGATCGCGCCGAGGATCGCCGCCGGTGCTGCGATCTTGAGCGAACCGACGAGGTTCGGCAGGCACGCGATCGCCTGCACCCGGAAGACCCGCTGCCATCCGCTCCCCCCGGCGGCTGTGACGAGGTCCATCGACGCCCGGTCTGCCGACTTGAGACCGGTCAGCGTGCCGACCATCGTGGTGAAGAACACCGATACCGCCGCTAGAAAGACGGATGGCGCCCTGCCGCCGAGGATCACCAGGATGAGCGGTCCGAGAGCGAGCAGCGGCATGCAGTAGCTGATCACCCCGATCTGGGTCACCACACCCTCGGCACGCGGCACGAGGGCTGCGAGAACCGCGATCGCTATCGCGACGAGGTTGCCGATCACGAATCCCTCGAGTGCGGACATCCCCGTCACCGCGATGTTCGGACCGTAGAACCCCCAGCCATCCGACACGATCGATCCGGCCACGGCGACGGGGCTCGGCACGGCGCCGTTGGCTCCGGAGAAGAAGATCGCGGAGACGGCCCACCAGAGCACGAGGACGACGACGATTCCGACGAGGCCCGAGAGCCACTTGGCACCCCGCAACAACGATCTCCAACGGGCCTCGCCCCCGATTGCACCCCGCGCGAGGCTGATCGCGGTGGTCGGATCCGAGACGCTCACGATCGCACCTCGCGCTGTCCTTCGTGCTCCCCGAACAGCAAGCCCGAGAGATGGTCGGCAAGCCGGTGGAACTCCGGCGTGCGCATGATCTCCGGCGTGCGCGGTCGTGGCAGATCGATGTCGACCACCTCGACCACGTGCCCGGGTCCTGCGCTCATCACCACGACCCGGTCGGAGAGGAACACGGCCTCCGAGATCGCGTGGGTGACCAGCAGCGTCGTCGCCGGCTTCTCGGTCCAGATGCGCAGCAGCTCGAGGTTGAGCCGCTGCCTGGTCATGTCGTCCAGCGCGCCGAACGGCTCATCGAGCAGCAGCACGCTCGGCTTGACGACGAGCGCCCGCGCGATCGAGACGCGCTGGCGCATGCCGCCGGAGAGCTGGCTCGGCTTGGCATCCTTGAACTTCTCCAGGCCGACCAGTCGCACGAGATCGTCGATGAAGTCGCGGTCGGGCTTGACCCCGGCCACCTCCAGCGGCAGGCGCAGGTTCGCCGTCACCGACCGCCACGGCAGCAGCGCGGAGTCCTGAAAGGCGATCCCGAGTTCGTGTCGGGCGCGCAGCTGCTCAGGGGTGAGGCCGTTGACCCGCGCCTGGCCCGACGTCGGGTTGTCCAGTCCCGCGAGGATGCGCAGCACTGTCGATTTGCCGCATCCGGAGGGCCCGATCACCGACAGGAACGATCCGCGCTCGGTGTGGATGTCCACCTCCGAAAGCGCCTGATAGCGCCGCCCTCGCATGGTGAATGTCTTGCTCAGCCCGGTGATGTCGAGCCCTGTGCTCTCTAGCCCTGTGCTGTCGGAACCGTGCTGCGGCGCGGTCACGTTCACGATCGTCGTCTCGTCGGCGGTCATCACGATGCTTCCCATTGCTCGCTTCCCTGCTTTTCCGTCAGACGAATTCCGGATGGGCCGCATAGACCTCGTCGAGGATCGACAGGTCGAACAGGTCCTTGGCGTCGACGTCGGTGCCGGCGCTCTTGATGGACGCGACAGTGCTCGCCATGGACTCCGCCGAGAGCGTCATCAGACCGTGCTTCTTCGTCTGGTCGTTGACGATGAGCGGAATGGTCGCCTTGAACGCGGCCAACTGATCCGCCAGCGTCAGGTTCAGGCTCTTCCCGTAGATGTCGACGCAGTACTTGACGGCCTGGTCCGGGTCCTTGATGGCGTCCCGCCAGCCCTGGATCTCGGCGGTCAGGAACGCCTTAACCTTGTCGCGCTCTTTGGTGATCGAGTCGCTCGCGACTTCGAGTACCTGTGCGACGGTGGGCAGTCCGTAGTCGGCGTACTTGAACGAGTGGGTCTGGAAGCCCTGCTTCGCCAGAGTGACCGGCTCGTTGTTCGAGTACCCGTCCCAGGCATCCACCTCGCCATGCACGAGCGGCGACGGGTCGAACTGCACGGGCACGGTGTGCACCTGGCTGGGGTCGATGTGGTTGACCTTCAGCAGTGCCAGAAAGTCGGGCATGGTGTGCAGCGAGACGCCGACCTTCTTGCCGATCAGGTCTTTCGGCGACTTCAGCGGCTTGCCCGCCGGAGAGATGATGACGTGACCGTCCTGCTGCATCACGGCGCCGATGATCTTCACCTTGACGCCCTTCGCGATCGCCTGAGCCGCCGCGAGCGGCTTGGAGGTGCCTGTCCATGACTTGCCGGTCGAGATGGATGCTTCGGCACTGGTCGCCGCCGCGCCCCCCGAGACCAGGGTCACATCGAGCCCGCTCTTGGTGTAGTAGGTCCGTTGCGAAGCCATGTACTCGCCGCAGAACTGCATGTTCTTGATCCAGCCGAGCTGCATGTTGATCGCCCCGAAGTCGCCGCCGGCGGCCGCCGAGGTGGTGGCTGCGGAGGAGGCGCCGGAGGCGCAGCCGGTCAGCAGGCCGCCGGCGGCGATGGCTGTTGCTGCGAGGCCGCCCAGACGCAGGAAATCCCTGCGGGTCGTGGCACCGAAGGAAGGCGCGGTGCGAGCATGCGCGATGCGGAATGCGTCGTCGAATTCCGAGTTGTTCATGGGTCTGTCCGTTCGTTCGGGTGGTTGACGTGATGGTTCCCGTGCTGCGGCCTCAGACCATGAAGCCGAAACGATCGAGCGAGATGTAGAGGGTGAGCAGCTTGTTGACGACCGGCTCGTCTTCGTTGTGGTTGCCGAGCTCCTCAAGCGCCGCGTCGATCGACCGAGTGGCGTCGACGAGCTCCGCGAGATCCATATCGGCCATGACGCCGTAGATGTCCAGCGGGAGGGATGCCGTGACCTCCTCGCCGTCCGTCACGACGCATCCACCGACCATGGCATCCAGCCGCGTGAGGCTCTCGAACATGCACGCACTGTCGGTGCCGACCGCGACGAAGTAGGCGAAGGGTGCAGGCCAGAACACCGAGACCGCGCCGCGGTCGAGGTTCACCCCCTTGAACAACCCGTTCACGATGTGCCGCTGCCCGCTCTCGTAGCGCTGCACGACCGCGATCCGGTTCAACTTCTCGCCATCGACGACGGGAACGACCTCACCGTCGACGAACGGCACCCAGACCTCTTGCGCGAACTTGAGGTGCCCGCGGCCGTACACGTCGAAGAGCAGCACCTTGGCCTGCGTGCCGTCTGCCGAGACCTCGATCGGCAGGATGTCGAGCTGTTCGGCACGCAGATCGGCCAGGCCTGGCCGGGCTTGCTGCACCATGCCGGAATAGTCGAGACCATCGAGGGAGGCCAGGAGCTTGCGGTCGCGGGCGACCAGCTCGCCGCCCTTGAAGACATAACGCGGACTGATCTTCGAGAGGCTGTCCGTCAGCACGATGTCGGCGTAGCGCCCTGGCGTGAGCGAGCCGAAGTCGTTGTCCTTGTCGAACGAGCGTGCGGCGTAGAGAGTGCCCATCTTGATCGCCTTGATCGGGTCGAGACCCATTTCGATCGCGAGCGAGATCACCCAGTCGATGTGGCCGCGCTTGAGCACCCGGTCGACGGAGATGTTGTCGGCGCAGAGCTGGAAGTTCTCGGCCGGCCAGTGCCGCTTCACGATGGCGCGCAGCATGGTCCTGATCACCTCGGGGCTGCCGACGCCGAACTTGATCTGGGTGTACTGCCCGTAGCGCAGGCTCTTCTCGATGTCTTGTTCGTTCCACACGTCGTGGTTGTTGTGCACGCCGATCGCCGGCATGTAGTTGAGCAGCATTTCCGGCAGGGCCGTGAGACCCCAGTGATTGTTCACGTATCCGCCGCTGGCACGTCCGAGCGCCGAGCGCCGGAAGTCCTCGTCGTTGCCGGTCATGTACGAAAGGTGCGCGAGTTCGCCGAGCCCGATCACGGGTTCGATCTGCAGCATCTCCTCCGTGACCTCGACGGAGGCCTTCTTGCCCGGCGCGAATGCATAGATGCGGTACGGGAGCTTCTCGTAGTCGCGGAACAGCGCCCTCGCAGCCTCGACGCCGTCCTCACCCGCCGCGCTGGCGAAGTCGAGCGTTTCGGCGAAGATCGTGGTGGTGCCGCTCGGCACGATGGCTTCGCCGAATGCGGCAGGATGCGCCAGCTGCGAGTCGAAGTGCAGGTGCGCGTCGATCAGACCGGGAATGGCGTAGAGGCCTTGTCCGTCGAACCTGTCGCGCACCCTGACGATCGACTCGTCGGGATCGAGTGCGATGATGCGGCCGCCGTGCACGAGGATCGTTCCGTAGAACACGCTCTCGGTGTGCACGTCGAGGATGTTCACGTTGTGCATGAGGAGGTCGGCCTCGCGCTCCCCTTGCAGAATCCCGAAGATGGTCCGCACGTAGTCGTCCTGAGCCGAGACCTCCTCGGAGTCCACGACCAGCGTGGCGCGGTTCTTCGTCGCTTGTTGCAGCATGTCTTTCTCACTCCATCGTTCGAAAGCGTCGGGATCGGCCACGGGATGCACCGGCTCTCCGAGAAGGAGATTCGTGCGACTCCCGGCCACGTGCTTTACATGCAATCAGAGGTTACTGTTGCGCACAAGCAGCCGTTTTCGCACGCGCTGTACGCTTTTTGCGAACACTCTGCCTGCCGGCCGAAGGAGGTCCCATGCTGCATTCCCGGCTTCTGGACTACGTGGACGAGGTCGCGCGCCACGGTTCGATCCGCGGTGCCGGGGCCCGGCTGCACGTAGCTCCCTCGGCGATCAATCGTCAGATCCTGCTGCTCGAGGAAGAGCTGGGCGAGCCGTTGTTCGAACGGCTCTCGAGGGGCATGCGCCCCACCCCGGCCGGAGAGGTCCTGCTCGCGCACATCCGTCAGACGAAGCAGCAGTACCGGGACGCGATCGCCGACATGAACGCGCTGCAGTCCCTGCCGACCGGCTCGGTCGTCATCGCCACCGTCACGGGTCTGGCCAGCAGCATGGTGTCGACGGCGGCGGTTCGGTTCCACTCCCGTCATCCCGAAGTGCATCTCTCCATCAACACGATGTCGGGGCACGACACGCTGGAGGCGGTGTCCCGCGGCGATGCAGATCTCGGGCTCGGATTCAATCTCACGCTGTCGAACCCGTTGGAGACTGTGTGGCAGCGCGATGCGCGGCTCGGGGCGGTGCTCGCTCCCGAGCATCCGCTCGCCCGCATGGCGGCGGTGCCGCTCACGCAGTGCGCGGACTACCCGCTGGTGTTCCCGGAGCACCCCATGGTGATCCACTCCATCGTCGGGGCGGCGTTCGCCGACGCGGGCATCGACGTCGAGCCCGCCTTCCACACCAACTCGATCGAGACCATGAAGCAGATCGCATCGGCAGGCGGGGCGATCGCGTTCCTCAGCAGATACGACGTCCCGGACGAACAGCACGACGGCCGTCTCGTATACCGGCCGATCGAGGGCAGGGCGTTCGGAGACAATGTGTTGTCACTCGTTCGACGCGAGCGATCGGTGCACGATCTGGCGGGTCGGCTCTTCGCCGATGAGATGGGGGCGACGCTCGAATCGGTGGTGCCTCATCCCGCGCTGCCATGACCCGCGCGAGTCGAGCAACGTCTCCGCATCGAGGATGCGGCGCGCGCCGTGCTCTTCATGGCGAACGTGCCGGCATCCGCGACCGTGAACTCGCTGGTGATCACGGCATCCGGAATGCCGTTCGTCGGCCGCGGCTGAACCGCCCGCGGGACGCTGCGTTCAGCCACATCGCCATCTCGCGAGACTAGGCGTACGCACCGAGGCTAGCTGCATGGCGCCTAGCCTCATCCCGTACGCCTAGTCTCGCCCGGCGCAGCTGAGCTCAGCTCAGCTCGCTCACCTCAAGGCTGCCCGGCCGGCCAGCCGGCGTCAGCAGAACCCGGCGATGCCCTCCCACGCGGGGTCGTCTTCGGACGCGCCCTCGCGCAGCACGGTCGCCTCGATGAGGCCGTACGGCCGGTCTGCCGCGAAGAAGACCTCGTTGGGATTCTCCAGCCCGAACGGCGCAAGGTCGACCACGAAGTGGTGTTTGTTCGGCATCGAGAACTTGAGTTCCTCGATCTCCGGATGCGCGTTCAGCACCTTCTCGCCCATCTGGAACAGCGTCTGCTGCAACGCCGTCGAATGCCGCTCGGCGAAGCCCTCGAGCAGCAGCGCCTTGACGTCGGCGTAGACCGGGTTCCAGTCGACGTGGGTGGTGTTGAAGCGCCAGCGCGCCGCGACATCCGTCGCCAGGATGCGATCGGTCGCCTCGGCGAGCGTCGTGTACTTGTCCTTCTCGTAGCCGACGAACTCGCTGCCGGTGGACTTCAGCACGGTGAGGCTGTGCAGGCCGCCGATCACGGTGCGGCGGTCTCCGTCGGCGACGACGACGGCAGTGCGCACTCCGCTGCCGCCCCGCACGAACGCGTGATCGTGCTCGTCGCCCGCGACCAGGATGCGGTCCCACTGGTACTGCTCTGCCGCCCAGCGGCCGCCATCGACCCAGTCCCAGCCATTGGTGAAGTGGTCAGCCAGGCGCAGCAGGAACTCCTCCGGCGACGCGATGCCGTCTTTGGCGAGCGCGAAGACCGTGTTCTTCTGCGTGTCGGTCGGAATGCAGTGCGCATTGTCACCGAGCGAATGGATCTCTTCGAAGTCTCCGCGCAGCTGGCTGGTGACGTTCAGGTCTGTGATCTCGTGCCGGTCGGTGTCTCGCGTGACGCGAACGAGGCGCACCTCCGCTTTGCCGTACTGGTTCTTTCCCAGGATGACGTTGCTCATGTCAACTCCCTCTGTATGTCGAATAGGCGAATGGACTGAGCAGGAGCGGCACGTGGTAGTGCGCCTGCGCACTGTCGACGGTGAACGTCAACGAGACCTCCGGGAAGAAGGTGTCCTTGCAGATGCCGGCGAAGTACGATCCCGTGTCGAACCGCAGTCGGTAAACACCCGACTGCAGCGAGGAGGGGCCGAGGACTTTCACCCGCCCGTCAGCATCGGTGAGGCCCGTCGCCATCCGGCTCCACGTCTCACCGTGCTGGGCCTCGAGCACGACGGAGACGCCGACGGCCGGTCGCCCGGTCGTCGTGTCCAGGATGTGGGTGGTCACGTGCGAGTCGCTCATGCGCTCACTACTCCTTGAAGACGCAGCGCGGCGATCTCGCGCAGCTGCTGGTCGATGATCCGGCTCTCCGCCTCGGCGGTGTTGCCGAGCCGGGCGGTCAGCTCCTCGAGGATCTCCTCGGCGCTATGGCCGGCGGCGCGGATCAGGAAGACCCTGTCGAACTTGGCGTCGTACGCCCGGTTGCCCTCGGCGATGGCGGCGGCGACCCGATCGGATGCCGTGAGTCCCGCCTGCTCCCGCCTCGACATGTCGGCTTCCGCACTGTCGCCGCTGGCACGTTCGCCGATGCGGGGATGGTGCGACAGGGCGCGCTCGAGCTCCGCTTCCGTGAAAGGAGTCGCGGCGGTCGACGCGAAGGCGATCAGCGCGTCACGGTCGGCGAACGGGCGCGCCGCGACGATCGCCTCACCCCAGCGTTCGACGTCGAGACAGGGGCGAAGTGCTGCCGCGGCATCCTGCGCCGGAAGGGCGTTGAACTCGTCGATGAGCATCCGTTGTCGTCCGTTCGGTTCAGCCGTCGATCCCGAGGGATGCCCGCAGCGCTGCGACATGGCCGGCAGCGTCGACGTTGTACTCGGCGCGGGACACGATGCCCTTCGGATCGATCACCACGGTGGACCTGAGAACGCCGATGTGCGTGGTGCCGCCGATCTGCTTCTCACCCCAGGCACCGTAGGCCTTGGCGGTCTCCGCGCCCGGGTCCGAAAGAAGCGGGAAGTTCAGCGAGTTGTCTTCGGCGAACGACGCGATGGCGTCGACCGGGTCGGCCGAGACGCCGATCACGGAGTAGCCGGCCGACGCGAGCGAGTTCAGGTTGTCGCGGAAGTCGCACGCCTCCGTGGTGCAGCCCGGGGTCGCCGCCTTCGGGTAGAAGTACACGATGACGTCGCCGCCGCGGTAGTCGCCGAGTGAGACGGAGGCACCGTCGGCGTTCTTCAAGGTGAAGGCCGGTGCACGGTTTCCGGAAGTGAGTTGATTCGTCATTGAATGCTCCTTTGGGGTGTCTTCGGCCGTACCCCGCACGCGTGGCGCTGGGGGACGGTCGGTGAGTGAGGAGGGTCAGCGCGCGGGCGGAGTGACTCCGAACGCGGTGGCCAGCTCCAGGATCTTGCGGGCACGTCCGAGGCGCGGCAGGTCGCTGCCGTCGCGGATGATGCGGTCACGGGCCTCGAAGTCGTCGAGGAACTCCTTCGCCCAGGCGACATCGGTGGGCGTCGGGCTGATGACCTCGTTCACGATCGGCACCTGGTCGATCGACAGGCACAGCTTTCCCGTCATACCCATGCTGACGGTCACCTGGGACTGCTCGCGCAGCACCGGGTGGCTCGTGCCGACCGTCGGGCCGTCGATCGGGCCCGGCAGCTTGCCGCACCGCGAGGCCACGACCAGCTTCGCGCGCGGGTAGGCCATGGCCATGTTGTCGGCCGCCATTCCGGTGTCGCGCCTGAAGTCGCCCGACCCGAATGCGAGTCGGAACGCTCCCTCGGCACGTGCGATGTCGGGAGCGCACTCGATGCCGATCGCAGACTCGACGAGCGCGACCACCCGGGTGCGTGCGCCGAGCACGTGATAGGTGTTGGTGACCTGCGAGGGGTCCTCCGTCTTGGCGAGCATGACGCCCTGAAGGCCTGGAAGGTCGCGCAGAGCACGCAGATCATCGGCCCAGTACGGCGTTGTCACGTCGTTGACGCGCACCCAGGCCTCGCCGCCGCCGATCAGCCAGCTGACGACGTCTTCGCGCGCCTCCTGCTTGTGCGAGGGGTCGACCGCGTCTTCGATGTCGAGGATGACGGCATCCGCCGATCCGTTCGCCGCCGCGTCGAACGACTCCGGCTTCGTGCCGGGCACGAGCAGCCACGATCGAGCGTGCTCCGCCGGGGGTCGCGGAAGGCGATTCGGCGTCGAAGCGGAGGTCTGCGACTCTTCCGCGATCATGTCGTCCACAGCGGCTCCCTGGACTGGATCATTCCTGGTTGCTTTCGCAATACGGAATATGGATGTTGCGTAGTGGAAATACTACGAGGCGTCGGCCCCGATGTCAAAGCGGCTGCCCCGCCCAGAGTGCTCCCGTCGGCCAGAGTGCTCCCGTCGGCCAGAGTGCTCCCGTCGGCCAGAGTGCTCCCGTCGGTCGAGCCGCCTCCCGCCGATCGAGCGTTCCCGCAGATCGAGCGCTCCCGTCGGTCGAGCCCCTCCCGTCGGCCGAGCTCCTCCCGTTGGTTGAGCCCCTCCCGTTGGTTGAGCCCCTCCCGTTGGTTGAGCCCCTCCCGTTGGTTGAGCTCCTCCCGTTGGTTGAGCTTGTCGAAACCCGCCGGTCCGGTTTCGACGAGCGCAACCAGCGATAAAGAGCACAATGCACGGAACCCCCGGCCATCCGTTGGATGTTCGGGGGTTCCGTGCATGCGCTGATGCTACTTCGCGGCGTCCTCGCCGGCGTCGACGCTCTCGTCGTCGGTGTCGGTGGCCTCGACCGCCTCGTTGGCCTCGTCCGAAGCCTCGGCGTCGGCTTCCTGCTCCTCGGCAGCCTCGACGGGCGCGCTCTCCGGGGTCTCCTCGACCTCGACGGCGGCCTCATCGTTGGTCGCGACCTCAGCAGCCGCGGCCTCTTCTGCGGCGACCTTCGCGGCCGGTGACGGCGGCGCGGCCGGAGCCTTGCGCTTCGGCGTGACCGGCTCGAGCACGAGCTCGATGACCGCCATGGGTGCGTTGTCGCCCTTGCGGTTGCCGATCTTGGTGATGCGGGTGTAACCGCCCTGGCGATCGGCCACCTGCGGGGCGATCACGTCGAACAGCTCGTAGACCACGCTCTTGTCGTGGATCGTCGCGAGCACGCGTCGACGAGCGTGCAGATCGCCACGCTTGGCGAACGTGATCAGGCGCTCGGCGAGGGGGCGAAGGCGCTTCGCCTTGGTCTCGGTCGTCGTGATGCGCTTGTGCGTGAACAGCGCGGCGGCCAGGTTCGCGAGCAGGAGTCGCTCGTGGGCGGGGCCGCCTCCGAGACGTGGACCCTTGGTCGGCTTAGGCATTGTCGTAACTCCGTTTTCCGGCTCGATCGGCCGTTGTCAGTGAGGGGATGAGCTGCGTGCGAGAACTCAGCGGTACTCGTCGTCGCCCGCGCTGTAGAAGTGGGTGCCGTCGAACCCGGGGACCGAGTCCTTGAGCGACAGGCCCATCTCCGTCAGCTTGTCCCTGACCTCATCCACCGACTTCTGACCGAAGTTGCGGATGTTCATGAGCTGCGTCTCGGAGAGCGAGACCAGTTCGCTGACGTTGTTGATGCCCTCACGCTTGAGGCAGTTGTACGACCGTACGGAGAGCTCGAGGTCCTCGATCGGCATGGACAGCTCGGAGCTGAGCACCGCATCGACCGGCGCGGGGCCGATCTCGATGCCCTCCGCCTGCGAGTTGAGTTCGCGGGCCAGGCCGAAGAGCTCGGTGAGGGTACGACCGGCCGAGGCGATGGCATCCCGCGGGCTGATCGCCGGCTTGGTCTCCACGTCGACCACGAGGCGGTCGAAGTCGGTGCGCTCACCGGCACGCGTGGCCTCCACGCGGTAGGTGACCTTGAGCACCGGCGAGTAGATGGAGTCGATCGGGATCTGACCGGCCTCGCTGTACTCGTTGCGGTTCTGCTGGGCGGAGACGTAGCCGCGGCCGCGCTCGATGGTGAGCTCCACCTCGAACCGGGCGTTCTCGTTCAGGGTCGCGATGACGAGCTCCGGGTTGTGGATCTCCACACCCGCCGGAGCGGAGATGTCGGCAGCCGTGACCTCACCGGAGCCGGTCTTGCGCAGGTAGGCGGTGATCGGCTCGTCGTGCTCGCTGGAGACGACCAGTCCCTTGATGTTCAGGATGATCTCGGTGACATCCTCCTTCACGCCCGGGATGGTGGTGAACTCGTGCAGCACGCCGTCGATGCGGATGCTGGTGACCGCAGCGCCCGGGATGGACGACAGCAGCGTGCGACGGAGCGAGTTCCCGAGCGTGTACCCGAAGCCCGGCTCGAGCGGTTCGATGACGAACCGCGAGCGGAATTCCGAGATGTTCTCTTCGGTGAGCGTGGGGCGCTGTGCGATGAGCACTATTGATTCCTTTCGGCTAAGCGTCCGCTATATGACGCTTGCTCTGTACAGGTATTGAGTTATGCACGCACTGCGTCGGGATGCCGCTGAGCGGCATCCCGACGCAGGAGAGAACTAGACGCGACGACGCTTCGGCGGACGGCAACCGTTGTGCGCCTGCGGCGTGACGTCGTTGATCGAGCCCACCTCGAGGCCGGCGGCCTGAAGCGAACGGATGGCGGTCTCGCGGCCCGATCCGGGACCCTTGACGAAGACATCCACCTTCTTCATGCCGTGCTCCTGCGCCTGGCGCGCGGCCGACTCGGCGGCCAGCTGCGCCGCGAACGGCGTGGACTTGCGGGAGCCCTTGAAGCCGACGCCCCCGGAGGACGCCCAGCTGATCACGGCGCCGTTGGTGTCGGTGATCGAGACGATCGTGTTGTTGAACGTCGACTTGATGTGGGCCTGCCCCACCGCGATGTTCTTCTTTTCCTTCTTGCGCGGCTTGCGAGCGGCCGTCTTGGGTGCTGCCATGTTTTCCTACTCCTGAGATCTGAGAAGCGCTGGCGGGGGCCTAGCGGGCCTTCTTCTTGCCGGCGACGGTGCGCTTCGGTCCCTTGCGGGTGCGCGCGTTGGTCTTGGTGCGCTGCCCGCGCACGGGCAGGCCACGACGGTGGCGCAGTCCCTGGTACGAGCCGATCTCGACCTTGCGGCGGATGTCGGCGGCAACCTCGCGGCGAAGGTCGCCCTCCACCTTGTAATTGCCCTCGATGTAGTCCCTGAGGGCGACGAGCTGGTCGTCGCTGAGGTCCTTGACGCGGACGTCACCGGAGATCCCGGTCGCCTTGAGCGTCTCCAGCGCGCGGGTGCGGCCGATTCCGTAGATGTAGGTGAGGGAGACCTCCACACGCTTTTCGCGCGGGATGTCGACGCCTGCTAGACGTGCCATGTGCGGCTTCTCCTGTTGATCAGGTGGAGGTGTGGAACAGCATCGGTGCCCGGGCCTCCAACCCGAGGTGTCCACCACTCGCGTGGCTTCTGATGCTGCTGTTCTTCGCGATGTTGAGTTGATGCCGGATGTCGGGCATCCGGAAGTCGACTAGCCCTGGCGCTGTTTGTGCCTGGGGTTGTTCGAGCAGATGACCATGACGCGGCCGTTGCGGCGAATGACGCGGCAGTGCTCGCACATCGGCTTGACGGAGGGTTTGACCTTCATGAGTGATTCCTTATCGCTGTCGTCGTGCTCCACGCCACACGGATCTGCGTGGTGTGGGCCGTTACTTTCCGACTTTCGATTACTTGTAGCGGTAGACGATGCGGCCACGGGTGAGGTCGTAGGGGCTCAGTTCCACTATCACGCGGTCCTCGGGGAGGATGCGGATGTAGTGCTGACGCATCTTGCCCGAGATGTGGGCGAGAACCTTGTGTCCGTTGGTGAGCTCAACGCGGAACATCGCGTTGGGCAGCGCCTCGATGACAGATCCCTCGATCTCGATAACGCCGTCTTTTTTGGCCATAGCCTCACTATCGCTTCAGGCACATCGATGCCGGTCGTGCGGTGGATGGGTGGTGCCCGGTCGATCCATGCGGACGACCCTCGGGAGCACACCGCGAAAACGGCTGCAAGACACCAAAGATCAATCCTAGGCCATCGCGGGCCGCTTCGCCACTCGGATGCCGCGTGCCCTCTGGTGCAACCCGCCCCGGCGGCGTATCATCCCGTCCCTCCGCGCACGAGACCAGGCGTACGAGACTAGGCGTACAGCAGCTAGCCTCAGCGCGTACGGCTAGTCTCGGCGTTGCTGCGCTCAGTTCTCGCGGGCGAGCAATGCCTCGTTCATGGCGCGGGTCAGTTCCGCGTCGAGGGCCACCTCGGCTCCGTCGACGTGGGTGACCGGAGTGGCAAGTCGCACACTCGAGACGAGCCAGAGGGCGTCCGCCCGCAGCAGATCGGATGCCGGCACGAGCGCCTCTTCTGTGTTCAGCCCGCGGTCGGCCGCGAACGCGAACACACTGAGCTGACTGGTGCCCGGCAGGATGCCGATGTCGGTACGCGGCGTCACGACACGGTCGCCGAAGCGCAGGATGACGGTCGAGGTCGGGGCCTCCATGACGTAGCCGTCGGAGGTGACGAAGATCACGTCGCCGGCGCCGCGCCGCCTCGCCTCGCGCAGCGCCGCCATGTTCACCGCGTACGACAGCGTCTTCGCGCCGGGCAGCAGCCACGGGGCGTGCTGGGCGACGTCGCTGGCATAACCGCGGTCGAGCGTCACGACCTTGATACCGGTCTCCCGCTCGATGAAGTCACCGTCGGCCGGCGACGCGACGATCCAGCCGGTCGGCGTTCCCGTCCCCTCGACTCCGCGTGTGAGCACGATCTTGAGTCCGCCCTGACGATCGGTGGGGAGGGATGCCGCCGCCACCGTGATCGCGTGCCGCCATTGTTTCTGGTTCGGTTCGGGCAGGTCGAGGAGCTCGGCGGAGTGGGCCAGCCGCTTGAGATGGGCATCCAGAGCCTGCGGATGCCCGGCGACGACGCCGATCGTCTCGAAGACGCCGTCGCCGCGAGCAGCACCGAGGTCTCGCACGTCGAGTGTCGCCGATCCTGCGTCCGCCACGTGCACGGTCGCGGCGAAGTCCGCTTCGGCGTCCGCCCGGAGCACGTCGATCATGAAAACCGTCACGTCTCGAGCCTAGGACGAAATCACCTCCGTGGGACCCGGGCCGATTCGTCCGGAACGGATTCCGCTCGCCCTATTCCCGGCCCCGGTCACGACCTCTTGCGGCGTGACACCGTGAAGGTGAACGCACCGCCGACGACGACGAGAGCGGCGAGCACAGCGGCCACGATCGACGGTGTCACATCGGATCCGGTGTTCGCGAGGCTGCCTCCCGGCGCGGGCGGGGTGGTGGACGTCGATGGAGTCGGTGTCGGAGTCGGAGTGGGCTCGGTAGGCGTCACCGTGTTCGTCACCGTCACGACGCCGATCGTCTGCGGATCGGCGGAGATCGTCACCCCTGCGGCGGGGTCGATCGCCGGCGACCCCCAGCTGCCGCCACTGACCGCTGGCGGTGAGCTCTCGGTCACCGTGCAGACATACCCGGGCGGGATGCCGTCGATCTGCACCTCCTGGCCCGCGCTCGTGCTCCAGGTTCCGGTGATCGTGAGCCCGTTGCGGGTCACTCCGGGGGCGCACGTGTAGGTTCCGCTGAACGTCAGCGCGGGATCGACCGCGACGCCCGACGGATTGTCGACGATCTTGGCCACCCGGAACGACCCGGTCGACGTCGACGTCGCCGGCCCGCAGAACGGATAGTTGTGAAGCTCATTACCCGTTCCATTCATCGTGATGTTGCCGCCAACGTAGACACGCCCGTTCGTGCTCGCGCTGATCGTGGCGTCTGCGTGCGGAGCGAAGACCGAGCCGAGCACCTGGCTGGAGCCGCCGATCGTGAGCTGCGTGGCGTCCACGAAGTTCCACGCGAGGTGGCTGGCGACCTCGGCGAACAGCTTCGTGTCGAGAACGTCGGCGCGCACGCCGTTCACGTCGTAGTAGGTGGGCGACAGGGTCGCCGGTGAGCCGGTCACGTTCACCACAACGGTGGCCGTAGCCGGGATGTTCACGAAGTGCAGCTCAGGCGCCGCTGGGAGCTGCGACGCGTCGATGTCGAAGTACTGGGCATCCGACGTCGACGTGCTGGTGAATGTGACGCTGTTCCCCTGCACCGACGTCGTGCCGGTGGCCGTCTCGGCCGCGTAGCTGGAGGAGTCCGCCTGGAGTTGCGTGCCGAACGTCGACCAGTTCGCCGTCGCCGCGGCTCCCATGTTGGCCGTCAGCGTCCCGCCGTTCGTGGCGACCTGGGAAGGGTTGGTCACGTTGCCGCCGACGTGCACGTCAGCGCCGACGTTGTGGGCGACGTCGAGGGTGTTCCCGGTCACCACGTTCAGGTCGGATCCGACCGCCAGCATGACGGAGCCCGCCGCAGGCAGATACTCCGACCCGCCGACGACGACGCCCACGTTGAAGACCCCCGCCGGCTGCTTGTCGACGGTCATCCCGCCCATCGCCACGAGCAGGCCCTCGGACTCGGCGGCTGTTCCCGACGCCGTGAAGTCTCCGCCGCTGTAGACGGCGACACCGTCATCGGTCGTGCCACTCGGAGCGTTCCCCACATTGTCCCAGACGGGGCAATCCACGGTCTGTACGACCGCGTCGGCCGGCCCCGCCCCGACGAGCACGCTGCCCAGAACGAGCGCGAACCCGGCGGGCACAGCCCCGATGACAAGACGTGTGCGCCACCGCGCGGATGTCTTCAGCTTCTTCATCGTTCCCCCCGAACGTCGTCTCGGCCCGCAGACGGCGACGCAACTCGTGGCCCGCACGCCGGACAATTCACAGGATAGGCGAGAGGTCGTTCCAGCCCAACCCCATGGGCTCTGCGCGGTACAGGTGCTCCGTGGAAGCCTCGGCTATGCGGGCCGCACCGGCACAATGCCGAACGGCTGCAACCCTCGTGCACCGCCGTCGTGGGCGGTGAGCACCCAGATGCCGTCGTCGTGCACGGCCACCGAATGCTCCCAGTGCGCGGCAGACGAGCCGTCTTCGGTGGCGACCGTCCAACCGTCGTCGCGCACGTACGTCTCCGGTGATCCGCTCACCACCATCGGCTCGATCGCCACCACGAGCCCGGGACGCACCTCGGGCCCCTTCTGCCGCACGCTGTAGTTGAACACAGGCGGGGCCTCGTGCATGTGCCGACCGATTCCATGCCCGATGTAGTCGGTGAGGATGCCGTACTCCCCCTGCGAGAGGATGTACTCCTCGATCGCGTCACCCACCTGATTCAGGTGCGAGGCTCGCGCCAGCGTCGCGATCCCGTGCCACAACGACTGCTCGGTCACCTCGCTCAACGCCCGACGCTCGGCGACGAGATCGGGCCGCTCCGGATCGTCGAGCACGACGGTGAAAGCGGCATCGCCGTTCCAGCCGCCCAGGATCGCACCTGAGTCGACGGAAAGGATGTCGCCGGGGCCCAGCATCCGTTCGCCCGGGATGCCGTGCACCACCTCGTCGTTCACAGAGGCGCAGATCGTGTGCCGGTACCCCGGCTCCAACTTGAAGTTGGACGCGCCGCCCCGTGCTTCGATCGCCCCCTCGGCCAGGGCATCCAACTCGAGGGTCGATACGCCGGACCGCACGGCGTCGCGAACGGCGTCGAGGCTGTCGGCCGTCGCCAGTCCCGGCTCGAGCATGAGTCTGAGTTGAGCTGGCGACTTGTAGATGGACCGCCGGATGCCTACCACCTCAGGCCGCGGCGGTGTCGCCTGCGTCGCCGATGCCGCGAGCGGCGAGAGCCTCGCGGATGCGTGCGGCCACCTCGTCGACGCTTCCGAGGCCGTCGACCTCGACGAGCAGGCCGCGCTGAAGGTACACATCGATGATCGGCGCGGTCTGCTGGGCGTAGACGTCCTGCCGATGCCGGATCGCCTCTTCGGTGTCGTCGGCACGCCCCTGCTCGTGAGCGCGATGCGTCAGGCGACGCACCAGTTCGTCGCGGTCAGCGGTCAGGCGCACGACGGCCTCCAGCTTGCCGTCGGCGGCCAGCAGCTCGTCGAGGAACCGCACCTGTTCCAGCGTGCGCGGGTAGCCGTCGAGCAGAAAGCCCTTGGCGGCATCCGATTCGGCGAGACGATGCGCGACCAGCTCGTTCGTGAGGTCGTCGGGAACGTAGTCACCGGCATCCACAATGGCCTTCACCCGCACGCCGAGCTCGGTCTGGTGAGTGATGTGGAAGCGGAAGATGTCGCCAGTGGAGATGGCCGGCACGCCGAACGCGTCGGCGATGAACGTCGCCTGCGTGCCCTTGCCCGATCCGGGCGGGCCGACGATGAGGAGGCGAGCCCCCCGTTCCCGGTTGGACTCTTGAAGCGACACGGTCAACGGAGCAACCCTTCGTAGTGCCTCTGCTGCAGTTGCGAGTCGATCTGCTTGACCGTCTCGAGCCCGACACCCACGATGATCAGGATCGAGGTGCCGCCGAACATGAAGTTCTGGCTGGTGCCGAGCAGCGAGAACGCCACCAGCGGGATGAGGGCGACGATCGCCAGGTAGATCGACCCGGGGAGGGTGATGCGTGTCAGCACGAAGTCGAGGTACTCGGCGGTGGGACGGCCTGCCCTGATGCCCGGGATGAAGCCGCCGTACTTCTTCATGTTGTCCGCGACCTCTTCAGGGTTGAACGTGATCGCGACGTAGAAGTATGTGAAGCCGATGATCAGGAGCGCGTACAGCAGCATGTACAACGGGTGATCGCCCTTGGTCAGGTAGTCCGTGATCCAGCTCACCCACGGCGCCGGCTGCTTGCCGGGTGCCGGCTGATTGAACTGCGCGATGAGCGCAGGGAGATACAACAGGCTCGAGGCGAAGATCACCGGGATCACGCCCGCCATGTTCACCTTGATCGGGATGTACGTGTTGTTGCCGCCGTAGGTTCGACGCCCCACCATGCGCTTCGCATATTGCACGGGGATGCGGCGTTGCGACTGCTCCACGAACACCACCGCTGCCACGATGAACAACCCGATCACGATCACGACCAGGAAGATCTCGAAACCGGAGGTCTGCTCGACGGCCCAGAGCGAGGTGGGGAACTGCGCGGCGATCGACGTGAAGATCAGCAGCGACATGCCGTTGCCGATGCCCTTCTCGGTCACCAGCTCGCCCATCCACATGATGAGGCCGGTGCCTGCGGTCATCGTGACGACCATGAGGAGCACGGCGTACCACGAGTCATCCGTCACCAGTTGCGAGCACTGCGATGTGCTGTTGGAGCCGAACAGGGCGCCGCTGCGTGCCACGGTGATGAGCGTCGTGGACTGCAGCACGCCGAGTGCGATGGTGAGGTAACGGGTGTACTGGGTCAGCTTGGACTGACCGGCCTGGCCCTCCTTGTACAGCGCCTCGAAGTGCGGGATGACCACACGCAGCAGCTGCACGATGATCGACGCGGTGATGTAGGGCATGATGCCCAGCGCGAAGATGGAGAGCTTCAGAAGCGCCCCGCCGCTGAACAGGTTCACCAGTTCGTAGAGGCCGGTGGTTCCCTGGTTCGCCGACAGACACGCCTGAACGTTGCTGAAGTCGACGAACGGTGCAGGGATGAACGAGCCCAGACGGAACAGCGCGATGATCCCCAGGGTGAAGCCGATCTTCTTGCGAAGATCAGGCGTGCGGAGAATTCGCACGATGGCGTTGAACAAGTGGTTCCTGCTTTCCGGTAAGGAATCGGGCCGGGCGACCTGAGCCACCCGACCCGACTACTTTACGGGGTCAATCCGGATGCCCTGCATCCGGACGCCGCCGGGGCTACTTGACGGAGCCTCCGGCCGCGACGATCTTCTGCTCGGCGGAGCCGGACACCTTGTCGACCTCGACGTTCAGCTTCACCGAGATGTCACCGCCGCCGAGAACCTTCACCTTCTCGTTCTTGCGCACGGCACCCTTGGAGACCAGGTCGCTCACAGTGACGTCGCCACCGGACGGGTACAGCTCGGCGAGCTTGTCCAGGTTCACGACCTGGTACTCGACGCGGAACGGGTTCTTGAACCCGCGCAGCTTCGGCGACCGCATGTGGAACGGGAGCTGGCCACCCTGGAAACCGGGACGCACCTGATAGCGCGCCTTCGTTCCCTTCGTGCCTCGACCCGCCGTCTTGCCTTTCGAACCCTCACCGCGACCGACGCGGGTCCGGTCCTTCTTGGCGCCGGCTGCCGGACGAAGGTGGTGCACCTTCAGAACCTGCGGACGTGCGACGTCTTCGGTGTTCTTGGCGGCCGGCTTCTTCGCGGCGGGCTTCTCAGCCTTGGCGTCGTCGGCCTTGGCCGGCTTGGCCGCGGAGCTCTTCTCGCTCTTGGTCGCTGTGTTCATTTTCTTCGCAGCGCCGGCTTTCGCCGGCGCGCTCGACGCTTCGGCCGTTCCGGCCTCAGCTTTGGCGGTGGTCGGCTTAGTGGTGTCCGTCGCCTTGTCTTCGCGGGGATTGCTCTCACTCATTAGTCGATCTCCTCAACCTTCACCAGGTGAGCGACGGTGTTGACGTATCCGCGGTTCTGCGGCGTGTCCTCGCGGAGCACGACGTCACCGATGCGCTTCAGCCCCAGGCTGCGAAGCGTGTCGCGCTGGTTCTGCTTCTCACTGACTTTGGACTTGATCTGGGTCACCTTCAGGCGCGCCATCATGCACCAGCCTTAGCGGTCCTGGCGGCCTCTGCCGCCTCTGCCTCGGCACGCAGCAGACGCGGCGGGGCGACCTCGTCGAAGTCGAGCCCCCGGCGAGCGGCAACGGCGCGAGGTTCCTCGAGCTGCTGCAACGCCGTCACGGTCGCGTGCACGATGTTGATGGTGTTCGACGATCCGAGCGACTTGCTCAGCACGTCGTGGATGCCCGCGCATTCCAGCACAGCACGCACCGGGCCACCGGCGATGACACCGGTACCGGCGCCGGCCGGACGCAGGAGAACGACACCCGCGGCCGCCTCGCCCTGCACGGGGTGCGGGATCGTGTTGCCGACGCGCGGAACGCGGAAGAAGTTCTTCTTCGCCTCCTCGACGCCCTTCGAGATCGCCAGCGGCACCTCACGCGCCTTGCCGTAACCGACGCCCACCAGGCCGTTGCCGTCACCCACCACGACCAGCGCGGTGAAGCTGAAGCGGCGACCGCCCTTGACCACCTTCGACACGCGGTTGATGGTCACCACGCGCTCGAGGAACTGGCTCTTGTCGGCGTCACGGCCACCGCGATCACGGCCCTGGTTGCGGTCCCGGCCACCACGGCGGCCGTCGCGGCTGTCGCGGGCGTCACGACTGGTGGTGTCGGTGCCGGCCGCGGTCTCCACGGGCTTCTCCGCAGTCGTCTGCTCGGCGGCCACGTCCTGCTCCTTCTTGTTGTCGTTCTGGACGTCACTCACAGGTTCAGCCCACCTTCCCGGGCGCCGTCGGCGATCGCCGCGACCCGACCCGCGTACTTGTTGCCGCCACGGTCGAACACGACCTCCTCGATGCCGGCCTGCTTGGCACGTTCGGCGACCAGCTCGCCGACCCTGCGGGCCTTGGCGGTCTTGTCACCGTCGAATGCGCGCAGGTCGGCCTCGAGAGTCGAGGCTGACGCGAGGGTGTGGCCCTTGGAGTCGTCGACGACCTGCACGAAGACGTGCCGCGCGGAGCGGGTCACGACCAGACGCGGACGCGTATCCGTGCCCACGACCTTCTTGCGAAGGCGCGCGTGCCGGCGGGCGCGTGCCGCTGACTTGCTCTTGACGCTCATGCTTACTTACCAGCCTTTCCGGCCTTGCGGCGGACGACCTCGCCTGCGTAGCGGATGCCCTTGCCCTTGTACGGTTCCGGCTTCTTGATCTTGCGGATGTTCGCAGCGGTCTCACCGACCGCCTGCTTGTCGATGCCGGCGACGGTGACCTTGTTGTTGCCCTCGACGGTCAGCGTGATGCCGGTCGGCGGCTCGATGGTGACGGGGTGCGAGAAACCGAGCGCGAACTCGATGGACGAGCCCTTCTGCGCCACGCGGTATCCCGTGCCGACGATCTCGAGGCCCTTCGAGTATCCCTGGGTGACGCCGATGATCTGGTTGTTGATCAGCGTGCGTGTGAGGCCGTGCAGCGAACGCGAATTGCGCTCGTCGTCAGGGCGGCTGACGAGAACCTGGTTCTCGGCGAGCTTCACCTGGATGGGCTGGGCCACGGTGAGCGACAGCTCGCCCTTGGGGCCCTTGACTGTCACATCCTGGCCGTCGATCTTGACGTCGACGCCTGCCGGGATGTCGATGGGGAGTCTTCCGATTCGGGACATCTCGCTACCACACGTAGGCGAGGACTTCCCCGCCGACGCCCTTCTTCTCGGCCTCGCGGTCGGTGAGCAGACCGGAGGAGGTGGACAGGATGGCGACGCCGAGTCCGCCGAGCACACGGGGAAGCTCTGTGGACTTCGCGTACACGCGCAGCCCTGGCTTGGAGACGCGCTTGATGCCCGCGATCGAACGCTCGCGGTTCGGGCCGAACTTGAGGTCAAGCGTGAGGGTCTGCCCGACACGCGCGTCTGCGAGGCTCCAGTCGGAGATGTAGCCCTCGTTCTTGAGAATCTCGGCGATGTGCGCCTTGAGCTTCGAGTTCGGCATCGAGACGGTGTCGTGGTACGCCGAGTTCGCGTTGCGCAGTCTGGTCAGCATGTCTGCGACCGGATCTGTCATGGTCATGGGTTGTTTCCTTCGCTCATCCGGTATCCGGGCCCTTTACAAGAGAACGGACCGTAGATGGAGGGCACGGCGGCTGCCGGTCCCGGGGTGGGTCAGTCGTTCGACTTGAACGGGAAGCCGAGCGCCTTCAGCAGCGCGCGACCCTCGTCATCCGTCTTCGCCGTGGTGACGACCGTGATGTCGAAACCGCGCACGCGGTCGATCTTGTCCTGGTCGATCTCGTGGAAGATCGACTGCTCCTGCACGCCGAACGTGTAGTTGCCGTGCCCGTCGAACTGCCGGTCGGACAGACCACGGAAGTCGCGGATGCGCGGCAGCGACAGCGACAGCAGGCGGTCGAGGAACTCCCAGGCACGGTCGCCGCGCAGCGTGACGTGCGCACCGATCGGCTGGCCCTCGCGGAGCTTGAACTGCGCGATCGACTGGCGAGCCTTGGTGACCTGCGGCTTCTGGCCGGTGATCTTGGTGAGGTCGGCGACCGCACCGTCGATGATCTTGCCGTCGCGGGCAGCGTCACCGACGCCCGTGTTGACGACGATCTTCGTCAGCGACGGGATCTGGTGAACGTTGCCGTACGCGAACTGCTCTTTGAGCTGGGCCGCGATCTCGTTCTTGTACTTCTGCTTCAGGCGCGGCTGGACCCGGTTCGAGGGCGCGCCAGCCTGCGCGGCAGTTGCGGTGTCGGTCATTACAGGTCCTTACCTGACTTCTTGGCGTAGCGGACGCGGACGGTCTTGGTGCGGCCGTCCTTCGTCACCTTCTCCTCGCGGAAGCCCACACGCGTCGGCTTCTTGGTCTCGGGGTCGACGAGCGCCACATTCGATACGTGGATCGACGCCTCGTGGGTCTCAAGGCCACCGGTCTTGGAGCCGCGCTGGGTCTGGCCGACCTTGACGTGCTTGGTGACGTAGTTCACGCCCTCCACCACGACACGGTTCTGCTCCTGGAGCACCTCGATGACCTTGCCCTGCTTGCCGCGGTCTCCGCCGCGCGCCTGGCTCGGGCCCGAGATCACCTGCACCAGGTCGCCCTTCTTGATGTTCGCCATGATCAGATCACCTCCGGTGCCAGCGAGATGATCTTCATGAACTTCTTGTCGCGGAGCTCGCGACCGACCGGTCCGAAGATGCGGGTGCCGCGCGGCTCGCCGTTGGGGTTCAAGATCACCGCGGCATTCTCGTCGAATTTGATGTACGAGCCGTCTGCGCGGCGCGTGTTCTTCTTGGTGCGCACGATGACCGCCTTGACGACATCGCCCTTCTTGACGTTGCCGCCGGGGATGGCATCCTTCACGGTCGCCACGATCGTGTCGCCGAGACCGGCGTACCGACGGCTCGAGCCACCGAGAACGCGGATCGTCAGCAACTCCTTGGCGCCCGTGTTGTCGGCGACCTTGACGCGTGATTCCTGCTGAAGCACTTGTCTAACTCCTTGTCACAAGCAAGCCCGAAGGCCTACTTGGCCTTCTCGAGGATCTCGACCAGGCGCCAGCGCTTGGTCGCGCTGATCGGACGGGTCTCGTTGATGATCACGAGGTCGCCGACACCGGCGGTGTTCGACTCATCGTGCGCCTTCACCTTGGTGGTGCGGCGGATCACCTTGCCGTACAGCGGGTGCTTCACGCGGTCCTCGACCTCGACGACGATGGTCTTGTCCATCTTGTCGCTGACGACGTAGCCACGACGGGACTTGCGGTAGCCACGGGCGCCCGCCTGCTTGACGTCGTGCTCGGCGTGCTCGTGGCCGGCGGTCTCCGCCGTCGCGGCCGTCTCGGCCGATGCCTTGGTGGCAGCCATTACTCCGCCTCCTCCTTCGTCTCGGCCTCTGCCTCAGCAGCCTCGGCCTTCTTGCTCTTTTTTGCAGCCTTGGCGGGAACCTCGACCGGCGCCGGCGTCGCACGGATGCCGAGCTCGCGCTCGCGGATGACCGTGTAGATGCGGGCGATGTCGCGCTTGACTGCGCGCAGCCGGCCGTGGCTCTCGAGCTGGCCGGTGGCCGACTGGAAGCGCAGATTGAACAGCTCTTCCTTGGCCTTCTTCAGCTCATCGACGAGCTTCTCGTCGTCGAACGTGTCGAGCTCGGTGGGGACGAGCTCCTTGGATCCGATCGCCATTACGCGTCGCCCTCCTCGCGCTTGATGATGCGTGCCTTGAGGGGCAGCTTGTGGATGGCACGGGTGAGTGCCTCGCGGGCAAGCGCCTCGTTGACGCCTGCGACCTCGAAGAGCACGCGGCCCGGCTTGACGTTGGCGACCCACCATTCCGGCGAGCCCTTACCGGAGCCCATGCGGGTCTCGGCAGGCTTCTTCGTGATCGGACGGTCAGGGTAGATGTTGATCCACACCTTGCCGCCACGCTTGATGTGACGCGTCATGGCGATACGAGCGGACTCGATCTGACGGTTCGTCACGTAAGCGGGAGTCAGGGCCTGGATGCCGAACTCGCCGAAGCTCACCGTCGTGCCGCCGGTCGCCTGGCCGCTACGGCCGGGATGGTGCTGCTTGCGGTGCTTGACTCTGCGGGGAATCAACATGGTTATGCACTGGCTCCTTCTGCCGCGGGGGCCTCGGCCTGAGCACGGGGCGCACGGCGCGCACGGTCGCTGCGCTCGGGCCGGCCGGACTTGGCGGCGGCCTGCTCACGCGCGAGTTCCTTGTTGGTGATGTCGCCCTTGTAGATCCAGACCTTCACGCCGATGCGGCCGAAAGTGGTCTTGGCCTCGTAGAACCCGTAGTCGATGTTCGCGCGCAGCGTGTGCAGCGGCACACGACCCTCGCGGTAGAACTCCGACCGGCTCATCTCGGCGCCGCCGAGGCGACCGGAGACCTGGATGCGCACACCCTTGGCACCGGCGCGCTGTGCACCCTGCAGGCCCTTGCGCATCGCACGGCGGAATGCCACGCGAGCGGAGAGCTGCTCGGCGATGCCCTGGGCGACGAGCTGCGCATCCGTCTCGGGGTTCTTCACCTCGAGGATGTTCAGCTGGATCTGCTTGCCGGTGAGCTTCTCGAGGTCTGCGCGGATGCGCTCGGCCTCGGCACCGCGACGACCGATCACGATGCCGGGGCGCGCGGTGTGGATGTCCACCCGCACGCGATCACGGGTGCGCTCGATCTCGATGCGCGAAACGCCGGCCCGGTCGAGCTGCGTCTTCAGCAGCGTGCGGATCTTGACGTCTTCGGCGATGTAGTCGGCGTAACGCTGACCGGGCTTCGTCGAGTCCGAGAACCAGTGCGACACGTGGTCCGTGGTGATTCCCAGACGGAAGCCGTAGGGGTTGACCTTCTGACCCATTACTTCGTCCCCTCGTCAGGTGTGGCCAGCACGACGGTGATGTGGCTGGTGCGCTTGTTGATGCGGAACGCGCGGCCCTGTGCGCGGGGCTGGAAACGCTTCAGCGTGGTGCCCTCGTCGACGAAGGCGCGGCTCACGTAGAGGTCTCGCTCGTCTAGGTACTGATTCGAGGCGTCGGCCTTGACCCGGGCATTCGCGATTGCGGATGCCACGAGCTTGTAGACCGGCTCGCTCGCGCCCTGTGGGGCGAACTTCAGGATGGCCAGGGCCTCTTGCGCCTGCTTGCCGCGGATCAGGTTGACGACGCGACGAGCCTTCTGAGGCGTAACGCGGATGTGTCGCACGCGTGCGATCGACTCCACCATGTCTTTCTCCTCCTTATGTCACCGCGTCAGCGGCGACGACCCTTCTTGTCGTCCTTCACGTGTCCCCGGAAGGTGCGGGTCGGGGCGAACTCCCCGAGCTTGTGGCCGACCATCGTCTCGGTGACGAAGACCGGGATGTGCTTGCGGCCGTCGTGCACGGCGATCGTGTGGCCGAGCATGGCCGGCACGATCATCGAACGACGCGACCAGGTCTTGATGACGTTCTTGCTGCCGGACTCGTTCGCACGGACCACCTTGGTAAGCAGGTGCTCGTCGACGAAGGGGCCCTTCTTGAGACTGCGAGGCATCTTCTACTAACTCCTACTTGCGCTTCTTGCCAGCGGTGCGGCGGCGGACGATCAGCTTGTCGCTTTCCTTGTTCGGATGGCGCGTGCGGCCTTCCTTCTTGCCCCACGGGCTGACCGGGTGGCGACCACCGGAGGTCTTGCCCTCACCACCACCGTGCGGGTGGTCGATCGGGTTCATCGCGACACCACGCACCGTGGGGCGGACGCCCTTCCAGCGCATGCGGCCGGCCTTGCCCCAGTTGATGTTCGACTGCTCGGCGTTGCCGACCTCGCCGATCGTGGCGCGGCAGCGGGCATCCACATTCCGGATCTCGCCGGAGGGCATGCGCAACTGGGCGTAGGGGCCGTCCTTGGCGACGAGACGCACGGATGAACCGGCCGAGCGGGCGATCTTCGCGCCCCCGCCGGGCTTCAGCTCGATCGCGTGGATGACCGTACCGGTCGGGATGTTCCGCAGCGGCAGGTTGTTGCCGGGCTTGATGTCGGCGTTCGGCCCCGACTCCACGATGTCGCCCTGCTTGAGCTTGTCGGGAGCGATGATGTAGCGCTTGGTGCCGTCTACGAAGTGAAGCAGCGCGATGCGTGCCGTGCGGTTCGGGTCGTACTCGATGTGCGCGACCTTGGCGTTGACCCCGTCCTTGTCGTTGCGACGGAAGTCGATGACGCGGTACTGGCGCTTGTGGCCACCGCCGATGTGGCGAGTGGTGATGCGACCCTGGTTGTTGCGACCACCGGTCTTCGACAGCGGCTTGAGCAGCGACTTCTCGGGCGTCGATCGGGTGATCTCGGCGAAGTCGGCGACCGACGAGCCGCGGCGACCGGGGGTCGTCGGCTTGTACTTGCGAATAGCCATGGTTGTTCCCTTGCCCCCTAGCCGACAGCCGTGAAGATGTCGATGGAACCGGACTTGAGGGTGACGATGGCGCGCTTGGTGTCCTTGCGCTTGCCCATGCCGAACTTGGTGCGGCGCGTCTTGCCCTGTCGGTTGAGAGTGTTGACGGATGCGACCTCGACCTTGAAGATCTTCTCGATCGCGAGCTTGATCTCGGTCTTGTTCGAGCGGGGGTCGACGAGGAACGTGTACTTGCCCTCGTCGATGAGCGAGTAGCTCTTCTCGGACACGACCGGAGCGATGATGACGTCGCGCGGGTCCTTGTTGATGGCGGGCATTACGCGTTCACCTCTTCCTTACCGTGGGTTGAGGAGGCGGCCTTACCGCCGTCTCGAAGCCCGCTCTTGGACGCGACGAACGAGTCGAAGGCAGCCTTGGTGAAGACGATGTCGTCGGAGACGAGCACGTCGTACGCGTTCAGTTGGTCGAACGGCAGCGTGTGGACGGTCGGGATGTTCCGAACGCTCTTCACGCCCGTCTCGTCGTCGCGCTCGGTGACGATGAGCACGTGCTTCGAGGTCGCGATGCCGTTCAGCAGTGACACGGCGACCTTCGTCGAAGGGGTCTCGCCGACGACGAGCGACTCCACCACGTGGATTCGCTCACCACGAGCGCGGTCGCTGAGCGAGCCGAGCAGCGCTGCGGCGATCATCTTCTTCGGGGTGCGCTGCGCGTAGCTACGCGGCGTCGGGCCATGCACGATGCCGCCGCCGGTCATCTGCGGAGCGCGGATGGAGCCCTGGCGGGCACGACCGGTGCCCTTCTGCTTGAACGGCTTGCGGCCTGCGCCGGAGACCTCGCCGCGGTTCTTGGTCTTGTGCGTGCCCTGGCGCGCGGCGGCGAGCTGCGCGACGACGACCTGGTGGATCAGCGGAACGTTGACCTGAACGTCGAAGATCTCCGCGGGCAGCTCGACGGAACCGGACTTCTTTCCGGCCGCGTCGAAAACGTCGATCGAGGTAGCCATGACTACGCTCCCTTCACTGCGTTGCGGACGAAGACGATGCGGCCGCGCGCGCCGGGAACCGCGCCCTTGACGAGCAGCAGGCCCTTGGCCGCGTCGACCGAGTGCACCGTGAGGTTGAGCACGGTCACGCGCTCGGCGCCCATGCGACCGGCCATGCGCATGCCCTTGAACACCCGGCTCGGGGTCGAGGATGCGCCGATCGAACCCGGCTTGCGGTGGTTGCGGTGCGAACCGTGCGAAGACGAGACGCCCTGGAAGTTGTGACGCTTCATCACACCGGCGGTGCCCTTGCCCTTCGAGGTTCCGACGACGTCGACCTTCTGGCCGGCCCCGAAGGTGCCCTCTACGGTGAGCTCCTGGCCTGCGGTGTAGTCGGCGGCATCCGCCGTGCGCACCTCGGTGAGGTGGCGACGCGGGGTGACACCCGCCTTCTCGAAGTGGCCGGTGGCCGGCTTGTTCACCTTGCGCGGGTCGATGGCGCCCGTGGCGATCTGCACGGCGCTGTAGCCGTCGACCTCGGGGGTGCGGATCTGCGTGACCACGTTGGGTGTGATCTCGACGACGGTCACGGGGATGAGCTTGTTGTTCTCGTCCCACACCTGGGTCATGCCGAGCTTCTTGCCGAGCAGACCCTTGACGGTCTTGGTCTCAGTAGTAGACATGGATGAGCCCCTACAGCTTGATCTCGATGTTGACGTCGGCCGGCAGGTCGAGACGCATGAGCGAGTCGACGGCCTTCGGCGTCGGGTCGATGATGTCGATGAGCCGCTTGTGCGTGCGCATCTCGAAGTGCTCGCGGCTGTCCTTGTACTTGTGGGGCGAACGGATGACGCACACCACGTTCTTCTCGGTGGGGAGCGGCACCGGCCCGACGACCTGAGCACCGGCACGGGTCACCGTGTCGACGATCTTGCGCGCCGAGCTGTCGATGACCTCGTGGTCATACGACTTAAGCCGGATGCGGATCTTCTGTCCCGCCATATCTGACTCTCTCTCTACTTGATTCAGGCGTCGTACGGCAGTCAGAGCCGCATTGGACGCGTCGCGTGTCACCGACCCCCGCGCTCGGGCGTGTCGCCCTCGCAGAGCACATGGATAGCCCATGGGCTCGTGGATGTCGATTAAGCTCGTTCTTCTGCCCGCGGCCTAGCCTGAACTCATGAGGGCTCGATCCTTGAAAGGATCAGCCGGCTCGAAGCGGCTATGCACTGCCTGGCAGTGATTCGGTCCACCACGCGCAGGCGCGCGGCACCGAAATGTCGAACCCCAAAAGTTTGCCAGATTCAGCGGGCCCGTGCAACTCGGGCGTGTCGCGGCCCGGCACGGTCCCGGTTATCCCCCATTCCGGGGCCCTCGCATCCATGGCCGGTAGTCTGAAAGGCGGTCGGGACGCCAGCGGGAGACAAAGTGACATTTCGGCAAGCTTTGAGCGCCATCTGGCAGCGACGACTGCTCATCATCGCGGTCGTCGTGATCGCCTTAGGGGTCGCTGCGATCTTCCTCGCGCGTCAGGCGCCCGTCTACACGTCGACCATCAGCGTGCGGATGAGCTCACTGGCCGCCGGCGCCTCCTCCAGCGGGCAGATCGGCACGGCATCCGTCGACTTCGACCCGGAGAGCATCACCTCGCCCACCGTGCTGGACGCCGCGGCGAAAGACGTGGGCGAACCCGCCTCGTCCACGGCGTCGTGGGATGTGACCGCCACTCTCGGCCAGACCCAGTCCCAGACGGCGTCGAAGGTGATCACGATCACCGCGAACGGCACCAGCGCGGAGCAGGCGAAGAAGCACGCGGATGCTGTCGCGAAGTCGTACAACAGCTATCTCGAGGGCCAGACCGCAAAGGCGAGGGCCGCCGCCGAGGCTCAGGCGGCGCAGTGGACGGCCTCGGCCGAGTCCTACCAGGCGCAGGTCAACCTGAATCCGGCCAACTCGATCGCACAGTCGAACCTGGCGGGCGCCATCAGCTCACTGGCGAGCGCGAACAACACGGTGCAGAAGATCGACAACGCCGGGGCACCCCTGACCGTCACCAAGGCAGCGACACCTGGCCAGTTCCAGGGCACGAGCCCGCTCGTCGCACTCGCGGTCGCCCTAGCGGCCGGACTCGTCGCCGGCATCGGCATCGCTCTCATCTGGGATGCGTTCGACGACAGGCTCCGCGGCGAAGACGAAATAGAGGCGATCACCGACGTTCCCTCGCTCGGGGAGCTCAGTCTCGACAAGCGCATGCAGCGTCGTGGCGACTGGCTGCCCGCGGCGGGCCGCAAACGCACCTCGCTCAACGAAGGCCTCCGCGCCCTGCGCACCACGCTGCAAGTACTGATGCCGCAGGGCAACGATGCGATCGTGGTGACCAGCGTCGAGCCGGGCGACGGCAAGACGTTCATCTCCTCGAATCTTGCGATCGCCTGGGCGCGCACGGGCAAGCACGTCGTGCTGGTAGGTGGCGACCTGCGCAAGCCGAGCCTCCCTGATCTGTTCGGCGATATCGCAACCGGCAGAGGCCTTACTGAACTCCTCCAGTCGGCGGCGACCAACGGCCAGGCACCGAGCACCGAGCAGATCGCCGCCTGTCTGAACCGCACCAAGTTCCGTGGGCTGAGCATCCTGCCCGCCGGATCAGAACCGTACGACCCGGCGGACCTCCTCGCAGTGGAGGCACTGGGCGACATCGTCGCGTCTCTGCGCGGCATGTGCGACATCGTCGTCATCGACTCGCCGCCCTCCCTGGCGCTCGTGGACGCAAGCCTGCTCGCGGCTCACGCCGACGGAGCGGTGCTCGTGGCATCCATCCGCCGAACCCTGCGCAAGCGGCTGGTCGAGACGGTGCACGCACTGACCGGCAACGGCATCACGGTGCTGGGCGTGGTGGCCAATCGCTCGCGGCGGCGCATCCCGAAGTCCTACTCGGCGTACTACGGATCCGGATCGTCCCGACGCCAGGCCTCGGCCGTGGGGCGCACTGGAGCGCAACGGAAGGGTGCGCCGGAGCAGCCGCCGGTCGAGGATGACGACACCTTCGAGGACGTCATCGGTGGCGACCGGGAGAATGCGGCACGCACGGGTCTCCCCACGCAACCGCCGGCTGATGCCTCGCGCGAGGTCGCCGGCCTGACGGCCGAACTCGAGGATTGGCAGGAGCCCCGGCCCGGCGGCGACAACGGGCGGCGGCGCGGTTCCTCCGAAGACGAGAAGGTCTGATCGTGCAGGGCTCGTCCTACGGCGACGAGGTGGGCGGCCCGGAAGCGGCGCCAGGAGTGACGGGCATTCTCTTCGTCTGCACGGCGAATCAATGCCGTTCGGCGATGGCCGAGGCGATCGCACGACGCCGGTTCGCCGGCCTGCCGTTCGCGTTCGCGTCTGCCGGACTCATCGAGGGCGGGCACCCGATGCCGCCTGCCGGTCTGCAGGTCGCACGCGAGAACGGGTTCGACCTCTCGGGCCATCTGAGCCGACGCGCTGACCGGCGCCGGCTTGGCGCGTGGGATGTGATCCTCACCATGTCGAGGCAGCACGTGCGGGAGCTCGTCGCAGCGGACGCCGAGCTCTGGCCACGGGTCTTCACGCTGCCCCAGTTCGTGCGATGGCTCGACGAGCATCCCCCCCGACGACACGTACTGCTGGGTGAGTGGATCGACCTCGCCGCCGAGGGGCGCCCGCGCTCCGACATGATCGGCTCGAGCGACGAGGACGACATCGCCGACCCGGTCGACCAGCCGCCGGAGGCGTGGCGGGTGCTCGTAGCCGAGCTGACGCGCGACATCGATCGCCTCGCAGCGCATCTCGTCGCCGACCGCGGAACAGCCGCCGCAAGCGGACGAGCTCGTCGGCTCGGCTCGGGTTAGGCTTTCGCGCCGGCCACCGCTTCGGCACCCATCCAGTCCGAAATGCGTGCACCGAACGTGGAGCCGTCGAAGAGCTGTGCGCGCCGGCGACAGGAATCCGCGTCCATCGCGATCGCCGCCTCGACAGCGCGACGCAGCTCGGTCGGATCCGTCGAGCGGAAGAGCGAGCCGGTCACGCCGTCTTCCACGGTCTCGGCGGCACCACCGATCGCGTTGCCCACGACGGGTGTCCCCGCGGCCATCGCCTCGACAGGCATGATGCCGAAGTCTTCGATCGGCGGGAAGAAGAACACTGCTGCTCTACGGTAAAGAGCCCGCAGCAGTTCGTCGGAAGGTCGCGCGACGAACGTCACGCGCCCCGGCTCTTGGGCCGCCAGTGCGGTGAGCCGTTCTCGCTCAGGGCCGTCGCCTGCGATCACCACCGGCAGATCGGCGGCGACGCCCGCCTCGATGGCCAGGTCGACCCGCTTGTACGGGACGAACCGCGAGGCCCCGAGCAGGTACCCGTGTGGCAAGGAGTCGAGAACCTTCAGCTCGTCGACTGTCAGTTCGTCGTCGCTGCCCGGGAAGACGCTCAGATCTACCGGCGGATAGATCACTGTGCTTTCCCGGTCCCAACAGCGAGCGATGCGGTCGGCCACGAATCTGCTGTTCGCCGCGATCTTCTCAGGCTCGAGGGCCCGACGGCGATCGATCGAGCGCAATGGACCGGCGATGAGCCGTGCGAGGGGTCCGTCGCCCCGTTGGTCGATGCCCGGTTCCCAGATGTATCTGGCCGGGCTGTGCGTGTAGACGAACTTCGGCACGTCACGCTCGGGCGACAGCATTCTGGCGTGGTGCGCGAAGAGATGCGTGCAGCACAGCATCCAGTCGGCGTCGATGGCGGGCAGGCGGCGCCACCATTCGAGCAGGAACGGTATCGATGCGGCCTTGTGCCTGCGCAGCGGGGTGCGCGCCAGCCAGCTCTCCCGCACGCGACCCGGGCCGTATCGGTCGGGCACGTCGTCCCACGGCGTGACGATCGGGGCATCCGGGAACTTCGCCGCCAGCGCATCGACGACTCGTTCGCCGCCGCCCACCGACTCGAGCCACTCGTGGACGATCACACCGGCCACGTGCACACCCCCGTTCCGCCCTCGCGGATCGCCCGAGGAACCCTCACCATACCGGCCCCCCGGCTCGTTCGTGCAGCGAGTCGAGCACCTCGCGGAAGTCGGCGACCCTGTCCCGCCAGTCAGGCACCTCCTGGGTCTCCGCGGTGGGGCTCCAACTGCGCAGTCGCGTCGCGACCTCCCGGGGGAACTGCGGTGCCGGTGCGGCCACGACGCCTGCGGCAGCCCGGAACCCGGCGACCCGCGTGCTCACCGTCGGCCGACCGACCGCCCGATATTCGTACAGTTTGAGGGGGTCGAGACTCTCGGTGAACTCGTCGACGACGTGCGGCACGATCAGCACGTGCGCGTGCTGGAGGTAGGCCGGTATGTCGTCGCGGTTCCTGGAACCGGCCAGCAGGATACGCGGATGCGCATGCAGTCGCGCGCTGTTCGCCGGGGTGAGCGCGTCGGGGCCGAGCATCATCACCACCGCATGCTCCGCGGCGTCCGCCGTGCGTTCGACCAGGTCGATGTCGAGACGATCCTCGTGAAGGGTTCCGACGTAGAGGGCCACGGGTTCGTCGGGGAAGTCGGTCGGCCGTGGGTGAGGGCGACGGTAACGATCGACGTCGACGGCGTTCGGAATGAGTCTGACCGCACGGTCTCGGCCCTTGGTGCCCGACAACCCCGTCGAGCACACGACGACCTCGTCGCAGCGTCGCAGCAGCTCGGCGTCCCCGGCCACGATGCGCTCGTGCTCTCGTTCGCCGCGTCCCGCCGCCGTCCAGTCGTCCGTCACGTCGTACAGGCTGGGCCATCCGAACGCGTCCAGGAGCGCGGACCGGCCCGGATCGTTGACCCACAGCATCCCGTTGCGCCAGCCGAGGCGGGATGCGGCATGACGGATGCCTGCGGTCACCAGCTCGTCCGCGAACCGCCCCGCGCGTCGAGGCAGCGCCTTCGTCGGCTGGTAGAGATGCAACCGGCCGCCGTAACCGTCGGCCGTGCGCATCCCGCGACCTCGTGCGGCACGCCGACCGGACGCCAGGGCGAAGAGCGGGTCCGCCGGAGGCTCGACGAACAGCACATCGAGTTCGGGGTCGGACCGCAGCAGCCCGTCGATGAGGTACTGATTGCGCCGCCAGACCTCGTCCCATTCCTCGAGCGACGCGACGACCAATCGTTTCCGCCGATCGGTGGACGGTGCAACGCTCATCAAGCGGCGCTCCTCGAGCCGAGGTCCGGCCCGCCGTGGGGGTGAGCACGCACGACCGCCTCGAGCAGGGCATGAGTGGCGGCTGTCTGATCGCGAACGCCGAACGCTTCCCGTTGCCGCTCGCGGAGCGCGTCTCCGTAGTCGCTGCGTCGCCGAGGGTCGGCCATGAGTTCATCGAGGAGTCGCGCGGCGGCCTCGACGTCGCCGGCCGCGAAGAGCGCCGCGCCCGGCACGGACCCCACCGTCTCCAGGTGCCCGCCCGCGGCCGACGCCACGACGGGAAGGCCGTACGACATGGCTTCGAGCACCGAGAGTCCCAGCCCTTCGCGAGGTGTCGGCGCTATCAGCACAGATGCCCGTCGGAACCACTCGACCACGTCGTTCTGGAACCCGACGAAATCGACCGAATCGGCCGTGCCGAGCTCCGCGGCGAGCGCACGAAGAGGTTCGCGTTCCGTGCCGTCACCGGCGATAACGAGTCGCCACCCCTCGTGTCGACCGGTTGCCGCCCATGCGCGCACCGCCACATCGGTCTGCTTCTCCGGCTCGAGCCTTTGCATGACGAGCACGATGCGCTCCCTGCCCGACTCGTCGACGTGCGGAGCATCGTGCACACCGGTGTGCACGACCACGCTCCCGCCCTCGATGTTCTCCGCGACGTAGTGCGAGATGGCGAGCTGACCGGCGATCCGGCGGCCCGCCATGCCGGCGAGCGCACGGTTCACCGGGTTGCCGCCCCGGCGAGCAGCGAAGTGCCTGGCGCTCACGACGGGAACGCGCTTGAGTGCGCCGGCCGCAACACCCGCCAGATCGGCCAGCGTCATGTGCGTGACGATGACATCGGCATCCGGAATGCGCCGCAGCGCGCCGAGCGCGGCCAGCGCCGTCGACCCGGGATGCCACGCCACGCCTCGTGTGCGCATCGCGGCGCCCATGGTCTCGGCGCCACCGCCGACGACGGTCAGTCGGCATCCGGCATCCTGCAGCGCGATCGCCGACTGCAGCACGTATCGCTCCACTCCGGCGAACGCCTCCGAGCACACGACATGGACGACATGCAGCCCGTCGCCCTGCAGGCGTCGCGGCCGAGGCCGGCGCCTCGGGCCAACTGCACCGGACTCCACGCGCATCGGTCCGAGCCGGAACAGGGCGGCTCTCCTTCGTGCCGCCGCGCCGCGCTCGCCCGGCAGCACCGCTCCGCGTACGGCCGCACCGAGGAGGACACCCGCGCGGTAGACCTGCCATCCGAAGCCACCGTGGTGCTTGCGGATGTACCGCTCCGCGCTCCCGTAGAAGTGACGCTCCCTCACGCGCGGGTCGCCCCCTGTGCCGGCGCCCTCGTGCGTGGCGTCGACATCGGCAACGGCGATGCGCCAGCCCCGCGATCGTGCGCGGCGCTGCCAGTCCGTCTCTTCCGCATAGAGGAAGAACCGTTCGTCGAGACGCCCCAGGTCGTCGAGAGCGCTGCGACGGAGCAGCAGCGCCGACCCGATGGCGAAGTCGTGGGCGCGCCGCAGTCTCCCTAGGCCGACGGCCTCGATCCATGCCCCCGCGGGCGTAGGGAATGGCCACCACACGCGTACGCGTCCGCCCGTCTCCGGATCCGTCTGCGTCGCCCCGACTGCGGCGATCCGTTCCGACGAGTGCAGGAGGTCGTGCATCCGTTCGACACCGTCAGGGCTGATGCGCGCGTCCGGGTTCAGCAGGAGCACATCACGCCCCGCGTCGGCGGATTGGTCGATCGCGGCGAGCCCGCGGTTGACGCCTCCTGCGAATCCCAGGTTGCGCTCCGCATCGATGTACTGAGCGTGGTGCCGTTCGGCCAGTGCGCGCGTCTCAGGCAGCGACGAGTTGTCGACGACGGTGACGTGATGACTGTCGCGCAGCGCCGCCAGGCAGCACTCGAGCGGCTCCGGTGAGCCGTAGGCGACGATCAGCACATGCGGTGAAGGCTCGGTGCCGACGCCCGCTCCTCGCACGACGGACTCATAGAGGTCACGATGCATGCCGGCCACGTTCTGCCAGGTGAACCGTGCCGAGCGCTCCAGTCCGCGCCTCCTCAGCTCACTCCACCGCTCGGGCACGAGCGCATCCGCGATGCCCGCTGCGAGGGCGAGCGGATCTCCCGGCGGCACCAGCACACCGGCGTCGCCGACGACATCAGGGATCGCTCCCGAGTCGCTCGCCACAACGGGTACGCCCGATGCCATCGCCTCGACAGCCACCCGGCAGAATTGCTCGAGCCAGTTCGGGCGAGGCAGAGAGGGCACGACGACCACGTCGAGCTCTCTGTATCGCGCGGCCAGTTCCGGTCCGCCGAGGAATCCCTCGAATCGCACGCGGTTCGCGATGCCGAGGCTTTCCGCCATGCGTTCGAGTTCTGGGCGCTGCGGCCCCTCCCCTGTGATGCGCAGGAACCACTCGACGTGCGCCGCGACTGCGCTGAGCAGAACGTCGACGCCCTTGTGCGATTCGAGCCTTCCGACATAGCCGATGGTCTTCGTGCCTCGCATGGGCGGCCGCCGGTGCGCCGGCTCGAACACGCGAACGTCGACGCCGAGAGGGATCTCCACCGCCGGCCCCCCGAGGCCCTTCGACCGCAGGATCTCGCCCGCCTCTGAGTTGCAGACATATGCGGCGGCGGCCCCTCGCAGAGCCACGCGTTCGAACCAGCGGAATGGCAAGGGATATCTCTTGTGGATGTTCTGCGCCGAGTAGAGCACATATGGCGCCCTGCTGCGGCGGAGCCGGCGCAGCAGCAGTACCTCGGCGGTCGCGAGCGCGTTCGGCTCCTCGTGCAGGTCGATCAGATCCGGATGGCTGCCGATCGCACGCCAGATCGGGCGCGGGTCGTACGCGAACAAACTCGGATGCCTTCCCACCGTACGCGCCGCGAACACGAAGTCGTCGTCGCGGGCATCAAGGCGCACGTCTCGGCCGCCCTCGTTCCAGACCTCGGCGGAGATGAGCTCCACCTCGACACCCTGCTTGCTGAGCTCGCGCTCCCTTTGCCGCCACTCGGCCACGACGGCGTGATGGGCGATACGGAGCACCTTCATGGCTGGCCTCGGGGTCGGTGACGAATTCTCTTACCTTAATGGCGTCGGTGGCGCGGCCGAGGGCGTTGCCTTCCGAGCGGGAGCGACTTGCGGCCGGACCGTGAGGCGTCGAATGCCGCGACGCCGAATGCCCGCCTGCGGCTGCTCCCATGTCACGGGTTCGCCGCGGGCTCTGCGGTCGTCGTCGAGGACCTTCACGCCGTAGCAGATCCCGGCGACGATCCAGAGCAACGACGCCTGGCCCGCGACCCAATACAGGTCGAACTGCGCCTGGGTGAACCGCATCGCGACGACCGCCACTCCGACGGTCCCGTACACCGGATCCATCTTCCAGAGGTACCAACAGGCGACAGCGAACAACGCGAAGAACCCGATCAGCCCGAAAACGCCCACGGTCGTCAACACCTCCAGCTCCGCGTTGGGCGGCTGGAACGACTGGAATTGCCCGGAGAAGCGGTCTGTATACCACCAGCGCATGCCGACCCCGAAGACAGGCGATTTCAACCAGATCTGGAACGACTGCTCATACCAGTCCACTCGCTGGTACGCGGAATTGAACTGATTGCCGGACGCCAGCTGTGCCGTGAGTTCACTGACGACCCAGGCAACGCCTGGGATGGCGGCGAGCCACACGATGCGCACCCTTCGCCCGGTCTGGGGTCTGGCTCGGATGCTGACGATGAGGATGCCGACGATCTCGCCGACGAGTCCCTGCCTGGACTGCGCGGCCACGACGCCGAGCGACGAGATGACAACTACGAACCACGACCAGCCAGGGGACCATCGGAGCCACACGGGCCGCGCGAAAGCGATCACCGCCGCCGCGCCGAGCATTCCCCCGATGGTGTTCTTGTTCAGGTCACCCAAGAAGACCGGCTGGAACTCCCGCGTCGTTGCGAACGTCAGAAGCGACACGATGATCGTTGCGACTCCGATGCCGCAGCATGCGACCACATAGACGGTCAGCGCCAAGCGCGCCCGGTCGGCGCGCCCGATCACGAACCCGACGATGAGGCTGCCGAGCACGAGGAAGACCTCATGCACCCATTCGATGATGTTCGCGGCATACGGGTTGAGGATCTGGGTGGGTATCGCCGTCGCGAGGTAGAACACGCCGGCCCAGATGAGCGGGCGGAGAACGGCCGCCCCGCGGCCGCGGATCGTGAAGAGCGACACGACGGCGGCGGCAGCGAGCACGACATCCGAGACGCTGAGTGCACCGCCCACTCTCGTCAGCACAAGGGTGGCAGGCACCGCGAGCACCGGGACCAGCGACGCATCCCGGGCCGCAACGCCCGCCAATAGCACGACCACACCGACGACCAGCGCGAGAAGCGAGCTCCGTACGCTGAGGACTCCGAGCGAGACCCCGACGACAGCGGCGAGCGACGCCGCCGCCACGAAGGCGGGCGCGACCGGGTTCGGTGTCAGCCTCGCGTGCGCCATGCCCACATGTTATGTGGCGCGGAACAACCCGGCCGGTACAGCCTGGGCGCCGCCATGGCGGGCAAGGGGTTGCGGCGGGCCGGCCGGTTCGCACAGCGGCGCCCGGGTGCCCCGTCGCGGTCAGATCGCGAGCGTACGTCGCAATGCGGCGTCCAGTTCTGCGCGAGCGGTTGACCAGGTCTGCGCGCGCGCATGGGCGAGACCAGCGGCGGCGACTCGCCTTCGGAGCGATTCATCGTCGGCGAGCGACGCGATCGCACCCGCAAGTGCGTTCGCATCGCCGGGTGGAACAAGCATGCCCGCCGGGCCGGCCGCCTCTGGAATCCCTCCGATGTCGCTGGCGATGACGGCCGCGCCGGAAGCCATCGCCTCCAACACGGTGAGCGCATACGGCTCCCGCCAGCGAGACGGCACCACGACGACATCGAACTCACGAAGCAGCTCCGCCGTCCCGGCACGGGAGAGGAACGGTGTCATGGTCGCCCGCTGACCGAGCGGGGCGGCAAGTTCGCGAAGGGACCGTTCATAGCTGCTCAGCGGTGCGTCGTTCGAGAATCCGGACGCGCCGATGATCGTGCCCACGATGTCGGCACGATCCAGCAGTCGCAACGCCTCCAGCAACACGTCGGGCCCCTTGTCGCGAATGACGCGGCCGACGAACGCCACTCGCAGCCGATCGCCGCGTTCCGGGTCGGACCGCGGGTGAAATCGCTCCGTGTCAACACCGTTGTGCACGACTTCGATGCGCTGCTGCAACGCGGGCGGCAACGATGCGGCCAGTTCGACCATCAAAAAGCTGCTCACGCAGACGATCAATTCCGCCTGCGCCAGCACTCTCCCCGACTCACGCCGGGAGTACGTGCGAAGCACATTGTTGTGTGCGTAGAGCACGGGGGCATGTCGTCGGGCATCCACGCTCGGTATCAGCTGGGGGCCATTGTGGGCGAAGACGACAGAGGGCGCCCAGGTGCCCTGGATGGAGACCGTGGCCGCCCATTCTCGGCGTGCTCGCCGCCTCGGAACCAGCACTCGGGAGAAGCCCGCATCGAGATATCGATCGAAGCGCCGTCGTCGTACCGGGGCGTACTCGATCACCTCGGCACTGGGGTATCGGTTCGCGAAGGTTCCGCGTGCCACCACCACAGACGACGACGCCCCTCCCGCCGATGCCGCTGAAAGCCCGTCGACGACGGTCGGGATCGCGCTTCCGGTGGCGGGAGAGAAATGGTCTCCCGGAGTGATGACGTGAACGTACCGATCGCCCATGGCCCCCCGCGTCGGATCATCTGCCGCCATTCTGCAAACTATGTCATGCGCTGGGGATGTGCTGCGCTGGGAGCGGATACGGCGGCCGCGAAGGACCTCATCGGATCACGTCGTTCCAGATCGCTGCATGCTCCGCCGCACACCGTTCCCAGGTGAACTCGGATGCTCTGGCACGGCCTCTCGCCCGAAGCCCGCCACGATCGACATCGCCCTCCAGCACCGCGGCGATGCCCTCGGCGAGGCCCGTGCTGGAGGGCGAGACCAGGACTGCTGCGCCGCCCGCCACCTCCGGAAGCGAACTCGTCTCTGCCGCAACGACGACGGCGCCGGCGGCCATCGCCTCGAGCACCGGCAGTCCGAATCCCTCATGCAATGACGGCACGATGACGGCCGCAGCGCCGGCTATCAGCCCCGGCAGGAGCGAGTCATCGACACGACCGAGGAGCGCAGCGCCAGGCACGTCGCGGAAGAGCTCGGTTCGACGTCGGTGAGCTGGTCCCGCCAGCGCGAGCGTCACGTCGGGAAACACGGCGGCCACCCGCCGCCAGGCATCGGCGAGCGCACCGAGGTTCTTGCGCTGACTGGCGCCGCCCGCATGCAGAACGTACCTACCGGCGATGCCCATCTGCTCCAGAGCGGCGCGGTCGAGCGGGTCGGGATCGCGGAAGCGGTCATCCACCCCCAGGTGGACAACACGGAGGTTGTCGAGTCCGAACATCTCTGCGGCGTCGGCTGCCGTCGCCTCGGAGACGCAGACCACGGCCGCGGCTTTGCGCAATTCCTCGGGCGCGCTGGCGATCGGCGTGCCCTCATCGGGGAACCGCCATGCCACGACATCGTGCAGCGTCACGACCTCGTGTGGTGCGGGCGGAAGCGTCAGACTCATTCGGTGCACCAAGGCACCCCTGGGATAGAGCAGCCGGCCGATGGCGCGACGGATGCCCGGTCCGCCCCGCTCGAGCATCCCGACGGGCACTCGCCGGTCACCTGCCAGGTCCGACCGCAATGAGCGGATCGCCATCGGCTCAACCGCCCATTCACCGGGGCCGGCGGCCAGCGCCGCCGCTGCCCGTGACGCGACCTCGCGCTCGTATGTCTGTGCGCCCATCGGCTCGGCCGTCGCTGCCGTCGCAATCGCGAGCAGGTCCATGCGCCTCCTTCGCGATCGGGCGACATGACGGGCCAGTCTAGCGTGGCCCTGCGGGAGCCTGGGGCGGGCAAGTCGCGCGGATAGGCTGATGCCCGTGGGGCACAGCGATTTCGCCGTGAAGGCGGAGAACATCGGCAAGACGTACCGCCTCGGCGTGCGCAATGCCAGCCACTCGACGCTGGCCGAGGCCGTGCTCGCCCGCCTGCGCCCGCAGCACAAGTCGGACGAGTACAAGCGATTCGACGCGCTCGACGACATCAACTTCGAGATTCCGCAGGGCGAGGCGCTCGGCATCGTCGGCCGCAACGGTGCAGGCAAGTCGACCCTTCTGAAGATCCTCACGAGAGTGACGGCACCCTCCCGCGGGCGCATCGAATTCCGCGGTCGCATGGGCAGCCTCCTCGAGGTCGGCACCGGTTTTCACCCCGAACTGACCGGGCGCGAGAACATCTTTCTCAACGGTGCCCTGCTCGGTATGACCCGGGCCGAGATCCTTCGCCAGTTCGACGCGATCGTCGAGTTCTCCGGCATGGAACGCTTCCTCGACACGCCGGTGAAGCGATACTCCTCCGGCATGTACGTGCGCCTCGCCTTCTCCGTGGCAGCGCACCTGGAAACGGAGATCCTGGCGATCGACGAAGTGCTCGCGGTGGGCGACGCCGACTTCCAAAGACGGTCGCTCGACAAGATGCGCCAGGCCGCTAAAGAGGGACGCACGGTTCTCTACGTGAGCCACATGCTGCAGACCGTCAAGACGCTGTGCACGTCTGCGATCCTGCTCGAACGCGGTCGGCTCACCCACCACGGCTCGGTCGACTCGACGCTGCAGGCGTACACCGCCAGCTTCGACCGCTACGCACAGCACCAGGCCGACCCGGCGAACCGGCAGGGCTCAGGCGGCGTGCGTTTCGACCGGGTGTGGATGGACGACGACCACGTCGCCTCGGGTGACAGGATCGCCGTGCATTTCGACGTGCCGGCGATGACGACGTCTCTGGCGGTGAGCGACTACTGGGTCTCCGCACACATCGTCGACGACCAGGGCACAGTGATCGTGCAGTGCGACTCCAGACTCAACGGCAAGACGATGAGCGCCGACCGGCGTCACACGGGCCGGCTCGAGATCAAGAACCTCTGGCTCAAGCCGGGCACGTACTCGGTGGACGTCTTCGCATGCCAGGCGGAGAACATCCTCGACGTGTGGGATGCGGCGTGGAGATTCGAGGTCATGCCCGACCTGGGTTACGAGTCGAGCGCGACGACCGATGCGATCTCGGCCGGCGTCGTCCTGTCCGACTTCCAGTACGAGATGGATTGACACACCATGAAGACGATGGTCATCGAGCCGCCTCGACGGCTCAACCTCCCCCGCTGGTCCGATCTGTGGCAGGCGAGGGAGGTCGTCTACCGGCTGGCGCACCGCGACATCATTGTGCGCTACCGGCAGACGATCCTCGGGGTCGCCTGGGTCATCATCCAGCCCGTCCTCTCTGCCGGGGTGTTCTCCCTGGTGTTCGGAACGGTCGCCAAGCTCTCCAGCGACGGCCTCCCGTACTTCTTGTTCTCGCTGGCGGGCATGCTGCCGTGGAACCTCTTCAACGGAGCCCTCACCCGGTCGTCCGCGTCGTTGCTGTCCAACCAGGCCTTGGTCTCGAAGGTGTTCTTCCCTCGAATCCTGGTGCCGATCTCCTCGGTCGCCAGCGTGCTCCTCGACTTCGCTATCGGCCTAGGCGTCGGCGTCATCCTGCTCTTCGTGTACCACGTGAATCCGGGCCTGCCCGTGCTGCTCATCCCGGTGTGGGCCATCCTCATCGCTCTTCTCGGCGAGGGTCTGGGCATGATCGCTGCGGCCATGATGGTCAAGTATCGGGATGTGGGCTACGTCCTTCCGTGGCTCCTGCAGATCCTGCTCTACGCGAGCCCCGTGGCGTACTCGCTCTCTTCGGTTCCGGACCGGCTCCGCTGGATCTTCGACATCAACCCGATCACCTGGTTCCTCACGGCCTTCCGCTGGTCACTGGTCGGCACGACCCCGCCTGCCGCCTGGCAGGTGATCGGGCTCGTGGTGCTCTCGGTCGCTGTCTTCTTCGTCGGCGTGCTGTACTTCCAGAGCCACGAGCGCGAGTTCGCAGACATCATCTGACCCACTGGGCGCTTGCGGACAGATCACAGGAATCTCGAATCGGCCTATCCTAGGAATCCTCAGGTTTCGGTCGGCTCGCACCGACACAGCACCTTCGCGACGAGCGGTGCGCGACACCACAGGGGGACGTCATGCAGCCTACGAGCGAGGACTCCGGCGTTGGAACGGATGTCTCAGCATGCCCGGTCCATTTCGTGGACGTGGTCGCCGAGGTGGTGCGGAAGCATGGCGACGACATCGCCGTCGCCGATCCCACCGGTCGGCTGACGTATCGAGAACTCGATCGGTGGTCCGACGCCATCGCCGCAGACCTCGACGCCGCAGTCGGCCGTGGCGGCGATCCCGTGATGGTGCTCTCCCACCACGACACCGCCGCCGTCGCCGCATTCCTCGCGGTCGCGAAGTGCGGCAGGCCCGTCGTGATGCTCGACAGCACGGCGCCCGCCGGCCGGATGCAGGACATCGCGGACCTGGCCCGGCCGTCGGCGACCCTGTACGCCGCCGACCGGGCGTCGCAGGTGGATCTCATCGGGGCGGACACGGGCATGCGGATTCCGATCCCGGGTAGGCCCGGGAACGACGTGACGCCCTTTGCCGGCACGCCCCTGACCGATGAGACTCCGTTGTCGATCGTCTTCACCTCGGGATCGACGGGCAGGCCCAAAGGCGTCATCATCGGTTCCGTCCCCTTCGTCGCGGCGCTCACCGCGGCAGCGAGCGCCGGGGGAAACGACCAGCGGGTGCTCTGTCCCGTACCGCTCGGATTCGTGTTCGGCCTGAGCCTGCTGGTCCGTACCCTCACCCGCGGCAGCGAGCTTCACCTGCACGATCCCCGAGTGCTCGGCGTGCAGAGCCTCGCCGCACGGATCGACGACGACAGAATCACGGAGGTCGGCGCAACGCCGTACATCGTGCGAAGCCTCGCGCAGTCGATACGGCCTGGCCAGGTCTTCGGCTCCATTCGCCGTGTGCTTCTCGGCAGCGAGGCGGTGCTGACCCGCGACGTGGCCGCGGTGCGGGGCTTCACGGGCGAGGGCTGCATCATCGCGAACTCGCTCGGCTCGTCGGAGGCATGGGGCGTGACGAGCCTCGTGATGGATCGCGACTTCGTGCTCCCCGACCAGACCTTCATGCCTGTCGGAACGCCGGCGCCCGGTCGCGAGGTCGTGCTCGTCGGAGAGGACGGCGAGGTGGTCACGGAACGTATGCGGCCGGGCGTCATCCACCTGATCGCGCAGCACATGTCCGGCGGGTACTGGCGAGACGCGGAATCCACCGCGGCGCGCTTCAGCACGCTGGAAGACGGCCGCCGTTCGTACAATACCGGCGATCTCGGTCGGTGGAACGTCGAGGGACAGCTCGAGTACCTGGGGCGAGCCGACAACATGGTGAAGGTGCGCGGCTACCTCGTGGAACCGGCCGAGGTGGAGTCGCACATCCGCGCCACCGGCGAGGTGGACGACGTGGTCGTGGTCGGCCGCCCCTCCACCAGAGGGGACGGCTCGACGGCGCTCGTGGCCTACGTGGTGCCGACCCTCAACGCCTGGATCTCGGGGGCGGCGATCCGTCGGCACCTCGTCTCAGAGCTTCCCAGCTATATGGTGCCGGCACAGGTGGTCGAGCTGACGGCCCTTCCCCGTAACCCCAACGGCAAGATCGACCGCCTGACGCTTCCGGAGCCGCCGCCGCCCGCAACCCCTGCGAGCGTGCGCAAGTACGAGTACGAAGAGGCGATCGCCGACGTCGCGGCCGCCACGCTCGGCCTGGAGGCCATCGGCGTCGATGACGACCTGTTCGAACTCGGCCTGGATTCCCTCGCCGTCGAAGAGATGGTCGCTATCCTCGAAGACCAGCTCGACCTGCAGATCTCCTCGGCGACCATCATGCAGAATCCGACCGCCGCGCAACTGGCGCGTCTGCCGCATGGCAACGCCGAGCATCTTGTCGACGGGGTCATGACGATGCTCGCGCCCGGCGATGGATCCCCGATCTTCGCCATCAGCGGTGCAGGCGGCCTTGCGTTGCAGCTGCGCGAGCTCGCCCAGCAGCTGCACCTCGGGAGGCCGGTGTACGGCATCCAGGCGCACGGGCTCGAGGGAAACGCATTCCCCGACCGAACGATCGCGCAGATGGCGCGGCGCTATCTGCGCACCATTCGGAGGATTCAGCCGTCCGGACCGTACTCGATACTCGGGCACTCGCTCGGGTCGATCGTCGCGTTCGACCTCGTCCGTCGACTCGTCGCCGCGAACGAGGAGGTGGCGTTCCTCGGCCTTCTCGATCCCCCAGACGCGTCGACGATCGAACGCTCCGCCCTCCTGTCGTCCTTGTCGGCATCCGACGTTGCGCACGGCGAGCATCGCTCGGCGGTCGGCCGGCTGCGCGACGAACTCGCCGAGCGCTACCCGTTCGCCACGCGATCGTTCTGGCGGCGGGTGCACGCCGATGGACGTTTCCACCCTTGGTTCGAGGCCGGCGCATCAGCCGCGCGGCGCTATCGGCTGCATGATCCGCTCGCCGTGACGAATGCGTGCGTCTACCTGGCCGAGGGCACACCGGCGACCGCGGCCGAGCACTGGTTCAGCACGCCGGCGACGATCGTCAACGTGCCGGGCGACCACCTTTCCATGCTCAGGAGGCCGTACGTGGCCGAACTGGCCGCCAGGGTGTCCGAGCACGTCGAGGCGCGGTGACGTCGGTGCGGATCCTGTGGGTCAGCGCGGAGACGCCGTCGCGCGTTGGACAAGGAGGCCAACGGAGGCAGTTCCATCAGATCAAGGCATTGGTGGCGCGTGGCCACGACGTCACGGTGCTGGTGCCGACGGCCGGGCAGAACGATGCCAGCATCCGCACCATCGTCCCAGTGCTTCGGCCACGGCTCGGGCTCTTCGGCCACCTGTCTCAACACCTCGTGCGCCGCATGCGGAGAACCATCGGCGCCCCCGAATGGGATGCCGTCGTGGTGTCGCATCACGAGTCCTTCTGGCTGCTCCCCGACCAGGTCGGTGCTCCGGTGCTGCTCGACATCCACAATGTGATGAGCCACTGGCATCACGCCGCGGGCAGAACCGCGCTCGCGGCGCAGGCCCGGGGCATGGAAGTGCATGCGATCCGGGCCGCGGATGGCGTAATGACCTGCTCGGCCGTCGAGACCCGCCGCCTCATCGGCGCGCATCCCGAGGCGTCGGGCAAGGTGTTCACCGCCCCACTGGGGGTCGACCCGGCGGAATGGCCGGACACCGGGTTCCCGCGGAACAGCGCGACGGTCGTTTTGTTCGGGAGCTGGTCCTGGCATCCGAATCGTCTAGGGCTGGACTGGTTCGTGCGCGAGGTCTGGCCCCAGGTCGCCGACCGGCTTCCGGATGCCGTCGCTCTCGTCGCCGGCAGCGGCGTCGACGACACATCGTGGTGGCCCTCCGGCATCCGCTTCGTCGGCCGGGTTCCCGATCTCTCCGCTTTCACCTCCGCGGCATCGGTGGTGGCGGTGCCGGTGAAGGACGGTGTCGGAGCGTCGGTCAAGTTCGCCGAGGCCCTCGCGTCCGGTGGCGCCGTCGTCGCGACCGATGATGCCGCCAGCGCATTCGATGCGCCGCCCGCCTTCGTCTCCGACGATGAACGGGAATGGGCGGACTGGATCGTTGAGCGATTGCGTCAGCGGTCGTCGGAGCCGGCACCGTCGCCTGCTCGCGCGATCGCACTGTCGCAGCTGACGTGGGATGCCGCCGCCCAGCCGATCGACGACTGGCTTCGCACGCACGCACGCAGGCGCACCCATGCCGGGCCGATATCGTCGTGATGTGGTGACGGCCCCTCTCCCCGTGGATGCGCAGACACCCGGCGTGCCTGACGAACCGGCCATGTCGCTAGTGGTCTGCACGACCGGCGCCCCTTCTGAGATGCCGGCATTGACCCGCCGCCTGTCCGACGTGCTCGACGCGAATGCCGACGTGGAGGTGCTGCTGGTCGACAACTCGGCGCGGGGCGGCCTGACCGTTCCGGATCCGCGCATCCGGGTGGAGCGCTGCGAGGCTCCTGGCCTCTCGCGCGCCCGCACCGTGGCCTGCGAACGGGCGCGGGGGCAGGTGCTCATTTTCACCGATGACGATGTGGAATTCAGCCCGGACTGGCCGCCGGCCATGGCGAAACCGCTGCTGGAGGGCGTGTGGGACGCCGCGGCTGCGCCGGTACGTCTGGGAACCGAGTTCGATCACCTGCGAGCGACGCTCGCCAGGGAATGGCTCGCAGAGGCCAACCTCGGCGACACCGTGCGCCTCGTCGGAGCGGGCATGGCCATTCACCGCCGTGCGCTCCTCCTGGGCCGATGGGATGAGCGGCTGGGGGCGGGATGCGCTGATTTCGCGTTCGGTGAGGAGTCGCTCTTCGAGCTCATGATCACGAAGCGGGGCGCCACCGTCGGTCTCGTGCGTGAGGCGGGGGTAGTGCATCATCCGGACCCTTCGCGCGCCACGAACGATCACTTCTTGCGGATCGCCCGGCAGAAGGGAATGTCGGATGCCTACATCGGCTATCACTGGTGGGGTCAGTCGCTCGACAGGCCGCGGCTGCGCGAATGGCGACGGCGTGTGAGGCTACGGGTGTATCAGCTGCGCCACGGCAGCCGCCAAGGGCTGGACGAGCATGAGCTCCGGCTCGCCGAATCGGTGGGGGTGGCCGCAGGGTATGCGATGCTGCGCGGGGAGCCGCGCGCCTATCCGCAGGGCGCCGACTCCGCCACGACACGCTACGACGCCGCTGACGAAGGCACATCCGATGAGGACGGCAGCTGAGACTGCCGGCCCAACGCCGGCGCGGCAGGCGTCTGTCGCGCCGCCGACACGGGTCTACTACGTGCTTGCGGCCCCTTGGCCCTCCGCCTGCGTGTCGGACACTCCCCGGTAGACGGCCTCGTATGCATCCACCGCATGGTCCCAGCTGAACGATCGCACGCGCCGTGCGCCGGCCGCGCCCAGCGCCTCCGCGCGGGCCGGATCGGCTATCAGGCTGCGCAGGGCTCCGGCCATCGCGTCGATGTCGGTGGGATCCACCAGCAGCCCGTCTTCACCGTCCGTCACGAACTCGGGCGGACCGCCGTGCGTGGTGGCGACGAGCGCGACGCCCGCTCGCCATACCTCCAGCGCCGCGATCCCGAACGACTCGAAGCGGCTGGGCATGACGCCTATTACCGACCCCAGTCGCAGTGCACCCACTGTCGCCCGGTTCAGCCAGCCTGTCAGCACAACCCGATCACCGACGCCGAGCACCTCGGCCTGTCGGCGCAGTTCGTCGAGCTCCGGACCCCCGCCGCCGATGACGAGCCGCACGTCTTCGGGGAGACCTGCGCGGGCGAACGCCCCGATCAGCAGATCGAATCCCTTCATGCGCTGCAACCGCCCGACCGCGGAGATGTAGCGACCGCCGACGCCGTCCGGCGGGGTGCCGACCGACTCGTCGAGGTCGATCCCGTTGAAGACCACGACACCGCGGTCGCCCGCCAGACCGAAGCGGGCGACCAGGTCGTCGAGGGCGGCCTGCGAGCATCCGGTCACCGCGGCGGCGGCGGCAAGGCCCTTGCGCAGGCTGTCGACGGCGAAGCGGGAATGCGCGAAGACCCCGGCGTCGTCAGCCAGCGTCTCGCCGTGGGCTGTGATGACCAGCGGTGTTCCCGTACGCCCGGCGAGCACGCGCGCGTACGTGCCGTTCGGGCCGAAGCAGTGCACGTGGATGAGCTCGGGTCGGTGTGCACGGAAGGCTCGGCGCCACCGCAGCGCGGCGAACGGCACGCGGAGCGCGAAGCCGAGCATCCCGCGTACGGAACGTGCCGGCAGTGGCGCGGGAAGCTCGCGCACCTCGATGCCGTCGACCCGACGGATGCGGTGACCGCCCTGGCGATCGATCGTCCAGACGACGACCTCATGGCCGCGGTCTCGCAGAATGCGGGCAACGTTGCGCACATGCTCCTCGACGCCGCCGACGTACGGGTCGTAGGAACTCGTCGCCAGCGCGATCCTCACGATGCAACCGCCACGCGACCCACGCTAGCGCCCGTCATGGGATGAGCCACGCACCCTAAAGTGGAGGTGTCGCGAGCGAAGGGGGAGACGATGCGCCGGCCCCGCGTGCTCCTGCTCGACCACACCGCCAGTGAGGGCGGCGCCGAGGTGGCGCTGCTGCGCCTCGGCGAGATGTTGCAGTCGTGCGGGGCGTTCGAACTGCGGGTTCTGCTTTTCGCCGACGGGCCCATGGTCAGTCGGATCTCGGCGGCGGGCATCCCCACCGCAGTGCTCCGCCTTGCCGACGACGTGGCGGCCGCGTCTCGTGAACGCCTTCTGGCCGGCGGCGTGCGACCGGCGATCAGCGCCCTGAGGTTCCCGCTTCGGCTGGCGCGTGCGATTCGCGGCTCACAGGCCGATCTCGTCGTCGCGAACTCGCTCAAATCCGCCGGGTTCGCGTTCCTCGCCGCCCCGCTGGCCGGTCGGCGCTGGGTGTGGCACCTGCACGACCGGCTGGCCGACGACTACCTACCGACACCGCTCAAGCTCGCCATGCGTCTCATTGCCGTCCTCGGACCGTGCGCCATTGTGACGAACTCGGCAGCGACGCTCGAGACGCTTCCCTCCCTCGCCCGGCGCAAGGCGGTGATCGCCTACCCAGGGCTGCCCGCTGAGGCGTTCGCAGAGGCATCCGAAACCCCTGCCACCCCCGTCGTCGGCATCGTCGGCCGCGTGAGCCCTACCAAGGGCCAGCGCGAGTTCCTCTACGCCGCTGAACGCGTCGCACCCCACTACGAGCACGTACGGTTCGCCGTGATCGGGGGCGCACTCTTCGGCGAGGACGATTACGAGGTGGAACTGCGCTCGCTCGCCGAGCGACTGGGCATCGCCGACCGAGTCGAGTTCACCGGTTGGGTCTCGGATGCTCCTGCTCGTATACGCGGATTGGCACTCCTCGTGCACGCCTCCCCCGTTCCCGAGCCGTTCGGCCAGGTGATCGTCGAGGCGATGGCGGCCGGGGTGCCCGTCGTCGCGACCGCCGCCGGTGGCGTGCCCGAGATCCTCGACGGGCGTCGCCGTGCGGAGGGGCCGTGGTCGACGACGCCGCTGGGCGTGCTCGTGCGCCCGGGGGATGTCTCGTCGCTGGCCGAGGCGATCGTCTCGGTGCTCGGCGACCCCCGAGCTGCGGATGCCCGCGCGGAGGCGGCTCGCGCCGACTCGGCGTTGCGATTCACCATCGCCGAGACCGCGCGAGTCGTCTCGGGTGCCTGGAACGGGGCACTGCCGGGCCGGGTTCGCGTCCGCTAACCTGTGACCCTGCCGGGACCGGCGAACGAGACAGAGGGCGCGACATGAAGATCATCGAAACGGACATCCAGGGCCTCATCGTGCTCGAGCCGACTCCGCATCGTGACGAGCGCGGCTATTTCACGCGCACCATGGATGTCGCGATCCTCGCAGACGCCGGCATCGATCCGGCGAGCTTCAAGCAGGAGAACCAGTCGCGTTCCTACCAGGGCGTGGTGCGCGGATTGCACGGGCGGGCGAACGACGGCGAGGCCAAGCTCGTTCGCTGCGCGCACGGGGCCGTGCTCGATATCGCCATCGACGCGCGGCCCGGATCCCCCACGTTCGGCGAGGTGCGCACATTCGTGCTCGACGACCAGGTTCACCGCCAGGTCTACATTCCGCGCGGCTTCCTGCACGGATATCAGGCACTGACCTCGGTGACCGACTTCTGCTATCGCATCGACGACTTCTACGGTCCCGACGAGGACCTCACGGTCGCATTCGACGACCCGGATCTCGCAGTGGTCTGGCCTGCGCCGATCACGATCGTGAGCGAGCGGGACCGCAACGGCATCTCCTGGCAGGAGTACAAGCGCTCGGTGGGCGCCGCCTGATCCGAGCACGCGTGCCCGCGGCGCGGCGTCTACTGCGCGTCGAGGCCTACTGCGCGTCGATCTCCGTCGGCACCGGGTCGACCACGACCCACTTGCCGCCGCTCTGTTCGATGCCCGGCATCGCGCGCCGCACCTCGGGCAACAGGTCGGAGATGAAGAGGAGCACGCGATCCGGCGCAGCGTCCACGAGTTCGTCGGGCGACACGATGGGTATGCGCGTTCCTGGCATGGTGCGTCCGTGTTTGGCGGTCGACGCGTCGGCGATCATGCTGACATCGTCTGACGACACCTCTGCCGACGTGAGCAGCGCAGCGGTTCGTGACGCGGCGCCGTAGCCGGCCACCGTAAGCCCCTGCTCCTTCGCCCTGTCGAGGTAGGAGCGGATCGCTGCCACCGAATCGACCAGCGCCGTGTGCAGCGACTCGGTGACGCGCGCGGGGTCGAGCACGCCCAGCGCCGTCTCCTCCTCGATCAGCCGCGTCACCGATTCGGCCTGGGCCGGCCCCCGGGTTCCGTCTTTCCTGGCGAAGGCCAGCAACGTCGTTCCGTTGTTATAGAGCGGGTACGACCAGGCCCCGATCGCCACGAGGCCGATCTCGTCGCCCATGCGCACCATCACCGGCGTGGTGTAGTACGCGAAATGCCCGTTCTTGAGCGCGTTCCACATGCCCTCCCGCACGATCGCCGAGGCGTTGTGGATCATGAAGAGGATGATGCCGTCGTCGGAGAGGTGGTCCCGTCGCTCGAGGAACGCCGCCTTCTGATCGGGAGCGTGCATCATGCCGTGCACGTCGACGATGAGGTCCGCTTCCCCGTCGGTCACCTCGATCAGGTCGAACGGCTCCAACTGCTTGTGCCACGACCCGCCGTGCGGACTGGGGTAGTGCAGAACGCGGGCGGCGTGCGCGATGAGGCCGGCGGCATCCGCGTCGGCGACGCACAGTTCGGCCTGCCGCACCAGCGCGGCCGGCTCCACCCCCATGATCTCCTCCGGCGTCGTCGGGTCGTCTTCGAGTTGGAGCAGGCCGCTCACCGGACTGAAGACCATACGCATGCGGTATCGCGGATCCGGCGTTGGGTCTGTCGGCCGCGGGAACAGGTCGGACGCCGGTTGCTCCCCCAGGTCGAGCACAACGACGCCCGACGCGTCGCCCGACCACCGATCACGCCACTGCTGGACGGGCTTCTGCGTGCTGCTCATGACGCCTCCTGCTTCTGATTGCGCACCAGGTACCGATCGACCTGATCGGCCGTGATCCCGAAAGGCGACTCGCCGGCCCGAACTCGTTTCTCCCACTCGACCGTGAACTCGATGGCCTCGGCGACACGAAGCGTCGGACGCCAGCCCAGCTCGGCGCGGGACTTGGCCGAATCGACCATCAGAAGCCCCGCCTCGTGGGGTCCGCCGTCGTCCTCGTCGATCCATCGGGCATCGCCGCCCCACAATCTGCCGGCCTCGTCGGCGAGCGCGGCGACCGTGAGCTCATCATCGGAGGCGGGGCCGAAGTTCCATGCCGTGTCGTTCAGCGACTCGTCCAGCTGCTCGGCGAGCGTGAGGTAACCGCTGAGCGGCTCCAGCACGTGCTGCCAGGGCCGCGTCGCGCCGGGTCGACGCAGTCGGGCCGGGCGGCCCTCGGCGAAACCCGAGATCAACTCGGGGATGAGAGCATCCGGCGTCGCATCGCCGCCGCCGATGACATTGCCGGCACGGGCCGATGCCACTGCGAACCGTTCGCGGGGGTATGAGGCTGCGAACGAATGCGTCGCCAACTCGGCCGCCGCCTTACTGGCGCTGTACGGATCATCGCCGCCGAGCGGATCGATCTCGCGGTACCCCCATGACCACTCGTTGTTGCGGTACACCTTGTCGGTGGTCACCACCACGACGCGCTCGACCGAGTCGACGCCGCGCACGGCCTCGAGCACTGACAGCGTCCCGTCCACGTTCGCCGAGAAGGTCTCACGCGGTGTCAGGTACGACTCACGCACGAGCGACTGTGCTGCCAGGTGCAGCACCACCTCTGCACCGGCCTGTCGCGCGGCATCCGATACCGCATCCGCGTCGCGGATGTCGCCGCGCACATCGTGTTCCAGACAGTCCGCGATTCCCGCTCGTCGGTAAAGGAAGGTCGCAGGCGTCTGCAAGGCAAAACCGTGGATCCGCGCGCCCATCCGATGAAGCAGAAGACACAGCCACGCGCCTTTGAAACCGGTGTGGCCCGTGATCAAGACGGACCTACCAGCCCAGTACGCTGTGTCCATAGTCACACCGTAGGGCATGCCGGTCTCACCGACGCAAAGCCAGGGGGTAGGCAATGAACGCAGCCAACGACGACATCGTCGACCGATTCTCGGAGTCGGCCAGACTGCAGCAACGGCTGCATGAGCTCATTCCGGGAGGTGCGCACACGAACGCCCGCGGCTCCGACCAGTACCCCGAGCAGATGGCTCCCGTGATCGTGCGGGGAGACGGCGCCAGAGTGCTCGACGTCGATGGCAACTGGCTCGTCGAATACGGCATGGGGCTGAAGGCGGTGACCCTCGGCCACGCCTACCGGCCCGTGGTCGAGGCCGTGTGCCGGGCCGCGGCCGACGGCGTGAACTTCTCCAGGCCGACCGTGTGGGAGGTGGACGCCGCCGAGCGGTTCCTTCGGATGGTTCCCACGGCCGAGATGGTGAAGTTCGCGAAGAACGGTTCCGACGTCACGACTGCTGCCATCAAGCTCGCACGGGCGGCCACCGGACGCGACCTCGTCGCGGTGTGCCGCACACAACCGTTCTTCTCGGTCGACGACTGGTTCATGGGCGCCAGCGCAATGCCCGCGGGCGTGCCGCAAGCGGTGCGCGACCTCACTGTGGGGTTCGCGTACAACGACCTCGACTCGCTGCGCGCCGTGCTCGACGAGCACCCGGGCCGGATAGCCGCCGTGATCATGGAGGCGGCGACCGGCACCGTCGAGCCGGCCACCGGGTTCCTTCAGGGCGTGCGCGAGCTGGCCGACCGCGACGGATTCGTGCTCGTCTTCGACGAGATGATCTCAGGGATGCGATGGTCGCCGGCCGGCGCCCAGTCGGTCTACGGAGTCACACCCGATCTGTCGACCTGGGGCAAGGCGCTCGGAAACGGCTTCAGCGTTTCCGCGCTCGCCGGCAAGCGGGAACTCATGGAGCTGGGTGGCCTCAACACCGACGCATCGCGCGTCTTCTTGCTTTCGAACACCCACGGCGCAGAGACCACGGGCCTCGCCGCCTATCTCGCTGTCGCGGACGCCTACGAGCAGCGCGACGTCGTCGGTGTCATGGAGTCCCAAGGCGAGAAACTCAGGGCCGGATTGCTCGAAGCGGTCGCGGACGCCGGGATGTCCGACCACATCGCCATCCTGGGCCGCCCCTCTGCACTCGTGTTCGGCACGAAAGACAGCGGGGGCAAGCCATCGCAGGCCTTCCGCACCCTCTTCATCCAGGAACTGCTGCGGCACGGCGTGCTCGCGCAGTCGCTCGTGATCTCGGCTGCGCACACCGACGCCGACATCGAGACCACTGTCGATGCGGTGCGAGCGGCATCCGTCGTCTACGCCAAGGCGATCGAGACCGGTACGACCGACCGCCTTCTGCTCGGCAGGCCGGTGGCTCCGGCGATACGCGAGTTCGCCGCGCCGCGGCGGTTGGGAGTGTGACATGAAGGTCGTGCTGTTCTGCGGTGGCATGGGAATGCGCATCCGTGCCGACAATCAGTCCGCGCCGAAGCCGATGACCTCGATCGGCGATCGTCCGATCCTCTGGCACATCATGCGCTACTACGCCCACTTCGGCCACACGGAGTTCATCCTCTGCCTCGGCTACGGAGCGAACGTCATCAAGGACTACTTCCTCAACTACCGCGAGACCGCATCCAACGACTTCGTCCTCAGCAACGGCGGCCAAGACGTGGAGATGCTCGAGTCCGACATCTCGGAGTGGAAGATCACCTTCGTCGACACCGGACTCACCACGGCGATCGGCGAGCGCCTGCGTCGGGTGCGCCCGTACCTTCAAGACGATGAGGTCTTCCTGGCGAACTATGGCGACGGAGTGTCCGACGTCGACATGAACTCATTGATCGCCGCCCTTCCTGCCGAACATGTCGGCAGCCTCCTCGCCGTTCCACCGCAGGACTCCTTCCATGTGGTCGGGCTCGACCAGGAAGGCGGTATGACCGGCATCGTTCCCGTGGCGTCGATGAACATGTGGATCAACGGCGGCTTCTTCGTACTGCGACAAGGCATCTTCGACTACATCGGCGAGGGCGAAGACCTTGTGATGGACGGATGCATCCGCGCGGCAGCGGCGGGAAGGTTCACGGCGAACCGGTACGAAGGGTTCTGGGCGTGCATGGACACGCTGAAGGAACGGGCGTATCTCGAGGAGCTTCACGCCACAGGCACCGCTCCGTGGGAACTGTGGCGACTGAGGGAAACGGTGTGACGTCGCCCTCAGCACAGACGTCGGCGGGGCGTGGATCGTGACGGACCGCAGGATTCGAGTGGGACTCTGGGGCGTGTTCGGCCGCGGCAACTTCGGGAACGAGGCCTTGCTCACCGCGTTCCTTCAACGTCTCGACCCGGCGGAGTACGAGCCGGTCATCTTCTGCGAGGACCCGGACGCCGCGTCCGAGTTGCACGGCATACCAGCGGTCAGTCTCGGACGCCCCGTCGAGGGTCGCGCGAGATCGGGGCTCCATCGTGTCGCATCCGCGGCATTCAACCGGCTGCATCTGCTGCGGGGGGCATTCGCTGCTGCGCGTCGCGTCGACGTCGTGATCGTGGTGGGCTCAGGAGGCCTCGAGCGCTACGGGGCAGGTGCGTTCGGCACGCCCTTCGAAATGTGGGCGCTCGGATTCGCCAGCCGACTGATCCGACGCCCCTTCATACTGCTCGACATCGGTGTCGAGGTGCTTCCTCGGCGGCTGGCGCGATTCTTCGTCCATGGCGCGGGGCGCACCGCAGCGTATCGCTCCTATCGCGACACCATCTCGCGTCAGAACATGACGGCGAATGGGCTGCGCTCTGCCGCCTCCGACCCCGTGGTCACGGATCTGGCCTTCGGACTGCGCCCCGCACGCAAACCTCGGTCGCCGGAACGGGTCGTGGCGCTCGGCGTGATGGACTACTGGGGCCGAGACGACTCGCATGAGACGAGCGAGGCGGTGCACCAGGCGTACACGGCCGGGTTGCTGGCCCTGACCCGAGCCTTCCAAGCCCGCCGATATCGGGTGCGACTGATCGGCGGCGACGACGAGGATCTCGAGTACGCGCATCTTCTCGCGGCCAGTCTCACCGACAGCGCTCCCGTCGTAGAGGCGCGAAGTCCCGAGGAGCTTGTCGCGGAGATGTCGGCGGCGCACGTGGTGGTGGCCTCTCGCTACCACACGGTCATCATGGGACTCCTCGCCGGGACCCCGGTTGTCTCGATCGGTTACGGGGACAAGCACCGCGCCATCCTCGATCAATTGGGAGTGCCCTACGAGCACCATGACATCGAGTCGTTCGATGCACGAGACGTCGCCGAGGCGGCAGTACGGCTGGCTTCGGAGCGGCCGGCGCTGACCGCGAGAATCGACGCGGCGGTGGATGCGGCCCGCGACCGACTGGATGCGCAATGGCACGAAATCGAACCCGTGCTGCTGACGATGAGAAGAGCATCATGACCGTTCTCGGCTTTCCCTCCGGCCCGCTGACCGTGTTCGCCATCGGCGCGCATCCCGACGACATCGAGATCGGGTGCGGGGCGACACTGCTCTCGCTCGCCTCGCGCGGCGACACAGACCTGCGCACGCTCGTCGCCACCGGAACCCCGGAACGCCAAGACGAGGCGCGCCGTGCCGCCGCCGCGTTCGGAGCCTCGACAGAGCCGGCATTCGGCCATCTCCCGGACGCCCGGCTGCCCGAACACTGGGGCGCCGTCAAAGACCTCCTGCACAGGTTCCGCGACGACAACCCGCAGCCGGACGTCGTGTTCGTGCCGCGCTCCGAGGATGCGCACCAAGACCATCGCCTGCTCGGGACGCTGGCGCCGACGGTTTGGCGCGGGCCGCTCGTGCTGCACTACGAAATACCCAAGTGGGACGGCGATCTCGCTCGGCCGAATGTGTACGTACCAGTCTCGGAGGCGGACGCGTCCCGCAAAGTGGGGCTCCTGAATTCGCTGTTTCCCTCGCAGCGCGGGCGCGATTGGTGGGACGATGAGTTCTTCCTGAGCATCATGCGGTTGCGCGGCGCCGAGGCTCAGCACAGGCCGGGTTCGGCAAGCGGCGCGGAAAGCGGCCCCGCAGCGACAGCACCGAGTAGATCCACAGCACCGAGTAGATCCACAGCACCGAGTAGTTCCACAGCACAGAGTAGATACGCCGAGGCGTTCTCGGCGGCCAAGCTGATCATCACAACGGAGTGACGATGACACGCCTCACGTTCGGCATCCCTGTCTACAACGGTGAGCACTACCTGGGTTCCGCGCTCGGTTCCGTGCAGGAGCAGGGCGAGTCGGACATCCGCATCGTCATCTCCGACAACGGCTCGACCGACGGCACGCAGGAGATCTGCCGAACCGCCTCAGCACACGACGAGCGGATCGAGTATCACCGCTACGAGGAGAACCGAGGCGGAATCTGGAACTACCGGAACGTCACAGAGCTCTGCAGGACCGAACTCTTCAGCTGGATGGCCGCCGACGACATCAAGCTGCCCGGATTCGCCCGCGCGACCATCGCCGCCCTCGACGGGGGAGGGCCGGAGACGGCATTCGCCTGCCCGCGCACGCGCATCATCAACGGCGAGGGCGTGGTCTACGAAGACCTCAACGACGCGAGTATGGGGCTGGACGCCGAGACCGCGCACCAGCGCGTGAGGAACATGCTGCATGCACAGGCCTCTCATGCGATGTACGGCGTCATCCGCATGTCGGCACTGCGCAAGACACGGGGCATCCGATCCGTTCTGGGCGACGACATCGTGCTGCTGGTCGAGCTGCTGTGCGCGGGCAAGATGGCGACTGCTCCGGAACAGGCGTTCCTGCAACGACGTCACGACGCCCAGGTCTCGGTGCAGGGCTCGGCAGCATCGGCTTGGTTCGCTCCCGGCCAGCGCGGTAACCGTTCGTTCGCCGAGACACGCACCAACATCGAGATGTACCGCGGAGTCGCGCACAGCGAGCTGCCCTTGGCCGAGAAAGCGCGCACGTTGTCGACACTCGGACCGTCCTGGGTGTTTCCACGCTGGCGGGCGATGGCGCGAGACGTCGCCAACGCGATCGGGATGAGCCAGGGGGCCGGTCGCCTTCGCGCACAGCAGGCCGCACAGGCAGCGGCACAGGCCCGAGCGAGCGAGGGTGGCGAGCCGGGCACCCGATAGCCATGCGGGGTGCCGTCGTCGGTCGCTCCGTGTGCGGCAGGAGACTTCGGATGCCCGCTACGCGGATCCGCGTCGACCAAGGGCCCTGCGCGGGCCCCGGTCATGAGAGGCGGCGTCTCGCCGGTTGAGACCCGGTCACGTGCCGAGGGCTTCGGCGACGAGTTCGCCGATGTCGGCCGGCCACGCGTGCCCTCCGCCCTCCACTGTGCGAAGCCGCACGGACACCCCGGGCGGGCATCCGGTGTACGAGGTGATCCGGATGCCGCCTGCATCGGGCGTGGTTGAGGCGCGAGATCCACAGCCGTCGAGCGCCGCCCACCGCGCGACCGCATCCGGTGCGGAGAGCACCGTCGTTCCTCCGCCGACGCCTGCGAATGGGCCGCCGCCGTACGGTATCGCGTCGTCGGCAGTGCCGTGCACCTCGAGCACCGAGACCGGCCGGCTCGGCCGGCACGATTGCGACACCGAGACGGGGAGCGGTCCCGACACCGGGACGATCAGGCGCACGGCATCGGCCAGGCGGCAACCGAGCAGGTCGGTCAGGAGCGCGCCGTTGGAGAAGCCGACTGCGGCGACCCGCTGACGGTCGATGGGGACCATCCCCTGGATGCGCTGGAGTGCGACGCGCGCGAACGCCACGTCGTCGATGCCGGCCACCTCGGCCGGGGTGTGTCCGGCACCTTCGTTCCAGGTGTTCTGGTAGCCCTGCAGGAACGCGACCACCATGCCGCGCTGATCGGCGACACTTTCGAAGTCGGTGCCCGCTGCGGTGCTCAGAGCGGTGTCGCCCGCACCGTGGAAGACGAGGACGAGCGGCATGGGCCCCTTCGCGGGGCCCTTTGGAACGTGCACGATCATCGTGCGTGTGCGGCCGGCCGCTTGCACCGTGATGGTGCGGTCGCCGGCCGGCACCGAAGCGGAAGCAGTCGTCGCAGGCGCAGCGGTCGAGGACTCCGCGCCGCCCGTCCGTGCTGCGGAGCCCCAAACGGCCCAGGCGATCCCGGCCGCCAGAAGCACGGCGACCCCCGCAAGCGCCACGCCCATGATGAGCGGGCGCTGAGAACGCCGGCCGTCAGACTCCATCGATGTGCACCAGCTCCGTCACACGTTCCAGGACCGCGCGGAGCCCGTCGTGATCTGCGGCCGCACCGAGCACGGAATACACGTGTCCGTGGTTGCCATCCCGCCAGTCCACATCGTGACCCGGGCCACGGTTGAGGGCCACCTCGCGCACACCCGGCATCGACTTGACGTCGTCGAGTCCGGTGACGGCCGTGATGCGGTGCACGTCGTCGGCCGCTTGCATGTACAAGAGATAACCGATGCCGCGGGGCTCGGGCGTGCCGACATCCACTCGATCCCCTAGCGCGATCCGGATCGCGATCTCGAGAAAGTGGATGCCTGTGGTCAGCTCGAGCATCTCCGGGACGCCGCCGCCTATGCGACCGTTCACCTCGATGACGACGGGGCCCGCCGGAGTGAGCTTCACCTCGATGTGCAGACACCCGATCGTGATGCCGAGCGCTCGAGCGGCCGCGTTCGCCGCGTCGATGACCGCGTTCGCCCGCCGCCCGTCTATCTCGGCCGGAATGAAGAACCCGGTCTCGCGGAAGGGCCACGCGGGCGGTGTGCGGCCGGTGACCGCGAGAGTCGTGATGACCCCGTCGGACACGAAACTCTCCACCGAGACGTAGTTGGCGAAAGCCGCTCCGCAGAGCTCGGCAACGGCATCCGGAATGTATTCCTCCAGCACCCACTCCCGGTCTGCGTGCTCGTCGGCAGACTCCTCGGCCGTGGAGACGATCGAGCGCACCTGCGCGATCGAGTCGACCGGCATGGTGTTCCGGCTGCCTTCACCGCGCCGCGGCTTCAGCACGGCAGGGAAAAACGCCTCTTCACCCACCCGGACCCATTCGTCATCCGCAGTGTCGCGATGCAGAATCCAGCTGCCGGGAGTCGGGAGTCCTGCGGCGCGAAAGGCCGCACGCTGCGCGAACTTGTCGGTCAGCAGTCTCGTGGTCTCGACGCTGTGGAAGGGCAGGTCGAGGGATGCCGCCAGCTGCGCCGTCCACTCCAGGAGCTCGTCGGCGAGCGCTAGCACGCCGTCGAGCCGTTGCTCGCGCACCAACTGTGCGGCTGCGCGGCCCGACATTCCCGCGACGTCGACGACCGTGCCCAAGCGCGCGAGAAGCCTGGCCATCGACTCCAGCCGGGGATCGCCCGTGTCGACGATCCAAACGAGATCGCACAGCCCCTTCGCCGCCTCGACGATGGAGAGGGTGGCGAAAGACCTCGGGTGGAACACGAAGCCGAGACGTCGTCGCGGCCCCTCGGCCTGCGACACCTCAGAGCGCCTTGCGGGCGACGAGGAGTTGTGCGTTGTCGTTCATCAGACGGTCGTTGCTCACCATGACGAGGCCGCCATGAGCGTCGCGCACGATGCGATCAAGGGCGAACGCCGTATCACGGCGGAAGCCGGCCATGCCGCAGATGCTGAGGGCCGAAGTCGCCGTCTTGACGGCGACTTCGGAGGTCGAGACCTTCAACGCCCTCAGCCCTACGATGAGGCCGGCATCCTGCCCATCCCCAGTGCGGTCCAGCGCCTCATAGCGCAGCGCCGAGGCGATCAGAAGGCTTCGCGCCGACTGGAGCTCACTGGCGAGCTCTGCCAGCCGCATGGCGGACGGCGGCAGTGTTCCGATGCTGCGCCGCGCGGCGGCGTTCACGAAGGAATGCGCCTTCGCCGCGGCGGCCTCCGCCAGTCCTACCCAGACGGCGCTCAACAGGATCTGTCTGGCCTGTCCGGCACCGTCGTTGGAGATGACCGAGAACGGCACGGGAAAGAGCGCATCCGACCTGATGTCTGCCGAGAGATGGAACCCCGACGAGCACGTTCCGCGCAGGCCCATGGTGTTCCATTCGCTGGTGCGCTCCAACGTCGCGTCGCGCTTGCGGCACACCATCATGACCTGGTCCGTCTCCGCCGCGTCGGCGTTCGGGCGCGCGATGGTGACGATCGCGTCCGCATACTCCCCATAAGAGATCGCGAGAGCGTCCTTCTCCAGGTGCCAGCCCCCATCACGCTGCTCGAGGGCGCAGCGGCTGCGCGAGACGTCGCCGCCGATGCCGACCTCGCTGTTCGCGTTGGCGAGCAACAGTCCGTCGTTCGCCACCTCCTGGAGCACGGCCCGCAGTGCGGGGGTCGTGCCGTGTCTCACCAGATTGAAGACCTCGATGCTGTGCATGCCGAGAACGAGCGCGCTCGAGGTGCAGTGAACGGCGAGTGCTCTGACGGCCTGAGCCACTTCGGCCAGAGATGCGCCTCCGCCTCCTAGTTCGACCGGAACGAGGGCCGCGAGCAGCCCGGATTCGCGCATAGCGGTCACGGCCTCGTGCGGGAAACGGGCCCGCTCGTCCACCTCGTCGGCGACGGGTCCTGCGACCTCCACACCGATCCGCCACGCCACCCTCTCCGGATCGCCCGCACCCGCGGCGGGCGCGGAGAGCCCGTCGATGAGCACTTCATCGGCGCGGTCGACCGACTTGATTGTTGTGTCTTGACTCACCACGACTCCCTACGTCGTCGAACCGACGACATCCCATATCGCCGGGCGAGCAAGTGCGATCGCGTCGAACCGCACTGGGCAAAAGCGGAATGTTCCTCAGGAACTCACGCCCGTCGAGCGTGATCGTACTCGCTCGACGATGAGGTTCACGACCGCGTCCTGTCCGGCACTGACGCGCAGCGAGTGGTCGGCCTCCGGCACCGACTCCACTCGGAATCGTCGGTGGTCCGAGAGCGGCCGTGCCCACACCCAGCGCCAGAAGACGTTCAGCCTCAGCCTCGCCAGATCGTCGGGGCCGCCGACCACGGTGAGGTTCAGGCCGCGCGCCACAGCCCGGCAGGTGGTCCAGACCGGCACCTTTCGAGGGTCCGCGAATCCCCAGGCAGCCCACAGGTACGCCGCCGCCCTCTTGTGCCGAACTGCGAACTTCTTCAACCATTCCGGCTTGCGTGGGAACAGCGTCCACGCCGGAGCGAGGCCCTCGTTCAGGTCGGTGTCGAACACGACGTTGACCACGATGGCCTCGCGGAGAGAACCGGAGATCGCCGCCTGCAAGACGCTGGTCCCCGAGGAGCAGAGCCCGACGCCGATCACCTCCCGTCGGCCGTTCTGGGCGAGCTCGTCCGCGACCTGCGCCACGTCACTCATCCAGTCCACGTCGTACACGACGTCGTCAGCGTGGCCGGCCCTCGTACCGCTGTCGCCGACACCGCCATGGTCGACCCGCACCGACCCGACTCCATCGCCCGCGAGAGCCCTGGCCACCCTGACCCAGGTGCGTCCCTCGCCGAGGTGGCGTTCTGCTGCCACGTTGAACATGGCAACGCGCGGCGAGTCGAACCCCGACGTCGCACCGCTCGTGCGGATGCCGAAGAGCAGCCGATCGCGACCGAGCAGGCAGGCGGTCTCCTCGATCGCATGCCCCTTCTCTCGCCACTCGGCGCGCGGCTGGAGACGCGGCCTGATCACGGTGCCGGCCGCGCGTGCAGAACGAGCGAGCTCGGTCACGATGCTCTCGACTGCGGCACGGGGCACGGCGGCGTGCAGAGTGGGAACGTCGAGCAGCTCGGCCTGCCCCGCCGACTCCCGCCACGTGGACTCCGTCGGGGGGACGGCCTCCGCCAATTGCGGAGAGGGGGCGCGGTCGGCACGCACCACGACCCTTGTCCGTCGGGCGAGCCGCGAAACCGGTGCACGTCCGTCGATCGCCAGACGACGGATCGCGGATGCCGCGTCTGGCGCGAATCGGTACGACGGAGTCTCCACCCACCCGACCGGTGACGGCGGCCTTCCCTCGAGCCATACGCGGTGCACGAGCTGAAGCTCGCGCAGGAATCCGCGACCTGTGAGGCACGGATCCCACAGCACCAGCTCGTCGAGGCGGAGCCTCCCGTCCGCCGCCGCAGCGTAGCCGAGAGTGGCACCGAGCCGCATGCCGACGAGACTCACGTGATCGGCGCCCCAGGCCCGGGCCTCCGCGACCGCCGCGACGATGGAGGCAAGCCAGGCATCCGCTCGTCCCTCGTCTTCGAAACCACCCGCGCTGTCTCCCGTGCCGTCGTAGTCGAAGCGCACCGCGAGGAACCCCTCGGATGCGAGACGCTGCGCGAGCGTGCGGAACGTGCGGTATGCCATGTTGCCTTCTTCGGCAAGCGGCTGGCACAGCACGACTGCGCCGCGCACGCGCTCTGAGGCCGGGTACGTGAACCAGCCGAGCAGCGGCCGCTCCGACGGGCCGAACCAGCTGGGCGCCTCCACGATGCCGTCGTGCTTCAGCGCTACCGCCTCGGTCACGACGGGTCTCCTCGTGTCAGCGGGACGCCGCAGCCTTCTGCCTGCGAGGTCACGCGTGCAGCGCCTCGCGCACCGGTGTCGGCCACCGCTCCACATCGGTACCATGACGCTTCACGAGCGCCAGCGCTATGCGCTCGAGCCCGAAGCCGATGCACGCCGAATGAGCGGCGAAACCGTCGGCGGTTCGGATGCCGAAGGCCTCGCCGAAGTGGGATTCGTGGCAGTTGGCCGATGCGATGGCGGTGCGAGCCGTCTGCGAGCTTACCGGTGCTGTGATCTCGAACTTCAGCGCAGTTGCACGCTGATTGGCGGCGAGCATGCGTCCGGCACGACCGAAGAACGGGTCATTGGCCTCTTCGACTCGAACGTCCAGGCCCAGCGACCGCAGGAGCTCCACGCCTCGGTCGAGCCATTCATCGCGATGCGCTCGGGCGGTCTCCGGCTCGCCGACGTAGACGAACTCGTGCTGCCGGAAGCTCTGCATGCGCACCGGATCGATGCTCGGCTCGTGCCTGAAGCAATAGCCATGCACCTCGTAGCGTGCGCCGCCCGCAGGCAGGGTTCCGGCGAGTGTTGCGTACAAGGGGTGGCAGGCCGCCGAGCTCAGAGCCACGTCGGCGGGAACGAGCAACTCCGTCCATTCCGCCGCCTGCTCCAGTGCGAGGATGAGTTCGGCGTGTTCGGCGTCACCGCCCTTGAAGACCTCGACGACGCCCGCAAGGTCGGGGAACGAGCGCAGGTAGTCGGTGCGCTCGAACGCATCTCTGGCCATGATCGGCGGGAAGAAGAGTTGCGGACCTCCCCGCCCCTGGCCCGCGCCGGATGCAAGCGCCTCTACGCCGCGCACCACGCGCTCGAAAGCGCCTGAACGCTGATAGAGACCGTCCACGCCGCCGTACACGAGCAGCCCGGAAGCCAGCAGTTCCGCCCGGAACGCTGCCCGTTCCTCGTCGGGTGCGAGGTCGGGCCCGGCCATCAGACGTTCGCCCTGTCGAGTCCGCCGACGGCCTCGGCGATGCTCGCGATGGAGCGGAACGTGTCCTTGCGCAGGAGCTGGTCCGGGAACTCGACACCGAAGGCATCCTCCAGCCCGAGCATGACGTTGACACTGGCGTGCGACGTCAGTCCCAGCATGTAGAGGTCTGCGTCGCGATCCACGCCGGCCAGGTCAGCGCCGAGTCTCGCATACTCCGCGAGAACTCTCCGGATCGTCTCGTCCACGACATTCCCACTCTCTCACCGGGCGCGCAGGGAAGCGCGCTGCCTCATTGTATGAGGCAGCGGGAGGCCCGATCGCGGTCGACCGCGACACGGGTGCCCGCATAGACGGCGCGCTGAAGCCGGTTACGTTCGCGCCGTCGCTCACGTCGCCGCGACGACGGCGATGGCGAGTCGGTCGGTGTGCGTGAGAGAGATCTCGAAGGTCACCAGACCCGCGTCCTCTGCCAACGTGCGGGCCGTGCCGAGCAGCCGGAGGGATGTCCACCCACCGGGCTCGCGCACGACCTCGATGTCGGTGAAGGGTGGAACCGTGTCGCTCACGCGCAGCACTTTGAACACCGCCTCCTTGGCTGCGTAACGTGCCGCCAAGGAGGCCGCCGAGGTCGCCGGGTCGGCGAACACACCACCGCAGCACTCGATCTCGTGCTCTGTGAAGATGCGGCGAAGGTAACGCTCCCCGTGCGCGATGAGAGCATCCCGCACTTCGTCTACCGGCTGCGCGTCGATGCCGATTCGCATCAGGGTGTGTCTCCCGATTCGGGGTCGGGTGGGGATGCGCTCGGTGCCGTCGATCGCAGGGACGGCGAGACGAGCGTGACTGCCGGTGACGCCGGCGGCGGAGGCGCGACCCGGCCCGAATCGAGAGACACGCCCTAGGCCGCCGCTCCGGCGGCCCGGACCGCCCACTCGGTGCGAATGCGCTCGGCCGGATGTCCGGCCGCTTCCAGCAGGGCGACGACGGACTCCACGAATGACGACGGCCCACACACGAAGCACTCCGGATCCGCCGACGGCGGCAGGCCGAAGGACTCGAGGTCGTGCCGGCCGAGCCGGCCGCGCGGCGGAATCGAGGCAGCCGACGTGCCCCGCGTGACGACCGAGGCCACGCGCGCGCCGCACTCTATCTCCAGAAGCGACAGTTCATCTCTGTAGAGCTGCTCCTGCCGCGACCTCACGGAGTGGATCAGACGCAGTGCACTCCGGCTCGGTTGGGATGCCCAGGCGTACGCAATGGCGAGCAGCGGGACGATTCCGCTCCCTCCGCCTATCAGGAGAAGGGGTCGCCCGCCGGTCTGGCCCGGTGCCCACGCCATCCGGTCACCCTTAGGGCCGGTGATCTGCACCGGTCTGCCGCGATCGAGCTGCATGAGCAGTTCGATCGGCACGGCCAGACGCAGGCCGTTGGACGGCATGTCTCCTGTGCCGGGTGCGTTGCCGATCGAATAGCTGTGCGGTCGCTGCCAGCGGGAGCCTCCACGCAGCCGGATGTCGACATGCTGACCTGCGAGATGCCCGGGCCATGAGTCGACCTCGAGGGTGACCTCGCACATGCCGGGAACGAGAGGGGAGGTCCCGATGAGCCTCGCATCACGCCAGCCGCCCCCGATGGCACAGGACTCGGTCACCGTTTCACCGGACTTCCGACTCCGACGTTCGCTCGAGAGGCGGCGCGGATCGGTCGTACCACCGGCCGAGCGCACACACCATCATCTCGCCTTCCCCACGACCGCAGAGACGACCGACGAAAGGAGTTGCGCTCCATTGTTCCCTCCGTCACGTCGCACCCCGTCTCCCGCGCCCGCCCGGGTCGCAACAGGAGAATCATCCCATTCACATCACGCAGCATGCCTCGATGCCGACCCTCGGCCTGAAACCGGACGAAGTGGCGCACCCGGCAGGCATCAGTACGCCCCGACCGGGTTCACCAGCACCTTCGCCGTACGCCACAGGATGATGAGGTCACCGGTCAGCGACCAGTTCTCCACGTAGTACAGGTCGAGCCGTACGCTCTCGTCCCAGCTCAGGTCGCTGCGGCCGTTGATCTGCCACATGCCCGTCAGCCCGGGCTTGATGAAGAGTCTGCGCTGCACGTGGTTCTCGTACGCGGCGACTTCGCTCGGCAGCGGCGGTCGCGGCCCGACCAGGCTCATGTCGCCGGTGAAGACGTTCCACAACTGCGGCAGCTCGTCGAGCGAGTACTTGCGGATGACCCGGCCGATGCGGGTCACGCGCGGGTCGTTCTTCAGCTTGAAGAGCACCCCGGCGCCCTCGTTCTTCGACGCCAGCTGCGCGGCATCTCGTTCCGACGAAGCCGCCATGCTGCGGAACTTGTACATCGTGAAGCGCTCACCGTTGCGGCCGACGCGCTGCTGGCTGAAGACCGCGCCGCCCGGGCTGTCCAGCCGCACGGCGACAGCGAGCACCGCGAACAGCGGCGCGAGCACGGCCAGGGCGATCCCGGAGAGCATCACGTCGAGCGCCCGCTTGAGAACGTGCTTCGCCCCGTCGAACTGCGGAATCTCCACGTGGATGAGCGGCAGCCCCTCGACCGGACGGAAGTGGATTCGCGGCCCCGCGACATCCGTCAGTCCTGCCGCCAGCACCAGGTCGGTCGCCGCACCTTCGAGCTGCCAGCTGAGGTCGCGTACGAACCCGCGGTCGTCGCTCGGCTGCCCGGCCAATATCACCGTGTCGACCTGCAGGTTCGCGGCGGCCATCGCCAGGTTCGCGAGGTCGGCGACGACCGGAACACGGGGATCCGGATGCCCCGAGTCTCGCGCCGTGCCGTCGATCGCGGCCCCCACGATGTGATAGGTGGCACCCGCGTTGCGTTCGATCTGGTCGACGACGTAGGCGACATCCGCCGGCGACCCGCCGACGAGCGCCCGGGAGAGGTAGCGACCCTTGGTGCGTTGCCTGGTCAGCCACTGGCGCCAGAGCCATCTGCTGACCGTCAGTGCTGCCAGCCCGAAGGGGAGCGTGAGCACGAAGAATCCACGAGCAACCTCCACCTTGCCGACCAGGAAGATGATGGCCAGCGACCCGAAAGTGAAGGCGCTCGCGCTCGCGACCCTGCGATATTCGGCGAACCCCACACCGATGATCCGCGAGTCACGGGTATGGAAGGCTGCGAGCAGGGCCAGCCAGGTGGCGACCACCGAGACGGCGATGACCCAATAGAGTTCGTCCAAGCCGCCGAGGTCACTTCCGCTCAGACCGAATCGAGCGAGGAAGGCGCCGGTCACCGACGCGGTGACGATCAACCCGTCGCTCACGATCAGCTTCGTGCGGTAGCTGCGGCTCCATCGCTGTTCTGCCGAGAGGTGACCGACGCGCGTTCCTGCGCCGAGGCGCGCGAACGCCGGCCGCCCTACGGCGATCGACCGGCGGTCATCCAGCCCGGTCATGCTGCACACTCGCAGCGCTCTGATGCTCTGCACTCACGGCAGGCGAATGCCTGGTGGTGCGGCGCATAGGAGCGGCACGCGGTTCGGGTCTCGCGTGCCGCCCCGGTCCATGCGGCCACTGGGGCACCTCGGGTTCGGGTAAACGGGCTGTGAAGCCTGCGAGGTACGTCGCTTGTTCTCCTCGGTTTCGGGTCCGGGGAGGCGAGAGAACCTCGACTAGGAAGAGTGTATCGATTCCTGAGGAATCCTCATGTCCCTAATTGTGGGCATCCTCATTAGGGGTGTACGAGGGCTCAGAGGGCGCGTTCGACCACCCGGTCACACCGAAGACGGCGATCGGGTGGGAACGACTCGAGCCTCAGCTCGATCGGTGCGAGCGACGCCTGGAGACGACGAGTGCGCCTCCGCCGACGACGACTGCCGCGCCGGCCAGGCCGATGATCGGCCACGAGATGGTGCTGCCGGTGTCGGCGAGGCCACTGCCGGGCACATTCACCGAGTTGCTGCAGCCCCCGTTCGCGCAGGGGTCAGTGGGTACGTAACTATCGGCTGCCGCAGCGAGCGGCGCGGAGAGCGTGACAGCTGCCACCACTCCGAGCCCGCCGAGGCACGCCAAAAGACGGCGTTTCATTGGGGAGCCTACCTTCGGGTTTGGTGAGGCAATTTCGGGTTAGCTAGAGCCTAGCGGGAGCCGATACTTGCAGCAGTCCCCCGATCGGGTGTAAAGGAGTCAAGATCGGCGCAAGACACTCAGGATCAGCGCAGCGCCCCGAGCCGAAGCTGCATCACCCCGGGGCATGGCCCCTACTGCAGCACGTCGGAGCAGTCGAAGGATGCACGCCGCACCTCGGTGGACCCCACGCCCGGGGTCGTCTGCGCGCCGGCATCGGTCGGCGCGACCGTCGACCCCGTCGGGGGCGCTCCGACGAACTGGACGTCGTACGTGGCGCTTTGCCCGGGAGTCAGCTTGACCAGCAGTTGGGCGACGCTGCGGCCCGCATCCGTTCCGCGCCGGATCTCGACGTCCTTGCCCGCGCTGGTCGCGCCTACGGTGACGAACCCGGTGGGCGCATAGACGGCGACAGTGGTGTCGGTCTGCCCCGCCGGCACTCCCGAGAGCCCGCCACCTGTCACGTACCACGGCAACGACTTCGCGGCATCGGCGGGCGCGTCGCTCGACAGGGTGACCCGCACGAGATAGTTCACGCGACCATCGGTGCGGCATCTCGCCCCACCCAGGCCCACCTCGGTGTGGAGGTAGTAGTCCATCTTGGCGCCGGTGGCGTCGTTCAGGTAGACGCCGAATCGCGGTGCTTCCGGCGAGCTCGCGGGCAGATCCCCTGCGATGGCCGTACCTGCGATGATCGACTGCTCGTGCTTGTCGGCACTCCAGAGCAGCAGGCGGTGCTCGCCGGATGCCCGCGCCAACGCGCTCAGCATCGCCCCGGTATCGAACTGGCCGCTCGCGACCTTGCCGAAGACGGCCGCAGCTGCGGCGGCGAAGTACGCGTTCTGCGCCACGGGATCGTCGAAGCGGGCGTACGACTCGCTGAGCAGCACCTGCACCGCGTTGTCGCTCGTGAGCTGCTCCCCGTCGGGCAGCGGAATGGGACCGGTCGCCTTGAGCAGGTAGCTGAGCGCTACTGGGTCGACCGAAACCACGCCGTCGACCTTCGTTCCGAACCGTTTCTGCCACATGGCGCGCACCAGTTCACCGGATGTCGCGAAGTTCGGCGGCATGGTGACGTCCTGGATGAACTCCCCTGGGAGGTTTCCGTACAGCTTGGTGGTGCCCGACGGCAGCGGCATCACCGGCTCGTCGAGCTGCGGGAAGTCGGATGCGGATGCCTGGCTCACCAGCGAGATCGCCCCGTCGTCGGCGCGCAGCAGCGCCAGCGCGCCGACGATGCCGCCCGTCGAGCGTGCTTCGGCGTTGTTCTGCACGACCAGCACGTACTCGCGGGGACCGTCCGCACCGAGCATGCCGGGGAGCAACTGCGCGGCCCGGCTGGCGGCATCCGTCACCGCCCCTGCCTTCTCGAGCGCTCCCCGCAGCTTCTGAACCGCATCGCGCACCGGACCGACCGTGGCCGTTGCATCGATCGAGCGAACCGTGGCGAGATCGGACTGCAGGGCCGAGTTCGCCCGCGTGATCGTCGGCGCGGCCTGCGCCAAGGGTTTCAGCGGAACCTTGCCGTTCACCGGGCTGAAGCTCGAGAGGTTCATCGTGCCGGCCAGTCGCGCCAGTGGAACGAGCGCCCGATCGGTGACATCGGAGGACGCTGCCGCAACCTGGCGGACTGCGGCGAGGTTCGGACCGACGCCGGGGATGATCTCGGCCGCTCGCCAGATGGGGTCGCCGGTGTCGTTGCGGGCCGTGTGCAGGCGCGCGGAGAGCACGCGTGCCGTGGCTGCCGCCCCTTTAGCGTCGCCTGAGGTGATCTGCGTCTGCACCTTGTCGACGAGAGGGAGGGATGCCTGCAACGCATCCTTCGCCTGCAGCCCGCGCACCGCGATCCATACGCCGCACGCTATGAGAAAGACGACCACGCCGACGATGGACCACACGATGATGCGACGGCGTCTACGACGCGCAGGCATAGTCGCGGATTCGGACATGCCGGTCATTCAAGCAGAACGTTCTTGAGGCCAGCTCATGCGGTGAGCAAGTGGCACGAGAAAGGGGGGTGCTTCCGACCGCGCACTCAAGCGACACGGGGCGAGTCCGATCACTGTATGCGTGGAAGCAGCACCGAGAGTCCGGACCAGGCTCGGGAAGCTACTCCGACCGGAGACAAGGCAGATCGTCAGCGAACGCGACAGACCGCGTACTGCGCGGCGACGCGCACGACGTCACGCTTGCACGCCGAGCTGATCAGCCCGTCGAACGCGGCCTGGCCTGGGCCGCTGAGCTCCGGGGACCACAGAACAGTGGGAAGACTCCGGGCGTTCGGCCCGGTCAGGTTCGTGAACTGAACGCCGCTGAGCAGGATCGCGCCGAGCTGGCTTCCCCACGGCGTCGCGAACTTCTCGTCGCCGAGCGCCGCGAGCTGACGAGCTACGTCGCGTTGCTGCGACAGGGTCTCGCCGTAGTCGGGAACCTGCGCCGCGACCGCGTGACGCTGCACGCTGACCCCGGTGGACACCACGATCGCCGCACACGCGAGCGCTGCGACGCCCGCGACGATCCACCGCTGCCGCCCGTCCGCCGGTTGAGCTTGTCGAAACCCAACCGCTCTCGATGCAGTTTCGACACGCTCACGCCGAGGAATACGCACCCACAACAGCCGCACACCGAGCACGGCGGCCGCGGCGAGCATCGGAATGCTGACCACCAGCCCCGTCGCCGGGTACCTGATCCAGGTGGGGGTTCCCTGCGACAGCGTCCACCAGCCCACCCAGGCCAGCAGGTTGACACCGGCCGCGATCAACAGGAGGGCGACGTCACGTGCGGCTGCCTGCGCACCGGCATCCTTCACGGATTCATCCGCCGACGCACCCCGTCGCGCGGGTGATCGCATGGCCAGGATCGCCAGCGTGCCGATCACCACGGCTGCCACAAGAACCGCGATCACGGCCCAACCCTCGACGAACCAGCTGTTCGTCAGGGCGCCCAGCTTCTGGTCAGGGGGAACGGATGCCGTCTGTCCGCCCGTCTTGAGAAAGGCCAGGAACTGATGCGCGTTGCTCACCAAGCCGGCGGGCCCGAGGCTTATCAGCACGACGAGCCAGTACGACGCTGTCGGCACGACTGCCCAGACCGTGAGCCAGACGCATCGCTTCAGGCGAGCCCGCCACGGCTCCCCGGCGGTCAGGAACCACACGTAGACGAGCAGCGCCGGTGCGGCCAGAAGCGAGATGAACTTCGTCTGGATGGCCAGACCGAGGAACAGTCCGGCCAGCCAGGGGCGCCGCCGCACGAACACGATCGACCAGGCGATCAACGCGGCCGCCGGCAACTCGCCGAGGATGTCGACCGGACCTTGCACGGGTGACGGCAACTGATTGGTGTTGAGCGCGAGCGGAACGACGACGGCGATCAGCGCACCCCAGCGACCCGCGATCCGGCGGCCGAGCATCCAGAGCGCGGCCAGCAGGCCTGCGTAGAACAGGAGCGACACGAGCCGTCCGCCGACGACGGGATCGATACCCGTTGCGAGCACGGCCGCCACGGGCACCAGCACGACCGGGCCCGTGGAGATGCGCACGTCGAACGGCGTGAGCATCCCTGAGCCGAGCAGGCCGGCGCTCGAGTATCCATGTCCTGCGAGCAGATTCAGCGGAACGGTGAGATTGAAAGCCTCGTCCTCCCAGAGGCGGGTCGTCCAGAACTCGGGCGCCACGACGGCGAGCTGGGCCGCGAGCACGATCGCGAACAGCAACCAGAAGACGACGCCCGCCGCCCGCCGCCCCCATCCGGCCGCCGTCACGCGGGCTGTTCCGTGGTCGCAGGGGGCGCCGCGTGGTGCAGGACGTCATAGCGCCAGACTTCTCGGGCTGCTCGCGCACTGAACTGGATGAGCCGCTTCGGCGGCAGCTTCGGCCTGGCCGGAGCCGCACCCCACATCGTTCCGGTACTCGAGGCGCCGCGTCTCGGGATGCTCCGCACGTCGACGAACGCGCGCGGCACTCCGTGTCGCTGCTCGGCGATGGAGAAGTGCACGTGAGGCACGAGGGCGTCGGGCGGGCAGACATCCAGGAGGCGGCGAAGTGTGGCCGTGCGGTAGAGCCGAAGCGGGGTGTTCACATCGGGCACGCGCCCGTGAGCGAGCAGGGCGACTCCGACGCCGACCGTGCCGGTGAGGGCGCGGCGGAACCACGGCTCGTCCCGCCCGGTGCGCACGCCATGCACGACCTGCACGCCCTCGAGTGCCGCGAGCACCCGCGGAAAGTCCTCCCCCATGAACTGTCCGTCGCCGTCGACGTGCATCACGGCATCCGGCATCGTCTCCAGTCCCGCTCGGTACGCGGCGAGCGCCGTCGGTCCATGACCCTGGTTCTTCGGCGAGCGCACCGTGATCAACTCGGAAAGCTCCAGCGAGAGCGCCTCGAGTGCCTCCCCGGTGTCATCCGTCGACTGGTCATCGACCACAACGACGCGCAACGTCTCGGTGTGTGGACGCAACGCGTCCACGACCTCGCGCACGAACGTCGGGAGCGCCTGCGCCTCGTTGTATGCGGGCATGACCACGGTGAGGGCGGGCACGTGCATCGGCGCTCTTTCGGGTGGATGCCGCGAGGGGCTCGGCGGCGGCTGTCACGATGTAGCGTAATGCAGTCATGATCTCGTCAGAACGCGTCCGCCGGGCGGCGGGGCTCAGCGTGCGCTTCTTGATCATCGGGGCGGCGAGCACCGTGATCGAGATCGGTCTCTTCAACCTCTTCTTTCTGGCGTTCGGCTGGAGCCCCGTGTGGGCGAAGATCGCTTCGTCGTTGATCGCGCTGATCAACGCATACATCGGCAACCGCGAATGGGCGTTCCGCGACCGAGGGCGTCACGGCCGTTTTCGCGAGGCCGTGCTCTTCCTGCTGGTCAACGGCGCCTGCACGGTGCTCGGCGCGGTGATCGTGTGGGCCGGGGAGGCGATGTTCGGGCGAGGCGGGCTCATCGTCAACGCGGTGAACATCGTGAGCATCGGGATCGTCGTGATCGTGCGTTTCGCGTTCTACCACTGGGTGGTTTTTCCGGGACGCAAACCGGCCGCGGCTATTTCGTCGTCGCCGGACAGCCCGGAGTATTCACCGTCGCAGGAGTCGGCCACACCATCGGAGTCGTCTGCTCCTCCAGCGGGCCGTACTCCCCCTTCGCGCCCTTGAAGACATATGTGAACGTGGCGGCCTGCTGGGGTGAGAGCCCGACCCAGACCCGCAGCACCGGCCGGCCGCCGATCTCGCCTTGCGCTCTGACTTCGGTCGACGCTCCATCCACCTTCCATGAGGAGAGCGCCGAGCCCACCGGCCCGTACACGACGACGTCGGTGCCGATGACTCCGGGTGTGTAGTACTGCCCGGTGACGTAGGGCGGCAACGACGGAGTCTGCGCTTGAGTGATGAAGTTGGAGAGCGTCACCGTCTGCGTGAAGGTCGGCGTGTCGCTCGTGCACTGATTCGAGGTGCCCGCGACCTTCGCCTTCACGAAGTAGTCCATCTTCGCCCCCGTCACATCGTTGAAGTATGTTCCGATCACCGTTCGCTTGGCGTTGGAATCGGGAAGCACTCCGCCGATGCGCGTCGACGTGAGGATCTTCTCCTCCGAAGGGTCGGCGCTCCACAGCAGCAGCCGCCCTTCGTTCGCTGCGCGGGCGAGGGCCGCGAACATCTCCGCGGGGCCGCCTTTGCCCGATGTGAGCACCGTGAACACGGACGCCGCGGCTGCTGCGAAGAACGAGTTCTGATCATCCGGATTCGGATAGATCGAATACACCTGATTGAGCAGAAGGGGTACCGCATTCTGCGCCGTCAATGACTGCCCCGTCTGGAGCTTCACCGGCCCGGTGACGGCAAGAAGATAGCTCAGTGCCACCGGATCGAACGAGATCACCCCATCGATGTGCGTGCCTGAGACCTCCGTCAGATAGGCGAGAGCGAGATGCACCGTCAAGGGAAAGTCGGGAGCCGACGTGATGTTCGGCGTGTACGTTCCGATGATCTTCGAGTAGACGTGCTCGACGTCGGGCGGCAGAGGAACGATGGGATCGGTGAGGTCCTGTCGAAACTGATTGCTGTTGTACTGAGCCGTGATGCTTATCGCGCCGTCACTGACATGCAGCACGGCGAAGGCGGCGGGGTTGCCACCCAGACCTCGCACTTCCGAGTTGCCCTGGAACATCATGAGGTAGTTCTTCGGAGTACCGATGCCGAGATCGCCGGGGAGCAGTCTCACAATCGGATCCAAGGCATCCATCGCCCCGCCGGCCTTGCCGAGTTGCGTGTCGAGTGTCGTGACGGCTGAACTGACTTCGGCCATGAGTCCACGGGTCTTGACGTGCGAAATGCTCTCTCTGGCCGAGCTGATCGAGGATTTCACCTGTGCGACCGTTCCCACCAGAGAATGAATCGCGTCGGGGCTGATTCTTCCGTCGACCGGCTTGAACGCATCGAGGTCGATGTCAGCAGCTGGGGTGAGTGCATTGCGCGCGAGCCCGTCCGTGGTGTCCGCGAGGGTATGCACGGCAGCAAGGTTCGGGCCCACCCAAGGTGCGGACTCGGCCCAGGCCCACAACGGCCCGCTCACCTCGGAACGAGCAGCAGCGGTCTTCGCGGTGAACGCCCGCGCGGTTCTGGCGGCGCCCGCGCTGTCGCCGCTCAGGATCTGTCGCTCAGCCTGCTTCGCCAACGGAATCGCCGCCGCGAGATCGCCGCGGGCGGCGAACGCGTGGTAGGCCACTCGCAGCGTGACGAACGCGATTGCGATGAGTACGATGCCGCATCCCACCAGAACCCACAGTCGCCCGCTGCGCAAGAGCGGCTTGTGGGCCCTGCTGCGGACCGAACGGCGGGTCGAGGGCTCGTCGTCGGACATGCGTGCATTCAATCAGACAGTGGTCAGTGCGACCCGAGGCGAGTCCATCGATCCCCGAAGTCAGTGCGACCACTAGACTTCACACGGTATTCGAGCGCTCAGAAGCACAGGGGACTTCGAGCGCCGTCGACACGATTCGGGTTCGATGGCTTGGTGATCCATCGGCCCCGTCGTGCGCCGTCCAAGGGGGGACGATGGCATGAACAGCAGACAGCCCGAGCAGTCGGCTTCGAGGCACGATCGGTGAGCGAGCGGGTGCTCATGTCTTCGCCGGATGTCGGCGAGGTGGAGGAGCGATACCTGCTTCACGCGTTCCGTTCGGGCTGGATAGCGCCGCTCGGTCCCGATGTCGATGCCTTCGAACGCGAGGTCGCTGACCGGGTCGGCGTTCGACATGCCGTCGCGCTTTCCTCCGGGACCGCGGCGCTTCATCTCGGGCTGCTGACGCTCGGCGTACGGCCCGGGAACGTTGTCGTGACTTCGACCCTCACCTTCGCGGCCACCGCGAACGCCATCGTGTACACCGGCGCGAGACCATTCTTCGTCGATTCCGAACCGAGCTCGGGCAACATGGATCCCGGTCTGCTGGAACAAGCGCTCAACCGGTTGACGGCCTCGGGCGAGCGGGTATCGGCCATCGTTCCGGTGGACCTGTTCGGCAAGACCGCCGACTACGCACGCATCGCGCCCATCGCAGCCCACTTCGGCGTGCCGCTCCTCGCGGACGCCGCGGAAGCCCTCGGCGCAAGCCACCGGGGTCGCCCCGCCGGCTCATTCGGCACGGCATCCGCACTGTCGTTCAACGGAAACAAGATCATGACCACGTCCGGCGGCGGGATGCTGCTGACGGATGATCGCGAGGTCGCCGCCCATGTTCGCTATCTGTCGACGCAGGCGCGGCAGCCGGTGGTGCACTACGAGCACACCGAGATCGGGTTCAACTACCGGCTGAGCAACCTGCTGGCCGCGCTCGGCAGGGGTCAGCTGACTCGGCTGGACGAGATGATGGCACGCCGGAGACGTGTGCGCGAGGCGTACCGTGCCCTGATCGCGAATACCGACGGGGTCGAAATATTCGGGGGCACCGATGACGCCGAAGACAACTGCTGGCTGACCTCGATCGTCGTGGACCCCGATGTCACCGGCTGGAAGGCAGAAGACCTGCGCGCGGCTTTGAATGACGCGAACATCGAGAGTCGTCCGCTCTGGAAGCCCATGCATCTGCAGCCCGTCTTCGCTGACGCGCCCACCGTCTTGAACGGCACTGCAGAACGTTTCTTCCACTCGGGGCTGACACTTCCGAGCGGGTCTGCACTGACGCAGGCCCAACTCGAGCGCATTCTGAGCACCCTCCAGACGTTCCTCGCACACCATGACTGAACCCTGCGGAATCGCATCCCGGCGTGAGGGGCGAAGGCGATGAGGATCCTCATGATCACCCAGTGGTTCGACCCGGAACCCACGTTCAAGGGTGTCCTGTTCGCACAAGAGTTGATCCGCCAAGGGCACGAGGTGAGGGTGGTCACCGGGTACCCGAACTATCCGGGTGGCAAGGTCTATGACGGCTACCGGATCTCAGGCTTCCGTAGAGAGATCGTCGAAGGCGTGCCCGTTCTTCGTGTGCCGCTGTATCCGAGCCACGACGCGTCGGCAGTGAAGCGAGTGGCGAACTACCTGTCGTTTGCCGCGTCGGCGACGATCGGGGTACTCGCCACGCGGCGACCTGACGTGGCGTACGTTTACCACCCGCCGGCCACCGTCGCCATCCCGGCCGTCGTCTTGAAGGTGCTCAAGGGCGTCCCGTACGTCTACGACGTTCAGGATCTCTGGCCGGACACGCTTGCCGCGACCGGGATGCTGACGCATCGGAGGGTTCTCGCCATCGTCGGCCGACTGATGATGCGGGCGTACCGGGGAGCCGCGCGCGTCGTGGTGTTGTCCGAGGGGTTCGAGAACTCACTCGCATCCCGAGGCGTGCCCAGGAAGAAGCTCAAGGTCATCCCGAACTGGGCCGATGAAGCACGCATCGACGTCGGCTCGGCCCCTCGCGACGTCGAGGAGCACCTCTTCCCTCACGGCGAGTTCGTCGTCACGTTCGCCGGAAACATCGGAAGGGCTCAGGGCCTGGAGACTCTTCTCGACGCCGCCGAGCTCCTGCGCGAACGCGCGGACATCCGTTTCGTCGTCGTCGGCGCCGGCCTCGAGAAGGATGCACTGCAGAAGGAATCACAGCGTCGAGAGCTGCCGAACGTCGCGTTCCTGCCGCGGAGGCCGATCTCGAAGATCGGGCCGCTCCTCACCCGCTCGGACGCGCTGCTCGTGCACCTCAAGGACGAGCCGCTCTTCGCGATCACCATCCCGTCGAAGACACAGGCCTATCTCCTCGCCGGCCGTCCGATACTCATGGGCGTGCGCGGCGATGCCGCCCGAATGGTCGAGGCTGCGCACGCCGGAATGAGCTTCGATCCGGAGGATGCACGACAGCTCGCGGGCGCCGTGGTCGAACTCGCGGGGCTCGACCCCGAAGTACGAGCCGAGCTCGGCCGTGCCGGAGAGCGCTACTACCGCGACCGACTTTCACTCCGCGTGGGATCAGCACGGTTCGCACACGTTCTCGAAGCTGCGAGTCTGTCGAAACCGCACGTTCTCGCAGCCAAACGAGCAGGCGACGTCATCGTCTCCGCACTGGCACTCGCCGTGCTTGCGGTGCCGATTGCGGGCCTGTCGATCGTCGTGCGACGCAAGCTCGGCAGTCCCACCTTGTTCCGCCAGATCCGTCCTGGGCGTTACGGGAAGCCGTTCGAGCTGATCAAGTTCCGCACCATGACCGACGACACGGATGAGACGGGAGCGCTGCTCCCCGACCGTGAGCGACTCACACCGTTCGGCAGGCTGCTGCGCGCCACCAGCGCCGACGAGTTGCCCAGCCTGTGGAATGTCTTGCGCGGAGACATGTCGCTCGTCGGCCCTCGGCCGCTTCTGCCCCGCTACACCGCCTACTTCACAGAAGAGGAGTCGCTTCGACTCGATGTGCGGCCGGGCATCACGGGTCTGGCCCAGACGAACGGACGGAACACCGCATCGTGGGACTCACGACTGGCCGACGATGCGACCTACGTGCGCAACCTCTCCGTGCGACAGGACCTGGCGATTCTCGGCCGCACCGTGCTCCGCGTCTTCACGCGCTCGGGAGTGATCGCGGATCCGGAGTCGGTCATGGCGAACCTGGACGTTGAACGCTCTTTCGCGCTCAAGAGAGCGGAAACCCCATGATCCGCCGACTGGAGCACGAAGACATCCCACGGGTCGCGGACATGGTGAAGCAGTCGTTCTCCCCGCACCTGTGGCCCTACATGACGTACACCCAGCACGGAGCCGGCGCATACCTCGACGTCGCCGTGCGCTTTCCGCTCTCGGTCGAACCGAGATATCTCGTTGTGACTGCGGACGAGCGCACCGATTCGCCGATCGGATTCGCTGACTTCACAGTGGTCGATCGGCGAATCGGCTTTCTCTCCTACATCTGCGTGGCGCCGGAAGTGCAAGGCAGAGGGCTCGCCACAGCAATGTTCAACGCCTTCCTCGGCGTTCATCCCGACGTTCGAACCGTCAGGCTCGACACCTTCCGTCACAACACCGTCGCTCGGTCCCTGTACGAGGGCTGGGGCTTCGCCGTCGAGGAGACATCGGCGTGGATTACGCGCCCCCTTCCGCCGGCGGACCTGCCTCCAGCGGTGCGCGGTCTGTCCGTCTCGCTCGCAGCACACAACGCCTACGGATTCTGCGAACTGCACCTCGATCGGCCGCGCGCCGACGAGACGGTCGGCATGCTCGGCGAACACGTACTCAGATGCTTCAGCCGCTCGACTTTCGAGGATGACGCACTCCTGGCGAGCGTACGTGGCCTGACAGGAACCCCCGACACGGCTTTCGCAGTGGTCCCCGAGGCCGTCGAACACGAAATGCGGGTCCCTCACGAAGTCCTGTTGTTGTCCGATCGCATGGCACTAGACGTCAGTGGATTCCGAGCATGAACAGGGAGCAGGTGCCGCCGATCGTGCCGAAGACCGCTTTCAAGGAGGCCACGGCACGACGACCCACCCTGTTCTACCGGTCTGCGCGAGAGGGGATGCACGACTTCCTCACGCACACCCTGACGTCACCCGACGAGGGCGTGCTCCTTCCCGGCTTCATAGGCCTCTCGCCCCGTGAGGGCAGCGGGGTGCTCGATCCGGTGCTGCAGGTCGGCGCCCGTACCGGGTTCTACGGTCTCCAGGACGATTTGACGGTGGATGTCGACGAGCTTCGCCGTGCGCTGAGTGCTGACAACTACCGCGTGCTGGTGGTCATCCACTATTTCGGTCGTAGTGATCCGGCTATCGCGGAGATCCGGGCCCTGGCCGACGACCATGGGGTGCTCTTGGTCGAGGACCTCGCCCACGCGTTCTTCACCGCGCTCGCCACGCACGGAGCCGGCAGGCACGGGCATCTCAACCTCTTCTCGTTGCACAAGATGTTCCCGTTCGCCGACGGCGGCATGGCGCAATACGCGATGCCGGGCCTTGTGAACGGTCAGGCATCGACCAGGCCGGAGCTCGCCCTACACCTGCTCGACTACGACTGGAAGGCCATAGCCGACGCCCGGAGGCGCACATTTCGCGGGCTCGCCGAACGCCTTGCCGCTCTTCCCGATCACGGTCGCACCTTCGAGCTGATGTGGCCGCGCCTGGCCGAAAGAGATGTGCCACAGACGCTGCCCGTCAGGGTGCTCGGGGATGAGCGCGACGATGTCTACTTCGGCATGAACGCGGATGGCTACGGCATGGTGAGCCTGTACCACACGCTCATCGAACAGAGCCGGGATCGATTCGAACGGCTGAACGACCTCTCGCATCACATCATCAACTTCCCGGTCCATCAGGACGTTCGCGTCACCGACCTCGACGGGATGGTCGACTCTTTTCGCCACCACCTCGGGCGCCGAGCGCCCCGGGCGCCGAAGGAGTCCGAATGAGCGCATCGTGGTTCCGTGTGCTCGACGCCGCCGATGTCGCCGAGCGGCGGGAGTGGCTCGAACTGTGGCACGACTGGCCGACACGCGAAGTGCAGGCGCACCCCGCGTACGTCGCACTCTTCACCGGATCCGAGGAGCGGGCATTGGCCGCGACCCTCCGCTCCGAGGCGGGCTCCGTGCTCTTCCCGTTCGTGCTCAGACAGGTGCCGTCGTCCAAAGCGGCAACGGGCAGGTCCTGCACCGATGTGGTGACGCCGTACGGATACGGGGGCGCTTACACCTGGTCTGTGTCCGACCCGAACACCCTCGCCCGTCGGTTCTGGGACGCATTCACGCAGTGGGCGGGAGACGCCGCCGTCGTGTCGGAGTTCGTGCGGCTGAGCCTGTTCGAGGACGCGCTGCTCCCCTACCCCGGTTCCGTGACCGTGAAGCAGGACAACGTGGTCGTCGACCTCGCCTTGCCCGAAGACGAGCTCTGGATGAGCTTCGACCACAAGGTACGGAAGAACGTGAACAAGGCTCGTCGGTCCGGCGTCGAAGTCGAGGTCGATACGACCGGGGCCGGATACGACGTCTTCAGCAGAATCTACAAGGCGACGATGGAGCGAAGGGGCGCCGATCAGGGCTACTACTTCGGCCGCGAATTCTTCGACGCGATTCACCGTGAGCTCGCCGGCCAGTTCGCGTACTTCCATGCGCGCGTCGACGATGTGGCGGTATCCACCGAACTCGTGCTCTTGTCGCAACGGAGTGCGTATTCATTCCTCGGCGGCACCCTGGACGACGCCTACGGTCTGCGGCCCAATGATCTTCTCAAGTTCGAGATCATGCGCTGGTCGGCGAGGAACGGTCGCATCCGGTTCGTTCTCGGGGGCGGCTTCGAACCCGGCGACGGGATCTTCCGATACAAGCGCGCTTTCGCGCCGCGGGGTGTCCGGCCCTTCAAGGTCGGAACGAGGATCCTCGACAACGCATCGTATGGACTTCTCGCGGGGAAACGATCGGCGGACCGCACGATGCCCGCTCGGGACGGGTTCTTTCCCGCTTATCGATCCTGACGTCGCGGCCGACGGAGAAAGAAATCGCAACCAAGCCGAATGCAAGGGGGACAGCAGTGAATGAAATCGGGTATGCGAACAAACGCGTTCTCATCACAGGAGGGACCGGATCGTTCGGTCACACCGTGGCGGAGAAGCTCCTGTCTCGGGACGTCGGCGAAGTGCGCATCCTCAGCCGCGACGAAGCGAAGCAAGACCTCATGCGTCACGAGTTGCACGACTCCCGTGTGCGCTTCTACGTCGGTGACGTCCGCGATTACGGAAGCGTCGAGCGGGCGACCCGCGACGTCGACTACGTCTTCCACGCGGCGGCGCTCAAGCAGGTTCCCTCGTGCGAGTTCTTCCCGATGGAAGCCGTGAAGACGAACATCCTCGGAAGCGAGAACGTCGTTCGGGCATCAGAGTCCGCCGGGGTCCGCTCGCTCGTGTGCCTGAGCACCGACAAGGCCGTGTACCCGGTGAATGCCATGGGGATGAGCAAGGCGATGATGGAGAAGGTCGCGCAGTCCCATGGCCTCAACAATCCGAATGCGGAGACCACGGTCGCATGTGTGCGCTACGGAAACGTGATGTATTCGCGAGGCTCCGTCATCCCGCTGTTCATACGCCAGCTCAAGGCCGGAGCCCCGCTCACGTTGACCAACCCCGGGATGACCAGGTTCATGATGTCCCTGGCTCAGTCCGTGGATCTCGTCGAGTTCGCGTTCCAGAACGCCGAGCAGGGCGACCTCTTCATTCGGAAGGCGCCGGCCAGCACGATCGGCGACCTGGCCGCCGCATTGGCGAACCTGTTCCGCGTCGACCTCCAGGTCGAGGTGATCGGCACCCGGCATGCGGAGAAGGTCTCGGAGGTGCTGGCTAGCCGTGAGGAGTTGGCGCGCTCGAGCGACCGCGGGGACTACTTCAAGATCTCGGCCGACAAGCGGAACCTCAACTACAGCGTCTATGTCGAGAAGGGCGACACGACGCAGACCGAATACGCCGACTACGATTCGCACACCACGACGCGTCTCTCGGTGGCCGAGATCGAGGGGCTCCTGCTCGAACTCCCCGAGGTCAGAGCCGAGCTTCAGGCCGCCGGAATCGAACCGGAACACGCGGTGGTGGCGTGACGATCGCTCTCACCGGGGCCGGCGGGTTCCTCGGATGGCACACACGATGCGCCGCACACGCTTCGGGGCTGACGACCCGGCGCGTGGAGGTAGGAGACGGGTTCGACATCGACACCGCATCCGACGCGGTCTCGGGAGCCACCCGCCTTGTGCATCTCGCAGGAGTCAATCGCGCATCGGACAACGACATCCTCGAAGGGAATCTCCTCTTCGCGCGACAAACCGCCGACGCGCTTCTGAATGCCAGCGCGCCGCCGGCGATCGTGCTCTTCGCAAACTCGACTCAGGCCGGGAATGGAACGGTCTATGCAGAGGCGAAGGCGCGAGCCGCCGCCGTCCTCGCCGCCGCCGCCGAGAAGGCGGGCGTCGAGTTCATCGACGTACGACTTCCGAACCTGTTCGGTGAACACGGACGCCCGTTCTACAACTCCGTGGTGGCGACCTTCAGCCACCAGCTGGCGGTCGGCGAGCCGCCCCGCATTCATGAGGATCGTGAGCTGACGCTTCTGCACGCGCAGAACGCGGCCGACGCCCTCCTCGGCGTCGCCAGTCCGGAAGCGGCCGAGCGTGCCGGAACGACGGAGACGGTCTCCGGGGTCCTGTCGCGGCTGACGACGATGGCGGATACCTATGGCCGCGGCGAGATCCCCGACTTGTCCTCGCCCTTCGATCGGGACCTCTTCAACACCTATCGCGCGGCGGCATTCGACACGACGACTCCGCTGCCCCTCCGGCGGCACGCGGATGCTCGGGGATCGTTCTTCGAGATAGTGAGACACCATGGCGGTCCGGGCCAATCCTCGTTCTCGACGACGGCCCCCGGCGTCACCCGCGGTCAGCACTACCATCGCCGCAAGGTGGAACGCTTCACCGTGCTCTCCGGGGAGGCCGTCATCGCACTACGGCGCTTGTTCACCACGGAGGTGCTCGAGTTCCGCGCCGGCAGCGATTCCCCTCTGAGCATCGACATGCCGACAATGTGGGCGCACAACATCACGAACATCGGCGACTCCACCCTCTACACCTCGTTCTGGGCCGACGAACTGTTCGACCCGGAACGACCCGACACCGTCCCGGAGGACGTATGACCACTCGCCGACTGAAGGTGCTCACGGTCGTGGGAACCCGTCCGGAGATCATCCGCTTGGCTGCCACGATCAAACGCCTCGACAAAGCCACAGACCATGTGCTGGTGCACACGGGTCAGAACTACGACTACGAGCTCAACGAGGTGTTCTTCGAGGATCTCGGGCTCCGCCGCCCCGACCACTTCCTGGAGGCCGACACGAGTTCGCTCGGTGCGGTTCTCGGCTCGGTGCTCGCGAAGGTGGAGACCGTGCTGCTCGAAGAGGCTCCGGATGCCGTCCTCGTGCTCGGCGACACCAACAGCTGTATCAGTGCGCTCATGGCCCGCCGAATGAAGATTCCGGTGTACCACATGGAGGCCGGCAACCGGAGCTTCGACGAGAACGTACCGGAAGAGGTCAACCGCCGCATGGTCGACCACGTCTCCGACTACAACCTGGTGTACACCGAGCACGCTCGCCGCAACCTGCTCGCAGAAGGCATTCATCCGTCTCGCATCGTGCTGACCGGGTCGCCTATGCGAGAGGTGCTGGCGGCGAACGCGACGGCGATCGATGCCAGCGACGTCCTTGATCGGCAGGATCTGACCGAGAGCGGGTACTTCCTCGTCAGCCTTCACCGTGAGGAGAACGTCGACAACCTCGAGCGGCTCGCTTCCGTGCTTCACGCATTGGGCAGCCTGGCGGACGAGTACGACGTGCCCGTGCTGGTGTCGACTCACCCACGCACGCGAAAGCGCCTGGAGTCGCTGCCTCACGAGGCGAAGGAGAAGCTGCGACTCCATCCGCCCTTCGGTTTCAACGACTACGTCAAGCTGCAGCAGTGCGCCAGACTCGTGCTCTCGGACAGCGGCACGATCAGCGAGGAGTCGAGCATCCTCGGGTTCCCCGCCGTGACCCTGCGCGATGCGATCGAGCGCCCCGAGGCGCTCGACGCGGGAGCGATCGTCTTGGCCGGAGTCGAGACCGACGACATACTCCGCGCGGTCGATCATGTGCTCGAGCGGTGGCAGCGTCGGGAGCTTCCGGGCCTGCCCTCGGGATACGAGATCGACGACACATCATCACGCGTCACCGCGTTCATCCTGTCGACTGCGACTCGGCACCACGCGCGAGCAGGCATCCACCGATGACGAACGTGCCGGAAGGTGCCGCGTGTCGTTGAAGCGTTCAGCACTCGCGAGTCGGCTCGGTGCGCTCAGGGCGATCTCTGCGCGCGTCGGCTCCCTCCTCGCGAGCTTCTTGCTGACGATCACCGTCGCCCGTCTGCTGGATCCGACGGGAAGCGGGGTCTTCTTCCTCATTCTGACGAGCCTGGCCGTGCTGGCCACGTTCGGCCGTCTCGGCACCGACAACCTTGCGCTCAAGCTCACCTCCGGCGGTGGCGCAGCCGTGCGCCGGGAGGTGCTTCGCCTCTTCGGCATCTGCATCGCCGGCGGCCTGGCCGCCTTCGTCATCTCGCTTCTCGTCGTAGCCGTGTTCAGGCTCTCGTTCCCGTCCCTTCCGTTTTCCATCGCTCTCATCGCCGCGAGCGCGAGCATCCCTCAAGCGCTGGCCGTACTGTCCGGCGCGATACTGCGTGGCCTGGGGCGGCTCGGCGCGGGCACGATGGCCGAGCTCGGCTCGATACCGATTCTCACGCTGGTCATAGTTCTCACCACGGCCGCAGCCGGAACCGCGACACTGACAGCGGCCGTGGCGGCTCTGACGGCCGCCTCGTGGATGACTGCCGCCTGGTCTGTGCCCGCCGCCCTCGGGGCGCTTCGCCGCACGGCGGATCGCCAGGGCACGGTTGAACGGACTGCCGGGGCGCTCCCCCGATTCCTCCGAAGGAATGCGCTCTCCTTGTTCTCGATGATGGGGACATCGTTGCTGTTCTACGTGCTGACGTGGGCCCCGCAGTACGTTCTCAGCGCGACGAGTGGAACGAGCAGCGTCGCGCTCTACACCGTGGCGGCCCGGCTGGCCGCTTTCATCTCACTGTGGCCCTCGATCCAGGTCTCATATCTCGCACCCGCCTTCGCGAGGCTCTACCACCACGCCGAGATCGAATCTCTCAGTGACTTGTGCAACCGCGCGGCACGACAGGCCTCTGCCGTCTCCCTTCTCCCGGTGCTCGTGTTGACCATCGGGGCGGATCCGGTGCTGACGATCCTCTACGGTGCGCGGTACGCCTCCGCCGCCCTCCCCCTGATCCTTCTCGCAGCAGCAGGCTTTCTCGTGATTCCCTTCGGGCAGGTCAATCAGCTCATGCTCCTCTGCGGATTGGAGGGTCGTGCACTCTCCCTCAACGGCGTGGTGCTTCTCGCGTGGGCGACGTTGGGCGTTCTGATCGGCTACGGCCTGGGGCTCACGGGAGTCTGCGCGTTCGCGCTGATCTCCTCGGTCGCCTACTCCGCATTGTCGGCGCTGCTCCTGCGCAAGGTTCGGGGGATCCGGTCGTTCGTCAGGGTGTAGTGGCCGGCTCTCAGGCTCGACACGGCCGACCTGAGCGGCAGACCGTCCCGAAGGCGCCAAGGGGCCTCTACCGTGGACGCATGGGGAGAACGATGGGGTGGTATGCGGTCGCTGCCGCCGCTGGCGGGGTGCTGACCTGGCTGGCACTCTCAGCACCCGTCGTCGCCGCCATGATCGCCGGAGCCTGCATCTACGCGATCCTCCTCCACAAGCTCGGCGTCTGGCGGACTATGGTCGCCACCTCGGTGGCCGTGTCCGTGCTCCGCTCCGGCCCGATGCTGCCCTTTTTGAACGGCAGCATCTGGTATGCGCTCCAGTTCGGCCCTCTGGTGATCGCCGCAGGCATCACCATCTTCAGCAGCAAGGCCGCCCCGAGCCGCCGCGTGGACCGCGCGCTGGTCGCGTTCCTGCTTCTCTACGCGGCTTGGGCAATCGCCACCACCGGCTTCAGCATCACTCCAGGTGACACACTCAGCCAAGCGCTGCTCTTGTTCGGCGTCACGCTGTTCCTGGTCCTCACCTACACGCGGCGTTGGGTAGACGTCGACGTGATCCGGGGCGATCTGCTGGTGCTCTTCTGGACGCTCAGCGTCTTGCAGGCAGTGGGAGTGATCGGTCTGCTCGCCGGCCAGTCATGGCCGCTCGATCCCGACTACGGCCGCTACCGGGGGCTCTTCTCCAACGCCAACTACGCCGGTATCGTCTCAGCCGCGATGATCATGCTCGGTGTCTACCTGCTCCGCTACGCCGTGCGACGCATCGCCATCGTCTGCGCACTCGCCGTGCTGTTGGTCGGGATGATCGCATCCGGTTCACGGGGCGCGATTCTCGCTCTCGTGGTCGGCATCCTCGTGCTGTTGCTGGCGCGCACCGCTCGAAGAGTCATCGTCCCGCTGCTGCTCAGTGCCGGGTTCATCATCGTGATCGTCGTGATCGCGGCACCACAGGTCCTGACACCGCTGAGCACGTTCTTCCGCCGTGACCCTTCGGTCGCCAACGATCCGACCTCGGGACGCCTGACCATCTACGAGACGCTGCTGGCTCGATTCACGAAGGCACCGATCACGGGGACCGGCTATCACACCACGGATGCCGTCACGGGCGGTCTCGCAGCGCACGACACCTACCTTTCGGTACTCTCCCAGACCGGCATCCTGGGCTTCGTGGTGTTCCTGAGCCTGATCATCGCCATCATCCTGGCGTCGCGCTCTGGCAGCGCGCCACGACCGCTGGTGAGCGTGGCCGTGACCGTAGCGGTGATCGAACTCACCGAGTCCTCGATATACGGATTCGGCGGTCCCACCGCGCTGACGTTCTGGCTGCTCGTCCTCGCGTTCGCAGCGCAAGGCCGTTTCCTCCGCGCCAAGGCTGGTCAGCTGGTGCGCGCATCGCCCGAACTCGACTCGTTCGGGCTCGGAGTGCCGCCCTCCTCGACGGCGAGTCCCTTGAGCCGCTGAACAGCCTCGGCCACGGAGAGTTCCCGCTCGTAGAGGATGCGCGCTCGCTTCGATCGCTCTACGAGGGATCCCCGTTCGTGTTCGCCGGCCAGCTCCGCTATCGCCCCGGCCAGTTCGACGGCATCGCCGGCCGGCACCGAGAGGCCTGCACCGGCGTCGCAGACCAGGGATCCGGCATCCGAGGACCTCTCCACGCACACGATCACCGGGAGCCCTACGCCTGAATACTCGGCGATCTTCGAGGGAAAGGTGGGTGGCGATACGCCGGGTACTGTCACCGCAATTCCCACGTGCACGGTCGCCAAGAGCTTTCGGTATTCATCGCGCGGAAGCGCGCCGAGCAGGGTCGTGTTGTGAAGTGCCAGCGATGCCGACATGTCTTCGAGTGCGCCTCGAGTCGGCCCGCTTCCTACGATCAAAAGTTCGATTTCGACCCCCTCTCGCTGCAGAATCGCCGCCGCTTCCAGAAGTGTGCCGACCCCACGTCCCAACGTCAGCTGGCCGCCGAACACAACAGTGAAGTTCTGGCGTTTGCGCACGTCGTCGGGAATGTCTATCGCTGCCCATGGCGGGATTATGGTCGTCGCATTTCGTGCGGACGGGTGATACGAGTGGAAAAAGGCTTCGTTCGCCGGTGACATCAGCGCCACGACATCCGCCTGACGGAATGTCATTGCCTCGACCGCCCGAAGAATTCTGGCGGGCGACCAACGCGGGATGCGTCCGATCTCCAATTGATGAACGGGAAAGAAGTCCCAGAGGATGAATACCGCTCGGCGTGCGATGTTCGCGGCCCGAAGACGCGCCGGGAATCCCCACGAGAACAAGCCGATAGATGTGTAGATGCACAGGTCATATCGGTGTCGGCGAACATGACGGATACCCCGGGTATGCAGTCCCACGATCGTGTTCAAGAAGCCCAGCGCTTTTCCCCAGGGGCCGCCGAATAGCCGGGCGGGTCCCACGCTCATGACGCGAACGCGACCATCCTCCACCAGCGAGATCCCCCGCGGCCGCGCCGTTTTCGTGTCATGGAGAATCACGTCGACCCGGTCGCCCCGCGCGGCGAATTCGTGGGTCAGATCGTCGAGGAGCCATGGATTGGTTCGCGGTCCAGCGAAGTTCCCCGTCACGATCAATACGCGCATGACACTCCCGCCCATCCGCGGTCAGCGCTCCGGCAGCGGCGCGCTGCCCTGACCCAGCTGCTCACCGTAGAGTCCGCGTTCCTGCTGAAACGTGTGCAGCGACTCGATCCAGCACCGCGGTATCGGCCCCATTCGTGCGCAGTCGGTGCTCCCAGCGCACATGGTCCAGTAGGTCCGGCGCCATCGGCATGATGCGGGTGTGCGAGATCTTCGGATGCTTGGGTCGCATGTCGCTCTCGTCGATGCCCACCAGATCTTCATGCAGCTTCTCACCGTCGCGAAGTCCGGTGAACACGATCTCGATGTCCTTGCCGCTCGTTGCGATCATCCGTTCCGCGATGTCGAGGATCCGCACCGGCTCGCCCATGTCGAGGATCAGCACCTCTCCGGGTTCGCCGATGCCACCGGCTTGCACGACGAGCTGACACGCCTCTGGAATGGTCATGAAGTAGCGCGTCACATCCGGATGGGTGATCGTCAGCGGGCCTCCGGACTCGATGAGGCTCTGGAAAGTGGGAAGCATGGAGCCACGGCTTCCGATCACATTGCCGAATCGCACCGAGAGGTATCGAACGCCGGCTCTCTCCGCCGCCCAAGCCGTGAGCTTCTCACCGACGCGCTTCGAATGCCCCAGAACGCTCGTCGGGTTGGCCGCCTTGTCCGTGGAGATGTTGACGAAGACTGTGGTGCCGGCATCCATCGCCGCGCGCAAGACGTTGAGCGTGCCAAGGACGTTCGTCTTCCACGCCTCGTCGGGATACTGCGCCAACATGGGGAGGTGCTTCAACGCCGCTGCGTGGAAGACGACCTCGGGGCGACGGTGCGTGAAGATCTCGCCGAGTGCCGCACTGTCCCTGATGTCGGCCAGCACGACATCAGGGGTGTTGAGCAGTCCGTGGCCGAAGACGCTGAGCTGCGTTCCCTGCAGACCGGTCTCATCCCTGTCGAGCATGATCAGCTCGCGGGGGCCGAAGCGCGAGATCTGGCGGCACAGCTCGGAGCCGATCGATCCCCCGGCACCGGTGACCAGGACGCGCCTGTCTGTGATGTATCCGGCTATCGAGGCGACATCCGTCTCCACCGGATGACGGCCGATCAGGTCCTCGATCGCAATGTCACGGATGTCGGCAGGCGAACGCTTGCCCATCAGCACTTCGTCGAGCGTGGGAAGCACCTTGACCTCGAGGCCCGCGGCCGCCGCCTTGTCAGCTGCCGTGCGCAGGAACTTGGCATCTGCGCGAGCGACAGCGACGATGAGCACCTCGGCGCCGGTTCGCTCAGCGATTGCGGCCAGCTCTTCTCCTGTGCCCTGCACCGGTACACCGCGCAGTTGCCGCGCCCTGACCGCCGGATCGTCATCGATGATCCCGACCGGAACCAACGATGAGTACTTGTCGGCCAGCATCCGCCGCACGAGGTTCGCACCCATCTCACCCGCGCCATAGACGAGGGTCGGTTTCGCGTTCACCCCAGGACGGCCCAGCTTCTCCACATACAGCCGTTTGACGTAGCGCACCGCTCCCATGAGTACGAATGCGAACGGAAGCGCGCCGAAGACGATGCTGCGGGCGAGGCCGACGTACGTGCCGATGATCGCAAGGGGTATCCCGCAGATCAGCGCCGTGATGAGCACCGTGTAGAGGAGCGCTCGCACCTCCTCGAAGCTGCCGTAGGTGTAGCGACCGCGGTACAGCGAGAAGCCGGCACCGGTCATCGCCTGCACGACGACCAAGACGGCACAGAGAACGACCACCGTCGGCCAGGAGGTCTGCGTGATCGCCCCGTCGTACCTGAGCTCGATCGCCACGAGCACCGCGACGATCCACGAGAGCCCGTCGATCACGACCTGAGACCCGAACCGCACGGCCAGTGACGAGCCGCGGCGAGCGGTCTCTACCCGAACGCGCTCGCTGAACAACTTGTGATTCATTTCAGTCCCCCTACTGCAATGAATGACGGACGCCACGGTGAGCGCCCTATAGACACTGTGCGGCTCGGTGCTAGTGCGGAACGGGCGCCGACATGGCCCGACGCACTGCGGTCGCCGCCGACTGCACCGCCTCCAGGATGACGCGCGCCGATTCCTCGTAGACCTCGTCGCTCTGCCGAAATGGGTCGACCACGTCGTCATCGTCAGGATTCTCGAGGAGCTCCGCGACGCCGCGATTGGATGCCATGATCGCGATCAGGGTGCTCGCCCGTGCGCCGGCATCGTCTCCGGCGGCTATTTCTGCCTCATCGTCGATATTGAGCGTGGCGGGCAGACGGGCGAACTCGCGCAACGTGAAAGTGAAGTGGGATGCCCGCGGCAGGGACTCCACCACCCGACGACGATGCTCCCGCTCGGCGGTGAGCACGAGGTCGGCGTCTCTGATCTGCTCCACCGTCAGCTGCCGAGCGCGGTGCGAGCCGGGATCTCCCCCGAACCGTTCCGCGTAGCTCGCAGCTCGGTCGTCCATGGGCCGCCCGACCAGGGCCTCGGTGCCCGCGCTGCCGACCCGAACGTCCATCCCGGCGAGCAGCGAACGCAGAAACTGCTCGGCCAAGGGTGACCGGCAGACATTCCCCGTGCAGACCACGAGGATGCGGAACTCGCTCATGCCCGCGCTGTCCTGCGTGATGCCCGGGGCTTCGCCGGAGTTTCCTCTGCGGGGTCGTGGTCGATTCCGTAGCCGTACTGGCCGTACCCGTACGAATCGGGCCCCCTGGTGGGCAGCATCGTGATCACCAGGCCCACGAGCCGACTTCCCGCGTGTTCCAGAGCACGCGCGGCCCCGGCGAGCTCGTTCTTCTTCGTCTTGCCCGACGAGACCGTGATGATGGCGCCACCGGTCATCTTGCTCACGACCGCGGCATCCGTGACCAGAAGCAGGGGCGGCGTGTCCAGCAGCACGTAGTCGAATGTGCCGGTGAGAGTCTCGAGCAGTTTGGCCATCGATCGCGATCCAAGAAGTTCACTCGGGTTCGGCGGAATGCGTCCCGATGGCAATACGTACAGCTGCGCACGACCCCACTTCTGAATGACGTCGGCCAGTTCCGCACGCCCGATGAGCACGTCGGTAAGACCGACGGCGCCCTCGATGCCCATATATTCTGCGATCTTCGGCAGCCGAAGATCGGCGTCGACGAGTGCGACCTTGGCGCCCGTCTCGGCGAGAGTCATCGCGAGGTTCGCAGCCGTCGTGCTCTTGCCCTCTCCGGGCACCGAGCTGGTGATCACATAGCTTCGCGGGTGGTCACCGACGTTGACGAACTGCAGGTTCGTGCGCAGGCTGCGGAACGACTCTGCGCGTGGATTGTGCGGATCGGTATGGACGATGAGCGGACGCTTCTGTGCGTTCGGGTCCAGGCTGATGCCACCGAGAATCGGGCGATCGGTGATCTGCTCGACGTCGTGGGACGAGTGGATGCGTGTGTCGAGCACACTGCGCATGATCGCGGCCGCCACGCCCACCGCGAGGCCGATGAGCAGACCGAGCACGAGGTTCAGCGGGACGTTCGGGCTGGAGGGAGCCGTCGGCACCATGGCCTCTTGCACAGTCTGAACGTTCACGAGGCTGACGCCGCCCGCCGGCTTCTCCAGCTGGTTGCTGACGACGTATGCCATGTTCTGGCCAACGGAGTTCGCGATCTTCGCCGCCAACGCCGGATCGTTCTCCGTCACCGTGATGTCGATCAGCACCGTATTGAGCGGGGACTGCGCGGTGACCCTCCCGGCGAGCTGGCTCGACGTCGTGTGCAGGTCGAGATCTTTGATCACCCGATCGAGTACGAGGGAGCTGCTGACGACACTCACATAGCTGGTCACCGCCTGCTGAGCGAAGCTCGTTCCCTGCACGAGATCGCTGGCGCCGCCGGTTCCGTTGCGTACCGAGACATAGAGTTCTGTCTTGGCTTGATAGTGCTTCGTCGCGACCAGTGAATACCCAGCCGCAATAGCGATACCGACGAGGATGCACGCCACGATGAGGATCCAGCTCTTATGAAGAATTCTCAGATAGTCACGTAATTCCAACGCGCCAATACCCCCGAACTTACGACCCGTTCCGTGAAAAGCCTGCGCATTCTCTCGCGCCCCAAACGCGGATGCAGGTACACGGCTCCGGGCTCAGATTACCTTTCCGGACATTGATTCCGAGGCTTCACCACGAAAGTCCACACTCGTGACACGCGAAAAGGGGCCAGACCCGAAGGCCTGGCCCCTTTCGAGATCGAGTCCGAAGGTCTCGACTTGGTCGAGATCTCGTCCGAAGTCCCGACCGAATCGAGATCTCGTCCGAGGTCCCGACCGAGTCAAGATCTCGACATGGCGGCTTCGCCGCCTGCTCGATCTGAGTCGTGAGGGCTCAACGCGCTTCGCGCATTGAGCCCTCCCGACTCACTTGATGATCTTGGTCACCGTTCCGGCGCCGACGGTGCGTCCACCCTCACGGATGGCGAAGCCGAGGCCCTCCTCCATGGCGATCGGCTGGATCAGCTCGACCGTCATGTCGGTGGTGTCACCGGGCATGACCATCTCGGTGCCCTCGGGCAGCGAGATCACGCCGGTGACGTCGGTGGTGCGGAAGTAGAACTGCGGACGGTAGTTCGCGTAGAACGGGTTGTGGCGTCCACCCTCGTCCTTGGACAGGATGTACGCGGTGCCCTCGAACTGCGTGTGCGGCGTGACCGAGCCGGGCTTCGCCACGACCTGGCCGCGCTCGACATCCTCACGCTTGGTGCCGCGCAGCAGCAGACCACAGTTCTCGCCGGCCCACGCCTCGTCGAGCTGCTTGTGGAACATCTCGATGCCCGTGACCGTGGTCTTCTGCGTCGGGCGGATGCCGACGATCTCGACCTCGGAGTTGATCGCGAGCGTGCCACGCTCGGCGCGGCCCGTCACGACGGTGCCACGGCCGGTGATCGTGAAGACGTCTTCGATCGGCATCAGGAACGGCTTGTCACGGTCGCGCACCGGGTCGGGGATCGACTCGTCGACGGCGTCCATGAGGTCGAGGACGGACTGCGTCCACTTCTCGTCGCCCTCGAGAGCCTTCAGGCCCGAAACACGCACGACGGGAGCGTTGTCCCCGTCGAAGCTCTGGCTCGACAGGAGGTCGCGAACCTCGAGCTCGACGAGCTCCAGGATCTCCTCGTCGTCGACCATGTCGGCCTTGTTCAGCGCGACGAGCAGGTAGGGCACGCCGACCTGCTTGGCGAGCAGAACGTGCTCACGAGTCTGTGCCATGGGGCCGTCGGTCGCCGCGACCACGAGGATCGCGCCGTCCATCTGAGCGGCACCGGTGATCATGTTCTTGATGTAGTCGGCGTGACCCGGGGCGTCGACGTGCGCGTAGTGGCGCTTCGGGGTCTCGTACTCGACGTGCGAGATGTTGATCGTGATACCGCGCTGGCGCTCCTCGGGAGCGGAGTCGATGGATGCGAAGTCACGGGGGACGTTCACATTCGACGGGTACTTGTCAGCGAGCACCTTCGAGATCGCCGCAGTAAGCGTCGTCTTTCCGTGGTCGACGTGACCGATCGTTCCGATGTTGACGTGCGGCTTGGTCCGCTCGAACTTGGCCTTAGCCACTGTGCGTCCTCCTCAGGACTCTCGTGTAGAAGCTGCGGGCGGCGTTGACCGGCCGGACATTCTACGGGGATCAGATATATGTTACGGGATGTTGCTGGCGGGTCGAACTCGACGGTTTCGATTCGCTGGTTTCGACAAGCTCAACCAACGGGACCGGCCGGTGCTACTCGCCCTTGGCCTTCTGGATGATCTCGTCGGCCACAGCCTTCGGGACCTCCGCGTAGCTCTCGAACGACATGGAGTAGACGGCCCGGCCGGAGGTCTTCGAACGAAGGTCTCCGATGTAGCCGAACATCTCCGACAGCGGCACGTGCGCGCGCACCACCTTCACGCCCTGAGCATCCTCCATGGCCTGGATCTGACCACGGCGCGAGTTCAGGTCGCCGATCACGTCACCCATGTACTCCTCGGGTGTGCGCACCTCGACCGCCATCAGCGGCTCGAGCAGTACAGGGCTGGCCTTGCGAGCGGCCTCCTTGTACGCCATCGAACCGGCGATCTTGAACGCCATCTCGGACGAGTCCACCTCGTGGTAGCCACCGTCGAGCAGCGTCGCCTTGACACCAACGGTCGGGTAGCCGGCGAGCACGCCGACCTGCATCGCATCCTGGATGCCCGCGTCGACCGAGGGGATGTACTCGCGCGGAACGCGGCCACCCGTGACCTTGTTCTCGAACTCGTACGTCGTCTCCGCCGTGACCTCCAGTGGCGTGAGGGCGATCTGCACCTTCGCGAACTGGCCGGATCCACCGGTCTGCTTCTTGTGGGTGTAGTCGTGACGCTCGACGGTCTTGCGGATGGTCTCGCGGTACGCCACCTGGGGCTTGCCGACGTTGGCCTCGACGTGGAACTCCCGCTTCATGCGGTCGACCAGGATGTCCAGGTGCAGCTCGCCCATGCCGCCGATGACGGTCTGCCCGGTCTCCTGGTCCTGCTCGACGCGGAACGTCGGGTCTTCTTCGGCCAGCTTCTGGATGGCTGTGCCCAGCTTCTCCTGGTCGGCCTTCGTCTTCGGCTCGATCGCGACCTTCAGCACAGGCTCCGGGAACGTCATCGACTCGAGCACGATCTGGTCGTGCGTGTCGCACAGCGTGTCACCGGTGGTGGTGTCCTTCAGGCCGATCACCGCGTAGATGTGGCCGGCGGTCACCGAGGGAACCGGGATCTCCTTGTTGGCGTGCATCTGGAAGATCTTTCCGATGCGCTCCTTCTTCTGCTTGGTCGAGTTGATGACCTGCGCACCGGAGTCCAGGTGACCCGAGTAGACGCGGATGTAGGTCAGGCGACCGAAGAAGGGGTGAACGGCGATCTTCGAGACGAGCGCGGCGAACGGCTCCTTGGCATCCGCGTGGCGCTCCAGCACCTTCTCGGGGTCGCGCACGTCGTGGCCCTGCACGGCAGGAACATCCAGCGGGCTGGGCAGGAAGTCGACGACCGCGTCGAGCATCGGCTGGACGCCGCGGTTCTTGAACGCCGAGCCGCACAGCACGGGGTAGATCTCGTTGTTCACCGTGAGCTTGCGGATGGCGCCCTTGATCTCGGGGACCGTGAGCTCCTCGCCACCGAAATACTTCTCCAGCAGTTCGTCGCTCGTCTCGGCGACGGTCTCCAGCAGTGCGTGCCGGTACTCCTCGGCCTTCTCCTTGAGGTTGGCCGGGATCTCCTCGATCTCGTAGTGGGCGCCCATGGTCACGTCGCCCTTGGCGTCGCCCGGCCACACCAAGGCGCGCATCTCGATCAGGTCCACGACGCCGACGAAGTCGTTCTCGCTACCGATCGGCAGCTGCAGCACGAGCGGCTTGGCACCCAGGCGGTTCACGATGGTGTCGACGGTGAAGTAGAAGTCGGCGCCCAGCTTGTCCATCTTGTTGACGAAGCAGATGCGCGGAACGTTGTACTTGTCGGCCTGACGCCACACGGTCTCGGACTGGGGCTCGACGCCCTCTTTGCCGTCGAACACGGCGACGGCACCGTCGAGGATGCGCAGGGACCGCTCCACCTCGACGGTGAAGTCCACGTGGCCGGGGGTGTCGATGATGTTGATCTGGTTCTTGTTCCAGAAGCACGTGACAGCGGCAGACGTGATCGTGATACCGCGTTCCTTCTCCTGCTCCATCCAGTCGGTGGTCGAGGCGCCGTCGTGCGTCTCGCCGATCTTGTGGTTGACGCCCGTGTAGAACAGGATGCGCTCGGTCGTGGTGGTCTTACCGGCATCGATGTGCGCCATGATGCCGATGTTGCGGACCTTCTTCAGGTCGGTGAGCACGTCTTGTGCCACGGGGATTCCTCCGGAGAAAGATTGGTGTGAGTTGCCGGCCGACTGAGCCGGCGCGCGGGGCGGGGAAGGGGCATCCTGCCGCCCCGTGCGTCCGTACAGTTACAACCCGTTACGGGAGGGAATTGTTCCGGCAACGGGGTGGATGGTCACTGCGCCGACCTTGCGGCCTTCGGCTGCTACCAGCGGTAGTGAGCGAAGGCGCGGTTCGACTCGGCCATCTTGTGCGTGTCTTCGCGACGCTTGACGGCGGCGCCGAGACCGTTGGAGGCATCCAGGATCTCGTTCATGAGACGCTCGGTCATCGTGCGCTCACGACGGGCCTTCGCGTAGCTGGTGAGCCAGCGCAGCGCGAGGGTGTTCGCGCGGTGCGGCTTGACCTCGACCGGCACCTGGTAGGTCGAACCGCCGACGCGGCGGCTCTTGACCTCGATGGTGGGACGCACGTTGTCGAGCGCCTTCTTGAGCGTGGCGACGGCATCCTGACCGTTCTTGGAAGAGACACCCTCGAGCGCGTCGTAGACGATGCTCTCGGCGAGCGACTTCTTGCCGTCTTTCAGAATCTTGTTCACCAGCTGGCTGACGACCGGAGCGCCGTAGACCGGATCGGCGACGACGGGGCGCTTGGGAGCGGGACCCTTGCGAGGCATTACTTCTTCTCCATCTTCGCGCCGTAGCGGCTGCGAGCCTGCTTGCGGTTCTTCACGGCCTGGGTGTCGAGGGCGCCACGGATGATCTTGTAGCGAACACCGGGCAGGTCCTTCACACGACCGCCGCGCACGAGCACCATCGAGTGCTCCTGCAGGTTGTGGCCCTCACCGGGGATGTACGCGGTGACCTCGGTACCGTTGGAGAGCTTGACGCGGGCGACCTTGCGGAGCGCCGAGTTCGGCTTCTTCGGCGTGGTCGTGTACACACGGGTGCACACGCCGCGCTGCTGCGGGTTGGCCTTGAGCGCCGGCGCCTTGGTCTTCGAGACCTTGGGCGTGCGGCCCTTGCGGACCAACTGCTGAATGGTTGGCACTGTTTCTCCTAGTTGTGCTGCACGGTGACAGCGTTGATGACTTTTCACATCGCGACCCACCGGATGCCGCAGAACAGCGACCTCTTTTGCTCGGCCGCCCGGGGGCGGCCTCTTAGTGTGGTGGGTATGCCGTGGGGGTGGCCCGCGAATGCAGGGCTCCCTGAACAGTGTGGTTTCGGATTGAGCTGGTCCCTCGTCCGCCTGGGCGGCGGGCACGGTTCAAGCGCGCACAGAGCGCACACCCGCAACAGCTTACTCGACGCAGCGTGGCGCTCCAAATGCGCGGCGGCCCGCCCGTCTGCGCACCGGCCCTCGTCGAGACTACGAATCCGCGCCGACACTACGAATCCGGTCGCGACACTATGAACTTGCGCCGAGACTTGGGACTTCGACCATAGCCTCGGCGTGAGTTTCGTAGTCTCGGCGGGATGCGCGGACGCGCCGTCGGCGGGATGCGCGGGCCTGCGCACGCCTTATCCGCAGCACGTGGGTTATCCACAGATCTAGCAGGATGGGTTCGACGGGCATCCGCGGCGCTCCAGCATCGACACATGGCGCAGTTCGTTCCGTCTCCCATCACTCTCCTGCTCGCCGGTCGGGCGGTAGGCAAACCCCTGCGCCGCGACTCGTCGTTCACGCGTGTGCACTCCGGGGTGTACGCGCCAAAAGCCGAGTGGGAAGCGCTGCCTCCCTGGGATCGATACCTCGCACGCGTGCACGCCGTGCGACTCGTCCGCCCAGGTAGCGTGTTCTGCCTCGAGTCGTCGGCGAGCCTACGAGGCCTTCCGATATTCGGCGAGCCGAGGTACGTGCACGTGCTCAACAAGTGGCCGCAGTCTCACTCCACGTCCTCGGCCGGCCTCGCGTTCCACACGTTCGCCGACCATCGGGCTATCACGGTCAGGGAAGAAGGAGCGGCGGTCGACATCGCCGACACCGTCCTGGACCTGGCCCGGGTGCTGCCGCCGGCGTTCGCGATCGCGGTCATGGATGCGGCGTTGCGCGCGGCTGCTCCTGGGGTAACGACATCTGCATTGCTGGAGCGGGCTCGCACCCAGAGTTGGAAACGAGGAATTCGCCAACTGGAATGGGTTCTGGCCGAAGCGAACCCGCTCGCGGAGTCCGTGGCGGAGTCCGTCGGGCGTATCGTGCTCCTCTGGCTGGGCTTCCCGCGGCCGGAGCTTCAGATCGAGTTCCACTACGAAGGCGTCACCGACCGCGTCGACTTCTATTGGCGCGCGCGCCGCCTTATCGGCGAGTCCGACGGTTACGGCAAGTACCACACAGGTGACATCAAGAAGTCAGAAAATCGCCTCGTCGCGGAGAAGCAGCGCGAAGACCGCCTCCGGCGAAACGAAGGCGGGTTCGCACGATGGGACTTCAGCGACGACCTCCACCCGGAACGACTCGACCGCAAGCTTCGTGACGCAGGCCTGCAACCCATCCGACCGCAAGATGCCAGGATGCTCGCGACGCTGAGCCACAATCCGCGCTCGTTCCCGCCTCCGAGTGGTCGCGATCTGCGCGCAGGTTCCACCGAGACTATGGATGCCGCATCGAGACTTCGGTCATTGACCGTAGTCTCGGCCTAATTTTCGTAGTCCCGGCCACAGCTTCATAGTCTCGGCCGAACCTCATAGTTTCGACGCCGGTGGGGCACCCAAGGGGGCGCCGCGGCGGCACCGGACTCCGCGGTAGAGCGACGGGCGGCGGGACGGCGCCGCGCGAGAGGGCGCTAAGCGGCGAGCGAGGCCGCACGAGAGGGCGCTAAGCGGCGAGCGAGGCCGCACGAGAGGGCGCTAAGCGGCGAGCGGCGCCGCGCGAGAGGGCGCTACGCGGCGAGCGGCGCCGCGCGAGGGCGCTACGCGGCGGGCGGGGCCGCACAAGTGGGACGCCGGTTGGCAGCCTCGGTCTCGCCCAACGCCAGCCGCCCCAACTGGTGTGCACCGGTCGCTAACGTGAGCAGCATGCGATTCGGAACCTTCCTCCCCCAAGGCTGGCGATTCGACCTCGTCGGCATCGATCCGGCCGACCAGTGGCCCGTCATGCGCGAGCTCGCACAGAAGGCCGATGCCGGCCCCTGGGAATCCCTGTGGGTATACGACCACTTCCACACCACGCCCATGCCGAGCGAAGAGGCCACGCACGAGGCGTGGACGTTGATGTCGGCATTCGGGGCGTCGACGAAGCGCATCCGTCTCGGGCAGATGTGCACCTGCATGGGGTACCGCAATCCGGCGTACCTGGCCAAGGTGGCAGCCACCGTCGACCACGTGTCGGGTGGCCGCATCGAGATGGGCATCGGCGGCGGCTGGTACGAGCACGAGTGGCGAGCGTACGGCTACGGATTCCCCGAGGTGCCCGACCGGCTCCGGATGCTCCGCGAGGGCGTCGACATCATGAAGCAGGCGTGGACGACGGGCACGGCGACCCTCGACGGGCGGTATTACCAGGTCGACGGTGCGATCGTGCGCCCGAAGCCTCTGCAGGAGGGCGGCATCCCGATCTGGATCGCCGGCGGCGGCGAGAAGGTCACGCTGAAGATCGCAGCGCAGTACGCGGACTACACCAACTTCACCGGCTCGCTCGACGAGTTCGACCACAAGTCGGACGTGCTGCGCACACACTGCGAAGCACTCGGACGCGCCTTCGAATCGATCACCCGCTCGTCGAACTTCAACACGATCGTGGCCGAGACCGAACAGGAGGCCAGAGACCGGCTGGATGCGGTCATCGCGCGTCTGCGTCCCCACCTCGGTGACGAGCGTACGGCGCGGATCGAGCAGGAGTACCTCGGTTCAGACGCCTTCGGCACGCCGGAGCAGGTGGTGGAGCGGCTGCAGCGGCGGGCCGAGCACGGACTTGCGTACAGCATCCATTACTTCCCGGAGCTTGCCTACGACACCTCCGGCTGGGAGCTGTTCGAGCGTGAGGTCGTTCCCGCTCTCGCATGACGGCACCGGCAGGGGCCGCGACGCCGGTCTTCTTCGTAGAAGGGCGCGATGCCGGTCCTCGTCGTAGAGGACGCGACGCCGATCCTCGTCGTAAAGGACGCGACGCCGATCCTCGTCGTAAAGGACGCGACGCCGATCCTCGTCGTAAAGGACCCGACGCCGGTCCTCTTCGCAGAGTGCGCGGCGCCGGTCCTCTTCGCAGGGCGCGCGACGCCGGTCTTGTTCGTAGAGTGCGCGGCGCCGGTCTTGTTCGTAGAGTGCGCGGCGCCGGTCTTGTTCGTAGAGTGCGCGACGCCGGTCTTGTTCGTAGAGTGCGCGACGCCGGTCTTGTTCGTAGGGGGTTGCGACGCCGGTCCTCGACGTCGAGGCGGGCATCGGGTCAGCGGCCGCCGGCCCTGCGGTAGTGCAGGCCGGTCGCCAAGAGCGCCGTTCCGATCGCCGCGATGAAGGCGGCGATGACATTCGGATCCGGCGGGATGAACCAGGACGCCGGCGACAGATATCCGGCTGCCAGCCAGGCGAAGCCGACGACCGCCAGCAGCATGCCTGCCCCGATCAGAACCCGATGGCCGGCGGCCCCCGCATCCGGATTCTTCGCCACCCAGTAGTGCCGAATGCGGCGCTGGTAGATCGCGACGCACAACAGGACGAGACCGAGGATGACGGTCACCATCAGATAGACGTCGGTGAACGACGACCACCAGTCGCCGCTGTTCCAGATCGCGACCGAAGGGTCGAACGGCACGTAGCTGACGGTGGCGACTTTCGGGGCGTTCGTCAACGTCGACACTGTGGATCCGGCCACGAACTGGTACGTCATGCCGCTGACCTGGTAGGAGATCTTGGGCGCATACGTGATCGTCCTCGCCGGGATCGTGATCCAGCTGAGCACGGTCCCCTGCGCCGTGGGCAGCGTCGCCGCGAGTGCAGGCCCGGCCAGGAGCTTGTAGAGGCCGGTCAACGACAAGATGATCCCGATCGTCCACAGCCAGGTCTGCCCGAACGGGCCGACCGCGTAGCGCCGGCGGGCGGCATCCTTGTTCTCGGCAACGCGCTGCGGCGTTCCCAGCAGGTTGACGCCCTCCGGTGTCGGCTGCGCGCGCGGTGTCTCACCCGGCCGGTTACCACCGGCGTGCTCCGTGCCGTCGCCGGCGCCTGGGTTGGAGATCTCAGCCATTCACGTCGATCCAGGTCGCTATGAAGATGCACACGAACGCCACGAGTGCCGCCAGAACCGGCGCCGCGACGAAGACGAGCCCGAGCACGGTCCAGGTCCAGCGCGTGGCACCCCACAGCTGCCCGAACCGCAGTGCGCGCGGGAACGCCCGCTTGAAGGCCGCACGCGAGTATCCGCTCCCCGCCCCGTTCAACGGCGCCTGCACGTAGTTCTGCGCGGGGATCTGCTTCCACACGGTCGAAAGAGGTGCGTTCGACCCGACCTCGTACGCGACGTGACCGACCATGCGGCCCTTCGTGTTCAAGATGACCAGGCCGCCTGTGGCGAACATGTTCGCCCCGTTGCCGAGCGCCCGGGCCTGAGCGGCACGGTAGTCCTCACCTTGCGCCGAGTTCGAGACCGCGAGCGGGACGGAGGTCAGCGGCGCGATCGTCGCCTGCGGTTCGAGCGCGGGCAAGTAGACGACCGTGCCGATCTGCTCCGCCGGGATGCTGCGCTCACCGCCATATGCGGCATCCGTCACCCAGACGGTTCCCTTCTTCACGACCACTGACTGCCGCCTCGCTCGGCGGGAACTGGCCGCGATCCCCCCGAGCGGGAGCCCGATGACGAGCGCGAACGTGCCGACGACGGCCAGCAGATAGACCCACCACGGGTTCACCGAGTAATCCACGCCATCACCTCCCGTGCACAGGCCGCGAACAGTACAGGGTATCGGCGAGACCGACACGGGAACGCACGAGGGCCGTGATGCGGATTCGATTCCGCATCACGGCCCTCACGTCGTACCCGGCCATCGGCCGGGCGACTAGTGTCCGCCGACGCTGGATGCCAGCGACGAGTCGGTCTGCTGCAGCGTGTCGGCAGCCTTGGTGAGGAACTGCGACATTCCGTCGAGTCCGTTGACGGCGTTCGTCGCACCAGTGGTGAACTGCGTGTACGAATCGTGGAACGCACCGGATGCCGAGTCGGTCACGAAGCCTTCGCTCACCAGCTGGTTCACCAGCGTCTGCAGCTCGTGGAGCTTGGAGACGAGGTCTTCCTTGCCGCTGGTGAGACGGCCGGCCGCGCTCGTCATGTCGCCGTAGGTGACGTTCATGTTCGCCATGGGATTCTCCTTGGTCTTCCGGCCGCCCCCGTTGGGCCGACCTCGTTGAATCGACGCTATCGCAGGCCACCAAGGCGATGAAATGGGGAGTGGTACCCATGCCCGTGCTTGCCGTGGCTGCGTGCATGCGCCGGAACGACTGACGCCTGAATGCCTGGATGGCGGATGCCCGAACTCCGGATGCGCAGGCCCCGGATGCGCAGGCTCCGAACTACCCAGAATTACTCAGACCCTGAATTATCCAGACTCCGAACTACTCAGACTCCGGATGCTCGGGGCGAGGATGCTGACCGCTTGCGTCCTTCTGCTGCTCCGCGAGAGTCTGCACATAGTCGGAGGCGCGGCGGTCGAGGTCTTGCTCCCGTGCTCTCTCCCGCTTCTTCGCCTGGCTCTTGCTGCCGGGAATCGGCCCGCCGTCGGCGATCGCGGCCCGGGTCTTACGGGTGGACCTGGCCATTGCGGCGGCCCCGACGACGAGCAGGGCACCGAGCACGAGCGCCACCATCGGCCACACCCAGTTCTCGGACGCGGAGGGGAACTCGGCGTTGGAGGGGTTCGTCGTGTCGTAGATGACGTGAATCGACGCGCCCCTGTCCGGGGCCGTGCAGATGAGCTTATTGCTCAGCGTCGCTGTGGCTTTGCTTCCGCCCGCGTCGAAAGCGACCACCGGGTAGTAGGCCGGACCACCGCATCCGCCCTTCCCTCCGGAGGGGTGAGTGCGGTCGCCCACGACGACGGCAGTCGCCGCCGACGAATGCGACGCGAGAACCATCTGGCCGATCAGCGGAACCAGCCCGCCGATGAAGAACACAGCGCCCAGTGCCAGTACGACCACTGTCGCGATGTAGCCCGGACCAGCCTTCTTCGGCTTCGGCTTCGGCTTCGGCTTCGGCTTCGATTGCGTCACGAGTCGTCGCTCGCGTCATCATCCCATCGCATCGACTCGACCATAACCCGGAACAGCTGAAGCAGGAGTTCGCGCTCCCCTGGGATCGTTGTCGAGAACGTCAGCAGCGCCACCCTCTGCGAGCCCGGAACGGCCACCCAATAGTCGACGACGAAGGTCTCGTACTCGCCGACGTCACCGTCGGCGGGATGCACGATGGTCTTACTCCGTCGCCAGGTCTGCGTGCCACCGAGCATCACTTCTTCCTGGTCCGCGTATTCGGCGGCATCAGGGAGGGCCTGAAGTGCTTCACGCACGAGTGCGACGACCGACGCCGGCTTCGATGGCGTCGATCCGAGAACGTCGATGTCGGGCCAGAAGAGCGCGAGCGACATCGGCAGGGTGGTCCCCGGAACGATCTCGAGCGCCAGGAACACCTGGTCGGCCCCGCCATCCCGGGCCGTGTCGGCGAGTTCGGTCAACTGTGTGCGGAGGTCTCGACGCAGACGCACGAAGGCGTCCATGCGCTTCGTCACCTTGTCGGCCAGGGCGTGGATGGCACGCGCTGCGGCCTGCTCGTCGCCCACCGGGATCTTCCACCAGCTGCCCGGAAGCACGATCTGCACTCCGGGAGACGTCGCTGAACCGCTCATGCCATTCCCCTTGCGGTCTCGAACTCGAATGTCTCGGCCACCGTGTCCCCGTAGCCGACGATGTCGTCGAAGATCGAAAGGTCATCGGTCGTGATCGTCACGAGCATGAACGTGGCCAGGCCGGGAGCCGCGACCGCTGCGCGGTATGTCTCGGTGAGCATGCGCTCGCCGTTCTCACCCTCGGGCGCCTGGAGGATCTCGTGCCCGGACACGGCACGACGGCCGGCGATCTCCTTCTTCTGAAAGTCGCGCAACCAGATATCGAGGCCCTCGCCGGGATCTGCCTGCGTCCATGCCGTGAGGAACTGGTCGAGATCGACTCCGCGCGCCTTGACCGGTTCTATGGTCATCACGGCCGAGATGTCGCCGAGTGCGCGGTCTCCGACGCCACCCCAGGTGTGACGATCGGGGTGGTCGTCTTTCGCGACCTGCTGCACGAGCCGTTCGGCCGCGAGTTCGAGGGTCGCCCTGGCATCCGGCGTCTCCACCAGTCGATCGAGCTCCGCGGAGAGCCCTGCGGACTCCTCTGCAGTCCTCGGCGCCTCGAACCACTGCGACTGGATCAGGCAGGTGTATTGCAGCGCCACGGAACTCCTCACAACGTCACTTGAGCGTAGCCGTACCCGTCACAGCATGCGCCAACGCCGTGGGCGCACCCACCGTGAGCCCCTTGCCCGCCTCGAAGATGTTGACGGGGTTGAGACCGCCGAGCGAGGACGGCGCGGACCCGGAGACTATCTGCACATTCGGAATGAGCGGCTGGATGTCGAGCGCACTGTGCGTCTGGAAGTAGTTGTGCCCTGGCATGTTGTTGCCGTTCCAGACGTTGTCGAGGGCCGTGCCCGCGTTGTTGGTCGCCGAGGTGATCGTCGTGTTGATCACGGCCGAGGTGCCCTTCTCCGCAACGCCGCCGGTGACATCCGTGATCGCCTCGTTCATGCCGTGGCGGTACTGCGCGATCGCGTTCGCCCCGGCGCGGTCGAGGGAGGTGCCGTGTTCGAGGCTTCCGTGGAACGCCGCCGCCGCGTAGTCCGCCGCCCTGCCGGAGCCGAGGAAGCCCAGGTACTTCGAGCCGGCCTTCTCGCCGAGCGCCGCACCGCCCTTGCCTGCGAACTTCGCGAACTTGTCCAGCGGGCCGTTGAGCTTGTCGGCGACGTCGATGACCTTGCCGAGATTGCCGCTGGAGAGCTTCTCGGCCACGCCGGTGAGCTTGCCCGCCTTGGTCAGCGCCGCAGCGTCGCCCTTGATCGGCAGCGCCGAGGCCACAAGCGTGATGCCCGTGTTCAGCAAGTCTCCGAGCGATCGATCGCCGAGGCCGACGAGCGCCGCCGTGGTGAGGAACGACACGGCCGCCGCGGCGAGCACGATGATGTCGACGGCAGCGGCGAGCGGGGCGAGCACGGGGATGAACACCGCGAGGATGTTCAGCACCATCGAGATGTAACCGCCGATATCGGCGATGGCCGCCGCCACCCTCTGGATCACATCGAGAACGGGCGCGAGGTACTTCTTCGCCCACGCGACGGCATCATTCCACGCGCTCGCGAGGGCATGCCCCAGCTTGTCCCAGAAGCCGTCGTTCAGACCGCTCTCGCTGATCGCCTTCTTGATCTGCGAGATCGCGATCTGGGCCGCATCGTCGATTTCGGCGATCGCCGCGTGGTACTCGCCCAGGGCATCCGATACCGCGCCGTTCGCGTCATTGACGGCCTGATTCGCCTTGCTGCCGTCGGCGGTCTGACCGAACGGCTTGGCCGGCTCGGCGCCGGGTGCAGGCGTCGGAGCGTTCGCCTGGTCTTGCGCGTACTGCTCCTGCTGCTGGTGAAGGTGCGACTGCGCCGAGCTCACCTGCTGCTGTGCACCGTTGTAGGCCGAGATCGCACGGAGCGCTCGCTGCTGTGCGCTCTCCAGCTTCGGCGCATAGTCCTGAAGGGCCTGCGCGGTGCCCGCATAGCGCACCTGCGCCTTGGTGATGTTGTCGGCCACGTCGCCGGCGTTGCCGCGAACGGAGTCGATCGCGAGGCTGACCGTCTCGTCGCGGTCGGCCAGCTTGCGCAGGTGGTTGATGGCCAACTGGATCTGCTCAGCCGCGGCCGACAGGCCGTCCGCCTTCGACTTCAGCGCGGTCGGGTCACCGGGAAGCGGTGCCAGCTCACTCGGCCCGGCCATGGCCTGCCCCTTCCGTGTGCTGGTCTGCCGGCTGGTCGAAGGCCTTCGCCAGGTCGGTGTCCGCCTGGGTGAAGCCGGTGTTGATGACGGCGACGTGATCGTGGATGCCGGTGGTTCCGTCGATCATCTTGCCGCGGTGCACCGACCAGTCGCTCGCGAAGTCGTGCACGTGACCCGACAGCCCATGGTGCCCGACGAGGTCGCCGATCTCGCTCGAGAACTTCGTGGAGTCACGAAGCTGGTCGACGATCGACTTCAGCCCGGACTGCAGCTCGTCGAGGATGCCGTCGGTGATCTTCAGATCCGTCACATCAACTCCTCTTCCCCTGTGTGGTTCGCCAGTGCGGTTCACCTGCGCGGTTCACCCGGAACCTGCGTCGCGGGGAGCGCATAGGAATCGTATCGGCCGTGGAATTCGCGAAGCCATGGGGAGGACTCCCCATGGCTTCACTGCATTGCCTCACTGCATCACTTCACTGCATGGCCTCACTCGATCGCCTCATGCAGGCAGCGGCACCTGCACGCGTTCGGACGTGCCCTTGGCGATGAACATGCCGCGACCCGGAGGGAATTCGCTCCGTGCGAAGCGCGGCAGCGGGGTCTTCAGCAGCAGATCCCCCTCCATGCTCTCGGGCTGCAGCAGAAGACCCCGACGCCCGTTCTTCACCTCCGCCATCAGACCCCAGCTCGATCCCCAGCCGCTCGTCTCGCCCTCCGCGAGCAGGAAGTGATCGCTGCGCCGCACCGCCTTGATCAGCTCGACGAGCGGGGCATCCGCAGACGATTGGAGGAAGTCACCGATCGATTCGATGAAGATGCCGTACCGATCGAGCGCACCCGGGTCGGTCACAGCACCGAGAAGGTCCTTGGCGATGCCGCCCACCTCCTCCACCGTGGTCGCGGTCTCGGTCCACGGGTAGGCGCGCACCATCGCCGACCTCGGATTGCCCAGATAGTAGAGCTGGAAACCCGGATCGAACTGGTGCAGTGCCTGCGCGAATGCGAGAAACGCCGTGCTCCTGCCGCTGGCCGGCGGCCCGGCGAGCACCATCGTCCCGGTCGGCTCGAAACCGACCGGCTGCAAGTCCGTCTCCCCGATCCCGAGAACGGGCAACTCGCCCGACTTCTCCGGAAGCGACGACTGCGGATAGGCGGTCGGCATGGAGCCGATCGGCGGCGCATCCTTCACCCCGGCGCGTTTCATCGCCTCGGCGAGCCTGCCGACCGTGATCGACTGCTCGGAGACGCTCGAGGTGCCGCCGAGCACGGCGATCTGGGTCTCCATGCCATCGACGATCGCCCGCCCGGGAGCAGACGAGGGCGAGAGGATGTCGCCGGGTACGTCGAGCAGCGCATACCCGTCGTCGGCCAGACGAAGCACCACACGACGCTGCACGTTGGAGGCGACTGAGCTCGGCACCGCTCCGGCCCGGTCCGCGGTGAACGCCACGTGCATTCCGAGCTGGCGCCCGTCGGTGAGCACGTCGCGGAACACCTCGTACCACGGCGCACGACCCGCGGCGACCTCGAAATCGTCGCGGAAGCTCGGGAAACCATCGATGAGCAGCAGGATGCGCGGCTCGTCAGGTCGGCCCGCGAGCTGTCGGTACTCGGTGATGTTCGACGCGTTGGCCGCCGCGAACCGCGGTCCACGATCCTCGAGCGCCGCTTTCAGGGTGCGGAAAAGACGCACCACTCGTTCGACGTCGTCGCCCTTGATGACCGCGCCGACGTGCGGGAGCTGGTCGAGCATCCGCATACTGCCTGCACCGAAGTCGAGGGCGTAGACCTGTACGGGGCCTCCGCGCGGCGTGATGGCGGCCGAGCACGCCAGGGTGCGGAGCACGGTGGATTTGCCGGACCCGCCCGTGCCGTAGATCGCGATGTTGCCGTCGACGTCAGGCTGGAAATAGACCGGCGCCTGCTGCTGGCGGGCGGGAATGTCCGAGACGCCAAGGAGCAGCTCCGCGTCGGTGCGCTGGCGCAGCAGGCTCAGGTCGTATGCCGGAGCGAGTTCGTCGAGCCATGGTCGGCGTGGCGCCGGGATTGCGGCGGCCTGTTGCGCACCGACCATCGCCGAGACGAGACGCTGCTGATCGGTGGGGCCGGGATCGCGCCTGAGATCGAGATCCACGTCGTTGCCGTTCGGCTCCTCCCAACGCAGCTCGCCGCCGAAGCGCAACTCTGCGACCTCGACCCCGGCTCGCTCCGGCTCGCGGCTGGTCCATCCGCCGGCGTATCCGGACTGGAAGAGGGTGAGACGGCCTGGTCCGGTCTTGGCGACACCGCGGCCAGGGATGCCCGGGTCGAAATGCGCGGCCTGCTTCGTGCCCACCACATCGTCGGAGTCCGACTCGTCAGCCATGCGCAGCGCCACGCGTAGGTTCGTGTTCGCCCGCAGGTTGTCCTTGATCACTCCTGCGGGTCGTTGGGTCGCCATGATCAGGTGGATGCCCAGCGAGCGACCCCGCTGGGCGATGTCGACTACGCCGTCGACGAACTCCGGCACCTCGCCGACGAGGGCGGCGAACTCGTCGATCACGAGCACGAGTGCCGGCGGGCTGTCCGGATCGCCGCGCTTCTCGAGCTCGAGGAGGTCTTTCGCCTTCTTGCGGTTGAGGAGATGCTCGCGGTGATGCAGTTCTGCCCTGAGGCTGGTGAGCGCGCGCCGCACCAGGTGCGGGCTGAGGTCGGTCACGAGGCCGACGCAATGCGGCAGGCTCACGCAGTCGGCGAACGCCGAGCCGCCCTTGTAGTCCACGAAAAGGAACGTCACGCGATCCGGGCTGTACTCGGCGGCCATCCCGAGCACCCACGCCTGCAGGAACTCGGACTTGCCGGCTCCCGTCGTGCCACCGACGAGCGCGTGCGGCCCCTGCGACCGGAGGTCGAGGTGCATCGCGTCGACACCGCCCGAGCCGATCGTCGCGCGGAGCGAACCGGCTCGTCGGGGGGTCGGCGCCTCACCGCTGCGGTCGTGAATGGAGTTGTTCTGTCGCCATCTGTCGACGACGGCCTCGCTCGACTCGACGAGGTCGTGTCCGAGCAGCGTGACGAGCGAGACGCTGCGCGGAAGGTCGGATGAGTCCGCCACCAGGGCGCCTGCGTCGATCACGGCTGCCATCCGCCTGGCGAATCCAAGCGCTTGAGCGCCGCCGACGGTTTCGGTCGCGACGTTCTCGATGCTCTCGCCGAGCCGCACGAATCCGACGCGCCCCCGGCCGGGCTCCTCGCCGAGCTCGAGATACGTGCGACACACCGCGGGCAGCGCGGCGACGTCGCCCGCGATCCAGATCGGGTAGACGCCGGCATCCGCCGCTCGCTCCGCGACCTGCACGAGACGTGCCCGGTCGACTGCCGCGTCATCGGAGATGAGCACGACCACTGCGGGGATGGCCGATCGCGTGCCCTCCGAGCCGCTGTCCTTGCCGACCTCGGCACCGCGCTCCAGGGCTGCCGAGCCCATCTGGATCGCGCCACGACGCTGGGCTGCCTTGTTCTCGGCGAGCCGCGAGTCGATGAGGCCCTCCAGCGCCGAGAGAAGGTTCGCTCCGCTCGCGGCGCTGTCGGCCAGATGCACCGTCTCGATGGGAGACTGCGGAGACGAGGTGTGCGGAATCCATTTCAGCCACTCCAGCTGCCTCGACCAGGTCGGAGACACGATGGCCGCGACCGCGAGTTCTGCGGGGGAATGCAGGGCGGTCAGCTGCACCAGGATCGAGTTGACACTGCCGGTGGCGTGCTCCGGCGAGCCGGCGATGCCGAGAGCGCCCGAGTCGAAGAGATTGTCGATGATCGGCACGTCGTCGATCGTCGTGTGGCCCTCGACCACGTCGTCGAGCCGCTGCTGGTAGGCCTTGAGGATCTCGCCGCGCCCGCTCGTCTTGATGGTGTTGCGACTGGACATGCTCCCGACGCCGAGCCGCACGTTGAGGAACGACCAATGCTCGGGGCGCCTCGTCCACAGCAACGGCCCTCTCGTCACGGCCTGCGCCATCGCCTCCTCGGTCGATGGCGACTCCTTCGTACGAGCCTCGTGCTCCGTGCCTCGCTCGTTCTGAAGCTCCTCGGTGAGGCTCGCCAGAGACTCGTCGAACTCGGCGATCGACTTTCTCAGCCTGCGCTTCTCCCTGCTCTTGGCGGTCATCGCATTGCCCACCATCATGAGCGGCGACATCAGAACGAAGAGCAGAGACGCCGGCTGCTTGGAGATGGCGAACATGACGCCGCCCATCAGCAGCGGCGCGATCATCGCCAGGAGCGGGAAGGGCTGCGGTTCCTTCTTGGCCGGCACGGCGGGAGCGGCGAACTCCTGCCCGGCGTACCGGGCCTCGACCTTCGGCGAGCGATTGTGGAACACCGGACCGGCCTTCGGAGCCACCCCGGCGAGCGCCTGGCGATCCGTGATCTTCAGCACCACTTCGGAGTCGCCGATCAGCATCGTCTCCTCGCGGGTGACGCGAAGTCGTGGCACGATGCCGCCGTCGACGACGATGCCGTTGGCACTGCCGAGGTCGATCACTTCGACCGCATCGGACCCCTCGAATCGCACGTGTCGCTTCGAGACGAGGTCGTCGTGCAGCACGATGTCGCAGCCCGGATCGCGACCGAGGACGGTCGTGCCCAGGGTGATCGGGAACTCGCTGCCGGCATCCGGTCCCTTGACCACCTTCAGTGTGGCGATCTGGGCGCCGCGGCTGAGCCCCTTCGGCGAGTAGTGCGTTCCCGAGTCGGCGAGCTGCACCATCGCACCGCTGGCGATCCAAGCTTCGCCGACGGGGGCATCGGGGGGAAGCAGCACCCATTCGGTCTGACCCGGAAGCGCCGCATGCAGAGTGAGAGATGAGGATGCCGGTGCTTGCGCTCCCCCATGCACCGGGTCGAGCCGTGCGATCGCCACTGCGATCTCGGAGATGCTGGCTGCGGCATCCGCGGTGACGATGATGTCGGCGGGTGTGCCGGAGGGTCGATTGAGCGTCAACTTGAGGCGCATGCCGGTGGACTCCTGGTGGCTGGCCGAGGCGTGCAGCCCGGCGGGACTCGACAGTGCGCTTCGGTGTGCCGACGACACACCGAAGCGCCTTGACGTTTCCTTACCCTATCCACCGGCCGGCCCGCGGCGGCGAGCCGTCACAGGCTGCGCTGGTACCCGCGAAGCGCGCGGACCGACCAGACGAACGCCAGCACCGCGAGGACGACCAGGCCGCCGACGTGCAGCAGAGCCGAGGCATCCGTGGTTCCCGCCAGGGTGTTGCGAGCCAGGTCGACCGACCAGGTCATCGGGTTGAACTTCGACACGTTCTGAACCCAGTCGGGCATCAGCGACGCCGGCATCATCGTGGTGGAGAGGAAGGTGACCGGCAGCACCACGATCTGCGAGATGCCGATCAGTGCGACCTGGTTGCGTGCGGTGAGTGCGGCGGCCGTGGAGAGCGAGCAGAAGATCGTGCCGAGGAGCAGCGAGGTGAGGACCGCGAGCGTCATTCCGCCGATGCCGCCCGGGTAGGCGGCACCGCCGAGCCAACCGATGAACAGCACGATGATCGATTGCGCGAGGCAGACGATCAGCTGCTGCACGAGCTGACCGGTCACGATCGCTGTGCGGGCGATGGGAGCGGTGAGAAGCTGATCCATCACGCCCGACTTCATGTCGTCGATGTAGCCGGAGCCGGCCCACGCTCCGCTGTACAGCACCGTCATCATGAGCACGCCCGGCACGAGGAACGTGGCGTAGCCGGCTCCACCGAACTCGGGCAGCTTTCCCAGCGAGGAGAACACCTGGCCGAACAGCAGGATCCACACGATCGGCTGCACGAGCGAGAACGCCGCGCCCCACACCTGCCTGCGGGTGTTGGTGAGCCAGCGCTGGGTGATCTGCACGGTCTGCGTGAGCCAACCGGCCTGCAGGGGGTGAGCCGGCGCGACGCCGGCAACTGTGGTGGTCATGCTGCTTCTCCGTTCATGTCGGCCGACGACCTCGCCGACCGGTCCTTCACGCCGTCTCCGGCGGCAGCGCCGCCCCCTTCGGCGGAGCCGTCCGCGGTGTCGAACGAGCGCCCTGCGTAGTGCAGATACACGTCGTCCAGGCTCGGGCGGGATGCCGACACCGCCCCGAACACGATGCCGGCCGCCTCGAGCGCGGCGATCGCGGGCGCGACGGCCGACGACGCGTCGTCCGTGCGGGCGACGAGCTGGCCGTTCGTGCCCTGTGTCTCCACGACGATGTCGCGCAGGCCGCCCACTGCTGCCGCCGCCCGGTGCACGGCGTCGACGTCGGGCTCTACGAGCGACACCCGCAGAGTGTCCCCGTTGAGAGACGACTTGAGCTCGTCGGGACTCCCGCTGACGACCTTCGCGCCGTGATCGATGATCATCACGTCGTCCGCGAGCCGGTCGGCCTCCTCCAGGTAGTGCGTGGTGAGGATGACCGTGATGGCGCTCTCGGCGGACAGACGGCGGATCTCCCCCCACATCGCCGCGCGCGCCTCGGGGTCGAGCCCGGTGGTGGGCTCGTCGAGGAACAGCACGCGCGGGGCGTGCACGAGCGCGGCCGCGACATCCAACCGCCGACGCATGCCGCCGGAGAACTTGCCGACCGGGCGGTCCGAGGTGTCGCTCAGCCCGAACTCCTTCAGCAGAGCGGACGCGCGACTGCGCGCATCCACCGCGCTCATTCCCCGTAAGCGGCAGGCCAGCACGAGGTTCTCGGTGCCGGTCAGGAGCGGGTCGGTGCTGGCGCCCTGGGAGACATATCCGATGTGCTGCCGCACCTCGGACGGCCGTCGCACCACGTCGATGCCGTCGATGCGCGCGGATCCGCCGCTCGGGTGGCTCAGCGTGGTGAGGATCTTCGTCGTGGTCGACTTGCCGGCTCCGTTCGGGCCGAGCATCGAGAACACGATGCCCGCCGGCACCTGGAAGGTCAGGCCGCGCAGCGCGTGCACGGGTGTGCGGTGCGGGCCGCGGTAGGTCTTGGCGAGGCCGACGACGTCGACGGCGAGGGTGATTTCTGGCATGACGAGCATCCCTTCGGTTCGAGGGTTCTGTGATGGCGGTGTGTCGAATGTCGACACACCGACGTGGGAAGTGCGGCGACTGGGCTGCGGTGGCGCAGTCGCTGTGCGGAGTGTTCGGTGTTCCTCCCGGATCAGCGCTTCGAATCAGTGCTTCGAGTCGTCGCTGTCGTCGGTGGCGTCGGAGTCGTCGGTGCGGCCGAACAGCATGCGCGCGAGCAGCAGCATCATGGCCGCGAGCCCGCCGACGAACGCGACGGGCGCCCACCACCAGCCGACCGTGAACACCAGCACGGCGATGATCACGAACGTGAGGAGCCAGATGACCGCGGTGTAGATGCCGAAGCGGGCCGCCACCTCGGGATGCTGTTCGAACCGGTCGGGCGGCATCGTGTTGCGGGCGGCCATGGTCCAGGCTTTGTGCCGGTTGGTCTGCGTGGCGCCGAGAAACGCGAAGAGCACGATCGCCGCGATCACGCCAAGCGCCGCGAACACGATGCACCAGATGGGCAAAGCCTGGAGGACGACGAGTCCTGCGAATCCGAGTCCGTACAGTGTCAAGAAGCTGGCGAGCGCGTAACCGCCTGCACGGTTCTGCGGCATCGGATGGTTCGTGGTCGTCTCCTGCGAGAGCGTGTCGCCGACCAGCATGCCGAGACCCGTGGATGCGGCCCCCAGCAGCGCGATGATCGGCCCGGCCGACAGCGGCAGCACCCCTGTCGCGCCGAGCGTGCAGAGCGTGACGCCGACGGCGAGAAGCGCCGACCAGAGCACGGTGCGCACCACGAATCCCGGCTTCGGGCGCACTCGGTTGCGCTGCGCCAGCGAGGCATAGCCGTACTGAGCAGGCCGTGTGCGGGACGCGATCGTAGTCGCGGGGTCGACGGCCGCATCCGCCTCATCGAGCAGCTCGCGCACATCGCCGATCTCGGCGACGGCGCGTTCGGCCGCCTCGTGCGGCGACGCCCCTGATGCCTCCAGATCGTCGACCCGTGCGACCAGGTTCGCGCGCACCTCTTCTTTCAGGTCCTGCGCCTCCGGGGTCATCTCGACGCCGGCGAACGCCTCGTCGAGCAGGCGGTGGATGTCGGTGTTCATGTCAGAGTTCCTTTACGTCGAGGAGGGAGTCGATGATGCGACGGGTCGCAACCCAGGCCGCGACGTTGGATGCGTAGACCGCACGCCCCGCGTCGGTGATGCGGTAGTACTTGCGACGGCCGCCCTGCGACTCATCGCCCCAGTAGGGCTCGACCAGGCCGTCTTTGGTGAGGCGGCGAAAGCTCGCGTAGAGCGTCGCCTCCTTGATCTCGTAGCCGCCGCCGGTGGAGTCGCGGATGGCCTTGTGGATCTCATAGCCGTACCCGTCGCCGCCGCGAAGCACGCCGAGCACGATCGTGTCGGTGTGTCCGCGCAGCAGGTCGGCGGTGAACGCCGCGGATCTCCGCGAGTCTTCTTGCATGCCAAGTACTATAACAGATCAAGTACTATCGGTGCAAGGATGCCACGCACAGGCCCCGAGCCCCGAGCCCCGAGCCCCGAGCCCCGAGCCCCGAGCCGAGACTGGGTGTATGCGATGAGACCTATGTCTGTGCAGCTAGTGTCGGCGCGTACGCCTAGTCTCACGAGCCGACGGGACCGGCCGGGCATCCAGCGGAATCGGCGGGGCACCCAGCGGGAAGGGCTGCCGGCGGGAGCACGGCGAAGGCCGTCAGGGGTCGCGCTTCTCCCAGGGCCAGCGCGGGCGGCCGCGCTCGTCGATGTGCGACGACAGCACGATCATGTCCAGGAGCACGACGACGACGGAGAGGATGCCCGCCGCCACCGCGAACGGACCGATCAGCTGTTCGACGGCGAACGGCAGGGACTGGAAGGGATCCGTGACGCCCACGACGAGCGCGCCGCCGACCGCGTATCCGGCGTAGGAGCAGACACCGCTGAGGACCGCGACGCCGACGGCGATGTCGTGCGCGTGACGCGGCACCCGGAGCGCCCGCACCAGGAGCACCGTGAACACGACGGCGGAGGCGACACCGGAGGCGATCGGACCTGCGTACAGGCCGGCATCCGCATTGTCGATCACGTCGCGGTTCAGCATCACACTGAGCACACCGAGCGCGGCGATCAGCAGCGCGATGTACAGCACCGTCGCGAAGACGGCGAGGGCGGCGGCATATCGGCGGAATTCCATGGTGGGATGCTGCGCTTCGGCGATCCTGCGCCGACCGCTTACCCCGACCGACGCGTGCGTCGACCGTGAAGCCGGCGTTCCTCGCCCGGCTCAGGCTCCCGGGCTCGTGGTGGGCCCGGCCGCGATCCGGCGGTCGTATTCGCGCTGCGCTTCCAGGTTAGCCGCGCGAACCCGGCGACCGCGGGCGGCGATCCAGGCACCGAACCACACCGATGTCTCGCGCGCGATGATGCCGGCGAAGATCGCGATCGGGCTGACCGCGACGATCCTGAGGAACTGGCTGAGATACGAGGCGGACATGCGCCACACCTCGACCGAGATCAGCGTGCCGCCCAGATACGCGAAGTACACGACGGCGCCCACGAAGAACGACCCGAGCACGTGCGCCCACCATCCGGCGCGATTGACGATCGTGATGAGGAGCGCCTCGGCGAGGAAGAACACCACGACGGGCAGCCAGAATCCGGGCGTCTGCAAGAAGTGCTCCCACGTCACCATCGTCGCCTTCGGGTCGGCCGACACGGTGAACGCCAGGCTCACCAGGGCGAAGACGACAGCGAATGCGACAGTGGCGACGACGTCGATGAGGATGCCCATCAGCCGGTTGCCCCGCCGCTTCGGCGGAGTCGGCGCCGTGACGTACATCGGCGTGGGGGCAGCGACCGCCGCCACCGCGATGCCTCCTTCGAGTCCTGTCGTGGCGGCCTGTTCAGCCGACGCCGTCGCCTCGTAGGGCACAGGCTCGGGCACAACCGGCGCAGCCGCTGCAGACTCACCGTCGTACCCGTCGGCCGGGAACCCGGATGTCTCACCCGACGGCACCGACGCCTCCGACGGCACGATCATGGGCACCGCAGGCTCGTCGGCCCGCACCCCCTCGTGCTGGTCGGCGACCACGTCGAACGCGGCCGTGTCGTCACCAACGTAGGGCTCGGTCGTCCGCTGGAGCGGGGCGGCGGCCGACTCCTCAGCGTCGAAGGGAGTTTCTGCCTCGGCGGGTGCTCCGGCCGGAACCGGGGCTTCACCGTCGACCGGGGCGTGCGCAGCGGGCTGGGCTTCTGCCGCGAGTGGGGCTTCGGCCTCGGCAGGCGCTTCGGCCGAGAGTGGGGCTTCGGCCGAGAGTGGGGCTTCAGTTGAAACAGCGGCTTCGGCCTCGGGCAGGGCTTCAGCGTCGGCCGGGGCCTCCGCCTCGACAGGGGCCTCCCTCTCGACAGGGGCCTCCGCCTCGACAGTGGCCTCCCCCTCGTCAGTGGCCTCCGCCTCGACAGGGGCCTCCGCCTCGACAGGGGCCTCCGCCTCGACAGTGGCTTCGACGTTCGCGGACTCTTCGCCCTCTGCGGAGGTATCCTCCACCGAGTCGGCCGGAGTCTCCACTGCCGATTCGCCGCTCGTCACCGGCTCGCCCGCAGCTGCGCGATCCGCGTCGGCGGGCTCCGACTGCTCGTCGGTGCCCCGTGCGTTCGGTGTGTCGTTGCTCATGGTGCCCCCTGTCGTGTGAACGCGGCGCACCGCGTGGCGGGCTGAATCGACTGCCGCCGTGCACGGCTGGTCGCCGCTCGGACAGCTTTCGCCACGGTAACAGCGCGCGCCAAAGGCCTGGGCAAGGCGCACCGCGGGCAGTGCAACCCCCGAACCCGCCCCGTGCGCTTCTCAGGAGCACTGCGGCGCATCCCGACCGGGTAGCCGGTGAATACCGGCGTGTCTCGGCCACCGCGGGCATCGCCTCCTGAGAAATGCACAAGGGCCGCGGCAGAAACCACAGGAGCCCCGCGCCGAGGTTGGCGTGGGGCTCCTGGTGGAGACTGTCAGTCATATCGCCGCTTCGCGGCTCATGACTTCAATTGGTCGGGGAAAGCGAGCAAGCTCACTTTCCCCGACCTCAATCAGTTATGTTCGCCGCTTCGCGGCTCAACAACTTCCCGCGGTTCGGCGAAGCGAGCAAGCTCGCTTCGCTCTCACCTTGGTCAGTTGTAAGTACCCGGGGTGTAGTCGTCCGAGCTGAAGCTGTCGAAGTCGACGAAACTCAGATCGTTCTCGTTGAACACGGTGTCGTCGGTGAAGATGCGGTTCGGGTAACGCTCCGCCTTCGCCTCCTCCGTGGCCTCGACCGTCACGTTGCGGTAACGCGGCAGGCCGGTACCGGCCGGGATCAGCTTTCCGATGATCACGTTCTCCTTGAGACCGATCAGCGGATCGCGCTTGCCCTCCATGGCGGCCTGCGTGAGAACACGCGTGGTCTCCTGGAACGACGCGGCCGACAGCCACGACTCCGTTGCGAGCGAGGCCTTGGTGATACCCATGACCTCCTGGCGGGCGGATGCCGTCTTCTTGCCATCGGCGAGCGCGGCGCGGTTGATCGTGTTGTACTTCGACCGGTCCACGAACTCACCGGGAAGCAGATCGGTCTCGCCATGGTCGACCACGGTGACCTTGCGCAGCATCTGACGCACGATCACCTCGATGTGCTTGTCGTGGATCGGCACGCCCTGCGACCGGTACACGCCCTGCACGCCGCCCACGAGGTGCTCCTGCACCGCGCGGATGCCGCGCACGCGCAGCACCTCCTTCGGGTCGACGGTGCCGACGATGAACTGCTGGCCGAGCTCCACGTGGTCGCCGTCCTCCACGAGCAGTGTCGAGCGCTTGAGCACCTGGTAGCGGTGCTCCTCGTCTCCACTGTCGGGGGTGAGCACGACGTAGCGGGCCTTCTCGGTGTCCTCGATGCGCACACGGCCAGGGGCCTCGGCGATCGGGGAAGCACCCTTGGGGGTGCGCGCCTCGAACAGCTCCTGCACGCGGGGCAGACCCTGCGTGATGTCGTCGGCGGATGCCGAGCCACCGGTGTGGAACGTACGCATCGTCAGCTGCGTGCCCGGCTCACCGATCGACTGCGCCGCGATGATGCCGACGGCCTCTCCGATGTCCACGAGCTTGCCCGTGGCCAGCGAACGGCCGTAGCAGAGGGCGCAGACGCCGACGGCCGACTCACAGGTGAGCACGGAGCGCACCCGGATGGTCTCGACGCCCGCCACGATGAGCTTCTCGATCAGAACGTCGCCGACATCCTGACCTGCCTCGGCCACCACGGTGCCCTTCGCATCCACCACGTCGGTGGCGAGAGTACGAGCGAACGAGGAGTTCTCCACGTTCTCGTCGCGCACCAGCACGCCCTCGGAATTGCGTGCACCGATCGCCAGGTCGAGGCCCTTCGTCGTGCCGCAGTCCTCCTCGCGGATGATGACATCCTGCGAGACATCCACCAGACGACGCGTGAGATAACCGGAGTCGGCCGTGCGCAGAGCGGTGTCGGCCAGACCCTTGCGGGCACCGTGCGTCGCGATGAAGTACTCCGCCACCGAGAGGCCCTCTGAGTAGCTCGAGATGATCGGACGCGGGATGATCTCACCCTTCGGGTTGTTCACCAGCCCTCGCATACCTGCGATGTTGCGCACCTGCAGCCAGTTGCCACGAGCGCCGGAAGACACCATGCGGTTGATGGTGTTGTGCTCCGGGAAGTTCTCGCGCATGGCCTTCGCGACCTCGTCGGTGGCATCCGTCCAGATCTTGATGAGCTCCTGGCGACGCTCGGCCTCGGTGGTGAGACCCTTCTCGTACTCGCTCTGGACCTTCGCCGCCTTCTTCTCGTAGGAGGCGATGATGTCCTTCTTCGACGGAGGCGTGACGATGTCGCTGAGCGCCACGGTGACGCCCGAGCGGGCAGCCCAGTAGAAGCCGGCGTCCTTCACGCGGTCGAGCGTTGCGGCCACCTCCACCTTCGGGTAGCGCTCTGCGAGGTCGTTCACGATCGACGACAGCTTGCCCTTGTCGGCGACCGCCTCCACGTAGGGGTAGTCCTCCGGCAGGGTCTCGTTGAAGATCGCGCGACCCAGCGAGGTCTCGCGCAGAGCGGTGCCGCCCTGAACGAAGTCCTCGGCGGCATCCTCTTCCGACAGATAGAGGTTCTCGAGACGGATGCGCACCTTGGCGTTCAGATCGAGCGAGCCCTGGTCTTTGGCGAGGATCGCCTCGGACACCGACGAGAACGCGCGGCCCTCGCCCTCGGCACCCTCCTTGATCGTCGTCAGGTGGTGCAGACCGATGATCATGTCCTGCGCGGGCAGTGTCACCGGGCGACCGTCGGACGGCTTCAGGATGTTGTTCGAGGCAAGCATCAGGATGCGCGCCTCGGCCTGCGCCTCCACCGACAGCGGCAGGTGCACGGCCATCTGGTCACCGTCGAAGTCCGCGTTGAACGCGGCGCAGACGAGCGGGTGCAGCTGGATGGCCTTGCCCTCCACGAGCTGCGGCTCGAACGCCTGGATGCCCAGACGGTGCAGCGTGGGCGCACGGTTCAGCAGAACGGGGCGCTCGCGGATGATCTCCTCGAGCACGTCCCACACCTGCGGGTTCGCGCGCTCCACCATGCGCTTGGCGGCCTTGATGTTCTGCGCGTGCTGCAGGTCGATCAGCCGCTTGATGACGAACGGCTTGAACAGCTCGAGAGCCATGTCCTTCGGCAGACCGCACTGGTGCAGCTTGAGCTGCGGACCCACGATGATGACCGAACGGCCCGAGTAGTCGACACGCTTGCCCAGAAGGTTCTGGCGGAAACGACCCTGCTTTCCCTTGAGCATGTCGCTCAGGGACTTCAGGGCACGGTTGCCGGTGCCTGTGACGGGACGACCGCGGCGGCCGTTGTCGAACAGCGCGTCGACGGCCTCCTGCAGCATGCGCTTCTCGTTGTTCACGATGATCTCGGGAGCACCGAGGTCGAGCAGACGACGAAGGCGGTTGTTGCGGTTGATCACGCGACGGTACAGGTCGTTCAGGTCGCTCGTGGCGAAGCGGCCGCCGTCGAGCTGAACCATCGGGCGCAGCTCGGGCGGGATGACCGGCACGACATCGAGCACCATGGCGGCCGGCGAGTTGCCCGTTGACAGGAACGAGCTGACCACGCGCAGTCGCTTGATCGCACGGATCTTCTTCTGGCCCTTGCCGTTCGCGATCTGGTCGCGCAGCAGCTCGGCCTCCGCGACCAGGTCGAACGCCTCGAGGCGCTTCTTGATCGCCTCGGCGCCCATGTAGGCCGTGAAGTACAGGCCGTACCGGTCGAGGAGCTCGTTGAAGTCGGCGTCCTCGGGCTTGAGTTCGCCGACCTTGAGCGTGCGGAACGACTCCCACACGCGCTCCAGACGCGCGATGTCCTCGTCGAAGCCCTTGCGGATCTGCGACATCTCCTTCTCGGCGCCATCGCGGGTGCGACGCTTCTGGTCGGCCTTCGCGCCCTCCTCTTCCAGAGCGGCGAGGTCGCCCTCGAGCTTGGCGAGGCGGTCGGCCACGCGAACGTCGCGCTGATCGGTGAGCGCCTTGATCTCCAGGCGCAGCTCATTCTCGAGACCCGGCAGGTCTTCGTGGCGACCGTTCTCGTCGACGTCGATGACCATGTATGCGGCGAAGTAGATGACCTTCTCGAGGTCCTTCGGCGCCATGTCGAGCAGGTAGCCGAGGCGCGAGGGCACACCCTTGAAGTACCAGATGTGCGTCACCGGTGCGGCGAGTTCGATGTGACCCATGCGCTCACGTCGTACGGAGGACTTGGTGACCTCCACACCACAGCGCTCGCAGACGATGCCCTTGAACCGCACGCGCTTGTACTTGCCGCACGCGCACTCCCAGTCGCGGGACGGCCCGAAGATCTGTTCGCCGAACAGGCCGTCCTTCTCCGGCTTCAGGGTGCGGTAGTTGATCGTCTCGGGCTTCTTGACCTCACCGTGAGACCAGCGACGGATGTCGTCGGCCGTGGCCAGGCCGATACGCAGCTCGTCAAAAGTTGTTGCGTCGAGCAATTTCTCTCCTAGTAGAAAGTTCGTCAATCGAGTTGAGGGCGGTCACCGTGCTTCAACGGGCTCAGCGACCGGTTCCGTGGATCAGATCTCGTCGATCGACGACGACTCGAAGTGGCTGGACAGGTTGATGCCGAGCTCTTCGGCGGCACGATAGGCCTCGTCATCCGTGTTCCGCAGGCTCACCGGCGTGCCGTCGGCCGAGAGCACCTCGACGTTCAGGCACAGCGACTGCATCTCCTTGATGAGAACCTTGAAGGACTCGGGGATGCCCGGCTCCTGGATGTTCTCGCCCTTGACGATGGCCTCGTACACCTTCACGCGGCCCAGGATGTCGTCGGACTTGACGGTGAGCAGCTCCTGGAGCGCGTAGGCGGCGCCGTACGCCTCGAGTGCCCACACCTCCATCTCGCCGAATCGCTGACCACCGAACTGCGCCTTACCACCGAGCGGCTGCTGGGTGATCATCGAGTACGGTCCGGTCGAGCGGGCGTGGATCTTGTCGTCGACCAGGTGGTGCAGCTTCAGGATGTACATGTAGCCCACCGAGACCGGCTCGGGGAACGGCTCGCCGGAGCGGCCGTCGAAGAGCTGGGTCTTACCGGCGTGGTCGATCAGACGCTCTCCGTCGCGGTTCGGCAGCGTGGAGTCGAGGAGACCTGCGATCTCCTCCTCCAGCGCACCGTCGAACACGGGCGTCGCCACCTTGGTGTTCGGGGCGGCTTCGCGAGCGACCTCGGGCAAGCGGCCGGCCCACGCGGGCTTGCCTTCGACCTTCCAGCCCTGCTTCGCGGCCCATCCGAGGTGGATCTCCAGCACCTGGCCGAAGTTCATGCGGCCGGGAACACCGAGCGGGTTGAGGATGACGTCGACCGGCGTGCCGTCCGCGAGGAACGGCATGTCTTCCACCGGCAGGATGCGGGAGATGACGCCCTTGTTGCCGTGGCGGCCGGCGAGCTTGTCGCCCGCGGTGATCTTGCGCTTCTGGGCGATGAACACGGCGACGCGCTGATTCACGCCGGACCCGAGCTCGTCGTCGCCGTCGACCGCGTCGAACACCTTGACGCCGATGACCGTGCCCTCTTGACCGTGCGGCACCTTCAGCGACGTGTCGCGCACCTCGCGGCTCTTCTCGTTGAAGATCGCGCGCAGCAGGCGCTCCTCCGCAGAGAGCTCGGTCTCACCCTTCGGCGTGACCTTGCCCACCAGGATGTCGCCGGGACGGACCTCGGCGCCGATGCGGATGATGCCACGCTCGTCGAGGTCGGCCAGCAGCTCCGGGCTCACGTTCGGCAGGTCGCGGGTGATCTCCTCCTTGCCGAGCTTGGTGTCGCGGGCATCCACCTCGTACTCCTCGATGTGGATCGAGGAGAGGGTGTCGTCCTTCACCAGGTTCTGGCTGAGGATGATCGCGTCCTCGTAGTTGTAGCCCTCCCACGGCATGAACGCGACGAGCAGGTTCTTGCCGAGGGCGAGCTCGCCGTCCTCGGTCGCGGGACCGTCGGCGATGACCTCGCCGGCCTCGATGCGCTCACCGGCGTTCACGATGACGCGGTGGTTGTAGCTCGTGCCCTGGTTGGAGCGGTCGAACTTGCGCAGGTAGTAGGTCTGGGTTCCGCCCTCATCGAGCTGGACGGTGACGGCATCCGCCGAGACCTCGGCGACCACGCCGGACTTCTCCGCCGTGAGCACGTCGCCCGCGTCGATGGCCGCGTAACCCTCCATGCCGGTTCCGACGTTCGGCGACTCGCTGCGCAAGAGCGGCACGGCCTGGCGCTGCATGTTCGCACCCATCAGGGCGCGGTTCGCGTCGTCGTGCTCGAGGAACGGGATCAGCGAGGTGCCGACCGACACCATCTGGCGCGGCGAGACATCCATGTAGCCGATCTGGTCGGCGGGAACGAGGTCGACCTCGCCGCCCTTCTGGCGGGCCAGAACGCGGTCCTCGGCGAAGTGGCCGTCGGCCTTCAGCGGGGCGTTGGCCTGGGCGACGATGAAGTCGTCCTCTTCGAACGCGGTCAGGTAGTCGATCTGGTCGGTGACCTTGCCGCTGACGACCTTGCGGTACGGCGTCTCGATGAACCCGAACGAGTTGATGCGGGCGAACGATGCCAGCGAGCCGATCAGGCCGATGTTCGGACCTTCAGGCGTCTCGATCGGGCACATGCGGCCGTAGTGCGACGGGTGAACGTCGCGCACCTCGACGCCCGCACGGTCGCGGGACAGACCACCGGGGCCGAGCGCCGAGAGGCGGCGCTTGTGGGTCAGGCCGGCGAGCGGGTTGTTCTGATCCATGAACTGCGACAGCTGGCTGGTTCCGAAGAACTCCTTGATCGCGGCGACGACCGGGCGCACGTTGATCAGGGTCTGCGGCGTGATCGCTTCGATGTCCTGTGTGGTCATGCGCTCGCGCACGACGCGCTCCATGCGGCTGAGGCCGGTGCGCACCTGGTTCTGGATGAGCTCGCCGACCGCGCGGATGCGACGGTTTCCGAAGTGGTCGATGTCGTCGACATCCAGACGGATGTCCGCGCTCTTGCCGCCTCGCGTGCCGTCGATCGCGTACACGTTGTCGCCGAGCTGCTTCACGCCGGGTGCCGTCGGGTCGTGCAGGGCGACCAGGTACTTGATCGTCTTGATGATGTCCTGGTTGGTCAGCACCGAGTCGGACAGCGGGGCCTCGAGACCGAGCTTGCGGTTGATCTTGTACCGGCCGACCTTGGCGAGGTCGTAACGCTTCGGGTTGAAGTAGTAGTTGTCGAGCAGCGCGCGTGCTGCCTCAGCGGCGACCTGCTCGCCCGGGCGCAGCTTGCGGTAGATGTCTTTGAGCGCCTCCTCCTTGGTGAGGATGGTGTCTTTCTCCAGGGTCAGCTCGATCGAGGTGAAGCCCTTGAACTGCTCGAGGATCTCCTCACTGGTGAGGCCGAGCGCCTTGAGGAACACGGTCACGGACTGCTTGCGCTTGCGATCGATGCGCACGCCCACCTGGTCGCGCTTGTCGATCTCGAACTCGAGCCATGCACCGCGGCTCGGGATGACGCGGGCCGAGTAGATGTCCTTGTCCGACGTCTTCTCCAGCGTGCGCTCGAAGTACACGCCGGGGCTGCGGACCAGCTGCGACACGACGACACGCTCGGTGCCGTTGATGATGAACGTGCCCTTCTCCGTCATCAGCGGGAAGTCGCCCATGAACACCGTCTGAGTCTTGATCTCACCGGTGATGTGGTTCATGAACTCCGCCTCGACGTAGAGCGGCGCGGAGTAGGTCTTGCCCTTCTCCTTGCACTCGTCGATGGAGTACTTCTTCTCCTCGAGGAAAGGGTTCGTGAACGAGAGCTGCATGGTCTCGCTCAGGTCCTCGATCGGGGAGATCTCCTCGAAGATCTCCTCCAGACCGCTGTTGCCGGGCAGATCCTGGCGACCCTGGGCCTCGGCTTCGGCGACGCGAGCCTTCCACGCGTCGCTTCCGACCAGCCAGTCGAAGCTCTCCGTCTGCAGTGCGAGGAGATCCGGAACTGTAAGGGTGTCGGTGATCTTGGCGAACGAAAGACGAGAGTGGTTTCGTCCGTTCTTGGGAGTGATGGTGGAAGATGCGTTGCGCGCAGCAGCCAAGGAAATAACCTCCATGGGGTCCCCGCAAGGGACCACGGGTGACTGTCGGTCAGGTTGTGGTGTGGACGAAGACTCCCGCTAAAGTGGTGCCCTGCCGTTGTGCTCTATCTGACCGGTCCCGCGCGTCGTAGACCCGTAGCCCTGCTCTCGCAGAAGCCCCGGGTTCGCAACACCGAAAGACCCAGCCCATGCACACACCGGAAGACACGCAGAGCCGACCGCAATATGAAGGCATGAGTGTGGGAGCGCAAAGAATCACTATACGTCAATGCGCCGCGCCGTGTCCAGTTTTTTCTTGACCGATTTCGGATTCAGGGGTATAAGCGCCCCGCTGTCGTCGTTTGTCCCCGTCGGATGCCCGCGGTGTTGCGGGTTGCCCGCCGTGTTCCGGGATGCCCGCCGTGAATCACCGTTGGCCCCCCAACCCAATTCAGGCTGACAGGGGTGTCTGCGACCGCGGGAGCCGGAATCTGCTCGGCGCAGCCTGAATTAGGTGGAGCGTCCGCACATCGACGCACTCCACGAACGAGTTCGACGCGCTCTCCCGATGCGCACCCGCGGAGCCACTTCCGGCTCGCACTCGCGGAGCCACTTCCGACTCTCACCCGAGGCGCCACTTCCGACTCTCACCCGAAGAGAAGGTGCTCGCCGTGCTCGCGACCCCTCCGTAGGTGGCGTCGGTCGCGGACGATCGACAGGATGGCTCGCTCGACACGATCCCAGTGATGGATCACGTGGTCGTAACGGAGCCGAACGACGATGAAGCCCATCTCGACGAGTGCAAGGTCGCGGTCGTAGTCCCGGGCCGACTGATAGCCGTCGTGATACTTCGCGCTGTCGCACTCGATGACCAGGCGGTCTCCCACCAGCAGATCCACCACCCCCACGCTTCCGATCCAGACCTGGCATCGCACTCGTACACCACGCCGTCTCAGGTGCAGCCGAACCATGGTCTCGGTGCCTGACTCGCTCGCCCCGGTGCATCGATCGGCGAGCAGCGGCAGGCACGCCTCGATCTCAATCGGGGTCACGATTCCTCGGTTCAGCGCAGAATCCGCCAACACCACCACGTGATCGGCAGGCTGGCAGACCGCGGCATCCATCAGCACACGATGCACGTCTGCCACTGCCTCGGCGAACGGATGCTGCGTCGACGTCCAATGCAGGCAGATCCGGTTTCCGCGACGATCCACAAGCACTTCGTCGTTGTTCCTCGCAGTGCGGAGCCGCGAAGCATTGTGCGGTACCGCGATGTGGAGGAGCCCGTCACGCAAGGTCCACAACCCGCGAAATGGGGCGGCTGACACGCTGGTCAAGGCGCCGCCCAGGAACACCGCCTCGACGGCATCCGCATCGCTCGTATCTCGTGCGTACCAGCCGCGGCGGATCCGGCTCAGATCGCCGCGATCCAGCGCGGCCTGGATATCGCTGCGGGACAGTCCCGATCGGCGCAGGTGACCTATCGAAAGGACTCCAGTCTGGTCGACGAGGCGATTCCTGGTATCTAGCATGACACCAAGGTGCAATCTCCTGACGCCCTGCGACGGCCACTCCGCGAGGACTGTGGACAATGCCCCCATCCGCGGACCTGTGGAGGGAGGGACATCCGCGGGTCGGGTCGAACATAAATCAGGCGCTGGGGCCTGCGCGCGACCACAAGTGGGCGGAATAGGGGCTTTTCGCCTGAATTGTGCTGAGGCGGCGCAGTGCGCGCGCAGCGAGGCGAGGCAGGCCGGCGGAGCCAGAGGGCGGAGACGACGCAGGCCGGCGGAGCCAGAGGGCGGAAGCGGGCTGCGGGGTTCGGCGCGGGTGGCGGCCGTCAGGGGCGCACGAGGGCGATCGCCTGCGCGCGGTCGCGCAGGTCGAGTTTGGCGAAGATCGAGTTGATGTGGGTCTTCACCGTGGCGATGCTCACGTAGAGCCTGCCGGCGATCTCCGGGTTGCTCATGCCCTGCCCGACCAGTTCGAGCACCTCGGCCTCCCGCGCCGTGAGCTGCGGATGCCGCCTGCGCAGCTCATCCGCCGGCAGCGCGCCCGCTCCAGCGCTCGACGGGTGCGGCGCGGCCGGCGAATGTGCAATGGCAGGCTCCGTCGAGGGGTCGTGCTTCGCAACGGATCCGGTGAGTCCGCCGATCAGGCGCGCTCCGACCTCGCCCGAGAGCGTCGTCTGTCCACGGGCGACGGAGCGGACGGCCGCGGCGACTTCGGCGCGCGACGCATCCTTGGTGAGGTATCCGCGGGCGCCGGCCCGCAACGCGCCCATCACCGAGGCATCGTCGGCGAACGTGGTCAGCACGAGTACCGCCGTCCCCGGATGCTCGGCGGCGATGCGGGCGGTCGCGGCGGATCCGTCGAGCACAGGCATCCGCAGGTCCATCAGCACCACATCCGGATGCCGCTCCCCCACCAGTGCGAGCGCCTGCGCACCGTCGGCCGCCTCGCCGACGACCTCGACGTCGGGCAGCAGGTCGAGCACGGTCACGAGGCCGTCGCGCACGATCGCCTGATCGTCGGCCACGATCACGCGGATGCGCGGCTCGTTCGTCGAATCCGTCATCCGGCGCCTCCAGCCTTGACGAGCGCGACCTCGGCGCGCACCTGGAATCTTCCGTCGTGCACTCCGGCCTCGACTGCCCCGCCGGGCAGCTCGGCGAAGCGCTCCCGCATGCCGAGCAGCCCCCGGCCGGACCCGGTGGTCGCGAGCTCGACGCCGGCACGTGAGGCGGCTGCCGCAACGGATACGGCGTTCGCCACCTCGAGCGATACCCGATCCGGATGCCACGAGATGCGCAACCGCACCGCCTCGCCCGGCGCGTGCTTGCGCGCGTTGCTGAGCGACTCCTGAAGCGCACGACGAAGTGCGGTCGCGACCCGTTCCGGCACGTCGACGGGGGTGCCGAGCTGTTCGAAGTCGATGCGGCCACCCAGTCGCTCATGCGCGTCGACCAGGTCGATCAGCTGCGCGGCCAGGTCGGTGGAGGAGACGGATGCACGGGCATCCGTCGGCGATCGCAGCGCCTCCACTGCACGTCGCGCCTCGGCCAGCCCCGACGCCGCCATCGATCGCGCGTCGTGCAGGCGGGCGAGCGCGGCATCCGTCTTGCCCGCCTCGAGCTGCGCCTCGACCGCGTCGAGCTGAATCACCAGGCCACCGAGACTGTGCGCCAGCACGTCGTGCATGTCGCGGGCGAGGGATTGACGCGCGGCCAGCGTCGACGCTTTCGCCTGCTCCTCGCGCATGGCAGCTGTGCGCTCGGCGAGTTCGGCAGCCGCGGCCTGCCTGGCCCTTGCCTGCCGTCGGTTCACACCCGCGAGCAGCGCGACGAGCACCGCGAACTCGAGCGAGAGGATGCCCTCGATCGTGACACCTTTGCCGCCGCTCACCGCGACGGTGATGGGGGCGACGGCCAGGAAGCCGCCCGCGATCAGCGCATACAGATAGATGAGCCACGGCGGATGCTCCAGGCCGCCCACCTGCATCACTCCCGAGATGACCGGGACGATGAGCAGACCGTTCGTCGGCCAGGCCGTGAGTGCACCGGCCGTCACCATGACCAGAAAGAGCACACGTGTGGCGACGAGCCAGTCGAACGGAAGCACGAGCACGCCGATCCAGGCCAGCACCGAGATCAGGGTGAGCGGCACGGTCCATTCCGGCAGCGGGATCTTTCCGCCGAACAGCTGCGGCACGAGGTATGCGGCGACCACCGCGATGCCGAGCACGTTGAGGGCGATACCGAACGGTGTGCGGCGGAGCGGAACACCCGGTGCCGTCTCGAACACGTTCGCTCCTTCCCCGTTGCGGGCCCGCAGACGATGAACCGTCGTCTGCTGGATGCTCGTGCCCCATCCTGCCGCACGGCTTCCCCGTTGCCGAGGCCGGGCGGGCCGAGCCGGGGTCCACGCTCGACGCGCCGGCACACCATCCCCGCAACCCAACCCGCCCCACGTCGCGGCGGCGTGTACGCCGCGACAAACCCGACCACGCACCCTGCCGACTGCGGTGCGCCGGGCGGGGACCGGCGCGCAAGACAACTCAGACCCGCACGGGCTCGGCAGGAACCCGGCCGGCGCGGTACAGGATGACGCCGACCCGCGCGAGCCGGTTGGCGGCGACCATGAGCAGGATCACTCCGGTGGAGGCCGCCAGGTGCGAGCCGGCCATGCCCGCCAGCGCGTCGATGCCGATGCGCACCGCGATCAACGCGATCCAGAGTGCGATGCCGAACCATCCGGTGCGGGTCTCCAGCGTCACGAGCGACATGCTCGGACGGCGATCGTTCGCGTGCGCCTCGCGGTACAGACGGACGCCGTCCGCCGTCAACGGGCGGAATCTCGCGATCGCACCCATCGCGGCGCCGAGTCCGAGGGATATCACCAGCTCGCCGCACAGCACCGCGATGTCGGTGCCGGTCAGCGACTTGAGGTTCGTCATACTGCCGAGCGTGGCGAGCCCCGCGATGGCGAGGATTGCCGGCAGTCGCCACATGCGTCCGGCGTCGACGGCGCGCCAGGTCAGCTGCCGGTATCCGACCCACACGACGAGGGCCACGATGATGAGGGCGTTGGTGAGGAGCTGGATCGAAAGGGTCATGCATCCACCATCGCTTCGGAGCCGGGCGCAGACCACCGACCACGGGTGGAGATGCGGGTGGAGACCGGGTGGAGTCCATACTCTTGGAGGGTGCAGGATCATCCGTCGGTCGTCTTGAAGAACAGTGGCCTGCGCGCCGTGATCGAGCCCGACCGGTGGGTGCCCGGCTCCTATCAGCTGGTGGTGGACGGCACACCGCAGTCGCACGTGGACCTGGATGACCCGACCCGGCTGTTCTTCGAGTACGTGCAGCGCATGGGCAACGTGATCGACCTGCTGCGCAAGCCGGGCGAGCCGATCACGGCCGTGCACCTCGGCGCCGGAGCGATGACGCTTCCCCGCTACATCGCGACCACGCGACCGGGTTCGCGCCAACAGGTCATCGAGCTGGAGAGCGAACTGGTCGAGCTCGTGCGCTCCGAGCTGCCGCTGCCGAGGTCCGCACAGATCAGGGTGCGGCACGGGGATGCCCGCGAGGTCGTCCGCAGGCTTCCCGCCGGGCTGCGCGGCACGGTCGACCTGCTCATCGTCGACATCTTCAGCGGAGCGCGCACTCCTGCTCACGTGACCAGCGTGGAGTTCTATCGGGAGGCGGTGTCGCTGCTTGCGGCGGACGGGGTGGTTCTCGTCAACGTCGCGGACGGACCGCCGCTCTCGTTCGCGCGGGGGCAGGCATCCACGCTCCGCTCCGTCGTCGAGCACGTCGCCGCGCTGGCCGAGACCCAGGTGTTGAAGGGCAAGCGATTCGGCAACATCGTGCTCGTCGGATCGAACGCGGCACTGCCGCTGGACTGGCTGCCGCGGCTGCTCGCGAGCGGTCCGCACCCGGCCAAGGCCGTCGCGGGCGGTGAGCTGCGGCAGTTCGTCGCCGGGGCGCAGGTGGTGACGGATGCGACGGCCGTCGCGTCGCCGCTGCCGGGTCGGAGCGTGTTCCAGCTGAAGGGGTGAGGGCGGCCGCCGGCCTGTCGTGCCGGGTTGCTGTCACGGGGACGGCCCCGACTACGGTTTCGTCGCCGTGACCAGGGGTTGGTTGCCCGGACTATCGTTTCGTTGCCGTGACTCGAACATTGTCCGCGGTCACGGTGCACGGATCGGGGTGTCGGCGTGAAGGTCGTGACTCTGCGTGAAGGTCGTGACTCTGCGTGAAGGTCGTGACTCTACGTGAAGGTCGCGGTCTCGGTGTGACTCGGCGTGAAGGTCGTGGTGTCGGCGTGGGCCGGCGTGAAGGTCGTGGTGTCGGCGTGGGTCGGCGTGATGGGCGTGGTCGCGGCATGCTCACGCGGCGGAACGGGTTCGCCTCAGCGGCTGTGCCGGAAGCGGATGCGCTGGCCGGGACGTAGTTGCGCGAAAAGATCGAGGTCGGCATCGGCGACGACGGCGATCACGGGGTAACCGCCGGTCACCGGGCCGTCGGCAAGCAGCACGGTCGGCTCGCCGGACGGCGGCACCTGAATCGCGCCGGGCACCATCGGCTCGCTGGGCAACTCGGCAGGCAGGGCCGGGTCGCCTGACCGCTGCAGCTTCACGGCATCCGACCACAATCGTGAACCCACGCGGTTGGACTGCTGCGTGACCCGCCAGGCGCTCTCGTAGAACGCGACGACGGATGCCCGGGTGAACCAGTTCTGCCGCGGTCCCGCGACGACGTGCACGTGCACCTCGTCGTCAGGTGGCGACCAGACCGTGAGTGCGTCGACCGCCGGGATCCCGGCCGTGACGTCATCGGCGAGGGCGAGCGTATCGCCGTCAGCGAGCGGGGCCGGACCGAGATGGGCCCCGATGTCGGTCGAGGCCGATCCGAGCTCGTGCGGCACGGCGACGCCACCGCGCAGGGCGACCACATACCTCAGCCCGTGCTCCGCTGTGCCCAGCTCCAGCACGTCTCCGGGCGACGCCTGCACCGCGGCGTCCGGTTCGATCGCATGCCCGCCCATCTTGAGCGCACCCCTGGCCCCGGTCACGGCGATCCACGTGGACCGCTCGAAGCGCAACCGCGCTCCGACGACCGCCTCGAGTCCGGCCGCCGACTCGGCATTGCCGACCAACCGGTTGCCCAGCCGCAGGGCGCCGCGGTCGAGCGCACCGGAGCGGCCGGCGCCAATGGATGCGGAGCCCGGGCGCCCGAGATCTTCGATGAGGAGCTGCGGGCCGGACTGCAGCACGGTCACGGCCGGACCGGTCGACACAGCAGCCGACGGCGCTGCAGCCGCGGACGCCGCCGCGTTGGTCGAGGAGGCCGCAGCTGCGTCGGATGCGGAAGCCGCTGCCGCAGCCGCGTCGGTCGTAGAGGCCGCAGCCGCGTCGGTCGTGGAGGCCGCAGCCGCAACGTCGTCGAAAGGTCCGCCGGAAAACGCACGATCGGCCGCATCTGAAAGCGATTCCTCGTGCGGCCGATCGTGTGTTTTCCGGCCGACCGTGCGAGGGGCAAGGGGTGCGGTGGACGCGGTGCGGCCAGGCTCCGCGGATGCAGGCTGAGCGGATGCAGGCCGGGCGGATGCAGGCCCCACGGATGCAGGCCGGGCGGATGCAGGCTGAGCGGATGCAGGCTGAGCGGATGCAAGCCCCGCGGATGCAGGCTCCGCGTCGACCGCACGGAACCTCACGGTGGTGCCAGGGGTGAGGAGTGCAGGGTGGCTGTCGCCGGGATGCCAGAGCGGGGCATCCGTTCGTCCGATCAGCTGCCAGCCACCGGGACCCTCGCGCGGATACGCACCGCTGAAGCCCCCGGCGAGCCCGACCGCCCCTGCGGGCACCCGGCTGCGTGGGCTCGAGCGCCGCGGTACGTCGAACCACGGGTCGTCGGTCACCAGGTAGCCGAATCCCGGAGCGAAGCCGGAGAAGGCGACGCGCCACGTGGCATCCGTGTGCCTACGGACCAGTTCGTCCACGGTCGTGCCGACCAGTGCGGCGGTGTCCGCGAGATCGTCACCGTCATAGACGACGTCGACGACGACGGGATCCCCGTCGGGCACGAAGCCTCCGTCGAGCACCGAACCCTGACCAGGCACCGAGTCCTGACCAGGCACCGAACCCCCGCCCCCGCCGAGCGCTGAACTCCGACCACGCGCCGAGTCCAGACCACGCACCGAGCCCCGACCACGCACCGAACCCCCACCTCCGCCGGGTGCCGCCAGCGCGCCGGCCGCCCGGGGCCCGCCCTCCGGCGAGCCTGATGTCGGCGCGGATGCAGGCATCCACTCCAGAGTTCGCTCGAGCCAGGCGTGTGCGCTGTCGGCCGAGATGCGCTTCGGATCGAAGAGCACGGCCAGCGCTCGCGCCGCTGGCACGATGTCGTCGATACCCGCGCGGTCAGACTGCGACAGAATGTCGCGAAGCCTCAGCACCTCGTGCAGATCGGACAGATCGACGATGAGGGCGCGATCCCCCAGCCGGTGGATCGTGTACGGAGGCAGCGGTGGCACACCGTTCACGCGAACGCCTCGATCCGGATGCCCGCCTCCGCCAGGGCCCTCCGCACCGCGATCGCCATGGCGACGGCATCAGGGCTGTCGCCGTGCACGCACAGGGAAGCCGCGTCGATCTCGACGGTCTCGCCGTCGACGGACTGCACGACACCGTCTGACGCCATGCGCACGGCTCGCTCAGCGATGCCGTCATGCTGCGAGAGCAGAGCGCCCTCCCGGCTGCGCGACACAAGGGTGCCGTCGCCGAGGTATGCCCTGTCGATGAACGCCTCGCGCACGAACGGCACTCCGCGCGCCGCGCACGCTCGCTCGATCGCGCTGTGCGGCAGACTTAGCACCGGCAGTTCTACCGGGAAGGATGCCACGGCATCCGCCACCGCCGTCGCCTGCTGTTCGTCGGTCGCGATGCGGTTGTACAGCGCACCGTGCGGCTTGAGGTAGCGCACCTGCGCCCCGACGGATGCCGCCATGCCGGCCAGCGCGCTCAGCTGGTAGAGCACGTCGGCGTGCAGGTCAGAGGGTGCGACGTCGACGAAGCGACGGCCGAACCCGGCGAGGTCGCGGTACGACACGTGCGCTCCGATCACGACGCCGCGATCGCGCGCGGCGCGGCAGGTGGCGAGCATCGTCGCGGGGTCGCCGCCGTGGAATCCGCAGGCGATGTTGGCGCTCGAGACGACGTCGAGCATCGCGTCGTCGTCGCCCATCGTCCAGGCGCCGAACGACTCGCCGAGGTCGCAGTTGATGTCGATCGCGCGCATCCCCTTCATTCTGCCCGCCGTCGCGACGATCGACAGGGTCGGCACTGACACCCATAGGGAGCGCACGGGTTCGATACATCGGACGCGCAGGAGCGACCGCCGCGCCTCGACCGATCAGGCTCTCCGGCCACAGCATGCCGGGTCGCCGAGCTGTGCACAGCGACAGCGCGCGCGACGGCATCTTTCGGTGGTCGTCGCTAGCCTCGAATGGTGGCAGAACTGGTACGGGTGCGCACGTGGGCTGAGGCGCTGATCGCGATGCACCTCGACGCGGATGCCTGGACCTTCGGCTTCGACAACGCCAAGACCCGCGGCGGCCAGTGCAACCACTCGACGAAGCGCATCACGGTCTCGCGGTACCTCGCAGCCCGGTTCGAGGACGACGAGATCCACCAGGTGCTGCTGCACGAGGTGGCGCACGCGATCGCGGGGCCGGCGGCCGGCCACGGGCAGCGCTGGCGTGCGATCGCACGTGAACTCGGTTACGTCGGCGAGCGCACGCTCGACAAGCCGGTCGCACAGGACCTCGCACCCTGGGTGGGCCGCTGCCCCCGCGGCCACGTGCACTACCGGTACCGCAAGCCCGGGCGCACGATGTCGTGCGCGACGTGCTCGCGGGGGTTCTCGCACGAGTTCCTGATCGCGTGGGAGCGGCGGCGGGTGTGACCGCCGGTGCCTGATGCCGCCCGCCCCGGCCGCCATCGCGAATGTGACCGCACGCTCGCGACGCGGCAAGATGGTTCAGCCCCAGCAAACGGATCGGATGAACCTCGACAGATGACGACAACGGCAGCGGAGAGCACGACGGCCCGAGCCGACGACGAGAATCGGGCCGACGACGCCCACCGGCTCGGCGAGACGGGTCAATGGTTCGACTCCGCCGACGGCGTGCGCTGGTGGTTCGACTCCGGATGCCTGTGCCTCGACTTCGCGTACACCGGCGGCATGGCAGCGCCACGCGACGGCGATCGCGTGCCGAACGAGCCGTGGGAGCGGCTGCGCACGCCCGCGGACCTCACCGCATGGCTGCACGGCCGGTTCCCGGCCATCGACGCCTCCTGCGCCGAGCACGAACGGCGCGACGCCCTGACGCTTAGGGAGGCGATTGCGAACCTGGCGTACGCGGCGCTGGACGGGCATCCGTTCGCCGGTCGCGACGTGGACATCATCAACTTGTACGCCTCGACGCCTGATCTGCCGCCGGCCCTTGCGGGGGGCAGTAGGCAGGCTGGCCGCACCAGGCCACGAGCGACGCAGGCGCTTTCGGCGATCGCCCGCGACGCCGTCGCTGTCTTCGGCGCTGAAGATGCCCGCGAGCGCATCCGTGCCTGCGGCGCCGACGACTGCCCGCTCGTCTACCTCGACGTGTCACGCAGCCGCAATCGCCGCTGGTGCTCTATGTTGCGCTGCGGGAACCGGGCGAAGGTGCGCGCGCACCGGGCACGGCATGCGGCACCGAAGCAGCTCGAGTGAGAGTTCAGATCGTCCAGGCGATCGGATAGTTGACTATCGACGCGTACTGCGCACCGAAGTCCACGCCGACTTCGCGGAACTCGTCGCGCGCCCGCACGTTCATCTCCGTCAGGTCGTCCATCTGCTTGGCGTGCTCTTCGGTGTCCCAGACGCTGATCTGCACGAACGAGCCGTCGGGCGAATAGCCCGCATACCAGTGGATGAGCCCCGGCAGCCGCTGGATGGCCGGCACCAGGTACTCCGTCGTGCTGCGGTCCGCCGCGACGACCGCGTCGAAGATCCCGGGCTCGAAGGCGACGCGCGAAACGCGGATGACTGCGCCTGCAGGCAACGACTCGGTCATGATGGACCTCTTCCTCGATCTCGAATTACGTTCTGGTCTCGTATCGTAATGTAATGGGCTCCACACACGTCAACACTGAAGACCCGGTCGCGACTGAAAGAAGGGTCGGGGCCGGGCGACCCAGGGACCCGGCGCTTGACTCGGCGATCCTCTCCGCTGCCGCTCGCCGCCTCGGCGAGTTCGGCTACGCCAGGATGTCGCTCGAGTCGGTGGCTGCAGCGGCCGGAACGACCGTTCCCAGCCTGCGCCGTCGTTACCGGAGCAAGGCGGAGCTGGTGGCCGCGGTGATCGGCTCGCTGCGCGTTGAGGAACCGCCCACGGATGCACCCAACCCGCGCGCCCACGCGCTGACGATCCTCGAGAATTTTCACCGCAACCTGCACGCGATGCCGGCGATGGCCATCCTCGGCTCCTTCTTGGCAGAGCAGGAACGACATCCGGAATTGCTCGAGCTCTTCACGACGCGGCTCGTCGAACCCAGGCGCGCACTGCTCCGCCGGGCGCTGGCATCCGCGGCCCTTCCAAATGACCCGGACCTCGATGTGCTCACGAGCATGCTCGTCGGGTCGTTCTACGGCCAGTATGTGACCGCGGCGGGGGTGCCCGACGACTGGGCGAGCCGCGTACTGGATGTCATCTGGCCGAGCGCCGCGGCACCTGACGCCTGATCGTGTCGCCGGCTCGTGTCGCCGGCTCGTGGCATCGTTGCGGTATGACCAGCGTCGGCGCGATTTTCAGTCCGTATCCGAATCCGCCGGAGGCGCTCCTGGATGCCGCCATCGCGGCGGAGCGCGCCGGCGTCGCCGAGCTGTGGCTGTGGGAGGACTGCTTTCGCGAGTCGGCTTTCGCTGCGGCATCTGCGGCACTCGCAGTCACGTCCGGTCTGCGGGTCGGCATCGGCATCGCACCGATGCCCCTGCGCAACGTCGCGGTGACCGCGATGGAGATCGCCACCATCGCGCGCATGTTCCCCGACCGCTTTCTGCCCGGCGTCGGGCACGGAGTGCAGTCGTGGATGGCGCAGGTCGGCGCGCGAGTAGCCTCTCCTCTCACCCTGATGCGTGAGCAGGTGGCTGCGCTCCGCTCACTTCTCGCCGGCGAGACGGTGACGGCAGCGGGCCGCTACGTCACGCTCGACGCCGTTCGCCTCGACTGGCCACCGACGTCGGTGCCCCACGTGTTCGCCGCGGCGGAGGGTCCCAAGACGTTGCGACTCGCCGGCGAGGTGGCCGACGGCGCCGTGCTCGACAGCAGGCACACCATCGACGAGGTCGTCCACGCCGTCGGCGAACTGCGCGCCGGACGAGCGGATGCCGGCCGCGCCGGCGAGCCGGACATCGTCGCGTATGCGGCGGCCACGTTCGGGCCGGGTGCGCTCGAGCGCCTCACCGCGGACTGGGACGGCGAGGTTCCGGGCGACGCAGCCGGACGCGTGCTCGCGGGTACGGTCGAGGAGGTCGCCACCGGCGTTCGACGATTCGCCGAGGCAGGTGTGCACCACGTGGTCTTGCTGCCGCCGCGCTCCGAGCCTGACCTCACGGCCTACTTCGAGCGGGTCGGCGAGGTGGCGCAGCCGATCGGATAGCTCCGCGGCATCCGGCTCGCCAGGCATCGGGCTCGCCAGGCATCCGGCTCGTCAGGCACCGGGCTCTTCAGTCGAGAACCTGCACTTCCTTCCAGAACGCGACATAGTCGCTGAAGTCCTTGCCGACGCGGTCGAATGCGGTCGGGTACGGGTGCGGATAGCTCCAGGCGCGGTCCTGCAGGCGCTGGCCACCGGCATTGACCGTGAAGTACTGACACTCGCCCTTCCACGGGCAGGTGTACAGAGTGGGGCTGGTGGTGAGCAGCTCGGACTTGACGCTCGACGGCGGGAAGTACCAGTTGCCCTCGATCTTGATCAGTTCTTCGACCGGGGCTTCGGCGATGACGATGTCGTTGACGACGGCTTTCACAGTGGTGATCCCTTCCTCGCATGTTCACGACGGCTGTCGTGGGCAACACGATGAGCGGGGATGCCATTCCCACCGCGCCCTGCGACCCGGCCCGCGCGACACCCCGGTCTACCCTGCTCGTGCGCCCTTCTACCGCGCCGATAGGCTGTGCTCGCCACGGCTCTCGCGCCGCCCTTTCGTACTACGGAGCACCTGATGACCGCACCAGCCTCGCCCGATGACGCGGCCGAAGGCCAGGAGCAGTCGCCCCCGACCGACCCGACCGCAGCTCGGCCGGAAGCCGCAAACTGGCCGGCTCCGGTCGAGTCGCCGCAGTACGGACGGCCGCCGGAGTACGAGACGGGGCAGCAGCCCACCCCGCCGTATCCGACCGAGCAGTATCCGACCGAGCAATATCCCACCCAGGAACACCCCACAGGGCAGCACCGGAGCGAGCAGGCGAACGCGGTCCCCGCGAGCAAGCCCAGGCGGTCCGGCATGCTCACGTGGTTGATAGCGGGCGGCGTTGCCGTCGTCGTGCTGATCATCGCGGGAGCGATATGGGCATCCGTCGAGACGGCGTCTCACACACCGCAGGCCGCGGTCAAGCCGTACCTGGACGCCCTGGTGAAGGGCGATGTGAAGGCGGCCGTGAAAGCCGGGAACATCCACACCCGCAGCCCCCTCGTGACGCAGTCGGTCTACTCGAAGACCGGCGAGCACGTGACGGGCTACTCCATCGAGCCGGCACGGACCGTGGGCAGCGAGGCGATGGTCACCGTCAAGTACCGGCAGGGCACGAGTCGTTTCAGCCAGGTGCTGCGGCTGGAGAAGAACGGAACGGACCTGCTCTTCTTCACGAGGTGGAAACTCGAGCCGATAACCCTTCCCACGTTGAAGATCGCCGTCGGTGCACCCGCCGCAGCCGGCATCGACGTGAACGGCACGACCGTCAGTGCGGAAAGCGAGATGGAGCTGGGTGCTCTGCCCGGTCGCTACGACGTGTCGCTGCCCACCACGGCGAACTACACGGTCGCCGATAGGAGCACCACGATCAGCGATCTGACGAACACGGGCGACACCTCGGGCAAGGATGTCGTCGCACTGGAGGCGACGTTCACCAACGCAGGCCGGCACGCCGCGAACGACGCCGTCAACGGATGGGTCGCCGCGTGCATCGCCCAGCCCGCCTTGGCGCCATCCGGATGCAGCTTCGCCCTGAACAACACGTATCCGGAGCTGCACCTCTCGAACCTGAAATGGACGCTCGCCTCGGCGCCCGTCTTCGACGTCGGCCCCTGGGACGGGCACGGATGGCCGGTCTCGACCACGACGAGTGGATCGGCGACCTTCCTCGCCGACTACACCGCAGACGACGGCAGCTCCGGAATCGTCTTCTCGGAGGCGCCGCTCCCCGTGCGGGTGGACGGAGACATCACCGGCTTCGACAAGAACGGCAAGGCGATCTTCGTCTCGGTCGACTGGTCGGGAAAGGCGTTCCAGGGCTCAGCCTGACGGAAGAGGCGCCCGCAGAATGAGCCGCGCTCCGTCGCGGAAGAGGTCGTCCGCGGTTCGACCCGTTCCCATGAAGTAGTCTCCGATCGCCTTCGAGGCGACGGGAAAGCGGGCCAGCAGCGCCTCAGTCGACGGTGCAGGACCGTCCGGCGCCGGAGACTGCTCCTCGAGAACCCAACCCACCGTGAATCGCTCCCCGACCAGCACGAGCAGGCGGGCATCCTGAAGGTCCATTCCCTGCTCCACGAGCGCGGCCATCGCCGTCTCGGAGAAGTCGGCGCGCCGCAGTGAGTACCGGGATCCCGAGATGATGCGAGCGCCGTCGCGGTGGCCGAGCATGGCCGCGCGCAGCACGCCGAGCGCTTCGAGAAGCCATCCGCGCCCGCTCCCGTGTACTTCGGGATGAGGCGCTGCAGCGATCGCCTCGTCCATGATCGCGTCGGCGAGGGCATCCAGCAGTTCCGACTTGCTCTTCACATGCCAGTACAGGGTGGGCGCCTGCACATTCAGCCGACCGGCGAGGGCGCGAAGGCTCAGCGCGTCCAGCCCGTCGTCATCGACGAGCCTGAGCGCCTCCTCGAGCACGCGTTCCCGGTTCAACGACACCGTCGACCCTCCACTTGCGCAACGTCTCTTACAGTGTTAGAACAATCCTAGATCTCTAACACTGTAAGAGACTGGTGAGCGAGAGGGCGAAGCGATGAAGGCAGCCGTGGTCGACCGAGTCGGCGGCATACCCGAATACCGGGACTGGCCGGAACCGGTGGCGCAGGATGGCGACGTCATGGTCATCGTCGAGGCCGTCGCGGTCGAGAACGTCGACCGCGCCATCGTCGCGGGCGCGCACTACACGTCAGCCGGCTTCCAGGCTTCGCTTCCGGCGATCCCCTGCTTCGACGGCATCGGACGCCTCCCCGACGAAACGCTCGTGGGCTTCGGCGGCCTCAGACCCCCGCAGGGGGCGTTGGCTGAGCGGGTCGTCGTCCCCGCCGCATACACCGTACCGATCCCAGCCGGTATCGACGCCCCCGTGGCCGCCACGCTCTCTTCCGCCATCAGCGCCATGCTGGCCCTCAGCGCCGCAGCCGACCTTCGCTTCGGCGAGACCGTGCTGATTCAAGGCGGCACCGGGGTCGCCGGGCGACTGGCGATCCAGATCGCGCGTCGTCTCGGCGCGGAACGCATCGTGGCCACCGGCCGCGACGACGCCGCTCTCGGCGAGCTGCGCGACCTCGGAGCCGATGCCACGATCAACACGGCTGTCGACGACGCATCACTCATCCAGGCCTTCCGGGATGCTGCCGGCACGGGATACGACGTGGTTCTCGACTACCTCTGGGGGCGGCCGACGGAGATGCTCACTCAAGCCCTCATCCCCACCGGCTTCGCGCTCGGCAAGCCGACGCGGTTCGTGCAGATCGGCGAGGCCGCCGGCTCGGGCATCCGACTCACCGCGGACGCGCTGCGCACATCCGGACTCGAGATCTACGGCGCAGGCCGCAACGCCGCGATCGGGATGGCCGCCGCGTACCAGCAGGTCGTCGACTGGGTGCGCACGGGCGAGCTGATCATTCCCGTCGAGACCATGCCGCTACGCCGCATCGCCGAAGCCTGGACGCGCACCGACCTACGCGGCCGCCGGCTCGTCATCGTGCCCGATTGAACTCGATGCCCGATCGAACACAAATCCCTGCTCAATCCCGACTCCCGGCTCGATGCCGACTCCCGGCTCGATGCCGACTCCCTGATCGATCACAGACCACGAACGAACTCGAATCCTCTAACACGAAAAGGAGAATCACCATGAACGAACTCACCCGGGTGCTCCACACCCTCACGCATCGCGTTCCGGGCGTGCCCGAACACTCCCCCAATGCCGATCCGAAGAGCGCAGCAGCGACCCGACGCCCGCATGGTCACCACCAGGGTCGCAGCCTGCACAGCCCGAACGGCCATCACCAGAACCCGCCGCGCGTACTCGTCGCCTGGCAGAACCGCATCGCGCGCATCGTGCACGCGGACCGCTGAGACCCGCCCGTGCCGAGGCGTGTGCTTCTGGCGCTGCAGCGCGCCACTGGAACGGACTTGTGTGCCGGTGCGTGTACTAGGACACGTAGTCATCCGGATGCACCTGGCGGATGCCGCCGTCGTGCAAAAGGAACTGAGCGCGCAGCGGAACGCCGATGTCCCTGGCGGCCTCGGCCATCGCGCTGGCCCAGGCTCTGGTGTTCTCGTCGATGGGACAGGGGCCGAGCCGCTCCCACACCAGCACGATGGCCGCATTGTTCGTCAGTTCCCGACACATCTCGGCGCGATGCATGAGAAGACGGGCATGCGGGAGTTCGCCGAGATCGTCCGTTGAGACGAGGCCGTCCGGGTTCTCCGGATAGTCGTCCATGGGCATGATCGGATCGCCGAGACGTCGTCGGTCGTCGAGGAACAGCAGCCACATCTGCCTGCGGTTGGCACGAAGCAGGAGGAATTCCAGGAAGCTGCCGAGGTCGTCGTCACGGTCGAGCATGCGTTCATGGAGAGGTGAGGGATTACGGGAACTCATGCCGTCGATCCTGATGCCGGGTCGGCTGGTCGGAAGCGGGAAGCGGGCGTTCTGTGCAAAGTCCACTCGATGCCCGGGCTCTGTGGAGAACAGCCCGGGCCTCACCCGCTGTGCGCAGACCGGGAACGCCACTCCGAGCGCGGGACTCCCATCAGCACGATGTCTTCGAAACGTCCGCGCACCCACGCGTGTTCGCGGGCATCGAGGGATTCCGCTCCTCCCACGTGCTCAGGTCTGCAGCGATGCTGAACAGCGCGTCGATGTCGGCGTCGACGCGAGCGCGAAGCGTAACCGGAGGATGGGTGACCATGCACCGTCCGTTGCCAATGGGCGCTTCAGTCAGGCGCCCGCGGTGAGCAGGGCATCGGTCATGACGGCGGCCGCCGCGCCGGCGTCCAGGCCACTGCGATGCAGGGTGCGCCACGTCCAGAAGCTCACGGCCAGATTCGCGAGAGCAGCAAGAGCCGCCGTCGGCTCCCCGCTCGCCCGACCGGCGATTCCAGCACCCAGAGCATCCAACTGCGCGTCCGCCGTCGACCGGAGGAGAGCATCCAGGGCAGGCATCCGTGCACGGTCGCGCTGCACGTTCTCGGCCATGTTCTGCGTGGCGTCGTACCAGGAATAGAGCTGCGCAAGGGCGGCCCGAACGGCATCGGCAGCCTGCGGTCGCGACAGTGCCGCAGCGAAGTCCGGGGGCGGGTTCAGGTCGAGCCAATGCGCTTGGCACGCTGCCACGAGTTCCGCGTCTTCGGGAAAGTGGTTGTAGACCGTGAGGCGCTGCACTCCTGCTCGGCGCGCGATCTCGGCGACGGTGGTGCGAGCCGGACCGACTTCCGCGTGCAGACCCATGGTGGTCTCGATGATTCGCCGACGCGTGTCCTCTTGACTGCGGGCGCGCGCCTTCAGCTGATACCGACGAGTTTCACTTGACATGCTGTTCAACGATGGTACCGTCTCAGTTCATTGAACGTGTAGTTCACTGAAAAGAGTTTCACCATGCCTCCACTGGCCGTAGACCAGCTGATCCGCTCGGCCGACCTCTCCACCGCGATGGTCGGCTCGCTCGGCTGCCGATTCATGCTCGATGCGAACATCACCACGGCCATGAGCGTCGTGGCGCACACCCTCGGCGCTCACAGGCTCGGCGCCCCCGACCATCGCCACACCCGCGAAGACGAGTACTCGATCGTCACTTCGGGAACGATCACCGTGCTGCTCGGCGAGCAGACCGTCGAGGCCTCTGCGGGTGACGTCGTCGTCAAGCCGCGCGGTCAATGGCACACGTTCTGGAATGCGACCGATGAGGAGGCGACACTTCTGGAGATCATCGTCCCCGGCGGATTCGAAGGCTACTTCGCCGAGATCGACGCGCTATTGCGGGCGAGCGCGGAAGCACCGCTCGCCGCGATCGGTGCCGTCGCGGCTCGCTACGGGCTGGAGATCCGCCCCGAATCGATTCCGGAGTTGTGCGCGACGCACGGGCTCACCCTGTGAGCGGCCGGCACAGTTCCCGAAGCGGCCTACGCCACGTGGGCGCGAGCCGCGACTGAGTCGGGCGAGGCATCCGTGAACACTCCGTCGACGAGCACCGGAACGGCGGTGGAGACATCCGTCTGGTATGCCACGGCGATGTCTTCGCCCTGGTCGTCTTTCAGCAGTTCGCCGCCGCTCACGGAGGCGGTGAACATGTGGCGGATGCCCCGCTCGAGTCCGGTGTACGCAGCGCACGCCGCTGCCGCCTCCGGCGAGCACGCATCGATGCCGACCTTGCCGAGCGAGTCGATCACCGCGCCGGCGGTCAGCAGGTCTTCGACGGCGAAGCGCACGGTCTCGTCGGTGCGCGTCTCGCCCGCGGCGACGACGGCGACCTTCGCCCGGCGCCCGAGGCGTTCCTGGTAGTCCAGGACCCAGCGCGCCACCGCCGTGCGGTTGCGCAGGCAGGCCGCCAGGACGGGAACGCCATAACCCGCTGCCAGTGCGGTGAGGCGCGATCCGTTCAGCGAGGGGACCACGGCGCGGTGCGCACCGAACTCGGCGACGTTCTGCTCCGTCATGCTGGAGGGCGAGAGCGAGACGCCGGCGGCACCACGGCGCCCGGCCAGCCGGGCATCGGCGAACTCGCCCGCTGCATCCGCCGTCTCCGCCTCGTGTCGCAGTCCTGCATACGGCTGCACGTCGAGCCCGAGCGCCACCCCCATCTGAACCGTCGTCGTGAAGGAGATGGCATCGATCACGACGATGACGCCGGCGCCGTGCACGATGCTGCGCAGCCCTTCGCGTCCCCAGTCGAAGCGCACCTCGTAGGCCTGCTGGGTGGGATCGTCGGGGTTCAGGGGCGTCTTCACCCGGCCATGGTAGTGGCGCGCGGATGCCTGCCCTCCTGCAGGCTCGCCCGGCGCACCATGATCGCGCCGACCAGACCGAGCAGGAGGAAGACGCCTGCGACGAGCAGGGACCAGCGTGTGGCATCCGCGAAGCCGCCTGCGAGCGAGCCGACCACCTGCCCGGTGTGCGCGCCGAACGGGCTTGCCGCCCCCTGCTCGCGAAGCTGAGTGATCGTCGTGCCGGCCGAGCTCCTCGTGGCATCCGCAAGCTTCGTCACCGTCGTGCCCGGCACCCCGGCGCCATCGAGCGAGGACGGCACCGTGATGGCCAGCGCGGCCGAGAGCACGGCGCCTGAGATGGCCGTGCCGATGGCCGTGCCGATCTGCCGAACCGTGCTCTGCGTCGCCGACCCCTGCCCGGACATGCCGACCGGCACTTCGCTGAGCACGGTTCCGGTGAGCTGGGCCGACGCCAGCCCCAGACCTAGCCCGTACAGCGCCAGCGGCAGCGCGACCAGCCAGCCCGGCGTGGTTCCGGTGACCAGGAGCGCGAGCACGATGACTCCACTCACCTCGAGGGCGAGCCCGAGCAGAACCGTGCCGGGCGCACCCAGACGCGCCGCCAGGTGCCGCGCCGCCGCACCGGAGAGGAACGCACCGACAGCCATGGCCGCCAGCACGACTCCGGCGCCGAGCACGTCGAGTCCGAGCGCGTTCACCAGGTACAGCGGCAGCACGAACAACAGCGCGAACTCGCCGATCGCCACGGTAGCGGCGGTCACGTTGCCCCACGAGAACGTGCCGAAGCGAAAGAGGTTCAGATCCAGCAGCGCCGAGCGCTTCACCCGCTCGCGGTGACGTTCCCAGAACACGAAGAGCGTCAGCGCGACCGCGGCGACGGCGAAGGCGACCGGCACGATCGAGATCGGGGCGGACTGCGGCCAGACCCATCCCAGCAGCGAGAAGGAGGATGCCGGCGCCCACCAGCCCAGGGTCGGTCCCTCGATCACCGCGAAGACGAGCGCGCCGAGTCCGATGGCGCTGAGCAACGCACCGTCGACGTCAGCCCCTGGCCGCGGTTTCGCTCCGCGGGTGGGCGGGACCGTCACGAGAGCCGCCACCAGCACGACGAGCGCGATCGGAATGTTGATGAGGAAGATCCAGTGCCACGACGCCCATTGCGTCAGCGCACCACCGACGAGCGGGCCGATCGCCGCCGCCCCTGAGACGACGGCGCCCCAGACCCCGAATGCCGCAGCCCGGTACTTGCCGCGGAACACCGCGTTCACTGTCGACAGGGTCGACGGCATGATCAGGGCGGCCCCGATCGCCTGCGCGGCACGTGCCGTGAGCAACGCGGTCGCGCTGTCGGCCGCTGCGGCGAGACCGCTGGATGCGCCGAAAACCACCAGACCCGCGATGAACAGGGCCCGACGGCCCCAGCGATCCGACAGCCTCCCGGTGACCAGCAGAAGGGCGGCCAGGAGCACGGCATAGAGACTGCTGACCCACTGCGCCTCGGTGAGGTCGAGCTTCAGGTCGCGCACCATGTCGGGCAGTGCGACGCTCACGACCGTGCCATCGAGAACGATCATGCCGAGGCCGGTGGCGAGCACGCCGAGTCCCAGCCACTGGCGACGCGTCGGTGCCTCGGCCTGAATCGTCGTGCCCGCCGCCGTCATGATTGCAACGCCTCCGTGAACTCGGGCGTGCGTGACTCCACGATGCGGCCGTCGACGACCGTGACCAACGAGTCGAGGAGGTGCTCGTGCACCAGGTCGTGCGTGACCAGCAGCGTCGCCGTCTCCCGCTCGTGCGTGAGGTGGGCGATGAGTTCCATGATCGCCGCGCCGCGCTCCTGATCGAGAGCACTCGTCGGCTCGTCCACCAGAAGCACCTCCGGCTCGTGCACGAGCGCCCTGGCGATCGCCACACGCTGCCGTTGGCCGCCGGAGAGCTGCGCGGGACGCTTGCCCGCATGCCCGGTCAGGCCGACGGCATCCAGGAGCTCGTCGACCCGCGAACGCACCAGACGGCGACGCTTGCGAGCACCACGGCCGCCGAGCTCCGCCATCACCATGAGCTGCTCACGAGCAGTCAGCGACGGCAGCAGATTCGACTGCTGGAAGACGATGCCGATGCTCTCCCGGCGCAGCGCGGTGGCCTCGTCACGGGACAGTGTCGTGGCATCCACGTCGCCGATGACGACACGACCGGAGTCCGGGCGGATGAGCGTGGCCGCCACGGCGAGCAGGCTCGACTTGCCGGAGCCGGAGGGCCCGGTGATCCCGGTGAGCACACCAGCCTTGGCATCGAGGCAGACGCGGTCGACGGCGGTGACGCGGGAGGCGCCGTCCGGGAAGGTGAGGGTGATGTCGTCGAGGGTGATCATCGGTTGCTCCCGAGTGCGGTGAGGGGGTCTGACTTGGTGACGTTGCGCAGTGCGACCGCCGCGCCGACCAGGCCGAGCACGGCCATGGCGACCGCGGGCGCCAGCGTGGTGAGGGGGTTCAGCAGGAAGGGCAGCGCGCCGCCGGCGAGCGTTCCGAGAGCGACCACCACGAGCATCCCGACGCCGATGCCGATCACGAGAACGACCAGGGCTTGGCCGAGCGCGTCGCGCACCAGGGACTTCGTCGTGGCGCCGAGCGCCTTGAGCACGGCGACATCGCCGGAGCGCTGCATGGTCCAGACCGTGAAGAAGGCCCCGACGACGAGCGCGGAGATGCCGAACAGCATCGCGATCATGAGCCCCAGCGAGCCGATCTCGGACTTGAAGGTGTCGAGTGCGGCCAGGCTGAGAAGCGGCGGCTGCGCGACGGTGTGCGTGCTGTTCGCGACGGCGTTCCAGTCCGGATCGCCGGTCACCGCGAGCGCCGTCGCTTCACCATCGCCTCCCATGCTCTTACTGAGCTGGGACCAGGCGTCGGGCGTGAGGGCGACCACGGGCGTGTGGCTGTACCAGGCGTCGCCACCGACGGATGCCACGGTGTAGGTGTCGCCGAGGATGCTCACGCGATCGCCGACCTGCGCGTTACCCAGGTCTTTCGCTGCTCCGGCCGAGAGGCCCACCTCGTCGGCGTTGCGTGGCGCGAGATCGGTGACGGTGGACGCCTTGCCGCCATTCGGCAGGCCGAAGAAGGCCACGGCTGCGGTCGTGCCGTGCACCTTCGCTTTGCCCTGCGCGATGCCGACCGGGAGCACGTCGCTCACGCCCGGTGCGCTGCGCCACTTCTCGACCGCAGTGGCGCCGATGGACGATTCGCTGAAACTCGCCTGCCCGGAGCTGGGATGCTGCAGCACGATCCGGTTGCCCGGAAGCTCGAGCACGGCCGACACGTTCTGCGCGGCGAGTCCGCCGGTGAGACCGGCCAGGAAGCCGACGAGCAGTGTGATGAGTGCGACGACCGAGCCGATGAGCACGAATCGGCCGCGCGCGAAACGCAAGTCGCGCCAGGCGACGAACACGATGGAGTCCTTTCCGCGGCATGCCCGGAGCAGGCCACGTCATCCAGCCTCGCGAAACCGCGCCGCCGTGCCATCGCCGAGGGGTTCACCCTTGCGCTCCCACTTTCGATGGATGACCTGTCGTTGCGACGATTTGTAGGCTGAACGTGAAATGGTGCACCGCGATCTCACCCGCGTCTTCCTCGTGCTGCGCATCGGGCTGCACGTGCTGTTCGTCGCCCTGCTCGCGCTGGTGGTCGTGCGACTCGTGCTGCAGGCAATGCCGCTCATGTGGCTGGGCCTCCTGCTGTCTGCGCTCCTCGGGTTGCTCTACATGGCCGGCATCTGGGTCATCCACGTGCCACCGGAGCATCGGCGGCTGGCGAGCGCGCTCTGGCTCGCCGCGCTCTCGGTCGTCTGGATCGGGCTCCTTTTCCTCGTTCCAGAGGCCGCCTACCTGGTCTTCCCGTTCTTCTTCCTCTATCTCCACCTGCTGCCGCCACCGGTCGGCCCGATCATGGTGCTCGTCGCCACCGGCCTTGCGATCCTCGCGCTCGGGATGCACGGCGGTTTCACCGTCGGAGGCGTCGTCGGGCCGCTGCTGGGCGCCGGCGTCGCGCTGCTGATCGGGATGGGCTACCAGGAGCTGGCCCGCGATGCGGCCGAGCGTGAGGCGCTGCTCACCGAGCTCCTCGCCACGCGGGACCGGCTGGCCGCCTCGGAACGCGAGCAGGGGGTGCTCGAGGAGCGGGCACGACTCGCCCGCGAGATTCACGACACCGTGGCGCAGTCGCTGTCGAGCATCCAGATGCTGATGCATGCCGCCGAGCGTGCCGACGCCGACCGCCCTGGTGCCGAGCACCTCAGGCTCGCGAGGGAGACCGCTGCGGCGAGCCTGGCCGACACCCGGCGGTTCATTCGCGAGCTCTCGCCACCCGCACTCGACGAGGGGCTGCGCGGCGCCCTGATCCGCTTGGCGGAACGGGAGTGGACGACCGAGGGCCTGCAGGTGCAGGTCGACGTTCCCGAACCGCTCGAGCTGCCCATGCATGTGCAGACCGCGCTGCTGCGCATCGCACAGAGCACGCTGGCGAACGTGGTGAAACACGCGCAGGCGACGCACGCGAGGATCACGATCGAGACGATCACCGATTCGGTTCGCCTGACCGTGACGGATGACGGTGTCGGCTTCGACCCGAGCACGCTGAGCACGCGTGAGACGGCCTCCGACTCCTTCGGTCTGCGTGCGATCGGCGAACGCGTCGACCAGCTGGGCGGCGACCTCGAGATCGTCAGCGCGCCGGGAGCCGGCACCACCGTCTCCGTGATCGTGAAAGTGGAGTGAACCCATGATCCGAATCGTCATCGCCGACGACCATCCCGTCGTTCGTGCAGGCATCCGCGCCCTCCTCGACGGCGAAGACGACCTCACCGTCGTCGGCGAGGCCGCCACACCCGATGAAGCGGTCGCCCTGGCGCAGTCGCTCGACCCCGAACTCGTGCTGATGGACCTGCAGTTCGGGCAGACGACCACCGGCGCCGACGCCACCAGGCGCATCCGGGCGCTGGACGTCGCGCCGTACGTGCTCGTGCTGACGAACTACGACACCGACGGCGACATCTTGAGCGCCGTCGAAGCCGGTGCCAGCGGGTATCTGCTGAAGGATGCCCCGCCCAGCGAGCTCATTGCGGCGGTGCGCGCCGCGGCATCGGGCGAGAGCGCGTTGGCGCCCGCCATCGCCGGGCGCCTGATGGAGCGGGTGCGTGCACCGCAGATCAGCCTCTCCTCCCGCGAGATCGAGGTGCTCGCGCTGGTTGCGGCCGGAGCGTCGAACAGCGAGATCGCAGCGAATCTGCACATCACGGACGCGACAGTGAAATCGCACTTGGTGCACGTGTTCTCGAAGCTGGGCGTGGCCTCCCGCACCGCAGCGGTCTCTGCCGCGCGCAGACTCGGGGTGCTGCGCTGAACGCGGCGCTGCGCTGAACGGGGTGCTGCGCTGAACGCGGTGCGGCCTTCGCCCGGCGCACCGCCGCGCGCAGCGCCGGGCCGAGCGCAGCGCCGCAACCGTTCAGTCGTTCGCGGGAACCATGTCGCCGGAACGGCTGCGTGCCGCCGTGTCACGATGCTGTCGGCCGATCGCCCGCCCGAGGGCGAGGAACAGGAACACCATGCCTGCCGACAGCAGAATGTGCCCGAGACCGGCGATCCCCGAGATCATCGCCGTCGACTCCCGGCCCAGCACGGTGAGACTCCCGTGCCAGGTGAGCATCGCCGCGGTGACGACAAGGCCCGCGTTGTAGACCCAGAAGAACCAGCCGAACCAGCGGCTCTGCGACAGCGTGAAGACCTTCTCGAGCAGCAGCACGATGAGCAGCACGATGAAGCCGAGGGTCAGCAGGTGCGTGTGCACCACAGCGAGCTGCGTGAAGCGATTCTCGGAGAAGTCGTGGGCCTTCGTGAACTCGCGGAAGAACAGGCCGGAGGCCAGCCCCACCACGAGGTAGGCGAACGAGGCGTAGAACAGGCGACGCATGGGATTCCCTTCACTCCAGGCCAGCCTCCCGCTCCGGCGGCCGGCGGTCATCGTCCGAACGTTGGAGAGTTCCGTCAACCCTCGGCGCGCCCGATGAAGGATGCCGCGCGCCACGGACATCCGTTCCGCCGCGGCTACGCTGACAACGGCTCTCCGTTCAGGGAGGTGGCGCCATGACGGTCTTGTCCGCCGTGCTCGATGTCGTGCTCATGGCGGTGGCGACCGTCATCGCGATGCTGTTGATCGGCACCCTGTCCCGACGACTGCTGGGGGTGCGGGTCGGGGTGATCCGCATCGTCATCGCGGGCATCCTGGGCCTGGGAGCGGAGGTCGGGTTCGAGTCGCAGTACGTCTGGGGCAAGGCGACCTACAGCCCCGCGATCATCCCGATTCAGCTCGCGATCATCTTCTTCACCGCGATCGCGTTCCTGGTGGTCGCAGAGCTTCTCGTGCCGCAGGGGTCGGTCGCCCGCCCCGATCAGTGGATTCCAGGCATGCGCCGCACCCTCGACCGAGCGGCGCGCTACTCCGAACTGCTGCGCATCGCCGGTCGCAACAAGCTCATCCCGTTCACGATCGATTCCGATCAGACCGCCACGGCGGCCATGGAACGCACGAAGCAGGCCAGGGCCATGGTCGCCGCACTGGAGGAGGCCGGCGGAGCGTTCGTCAAGATCGGCCAGCTGCTCTCGACCCGCACCGACATTCTGCCGACCGAGTTCACCACCGTGCTGCGTTCGCTGCAGCAGCGGGTTCCGACCGTGCCGTGGCACGACATCGCCGCCGAGCTCGACGGCGCACTGCCCCTCCCCCGAGACGAGGTGTTCGCCGAGCTGAACACCGAGCCGCTCGCGGCGGCCTCCATCGGACAGGTTCATGTCGGCAGCCTCGTCTCCGGGGAGCATGTCGCCGTCAAGGTGCGCCGCCCCGGAATCGTGCCTCTGGTGGAGCGGGACGCCGACATCGCTCGCCGGGTGGCGCGGCGACTGAGCGAATCCACCGTCTGGGCGCGGCAGATCGGACTCGATCAACTCGCGGCCAGCCTCACCAACAGCCTTCGCGACGAGCTGGACTATCGGGTGGAGGCCGGCAACATGGCCGCGCTCGAGGCGGCGATCGCCGGGCTGCCCGAGCAGGCCAGGGTGCGCATCCCGAAGCACTTCGCCCGGCTCTCCACCGATGGCGTGCTCGTTCTGGAGTTCGTCGAAGGCGCCACACTGAGCGACCCCGAGGCCCTCGCCGCGTTCGACGACGAAACCCGCAAGGCGCTGGCGACGCGGCTGTTCCACTCGATGCTGGCCCAGATCATGGATGCCGGCGTCTTCCACTCCGACCTGCATCCCGGCAACGTGCTGGTCACGCCTGCGGGCGAGCTCGTGCTGCTCGACTTCGGCTCGGTCGGCAGACTCGACTCGCAGGTGCGCGGCCAGATCACCGACGTGCTGCTCGCCTTCGCCCGATCGGATGCCGCTGCCTTCTCCGATGCCCTGCTCACGTTCGTCGAGGTTCCCGACGACCTCGACGAGTTCGCCCTGCGGCAGCAGATCGGTGAGTTCATGGCGCGATTCCTCGGCCCGGGATCGACACTCGATGCGTCGGCGTTCACCCAGGTGATGCGCATTCTGGCGTCGTTCGATCTCACAGCACCTGCCGAGCTGACCGTGCCGTTCCGCGCGATGGCGACGGTGGAGGGCAGTCTGCGGGCCCTGCATCCGCCGTTCGAGCTCGTCGCCGCGGCCACCGCCTACGCCGAGGAGCGCGTGGCCGCCGCTCGTCGCCCTTCAGCGCTGGCCGACGCGCTCAAGCACGAAGTGCTCGGTGCCGTGCCGGTGATCCGCAAGCTGCCGCAGCGCATCGACCGCATCACGGGGGACCTCGCCTCCGGCCGGCTCAGCGTCAATGTGCGCCTTCTGGCCGATCAGCGGGATCGCAAGGTGCTGCGCGAGTTCGTCACCCTTGCGGCCCTCACCTTCCTCTCCGGGGTGTTCGGCATCATGGCTGCGATGCTGCTGACCAGCGGCGGCGGCCCTCAGGTGACCCCGTCGCTCACTCTGTTCCAGCTCTTCGGCTATCTGCTGCTGGTGGTGTCGGGCGTGCTGGCTCTTCGGGTGTTCTTCGACGCGTTCCGGCGGCGCTGAGCAGGGCGTCGTGCTCGGCGAGCGCTTGCGCCGACACCATTCCCGCGGTGACTGTGGCGATCTGCACGAGCGTCATGTCCATCGCCTCCTCGGGCAGCGGGCTGTCGGCTATGGGTCCCAGCACGCTGCGCAGAACGTCCACTGCGGCGGGATCGGCGAGCAGGACTCGCAGCGGGAGGGTGTTGAGCAGAGAGTCGGCACGCACCTCCTGCGCCGGTTCCGCGCCGGCCGCCCGGGGCGGCGCACCGCGCCCCAGAACGAGATGGTCCTCGGTGACCTCCCCTCGCTGCGGCAGGCCCAGGCGCACGTACTGCTCGGCGGGGGCCTCGGATGCCCGCATCAGCTCGACGAGCAGGGTAGCCATCCGCAATTCCAGTGCGTCGTCCACCAGGGGCGCCGCCTGTTGCGGGTCGGTGACCAGGTCGAAGAGCATCGATCCGAACGCTGCGGGGTTGGTCGGCGCCATGGAGGGCACCTTCAGCAAGGGAGACGCCTTCGTGTGACCCATCGCCGGCACGAGCTCGGCGTGCGCGAGACGGTCAGGCGAGAATCGACCCCGCATGCTGGTCGGCATGAGCGTGTACTCGCTGAGCGGCTGGTTGTCAGGCGTCACGCAGGCTCGCATGTATACGTAGCGTCCGTCTGTCACATTCGCGTGGCCACCGTGAATTCCGAAGAGTGCCGCGTTGCGCAGCGAGGTCCCAGTGGAGATCACCGTGCCGAGCGACCGGCCCTGCATGTCGGGTGTGCGCTCGAAACCGAAGAAGTCGAGCAGCGTGGGGCCGAAGTCGATCGTCTGCACGAGCTGATCGCGCCTCTCCCCCGCGACCTCGTATCGCGGATCCCAGACGAACAGCGGGGTGTGGATGGTCTCGTCGTAGAAGGGCGGCACGTTCTTGCCGAGCCACGCGTGTTCCCCGAGCAGGAGCCCGTGGTCGGTGCAGACGATGAGCATCGTGTCGTTCCACAACGCGAGTTCGTCCATCGTGTCGAGCACGCGCCCCAGGGAGCGGTCGCACATCGACAACAACGCCAGGTATCGGTTGCGCAGGTGGGCGAGTTCCTCGTCGGATTCAGTGACCTGCTTGTAGTCGGGCCAGTCGAAGTCGGAACCTGAGGCGGTTGCTCCGGCGCGATCACAGGGTTCGCTCTCGTAGAGCCGGTGGTACTGCTCGTAGCTGAAGAAGGGCTCGTGCGGGTCGAAGGTCTCGATCTGCAGGAACCAATCGTCGCTGTCTCGATTGGTCTGGATGAATTCGATGCCCGCATCGAAGGTCAGCGTCTGCGGATGCCTGTCCTCGGTCCGCAGGTGGGTGCGGTTGACGGCATCCTGGCGCCGCAACAGCCGGTTGCTCGAGTGGGGTGCGACATTCGTCATGTCGGGGTCGGCGACCGACCCCTTCCACTCGTCGCCCTCCTGACCGCGGAAGAACTCGAAGGTGCGAAAACGCGGATGATAGGTCGCGCCGCCATCGAGCCAGTAGTGCTGGTGATCGGTGGCCAGATGCGTGTACACGCCTGCCGACGAGAGCATCTGAGGTACGGAGTCGTCGAACGGTTCGAGCGGCCCCCAGCCGCGATGCAAGAAGTTGTATCGTCCCGTGTGCATCTCACGTCGGCTCGGCATGCAGGGCATCGAGCCGCCGTAGCAGTTCTCGAAAAGCACGCTGTGCTGCGCGAGTCGCTCGAAGTTGGGCGCATGCACACCCTTGGCGCCGTACGGGGGCAGGAATCGCCTGTTGAGGGTGTCGAACATGACGATGATGGCTTTCACTGGCGACCTCCGGTCAGCGAATGGAACGAATGCGGTAGACGACGGCTCCGCCGATCGCGATCAGCACGGCTGCGACCACATAGAGCGAGGTGTAGCCCGCGATGCTCAGCACCAGCCATCCGACGAGTGGCGCGACCGGGATGTGCTGCGCCGAGTTGACGATGCCCAGATCGCGGGCTCGAGTGCGCGGGTTGGGCAGCACATCGGTGAGGAGCGCCTGATCGACGGAGAGGAACAGGCCGTACCCGAGGCCGAGGAGCACGGCGGCGACGATCGCACTGGGCCAGACGGGCGAAAGGGCCAGCGTGAGCGCGGCGGCCGACTGCAGTGCTGCAGACAAGGCCACGAGCCTGCGGCGTGATCGCCACCGGTCGCTGACGACGCCGCCGATCCACGATGCGGCCCCACTGGCGAGCAGATAGACGAGCGTCAGCAACAGAAGTGCCGTGTCGGCGTCGGCGAGCCGCAGCGCATCGGAGAGGAAGAACAGCAGGTACGTCGTGCCGACCAGGTTGCCCGCGTTGATCAGCACCCGTGCGAGCATCGCCCAGCCATAGTCGTGGTAGCCCGCCAGGGCTGCACGGGATGCGGACCGGCGCACCCCGCTTCGCCTGGCCACCGGCGGCGACGCCGGCTCTCGGAAGAAGAGCAGGAAGGGCAGAGCCGACACGAACGCTATGGCGGCGATCAGCATCCAGCTCGCCGCCACATCTGTGACGACCTCCGTCACCAGCGCGGTGCCGCCGGCCAACGCGATCACCTGCGGCACGCCCATGGCGGCCGAAGCCCGTCCTCGCTGGTGCACGGGCACATGGTCGGCGATCACCGCCGACAGGGAGACCAGCACGGTCGCCTGCCCCATCGCGACGATGCCGAGAAGCACCGCGGCAAGCGGCCAGGCGGTCTGAAGACCGACGAAGGCGAAGGGCACGACGGCGACGATGAATCCCGCGAGCGCCCAGGTACGGCGGCGTCCGAACCGTGGCGAACTGCGATCGCACAGCCAGCCGATGATCGGGACGGTCGCCAGGATGATGACGGATGACTCCGCGATCAGGAAGGAACTGATCGAGACCTTGGCCGCGGCATCGATCGTTCCGGCGAGTTTGAGCGTCATGAACTGCCCGGGAAGCATCACGATAAGCCAGAAGCCGAACCAGGCGAGGCCGAAACAGGTCAGCCATCTTCGACCCACCGACCGCCCGTCCTCGACCGCGGGAGCCTGCAGAGTCGACTCGTCGGTCATGCCGCTAGCCGACGGTGCGCGCGGCGAGGAGGTCGCGCATCCAATGGAACGATGCCTTCGGGGTGCGCTTCAGCGTGGCGAAGTCCACATGCACGAGCCCGAACCGCTGAGTGAATCCCGCCGCCCACTCCCAGTTGTCCAGGAGCGACCAGACGAAGTAGCCGCGCAGGTCGATGCCTTCGGCAGGGCCCCCGGGAGCCACCGCATCGAGGGCGGCACGCAGATGCGACGCCAGGTAGCGGATGCGCTCCGCGTCGTGAACGACGCCGTCGGCGGCGGCCGACTCGGAGAAGCTCGCGCCGTTCTCCGTGATGTACACCGGAGGCAACGCGGAGCCGTACCGTTCCTGCAACTCGACGAGCGTGGTCGCGAAGAACTCCGGGGCGATCGGCCAGCCGAAGCCGGTGACCGGATGCTCCGGCAGCGATTCCAGACGGAACGGCAGGTCGCTCATCGCCTCGCTGATCCCGTCGGGGCTCGCTCCGCTCCCGGCTCCGGCGGCGACGCGGGATGGCATGTAGTAGTTGAGCCCGTAGAAGTCGAGAGGCTGGTGGATGACATCGAGGTCGTCCTGCGGAACAGCTCCCAGTGAGCCGAGGATCGTATCGAGCCCGGGAGGCGCATCCGGGTAGCGACCCAACAGAACAGGATCGGCGAACACACGGTTGTGCACGATGTCGAAGAGGGCGGCCATCGTGGCGTCCTCCTCGCTGTCGCTGGCCGGAATGACCGGGCTGTGCACGTTGGTGATGCCGATCCGCCCCTGCACGCCTGCGCCACGCAGCGCCTGGACCGCGAGGCCGTGGCCCAGCAGCTGGTTGTGCACGGTGGGCAGGGCGTCGAAGAGGAGCGCAAGTCCGGGCGCATGCAGGCCGAGTGCATATCCGTTCAGCGTCACCGTCGCCGGTTCGTTGATGGTGATCCACATGTTCACTCGGTCGGCGAAACGCTCGCCGACCAGGCCTGCGAAGTCGCCGAACCGGGCCGCTGTGTCCCGGTCCAGCCAACCGTTGCCGTACTCGACGGGCAGATCCCAGTGCGAGAGCGTCGCGGCCGGCCCGATCCCCGCATCGAGCAGCTCGTCAAGGAGCCGGTCGTAGAAGGCGACGCCGTCGGCATGCAGCGAGCCGCGGCCGTGGGGTTGAAGCCGAGTCCAGGAGAACGAGAACCGGTACGCATCCGCACCGAGTTCCCGCATGAGGGCCACGTCTTCGGAATGCCGGTGGAAGTGGTCGGTCGTCATGCTGGTGTCGCTGCCGTCGACGATCCTGCCCGGCAGCGCGCTGAACCGGTCCCACACGCTCGGTGTGCGGCCCTCCGTCGTGGCGGCGCCTTCGATCTGGGCGGCGGCCGTTGCGGTTCCCATCACGAAACCGGGTGGCAATCGTCGTGCCAGCGCCGCTGCATCTGTGTAGTCGTCTTCGACCATCATGTCTCCCGATGCGGACCACATCGTCCGCTACGCACCGAAGTGGGTCACTTGACCCACTTCGGACACCATACCCTCGATCGAGGGCATCCGTGTCAGCGCTGCCCTACGCCGAGGCGCGCACCAGCGTGAGCCGCTGCGTCGGACGCGTCATCGCGACGTAGAGAGCGGATGCCCCGCGCGGCGATTCCGCGACCAGCGCGTCGGGGTCCGCGATCACCACGGCGTCGAACTCGAGGCCCTTGGCGTCGTGCGCGGTCAGCACGACGATCGGCTTCACCAGGCCGGATGCCCCGCGGCCGGCATCCGTTCCGTAGTGACGGGAGACCGCATCCGCCACCTCGTCCGCGAGCGCGACCGGCACGATCACGGCGAGCGACCCCGTGTCCTCGATGCCCCGGTCGTGCGCGACGGCGTCGACCGTGGCGTCGATCAGGGCCGACGCACCCTCCATCCGTTCAGGTCGCAGTTCTCGTCGGTCCGGAAGCTCAGAACCGACAAAATGTGCGGCCTGAACGGGTGGAGGGGCGGCGACCACCTCGCGCACCGGCCACTCGCCCTCGCGCACGGCACGCGCCGGCGTGATCGGCAGCCCGTGCAAGCGGGCGAACGCCTCCGCCTGCCGCGCGATCTGCGCCGGGGTGCGGTAGTTGACGGTGAGCTCCTCGAGACGCCAGTGGTCCTTGAAGAGCGGGCCGACGGCATCCGCCCAGCTCCGCCCGCCGCCGGCCGCCGACGACTGCGCGATGTCGCCCACGATCGTGAACGACTTCATGGGGCAGCGCCGAACCAGCAGTCGCCACTGCATAGGGCTGAGTTCCTGCGCCTCGTCGACGACCACGTGCCCGTACGTCCAGGTGCGATCGGACGCGGCACGTTCTGCCGTTGTCAGCCCGTCGCCGCGCTCCGCGGCCTGGTCCACGAGCTGCTCGGCGGTGACGAACGACTCCGCGCCGGCATCCGCGATCGCGGCTCTCGCCATCCGCAGGTCGCGCCTGCGCTGCTCCTTGGACGCCTGCCGCTGCGCCTGGTCCCTGACATCGGCGGCCTCGCCCAGAAGCTCGGAGGCCTCATCGAGCAGAGGGATGTCGCTGATCGTGAACTCGGCCTCCCGCGACCGCCGCAGCAGCGCCCGCTTCTCGGCGCTCCACCTGGGCGTCAGCTCGGCCAGCCACTGCGGCCTCGCATACAGGTCGGCGAGGAGCTTCTGGGGGGTCAGCGGCAGCCATGCGGTGTTCAGCAGCACGCGCACGTCGTAGCTCGTGCGCACGTCTTCGCGCAGCACGGTCAAGTCCTCCTCGTCGAGCGTCTGCCCCTTCTTGCGAAGCTGCTCGGCGAGCCGGGCGGTCAGGGCGGTGAGCGCCTGCTTGACGAAGGTGACGCGGGCGACGTTGTGCGGCTTGCCGGTACGCTGTGCGCGACGCAGGGCATCCGTGATGAGCGCGGGCTCGACCACCAGTCGCTCGTTGTCGATCTTGACCACGGATGCCTCGCCGGGCACCCGCTGCCGCGACTCGACGGCCCGCTGAATGAGGCTCACCAGCTGCTTGGAGCCCTTCAGCTGGGCCGTGGCGGGCGGGTCATCTGTGTCAGCGGAGACGCCGGGGTACAGCTCGCCGAGGCTCTGCATCACCACGCCGGTCTCGCCGAGCGACGGGAGCACCTCCTCGATGTAGGTGAGGAACGCGTGCGTCGGGCCGACGACGAGCACGCCGGATGCCTGCAGCTTCTGCCGATGCGCGTACAGCAGGTAGGCGGCGCGGTGCAGCGCCACCGCGGTCTTTCCCGTCCCGGGGCCGCCCTGTACCACGAGCGCGTCGCGCAGCTCGGACCGGATGATGCGGTCCTGCTCGGACTGGATCGTCGCCACGATGTCGTTCATGCGCCCGGTGCGCTGCGACATCAGCGCGGCCATCAGCGCCGCGTCGCCGGACACCTCGTCGGGTCGCGTCCCTGCCTGCTCGAGCACCCGGGAGTCGAACACCTCGTCGTCGACCCGCAGCACATGGCGATCGCGCATGGTCAGTCGGCGCCGGGCGGCGACCCCGAGCGGATTCGCGGCGGTCGCCTGGTAGAACGCGGTCGCCTGGGGAGCGCGCCAGTCCAGCAGCACGGTGTGCTCGTCGTCGTCGCGCAGGCCGGTTCGTCCCACATAGCGCAGACGCGGGTCGCGCAGCGGGTCGTCGGCACCCGAGTCGCCGGCACCCGAGTCGCCGGCATCCGAGTCGCCGGCATCCGAGTCGTGAGACTGCACGCCCGCCCCGAGGAGGAGGGCATTACCCGCTGTCTCGGCGCCGGCGTGCAGTCTCGCGGCATCCTCCTCCAGCTGCAGGCGGCCGAACACGAGACGGGGCTCCACCTCGCGCAGCTGCAGGATGCGGTCCTCATAGAGCCGCGCGTAGGCATCCCGCTCGCCGCGCGCCTGGTGCGTGCCGCCCGCGCTCTGCCTGCGGACGGCGGCGAGGCGCTGCACGGTGTCCTCGCGGAGAGCGTCGAGCCGGGCGTAGAGGTCGGCGACGACGCGGCGTTCCCGAGCGAGTTCCGATTCGTGCACGCGTCCCCCCGGTTCGATATCAGGCCGTCCAGTTTAAGGGACTGTGCCCGGCTCCGCTGCTCAAGGAGCCGTCGCAGTCGGCGAGGCGCGCCAACAGGACAACCGATCGAGAGCATGCCAGTTCGGCATGTTCTCGGCGGGAGAGCGCTCTATGTCCTGTCGAGGAAAGGCATCGTGCCCTGTCGAGGAGCGGCATCGTGTCTGCTCTGCCGCCAGTTACTACACGACCTGATAGGCTTGTTGCTCTTGCGTTCCCGATGCCGGGATACGCCTGCGTCGTCAGAGCGCATCAGCTCGCGAGGTCGTCGCCGCGTCATAATCGCGCACGACTCGCTTTCGATTCCTTCTCACGGCGAACGGATGCGCCACTCGGCGCCTTCGCCGCACTTCCGTCGTGCGCACCACGACGCCCGCCCGAAAGGCACCCCCATGACTTCCTTCTCCGACCTCGGCGTGCCCGCGCCCCTCGTCGCCGTACTCGAACGCGACGGCAAGAGCGAGGCATTCCCGATCCAGGCCGACACCCTGCCCGACACGCTCGCCGGCCGCGACGTGCTCGGCCGGGGCAAGACCGGCTCAGGCAAGACGATCGCGTTCGCCCTGCCGATCGCCGCACGACTCGGCACGACGCTCGCCGGCGGAAAGCGCAGGGCGGGGCATCCGCTCGCGCTCGTGCTCGCCCCGACCCGCGAGCTCGCCACACAGATCGCGACAGCGCTCGAGCCGCTCGCCGCCGCCTACCGCCTGACCACCACCACCGTGTTCGGAGGCGTCAGCCAGAAGCGCCAGGTGGATGCGCTGCGAGCCGGTGTGGACATCCTCGTCGCCTGCCCTGGCCGCCTCGAAGATCTGATGAACCAGGGATTCGTCTCGCTCGACGCCGTCGAGATCACCGTGCTCGATGAGGCCGACCACATGGCCGACCTCGGATTCCTGCCCGTGGTGACGCGCATCCTGAGCAAGACTCCCGATTCCGGGCAGCGCCTGCTCTTCTCCGCGACGCTCGACAACGGTGTGGACAAGCTCGTGAAGCGCTTCCTGCACTCCCCCGTGCTGCACTCCGTGGACGACGAGACGAGTCACGTGGACCGCATGACTCACCACGTGTTCGAGGTCACGGACGCCGACGCGAAGAACGATCTCGTGCACGCGCTGGCGTCGGGCAAGGGGCGCAGCATCCTGTTCATGCGCACCAAGCACCATGCCAAGCGACTGGCCAAGAAGCTGACCGAGTCGGGCATCCCGGCCGTCGACCTGCACGGCAACCTGTCGCAGCCGCAGCGCGACCGCAACCTGGCCGCGTTCGGCGACGGCAGCGTTCGGGTTCTGGTGGCGACGGATGTCGCCGCCCGCGGCGTGCACGTCGACGACGTCGAGCTCGTGGTGCACGTGGATCCGCCGGCGGAGCACAAGGCGTACTTGCACCGCTCGGGCCGCACGGCCCGCGCCGGCGCCACCGGCGACGTGGTGACGATCTCGCTGCCGACCCAGAGTGCCGATCTTCGCGTCGTGCTGCGCAAGGCCGCTATCGCGGCCATGCCGCTGACTGTGACGGCGACGTCGCCCGAGGTGGCGCGCCTGGTCGGCGAGGTGGCACCGTACGTGAAGCCGGCGCCGAAGGCTCAGCAGCAGCAGCGGCCGCAGCGCTCGTCCAAGGGCGGCAGCCGCACGGTCGGGGAGGCACTCGAGGCCGGCTCGGCTCGCGGCAACGGCCGTCGACGCGGGCGCGGCTCGGGTGGAGCGGATGCCCGCACCCAGCAGGCATCCGGCCGCAGCACGCAGTCATCGCGTGGTGGTCGGGCCGACGCGGAACGCGGCGACCAGCCCACCCGCGGCGGACAGCACGGTCGCAGCGGCGGACAGTCGTCGCGTGGCGGCCAGCAGTCGTCGGGGCAGCCCTCGCGTGGCGGCCAGCAGTCGTCGGGGCAGCCCTCGCGTGGCGGCCAACAGGCGACCGGCCAGTCCTCACACCGCGGCGGGGCGGCACAGAGCCGTACCGGGTACCGCGTGGGCGACATCGTGCGTCCCAACGGCGGCACCTCTCGCGGCCGCGGCCCGCGTCGCGCGCAGGGCTGACCTGGCGCGCCTCATCCGTTCATAAATCAGGACCGCTGGACAGCCCGGCCCCGCAGCCCCGCATGATCTCCGGCGTGCAGCAGGCGACCTCCGGCCGCGGTCCTGAGTAATGAACAGCGCGAGGTGCTGCGAGGGTTCGCAGAGTGGAGGTTCGCGTCCGCGCCGGATGCAGAGTCCGCCGCTAGAGCGCCTCTCGATGACTTCCACCAGCCGAGCGGCACCGCTGCACCCGCGGCGAACGCGTACGGCCGCGGACGCCGTGCGAGCCTCACCCGAACCAGCCCCTAGAGGATCCCCGAACACCGGCGCCGTGCATAGCACCCTTGCTATACTCATCTCATGGTGGGGATGGGCAACGACCTGATCCGGGAAGCGCGGCGCCGACGCGGACTCACGCAGGCGCAACTCGCTGCACTCGCCGGCACCACTCAGTCGGCGGTCGCTCGGCTCGAGTCCGGGCGAACCGCCCCGAGCTTTGATGACGTCGTTCGGTACCTGCGACTGATGCGCCTCGACCTCGACGTCATGCTCGTGGAGCTCGACGACTCCGACTGGGTTCAAGCGCAGCGCATGCTCGCTCTGACTCCGGCGCAACGGCAGGACGCCTTCGAGAACCTACTCGATCAAGCACGCGCCATGCAGGAGGCGCGTGTCATGGGTGCATCCGATGCCTGAGTTCAACGCGATCGAGTTGCTGCGCACCCTCGAAACCCGGGGGGTCGAATACGTGCTGATCGGCGGATACGCCGCCGTTCAACACGGTTCCCCCTTCCTGACCCAGGACGTCGACATCACACCTGAGGCATCGCAAGAGAACCTCGCGAGGCTCTCGGATGCACTTCGCGACCTCCACGCCCTGGTTCGCACCGCATCCGAACCAGACGGCCTCCCCTTCGCGCACGACGCTGCGTCGCTCGCCTCGGCCCAGACCTGGAACCTCGTGACAGACTTCGGCGACTTCGACATCTCCTTCGTTCCAAACGGCACCACGGGATACGCGGACCTCGCGCGCGACGCCTCCCTGCTCGACGTGCGCGGTGTGACCGTTCGCCTCGCATCGCTGGCCGACATCATTCGTTCGAAACAAGCGACGAACCGGCCCAAGGACCAGCGCGTCCTGCCCACACTGCGCGAGATACTGGCCAGCCGGCACGAACCGGGTTGAGCCGAACGCCGATGAATTTCTCGCTGCACGACCAAGACGCCTCGTGCGGCGAGACAGTCGCCGACCTACGACCGGTGCTGGTGGTAGTAGTCCAGAAGGGCGCGGGTGGAGGCATCCTGTGCCTGGATCGCCGCCTCGTCGCCCTCGATCGCAGGGGCGATCTGCAGCGCTAGCTGCTTGCCGAGCTCGACGCCCCACTGGTCGAATGAGTTGATGCCCCACACGGCGCCCTGCGTGAACGTGATGTGCTCGTACAGCGCGATCAACTCGCCCAGCACCTTCGGCGTCAGCGCCTCGCCCATGATGGATGTCGTCGGCCGGTTCCCCGGGAAGGTGCGCGCGGCCACGAGCGCCCCGGTGGTGCCCTCCGCCTCGACCTCTTCGGCGGTCTTGCCGAACGCGAGCGCCTTCGTCTGCGCCAGGAAGTTCGCCAGAAACAGCCCGTGCACATCGCGGTCGCCGTCCTTCATCGGATAGGCCGGGTCGGCGAACGCGATGAAGTCCGCCGGGATGAGGCGGGTGCCCTGGTGGATCAGCTGGTAGAACGCGTGCTGCCCGTTCGTGCCGGGCTCGCCCCAGAAGATCTCCCCCGTCGTGGTCGTGACCGGCGTACCGTCCCAGCGAACGGACTTGCCGTTCGACTCCATGGTGAGCTGCTGCAGGTAGGCCGGAAAGCGGTGCAGCAGCTGCGCGTACGGCAGCACGGCGTGCGACTGCGCGCCGAGCAGGTTCGAATACCAGACGTTGAGCAGTCCCATCAGCACGGGCACGTTCCGCTGAAGCGGGGTGGATGCCACGTGCTCGTCGACGGCGTGGAATCCGGCCAGGAAGTCGGCGAAGTTCTGCGGCCCGAGCGCGATCGCCAGCGACGTGCCGATCGCGGAGTCGACGGAGTACCGGCCGCCGACCCAGTCCCAGAAGCCGAACGCGTTGTCGGTGTCGATGCCGAACTCGGCGACCTTGTCGAGCGCGGTCGAGACGGCGATGAAGTGGTGGGCGACGGCATCCTTCTTGCTCTGCTCGTCGTCACCGATGGCACCGGATGCCTGCAGAGACTCCCACAGCCAGTCGCGCGCCAGTCGCGCGTTGGTCAGCGTCTCGAGAGTGGTGAACGTCTTGGACGCGACGATGAAGAGCGTGGTCTCCGGGTCGAGGCCGGACGTCTTCTGCGCCAGATCGGTGGGGTCGATGTTGGAGATGAAGCGGGCCTGAATCCCGGCATCCGCGTACGGCTTGAGGGCCTCGTAGACCATCACCGGCCCGAGGTCGGATCCACCGATCCCGATGTTCACCACCGTGGCGATCTTCTTGCCTGTGACTCCCGCGAAGTCGCCGGAACGCACCCGGTCGGCGAACGCGGCGATGCGGTCGAGCACCTCGTGCACGTCGTGGTCCACGTGCTGGCCGTCGACGACCAGCTCGGGCGAGGCATCCGCCGGCCGGCGCAGCGCGGTGTGCAGAACGGCGCGATCCTCTGTGGTGTTGATGTGCACGCCGGCGAGCATCTGCTCGAAGCGCTCGGCGACGCCGACCTGCTCTGCCAGGCGCACAAGCGAGGCGAGGGTGTCGTCGGTCACCAAGTTCTTGGACAGATCGACGTGCAGGTCGGCAAGCGCGAAGCTCAGGCGCTCGACGCGGCCCGGGTCGGTGGCGAACCAGCCGCGCAGGTCGGGGGCGAAAGCGTCGCGGTGGGCCTCGAGCTCTGCCCAGGCGGATGTCGTGGTGGGGTCGACGGGTGCATTCACACCGCCAACGCTATCCGCGATTGAGCCGAGAGTGGTGGGAGCTCGCTCCCACCACCGAGGCGATCGAGCCGCTGAGCGGCGCCACCCGCGACCGTGCCCCGGCCTACGGGCGGTGGTACTCCGCGTCGGTCAGGTGCTCGAGCCAGACGGTGGTGGATGCGGGGTCGTCGCCGCTGTCGAGCATCGCGAGGTGCTCCATGAAGTCGTCCGGCGTCGCCCCGTGCCAGTGCTCCTCGCCGGGCGGCGTGTAGATCGTCTCGCCAGGATGGGCCTGGATCACACGCCCGTCACGGGTGCCGACGAGGGCGACCCCCTCCGTCACGTGCAGCGTCTGACCGAGCGCGTGCGAGTGCCACGCGGTGTGCGCGCCGGGTGCGAAGCGCACCTTGCTCACGATCATCCGCTGGCCTTCGGCAATCGGCGCGGCGATGGGGTCGACCCAGACGTCGCCGGTGAAGGTGGCTTCCTGGCCCTTCGCGGTCGGCTTCTTCGATTCGAGGTTCATGAGGGATGGCCTTTCTGCTGAGGCCGCATTCGATGCGCGGCGCCTGCCGCGGGGCCGCGAGGCGGGCGGCCAGGAGTGGATACGGAAGGATCACGCCTCGGGGATCGGCAGGTCGAAGCGCTCGGGGCGCGGCACGTCCGGGTCGGGGCCGCTGCGCACACCGGTGTCGAGCGCGTCGATGCCGGCGAGCTCGTCGGCGGAGAGCTCGAAGTCGAACACGTCGAAGTTCTGGGCGATGCGCGACGGGTTGATCGACTTCGGAATGGCGGAGCGTCCCTGCTGCAGGTGCCAGCGCAGCATGATCTGGGCCGGGGACTTGCCGTGGCGGGCGGCAAGGTCGGCGAGAGTCGGGTCATCCATCACGCTCCGACGCTCGTCTCCCCAACCCGGATAGAACGTGATGCCGCCGATCGGGGACCAGGCCTGCGTCACGATGCCGTGCTCGGCATCCGCGCTCTGCACATCTCGCTGCGCGAAGTACGGATGCAGCTCCACCTGATTCACCGCGGGCACGACCTCGGTCTCGGCGAGCAAACGCTCGAGATGCTTCGGCGTGAAGTTGCTCACGCCGATCGCCCGAACATCACCGCGCGCCAGCAGCGTCTCGAGCGCCTTGTACGCGGCGATCGTCTTCTCGAACCGGTCGGTGGCCGGCTGGTGCAGGATCAGCAGGTCGATGCGGTCGACGCCGAGCTTGCCTGTCGCCTTCTGGAACGCGTGCAGCGTCTCGTCGTAGCCGTAGTCGGAGACCCACACCTTCGTCTCGATGAACACGTCGTCGCGATCGATGCCGGAGCGACGGATGCCCTCACCCACCTCGCGCTCGTTGAGGTAGGCGGCGGCGGTGTCGATGTGGCGGTACCCCGTCGTGAGTGCGGTCGCCACGGCCTTCGCCGTCTCCTCGGGTGCGCTCTGGAACACGCCGAGGCCGAGCGGCGGCATGGCCACTCCGTTGTTCAGCGTGAGTTCGTTCGTGGCCAATTCCTTCCGGGTTGCTTCATTCTGGGTCGCTTCGTTCTGGGTCATGTTCACTCCTCCGGGGTCAGGCGCAGCGTGTTCGGGTGGGCCATCTCGCCCACGACGGTTTCCACGATGCGCTGTCCGTAACGGTCGTACTTGCGGTGGTATTCGGTGTCGATGGTCGCGGCATCCGCATCGTCGGCCGGGGCGAACGCCACATCGCGCTCCACGCCTCCTGCACGGATGCGCCCATACTGGGCCCGCTTCGCCCGCACGAACCACGGGTTGGTCGCGCCGTATGCGGAGCGCACGAACAGCTCGTCGCCGACGCGCACGGTCCAGATGGTCACGTACGGTCGCAGCGAACCGTCGTCGCGGCGGGATGCGATCTGCAGCTCGTCCGACCGCCCCACCGCCCCGAGCTCTGCCGCGCTCCAGCCGCTCACGATGCCTGCCCGCCGTCGGCGGTGGCCGCGCTGTCTGCCGCACCTTCGGCGAAGACGCGCTTGGCGACCTGAATGGCCGACATCGCCTTGGGCCAGCCGGCGTAGAACGCGAGATGCACGAGCGCCTCCACGAGCTCCGCTTCGCTCAAACCGTTCTGCTTCGCGATGCGCAGGTGCGAGACGAGCTGCTCCGTGCTGCCCGACGTGACGAGGCTCGACACCGTGACGAGGCTGCGGTCGCGACGCACAAGTTCCGGACGAGCCCACACGTCGCCGAAGAGCACATCGTCGGTGAGCTCTGCCAGCTTCGGTGCGATATCGCCAACGGCCATCTGCGCGGGGGTGCGCGCGCGGTTCTGTGCGCGGTTCGGTTCTGCGGTCATGACGACAGTCAACGCCGTCGAGGCGCGGAACGGGAGTGCCGATCGTTCCCGGTAACGCCAGTACCCCCTTCGGCGGGCGGACCACCCATGCTCGGCGCAGCGGGCCGCCCCCATGCTCAACGTGGCGGACGCGCCACCCATGACTGCGCCACTTCGCAGTGATTGCGCCCCATTACCTGGCGCAATCGCGACGATCTGGCGCAGACGCGCGAACCGGGCGGGGACCGGCTATGCCGTCTTCATCACGGTCGCGGTGAAGTTGTGCACCCGGTCGAGCAGGGCATCCGCTCGCTCGGCGATGTGCTCGGCCGACTGCGCATGCGGCGGCGTGATGCGGATGAGCAGCGAGCAGGCCAGGTCGTCGCAGATGTAGGAGCCGATGGTGTTGCCGTTGCGTCCGGACTCGCCGGCTCGCGGCGCACTGAACATGCGCACCTGGGTCGCCGGCTGCGCCGAGTGGCAGAACGAGCACATCGCGGCGATGCCCGGCCGAAGCCCGCCGCTTGCTGCACGCACGACGATGCCGGTGGGACGGTCGTTCATCCAGTGCACGATGTAGCCGAGGTGGGATGCCTGCGGGTCGCGCCAGCCGAGAAACTCGCGTTCACTCCAGAGCGTCTCGTGGATGCCGGGGATGGGCAGTCTCGCCAGTTGTTCCGGTGTGGCGTTCACAAACGACGAACGGATGTCCTGCTCGGTCAGCGGCTTCACGCTGCTCCCCCCATTGCTGGCATGCCCGGTCGGCGTGTCGACCGCAACACGATTGAGCGAGATAAGAGAGCGAACTCGCTTGCTCTCCTATCGAGCGAGTGAGTGTTGAGGCGCGCAGCGCCGAACACAGAATAACCGCGGGGACCGGATGCCGCAGGACACCGCACGACACCTGGCCCGCGCGCTCAGACGGAGATTTCGCGCGACACGCCGTACGGAGCCACCGGGCCGTCGGCGTGTTCCCCAGAAGCTCCGAACGAGCGCACGTCGGATGCCGCACCTGCGGCCCGCGCGCCGCACTATCGTCCTGGTATGGCCGAAGAGCAGGCGCCCATGAGCATCCGCAAGGCGACGACGGAGGATGCGCTCGGCATCGCCCGCGTGCACGTGCGGTCGTGGCGCGAATCGTACCGGCACGTGTTCTCGGCGTTCCTGCTCGATGGGCTGAGCGTGCAGACGCGGGCGGAACGGTGGCGTGGCATCCTCGCCTCCGGCGTCGAGGTGTGGGTCGCCGAGGTGCGGGTGCCGACCGGCGAGCGGATCATCGGATGGGCATCCGCCGGCACGAGCCGCGACGCCGACGGCCCTGCGCCACGCGAGTTGAACGGCATCTACGTGCTCCGCGACCACTACGGAACCGGTGCAGGTCAGCAGCTTCTGGATGCCGCGCTCGGCGATGCGGCCGCGTATCTGTGGGTGCTTGCCGATAACTCTCGGGCGCAGGCGTTCTACCGGCGCAACGGTTTCGCGACCGACGGCACCAGCAAGGTCGACACCTTCGGCGGCGAGCCGGCGCACGAACTGCGGATGGTGCGCGACGTCGCGGCAGTCGTCGCAGACCATGCCGAGGACGGTGACCGATGAGCGAGAACGGCTACGAGGCGGGTGCGGCGGCAGCGATCCTGCCCCTCGATGCTGGTCTCCCGCTCGGTGGATATCTCGCGGATGCCCGCAACGCCGCTGCGCCGAACTCGAGCCTGAGCGTTCGTGCCGTCGTGCTCGCCTCCGGTGGCGTGCGGGTCGCCATTGTGGTGTTCGATCTGCTCTACGCAGGTGCTGGACTCACGTCGCGGCTCCGCGGGCTGCTCGAGGAGCGCCTCGGGATGCCCGCCCACCGGGTGCTCGTCGCCGGCACCCACACGCACTGCGGGCCTCGCGACATCACCCTCGAATCGGGACCGGAGCTTGTCGAGGCGCTCGCGGATGCCGGATTCGGCGTGGTGGAGGAGGCCGTCTCGCGCCTCGCCCCGGTCAGGGTCTTGTCCGACGTCGTCGGCGGCCTCGGAATCGGACGAAGCCGTCGTGACCCTGACGCTCCCGTCGACCACGACGCGCACCTCGTGGTGCTCCAGGCAACGGACGGCGCGATCGTCGCCACCCTCGTCGATCTCGCGTGCCATCCGGTCGTGCTCGACCCCGCATGGCGCCAGTACGACCCGGACTTCATCGGCCCGCTGCGCTCGCTCGTCGAGGATGCGACCGGTGGGGTCTGCGTGTATCTGCAGGGCTTCGCAGGCGACGTGAACCCGGTCCGTGTGGAGAGTTCCGCACGGGAGGCGAAGCGGGTGGGGCTGAGCGCTGCAGGCACCATCGTCGGCCGGATCGCCGAGATCACGGCCACCGGCCGCGAAGCAGGCGTCATCAACCTCAGCCTGGACGCCGTGGTGCCGGTCCCCCTGCGTCAGGCCGCGACCCATTCCGGGGCGCTCACCGCGGCATCCACCGTCGTTCATGCGATCCGGCGTCGGGGAGCCGTGGTGCGCGGCCCAGACGCCACGCCGACCGCGATCGCCATGGAGGAGTGGATCACCGGGTTGCGACGCGAACGCAATCGGGTCTTCAACTCGATGGAGTTGGGCGAGGCATCCGATGGCGACATCACACTGGAGGTGCAGGTGATCGGGTTCGGCGACACGCTCAGGCTGGTGGCGTTTCCCGGGGAACCACTCGGTGCACTCCGAGCCGGCGTGACGGCGAGGTTCCCCGACGCGCACGTACTGACCGTGGGGTACGCGAACGGTGCCCCCGGGTATCTGCCCGACAGTGCAGCCTTCGCGGAGTCCGGCTACGAGGTGGGATGCTCGATCGTCGCGCCCGACACCGCCGAGCGGCTCATTGCGGCCATCCCCGACCCTGCGGCGAGCGCGAGTTGAGCACAACGCTTACGGCAGCATCCCGACCGAGGCGAGTGCCGCGCGCACGAGCGCACCGCGACCGCCCTCCAGGTCGGCGGCGACCTGCGGAGAGGATGCCTCGGCCGGCGACATCCAGGTGAGCTCGAGGGCATCCTGCCGCGGCTCGGTGGTGCCGGTGACGGGCACAACATAGGCGAGAGACACAGCGTGCTGACGGTCGTCGTCGTACGCGGAGACGCCGGGGATCGGGAAATACTCCGCCACCATGAACGGCACCGGGCTCGCGGGCAGCTGGGGGAACGCCATCGGGCCGAGATCCTTCTCGAGATGCCGGAACAGCGCGTCGCGCAGCGTCTCGCCGTACATCACCCGACCCGAAACGAGAGTGCGGGTGATCTCGCCGACAGCGTTCGCACGCAGCAGCATCCCGACCTCGGTGACCTGACCGAGCCCGTCGACACGAACCGGAACGGCCTCGACGTAGAGGATGGGCATCCGTCGCCGCACCTGCTCCAATTCGATGTCGCTGAGCCAGCCTGGTCCGACTCCGGGCAGCGCCCCGTCGGACGGCACCTGGTCGTCCGGGTCGGGGTCGGGTGTTCGCACCTCCATGGCTCGATCTTACGGATGATCGTGCCCGCGCCGACCCGACGGCTCACAACCGGCTGGTCTCACCATGCTCGACTGTGTGGGGTCTGCCCGCCCATCGCTGCCATTCGCCGTCTTCCCGTTTCCGCCATTCGTTGAAGGAGCCGTCAACTTCGGGCAGGTCGACGAACCAGTAGGTGGCGTCCGGGTCCCAGCCTCCCAGCAGCGTCGCCGCGGCGCTGCTGGACGGATCGCTGGGTGCCGCATCCTCGACAATTAGCGTGCGGCCCGCGGTCGTGAGGTATCCGGCGACGCTCAGGTGGACGCCGTCGTACTCGCGTCCGATCGCCGACCAGTCAGGGATGACCCACCTCCCGTCACGGCCGGTCGTGCGGTACCACTCGTGGCGGCGCGAGGCGGTGACGTCGAGCGGATGCCGCCTGCAGAGCTCGACCCAGGCATCCGGTCCGTCGATCTCGCACACCCGTGGGCTCGTCGGCGTTCGCATCTGTGTCGCCGTGGCGTGCATCCAGCCCAGGCGATCCTCAACGAGCGTCAGCCGCACCGGGCCCGATCCCGGAAGGGCTCGGCTGGTCGTGACGAGATCGCTCGGGGGTCGACTCCACCACGTGCCACCCCAGTTCGCTGTGGCGTCGGACGGACGATCATGCCGCGCTCGTCGCTCCTCCTCGCGCGTCGCGGCCACCCACCGTGCGAGCCGATCATGAACCGGGGTGCGATGATCCGGCGCGGATGCGCCCTCGAACAGCACCTGCCATTGATCCTCGAGCGCCACAGGCGACGACCACCACCGCGTCTCGGGCAGCTCGACGATGCGCACAGCGACCCGCTCCAGCGCCAGGCCCACTTGCGGCCCGGCCGCCACCTCGTCGTGGCCGTCCGGATGCTGCCAATACGACGCGCGATCGACCGTCTCTTCGAGCGCCTGCGCAACGACGCCTCGAACGTCGCTGATATCCACGGCGTTCATCAGTCCCGCGATCTCGGAGGCGCCTGGTGGTGGTGCAGGAACAGCCTCGCTGCCGCCAGTGGAAATGAGCACGGCATTCGACTCGTGAGCCCAGTAGTCCGCCCAGAACAGCGCGGTGCTCAACTCCGTGGGAAAGCCCGCGCACGCCGACGCGGCCTCGAGGCACAGACGTCGGCCTCGGGGGGCGGCGAGCAGGGCATCCGCGTCGAGAGGCACTCCTGCAATCTAGCCAGGACCGCCCGAGCCGGTGCCGGCAAAGAAGCGATCCCGCAGAGCTCGTCGGATGTCCCGCTAGCTGAGCAATCCTGAGATGCCCTTCTGCAGTTGCAGTGCGCCGATGACGAGGAGAAGCGCTGCGTTGAGCAAGTGCGTGTTGCCGGCGATCCAGGTGCGCGCAGCGTCGAGCAGTGGTTGGGCTCTGCTTCCCCGAATGACGACGAACAGGACAGGGACGGCGATGGGCAGCGTGCCTACGACTCCGAACGCGATGGCTGTCCAGATCGCGGCCGTGTCGGTGACGGCGGCGAGGGTGATGTCCAGGGCGGCGATGATGGCGCAGGATGCGTCGACCGGGTTGAGCACGAAGAGGCCGACGCCGAGGAAGAACGTGCGCCCTGGTCGGAACGTGGAAACGGTCTGCAACCATCCCGGCAGCTGGGGTGCCGCGGCGACGACATCGAGCGGGGTGTTGGCTTCGGCCATGCGTTTGATGTGCGTCTTGCCGCGCCGGTAGACCCAGACTGCGGCGGAGATCAGGAAGACCCCGAGGGCGATCCTGACGACGGAGACCCAGAGCGGCAGACCCCCGAGGGAGTGCACTCTGAAGAGGCCGAACAGCCACAGGAACAGGGCGAGCAGGCCGCCGAGGCCGACGACCCACCCGATCAGGTAGGCGATGCCGTTCACCCGGGCAAGGCGGGAGAGGAGCACGGCGACCAGCGCCATGATCGCCAGCGGGCTGAGCACAACGCCCAGCGCGACAGGGATCAGGTCGAGTATCAGCTGACCCACAGTGTCTCCCTCGATCCGTATCGCCGCCCTGCGATCAGGCCAGGAGCTTCGCCTTCGCCGTCTCGAACTCGGCTTCTGAAAGCGCGCCCTGCTCTCGCAACGCAGCGAGCTTCTGCAGTTCGGCGACCATGTCCGCGCCGGCGCCGGCCGACTGGACGGGCGCGGGCGCCGCGCCGCGGGTCACCTCGGTCTGCGTCGCGGCATCCATTCGGGCTTGCTGCTGCGCGGCCTCGTACTGGTCTTGTTCGTATTGCGACTGCGCTTTCCGCTGCTGGTGGCGCATGATCCCGCCCGTGACAGCGGTGGCCGTGCCTGCGACGACGGCGGTACGGGCGGCCAGCCCGATCAGTCCGGGGCGGCCGAATCTACCGATGAAAGGCATCAGTTCTCTCCTCGTGCTGCGCCCGGCTGTTCCGGGGCTCCGGTGACGACATCGACGAAGGCGTTGACGACGGGGGCGGGAATGCGCTCCACAGCGAGCACCTCCGACCCGCTGACCACGATCTGTTCGGCCAGGTGCTTGGCCCACACCAATTCGACGGCGACGAGGGCCGCCGCGCCGCCTGCGGGGATCGCTTGGGCGAGTTCGGCGACGTCCTCGTCGCCGGCGATGCCGGTGGCGGCGAACTCCACACCGGTCAGCCCGTATGCGTCCTGCCGACCTTCAACCTCCGTGACGGAGATGTCGCCGTTCACCGACTTCGCGATGATGACCATGTCCAGCAGACAGACGGTGCCGTTGGCGACGAGATCGGTGAGAGTTGTGACGGCCCCGGGTGAGAGCTGGTCCCCGCGGAGCGCGATCAGGTACAACTCGACGGGACCTAGCGTGAACTTTGCCATGATGGCTCCTTTCGATGCGGCCGCTTAGAAGCTGCCGATGCCTTTGCCGATCATCGCGATCCCGATCACGAGCAGGAGCACCGCCATGATGACCGCGTTCTCCTTCGCCAGCCAGCCGCGTAACGCATCCAACGGGCCCCGAAGTCTCTGTGCCGCGAACAGGTACGCGATCACGGGACCACCGACGGTGGAGATGGCGATGATCGTGAAGATGACGATGACCACGATGATCAGGCCCGTGCTGAGACCGGCGGAACCGATGTCGACCCCGGCGCTGGCCGTCATGATGAGGTTCTTCGGATTCAGGGCCGACAGCAGGAACCCGAGCCCGAAAGCGACGGGGAAGGTGATCTTGTCGATGGCCTGCATCCACTTCGGCAGCGCCGGATCCTGCCCTGGCTTCGGCCGCTTCCGCCACTGGCCTACGGCCAGGAGCAGGAGCAAAACACCGAGGACCAGCTGGATCAGGCCCTGAATCGGTGTGGACGCATCCGGATCCTTTTTCGGCAGAAAGGCCGACAGCAGCGTGAACACGGTGACCGCCACGACGATGCCGATCAGCCACCCCAGCAGGAATCCGACCCCGGTCACCCGCGCCCGAGGCGACAGCAGCATCAGGATGGCCGCGATGATCGGGATCGGACTGATCGCCACGCCAAGAGCGAGCGGGAGGATCGCACCTGTCACTGCGCCCATGGACTATCCCTCTTCCTCATCGCTCGGGGGAACAGCGCTCGGCGGAACAGTGCTCGAAGACGCAGTGCTCGGAGCAGCCTTCACCTCGTCCGGGTGAGTGCGGCGATGGCTGCCCTGTTGGTGGCATACACGCTCTGGCCGGTCAGCAGCCCGAGCTTCTTCAGCCGACGCAGGGCTGGGGGTCGTACCCGGCTGAAGCCGAGGTCGATGTGCTGGTCTTCCAACCAGTGCAGCAACGATTCGAACGCCTCGGCACCGGTGAGGTCCACGTCTGTGACAGCCTCCATGTCGACCACGACGTGATGCACATCATCCTTCCCCGCTGAGGTGACCGCCTGCTTCACCGCGGTGGAGAACACGGAACCGTTGGCGAAGAACAACGGCGCGGCAAGCCGCACCACGATCACGCCGTCAGCCGTGGTGGAGCCCTCCGGTGCATCCTCCAGGAGGGACTCGCCCGGATCGCCGGATGCCTCCAGCACGTCGATTGCCGGGTTCGCGGCCCGTTTGGCGAGGTTGATCAACGCGAGCACGAATGCGACCACGATTCCCGGGATCGACCCGATGAACAGCGTCACCAGAAAGCAGACGGCGCCGATGACGAACTCGAACCGGTCCTTGCGCCACATGTCGATGAAATCGCGGATGCCCAGAAGCGGAATGATCGCGACCCCGACAATCGCGCCGATCGCGGGAGAGGGGATGTCCGCCAGCAACGCTGTGCCGAACAGCAGAAGGAGCAGGGTTCCGACGGCGAGAACGATGGAGGGCAGCTGGGTGCGTGATCCGGCCTGATCCATCGCTGCCGTGCGCGAGGTCGAGGAGCCCAGAACGAAGCTGCCCTGCGCACCGGCAGCGATGCTCCCCAAACCGAACGCGAGCAGATCGCGGTTCGCCCGGAACGGGTAACCGTGCTTCTCCGAATACGACCGCGACACCAACAGGCCCTCCGCCGTCGTCACCAGCGTCAACGCGATCGCCGACGGAATCAGCGCCAACCATTGCGACCAGGCGATGACCGGCCATGTCAGAGTCGGCGGACCGCTGGGAACCTTGCCCAGAACGCTCACTCCTGCCTTGTCCAGGTGAGTGAGAACCACGACCACCGTCGTGATCACCAGCACGACCAACGCCCACGGCACCACACGCAGAAGCCGGGCACCCAGAAGAAGCACCGCCACCGAACACGCCGCAATCAGCAACGACCAGCCGTTCACTGTGCCGATATTCGCGAACAGGTCACCGACCTTCTCGGTGAACTCGCCGCCGGAGTTGATCTTCACTCCGAGCATCTTCGCGATCTGGCTGACCATGATGTCCAACGCGAGCCCGCCCACGAACCCGACCAGGATCGGCTTCGACAGGAAGTTCGCCAGAAACCCCAGCTTGAAGACCGACAGCAGAATGAACATCACACCGCAGATGATCGCCTGCGCCAACGCCAAGGTCGCGTAATTCGCACTGCCCGCCGCCGCCAACCCACCGATCGAGGAGGCCACCAGAGCGGCAGCAGCGGCATCGGGCGAGGCGACCAGCTGCCGCGACGACACCACCAGCGCGTACACCACCGTCGGCACGATCAACGCGTACAAGCCGGCCGTCGCCGGCAACCCCGCGATCTGCGCGTACCCGATGTTCAACGGAATCGCGATCGCCAACAACGTCACGCCGGCGGTCAATTCCGTGACGAGATTGCGCCGAGACACCCCGGCCAGCGGCGGCTGCATTCATCCCCCTCGGATCGCGTGAAATCTGTCGGCGCGATCGGCCGGAAACCCTACGCACGCCCCCTGGCACGCCTGGCGACCTGTCGCTGTCCTCCCACGGTATTTCGATCGCCGAAGTCCGGATCGAGACCACCCACTTCTCACCCAGGTTCGGTGAGGCTACGACCCCCGTGACCGGAGCATCCGCTGCGGCGCGCCTATCTCTGCAGCGCCGCCAGCAGAATGCCGATCGGGATGCTCACCAGCAGCACGACGACCACGATGCCGTACAGCCACGCCGCCCAGCGCAAGCCGGCGACGACGTGCCGGAGGTGCACGAGTTGAAGCACGAGAACCACGACCAGCAGTGCGCCGCCGACGCCGACGACGAACGGGATGCTCGCGAGGTCGCCGACGACGACCGCGGTGTTCCCGGCATTCCAGCAGGCGAGTTCCACAGCGAAGCCGGTGGCCGTCAACGGCGAAGGCGCCACGTACCGCCGCATGATCCCGAACAGGCACTGCGCCACCCCGCACACCAGCACCAGGTAGGCGGCGAGCCAGGGCCCGCTGGCGAGCCGCAGCGGCATGGTCGCCGCGGAGACCAGCCCGCCGAGTACGACGAAAGCGGAACCGACGAGAAAGAAGGTCAGCGCGTAGCGGCCATTCGTGCCGTTGCTCACCGAGTGACGGCGCCCAGCGGAACACCGCCATCCACGTGAACGAACTGCAGGCGCCACTCGGGGCCGCGCTCCAGATAACTGACCGCGAATCTCTCGCCGGTGCGCTCGCGGATCTGCGCCAACAACGGCAACGGGTCGTGCGGCGCGACGAGCACGAGCCCATCGCCGCGAACGAGCGAATCGAGCGCGCCGAAGACAGTGGCGTGCCGGATGCTGTGCGGCACCTCGCGCACGTCGAGCTCCGGGAACGCTGCACCCTCCACGACGCCGCACTCGCACACCGCGGCCTCCAGCAGGGGACGGTGCTCGGGCGACGGGGCGTGCGCTCTGTCCGCCCCGTCGCCGTTCTGAACGGACTCGGCGGCGGCATCCGCTCCGCCCACATTGGTCTCACCGACGCCTGCCCTGTCGGAGGGCGCCCGCGTTGCGGCGTCGGCGAGAGTCAGGAGCACGTGCGCGCTCTCCACCGCGTGGAGGGCGTGCCGCACGTGCGCAGCGACGTATACGATGCCGCCGGGCTCGAACCGTTCGGTCGCGCCGTCGACTTCGATGTCGACCGCGCCGGCGAGCACCTGGATGAGAATGGAGACCGCCGCCTCGTGCTCGGACATCGTCTGCCCGGCGTCGAGTGCGAGCCGTACGACACTGAACCCGGGCACCTTCAGGATGCGCCTGCTCGCGACCGCATCCGGACGCAACCGCAGCAGATCGAAGACCGATTCCGCGTTGTTCGCGATCGTGACACTGCGCTCGGCAGCTGCTGGAGCGTTCACCGGATCCTCCCGTTCATTGAACTCTCGATGAGTTTAGAGCATTCAACTCCGTTTTATTCCACCAGCTCCGTCTCTCCACCGTGACCGACTCGTCGACGTCCGCCTGGCACCATGGCGCACATGGCTGCGACCGCCGCGAAGACGACGGCCGCCCCCGCGAACACGAAGCTCACGCGCGGCGCGAATGCAGCGGCGGATGCATCGCCCGCGAGCACTCCGAAGACAGCCACGCCGATCGCACCGCCGACCTGCCTCGCCGTGTTGCCGACGCCGGATGCCGCGCCCAAGGCATCCGGCAACGCCGCAAGTGCTCCGGCGACGACGGCAGGCGTGAGGATGCCGATTCCGGCTCCCCAGATCACGAGCGACACGGCGAGCGCCGCCATCCACCATGGCTCCGTGATCTCGATGCTCGCGGCCAGCCCCGCGAATCCGAGTGCGGCCACGGCCAGACCGATCGCAGCGGTTCGCCAGTGACCGATCCGCGCGACGAGCCGGCCCGACGGTGCGCCGAGCACCGGAAGCGGCAGCATACCGGGCAGCAGAAGGAGCCCAGCAGCCAACGGCGTGAGCCGGCGCACGTCTTGCAGGATCTGGGTGAGCACGAACAATGCGCCGAGCGCGCTGAAGTTCATCAGGCCCGCGACGCCGCACGCGGCGAGGAGTGGACGACGCGCCGCTTTCGGCACGCGCAGCAACGGATGCCTCGCACCGCGCTCCACCCACCACAATGCCGACGCGGCGACCACGACGATCGCCGCTGCGGCGCCGGCGAGCAGAGGGGCCGCCAGCTGAACGACGGCGGTGACCAACGCCGCGAACATGACGGTCAGCGCAATCGCGCCGAGCCAGTCGATGTGCCCGGTCGCGCGCTGCCCCGACCTCGTGGAGCGGCGGGATGCCATGACAGGGATGAGCGCGACGGCCACGACCGGCACGTTCAGCCAGAACACGGCACGCCAGCCTGCCGCGGCGACGAGGAGGCCGCCGATGAGTGGCCCGGCCGGCAGCGCAGCGCCCCCGATGGCCGCCCACATCCCGACCACCCGCGAGCGCGCGGATCCGCCACTCGCTCGGTCGACCAGGAGGGCGAGCGTGCCGGGCAGCACGAGAGCCGCACACACCCCCTGCAGCGCGCGTCCGGTGATGAGCAGCGGCCACGACGGTGCGATCGCGCAGACCACCGAGGCCAGGCCGAAGCCGAGGAATCCGGCGATCACGATGCTGCGATGACCGATCCGGTCCCCGATCGCGCCCGACGCCAGCAGGAGGGCCGCGAGTGGCACGGTGTAGGCATCCACCACCCAGACGAGACCCTGCGAGTGCACACCGAGCCCGGCGCCGATGCTCGGCAGCGCCACGTTGACGACGGTCACGTCGAGCAGCACGAGGAAGTAGCCGCCGCACAGCGCGGCCGTGAGAACCCGGCCGGCTGTCGGGAGCGGGCCGGCGATCGAGAGCGGGCCGGTTCGATCAGGAGTCATGATCATCGATGCTGGTCGAGGAACGTTTCGGGATGCGTCGAAACGATTACGACGTAGCCTGACGACTATGTCAGCCACACCGGATCTCGCCAGGGCGGCATCCGCCTTCGCCGACCCGCGCCGCGTACGGGTGCTGATGGCGCTGGCCGACGGGAGGGCGCTGCCTGCCGGACGGCTGGCGGAGGAGGCCGGCGTCGCGGCATCCACCGTGAGCGCACACCTCGCGCTGCTGCTCGACCTCGGACTCGTCGTCGTGGTTCCCCAAGGCCGGCACCGGTACTACCGGCTCGCCAACGGCGATGTCGAAGGCGTGCTCGAAGCACTCGCCCGCATAGCACCGAAGACGCCCATCACGTCGCTTCGCGAGCACACTCGCACCGAAGCCCTCCGAACGGCGCGCACCTGCTACCACCACCTCGCCGGGCGATTCGGCGTCGACCTGTTCCGGCACCTCATCGACAGTGGATGCGTCGTGGGCGGCGACGGTGTGCACCACCCCGACGATCCGATGGACCAGCTTTCCGCACCGGGACGCAGCGATCGCTACCGCCTGACCCCGTCGGGGGTGTCGACCCTGACCGGGTGGGGCGTCCCTCATGCTGCGTTGACCACGACGATCCCACTGCGGTACTGCGTCGACTGGACGGAGCAGGCACACCACCTTTCCGGTCCGCTTGGCACTGCCATCGCCACGAGATTCTTCGAAGCCGGCTGGATCGAGCGCGGACGGGTTCCGCGGAGCATCCGGGTCACCGATCGGGGGCGCGACGCGCTCGCCGAGTTTCTCGGAGCCGCGCACACCGCACGGTCGGCCTGAGCGACACCGCGTGATATCGCACGCCGCGGGTCTCACTGGACCCGGGTCGCACGGGCCCCGGAACTCACTGGCCTCGGGTCTCACTCCCCCAGCGCGTCGACGATCAGCTCGCTCAACTCGTTCGGCTTGGTGAACTGCGGCCAGTGGCCGGTGGGAAGACCGGCGATATGCAGCGACGACAGCCGCGGGGTGTCGCCCAGCCAGGCGACGCCGCGGTCGACGAGCTCGTTCATGTCTTCCGCCGTCATCGTGGTGATCACGATGGTCGCGGGCACATCCAGTCGCCGCTCATCGGTCAAGTGCAACGCATCGGTCGCGGCATGCGATGGCGATGGATGCGTGTGCGCGGCGATCTCCTCCCCCAGCTCGGGTGTGATGTCGCGCACGTCGCCCTCCTCGAAGGCGTCCCAGCCGGGGAACGGCATGTCCACGTCATCGTGCGGAACCTCGTCGTTGACGATGGACCCTTCTCCGCCGGGCCAGCTGTCGACGTAGACGACGCGGTCGACGCGTTCCGGCCGCCGATCGATGGCGCCGAACGCCACGAGCGCGCCGCCGCTGTGCGCCACCAGAGCGACCTTCTCTTCGCCCGGCACCTCGTCGATGAGATGCACGACGTGGTCGATGTGCGAGTCGAGGGTGATCCCGTTGCGGTCGGCGTCGTCCGACTCCAATCCGGGCATGGTCAGCGGATGCGTACGGTGCCCGGCCCCCTCGATGGCGGGAGTGACGGCATCCCACGATGAGCCGTCGAGCCAGAGTCCAGGAATGAGAAAGGTATGCATGCCGCGACCGTAACGCCTGCCCCTGACAGCGGCGAGCGCTTGTCGGTGGTTCGTGCTGGGATGGAGCGATGAGCGACGTGCTCGAACGCTTCTCTCCCGCCACGCGAGCGTGGTTCGAGGGGGCGTTCGACGCGCCCACCGCTGCCCAGGTCGGTGCGTGGGACGCCATCTCCCGGGGTGAACACACCCTGGTGATCGCTCCGACCGGTTCGGGCAAGACGCTCGCGTCGTTCCTGTGGGCGATCGACCGCCTCATGCACAGCGATGCCGACGAGAAGCCGGACATGAAGCGTGCAACGCGAGTGCTCTACATCTCCCCGCTGAAAGCGCTCGGCGTCGATGTGGAGCGCAACCTGCGCTCCCCGCTCGTGGGAATCACTCAGACGGCGAAGCGGCTCGGTGCGCAACCGCCGAACGTCACGGTCGGTGTGCGCAGCGGTGACACGCCCGCGAACGACAGGCGGGCGCTGCTGACGAAGCCGCCGGACATCCTGATCACCACGCCCGAGTCCCTGTTCCTCATGCTCACCTCGCGGGCGCGCCAGACGCTCGCCGACGTGCAGACGGTCATCGTCGACGAGGTGCACGCGGTGGCCGCGACGAAGCGGGGCGCACACCTCGCGGTGTCGCTGGAGCGGCTGGATGCCATGCTCGCGAGACCGGCGCAGCGCGTCGGGCTCTCCGCGACGGTGCGCCCGCCGGAGGAGGTGGCGCGGTTCCTCGGCGGACGCAATCCGGTCACGATCGTCGCTCCGCCGTCGCAGAAGCGGTTCGACCTCACCGTCGTCGTACCCGTGGAAGACATGCGCGCAGGAGCTGAAAGCGGCGCCCCAGTGGGGCGCCGCCGCGACGCCAGCGCCGACGAAGCTACGCTTCGCCGGGAGGACTCCGGATCGATCTGGCCACACGTCGAGCAGGCGATCGTGGACCGCGTGCTCGAGCATCGGTCGTCGATCGTGTTCGCGAACTCCCGCCGACTGGCCGAACGGCTCACGGCGCGGATGAACGAGATCTATCAAGAGCGTCTCGATGACGCCACCACACCGCTGGTCGAGCCTGGGCCCCCAGCCGCCGGTTCCGGCGCGTCGCGAAGCGACGGGACGGCCGTGCGGCTCGGGAGCGAAACCAGCCTAGCGGAAAGTTCTCCGAACGGGCTGGTTTCGACAGGCTCAACCAGCAGTTCCGGCGCGCCTTCCCGGCGCGTTCCCGCTGAGCTCATGGGCGGCTCCGGGCAGACCAAGGCCAGCCGAGCCGCGGCATCCGCCGACCCGTGGTCCGTGAGCACCGTCGTGGAACAACGGCGCCAGCCGCGCGAGTGGACGACCGGCACCGAAGAGGCGCATTCCGACTCCGGCATATTGGCTCGCGCCCACCACGGTTCGGTGAGCAAGGAGCAGCGCGCCGTCATCGAAGACGACCTGAAGAGCGGCCGCCTGCGCTGCGTGGTCGCAACGAGCAGCCTGGAACTCGGAATCGATATGGGCGAGGTCGATCTGGTCGTGCAGGTCGAGGCGCCACCGTCGGTTGCCAGTGGTCTGCAAAGGGTCGGCCGGGCCGGGCATCAGGTCGGCGAGGTGTCGAAGGGTGTGATGTTCCCCAAGCACCGTTCCGACCTCATCAACACCGCCGTCGCCAGCGAGCGGATGGTCGCCGGGCTCATCGAAGAGCTGCGGGTGCCGGCGAATCCGCTCGACATCCTCGCGCAGCAGACGATCGCGGCGACCGCGCTCGACCCGGTCGACGTCGACGGATGGTTCGACACCGTACGCCGCAGCGCTCCCTTCGCGACCCTGCCGCGCGGCGCGTTCGACGCCACGCTCGACCTCATCGCCGGACGTTACCCGAGTGACGAGTTCGCCGAGCTTCGGCCGAGGGTGGTGTGGGACCGGGACCGCGGCATGCTCAGCGCCCGTCCCGGGGCGCAGCGACTGGCGGTCACCAGTGGCGGCACCATTCCCGATCGCGGCCTGTTCGGCGTCTACATGGTCGGCAGCGACGACGAGACGAACCCGGCCAAGGGCGGCAGGCGGGTCGGCGAGCTCGACGAGGAGATGGTCTACGAGTCGCGCGTCGGCGACGTGTTCGCGCTCGGGGCGACGAGTTGGCGCATCCAGGAGATCACGCACGACCGCGTGCTCGTCAGCCCGGCATTCGGCGAGCCGGGGCGTCTGCCGTTCTGGAAAGGCGATGGCATCGGCCGCCCTGCCGAGCTCGGCGAGGCGGTCGGTGCGTTCGTGCGGGAGGTTTCGTCGGCGACCGAATCGGATGCCCGCGCCCGCGCCACCGACGCCGGACTCGACGCTCTGGCCACCGGCAACCTCCTGACGTATCTCGACGAACAGCGGAAGGCGACCGGGCACCTGCCGACCGACCGCACGCTGGTCGCCGAGCGATTCAGGGATGAGCTCGGGGACTGGCGCATCGTGTTGCATTCCCCATACGGCATGCAAGTGCATGCACCCTGGGCGCTCGCTGTGGCGGCCCGCATACGGGAGCGGCTCGGCGTGGACGGGTCGTGCATCGCCAGCGACGACGGCGTCGTGGTGCGCATCCCCGATGCGGAGTCCGATCCGCCCGGCGCCGACCTCTTCGTCTTCGAGGCGGACGAGCTCGAGCAGATCGTCACCGACGAGGTCGGCGCTTCCGCTTTGTTCGCCTCACGATTCCGCGAGTGCGCAGCGCGTGCCCTGCTGCTGCCCAAGTACAACCCGGGCAAGCGTTCGCCGTTGTGGCAGCAGCGGCAGAAGGCGGCGCAGCTTCTGGATGTCGCGCGCAGGCATCCGCGGTTCCCGATCATCCTCGAGACGATGCGCGAGTGCCTGCAGGACGTGTACGACCTGCCGTCGTTGCGGCGGATAGCGACCCGGATCGCCGCGCGAGACATCCGCATCGTCGAGGTCGGCACCGAGGAGGCATCCCCGTTCGCGCGCTCCCTCATGTTCGGATACGTCGCAGCGTTCATGTACGAGGGCGATTCGCCGCTGGCCGAACGCCGGGCCGCGGCACTGGCGGTGGATGCCTCGCTGCTCTCGGAGTTGCTGGGTCGCGCGGAGCTGCGGGAGCTTCTCGATCCGGCGGTGATCGAACGCGTGGAACGCGAGATACAGCGGTTGACGCCGGAGCGCAGGATGTTCGGCCTCGAGGGCTCCGCAGACCTGCTGCGCCTGCTCGGCCCGCTCACCGCCGACGAGTTGGCGCAGCGATGGTCGCCGTCCCGTACCACCGCCGACGGTGACGCTCCCACCTCCCGCCGGTTGAGTAGCGACGCCGAAGGCCCCAGCCCCTCCCGCCGCCTCAGTAGCGACGCCGAAGACGCCACCCCCTCCCGCCGGTTGAGTAGCGACGCCGAAGGCGCCGCGTATCGAAACCCACCCGCCGCAACGGTCGGACCTGGGGTCGACACGGCCGCCGCGCCGCCTTCTGTTCCCGAGCCTGTCGATGGGCGACCCACGGCGGCAGCCGGGCTCGCGGCGCTCGACGAGCTCGTCGCCGCGAAGCGGGCGCTACGGATCACGATCGCGGGCGCCGAGCACTACGCCGCGATCGAAGACGCCGCGCGGCTGCGCGACGCGCTCGGCGTTCCACTCCCGATCGGTGTGCCCGCGGCGTTCATCGAGCCGGTGGCCGACCCGCTCGGCGACCTGCTCGGCCGCTACGCCCGCACTCACGGCCCGTTCACGGTCGGCGACGCGGCATCCCGCTTCGGATTGGGCAACGCCGTGGCGCACGACACACTCCGCCGACTCGCGCAAGGCCGCCGCATCACCGAGGGCGAGTTCCGACCCGATGCAAGCGGCACCGAATGGTGCGACGCGGAAGTGCTGCGGCGCATCCGCCGGCTTTCGCTCGCAGCTCTGCGGCACGAGGTGGAGCCCGTCGATCCGAAGACCTTCGCCCGGTTCCTGCCCGACTGGCAGCACGTCGGTGGCGCGCTCCGGGGAGTGGATGCCGTGGCATCCGTCGTCGAGCAGCTCGCCGGCACTCGTATTCCCGCCTCGGCTTGGGAGAGCCTCATCCTGCCCTCACGCGTAGCGGACTACCAGCCCGCGATGCTCGACGAGCTGACGGCGAGCGGCGAGGTGCTGTGGAGCGGGAGCGGCTCGTTGCCCGGCAATGACGGCTGGGTGAGCCTGCACCTGACCGACAGTGCACCGCTGACGATGACGACGCCGCCCGAGCACGCCACCGACGAGCTGCAGCGCGAGGTGCTCGCGGCGCTCGGCGCAGGGGGTGCGTTCTTCTTCCGGCAACTCTCAGACGCTGTGGGCTCGCTCGATGACACCGCCCTCGCCACGGCGCTCTGGGACCTCGTCTGGGCAGGTCTCGTCACGAACGACACGTTCGCCCCGTTGCGCGCGCTCACCGGTGGCCGAGGCGCGCACAAGCCGCAGCGGTCGACGCCGCGCGCTCGGGTGCGAATGCCCCGCGCTTACGGGAGGCCGACGATGGCGGAGGGGCTTCGAGCGGCATCCGCGCGATCCGGGCCGCCGACCACGGCCGGGCGCTGGTCGATCCTGCCATTGACCCTGTCGGACACGGAGACGGATGCCACGCTGCGCGCGAAGGCCGCCGCCGAGACGCTGCTCGATCGGTACGGTGTCGTCACACGGGGCAGTGTGATGGCCGAGAACCAGCCGGGCGGCTTCGCGCTCGCCTACCGGGTGCTCAGCGGGTTCGAGGAGTCCGGCCGCGCCCGTCGCGGATACTTCGTCGAGACGCTCGGCGCCGCCCAGTTCTCCACAAGCGCGACCGTGGACAGGCTGCGCACATTCACGCTGGACTCCACGCTCGAGCCGCCGCGCAACGCGGTCGCGCTCGCGGCGACCGACCCGGCGAATCCGTATGGCGGGGCACTGCCGTGGCCGCAGGCATCCACAGCGGGTGGCGTCGTATCGGCGACCGGCCACCGACCAGGGCGCAAGGCCGGCGGCATCGTCGTGCTCGTCGACGGCGCCCTTGTGCTCTACGTGGAACGCGGCGGCAAGACGACACTGCTGTTCGACCACGACGAGCAGGTGATGCTGCCGGCGACGCGGGCGCTGGCGGATGCCATCCATCGCGGCCGCATCTCGACGCTCACGATCGAGACCGTGGGCGGCGAGTTCGTGCTGGGGACCCCGTTCGGCGAGGCGCTCATCGCGGCCGGCTTCGCACCGACCCCGCGCGGGCTGAGGCTGCGGTCGTGAGAGCCGCTGGATCCGGTCAGTTGCGCCACTTCGGCGCGACTGCGCCGCAATGCCTGGCGCAGTCACGAAGAAGTGGCGCAGACGCACCGCTGTGGAGCCACGCCGATGCCTGAAGGGGACAGCGTCTACCGCCAGGCTCGCCTGCTGAACGAGGCGCTGGCGGGCTCGGTGCTCATCCGCTGCGACCTGCGGGTTCCTGCCTTCGCCACTGTCGACCTGACCGGGCAGCTCGTGCACGACGTCGTGAGCCGCGGCAAGCACCTGCTCATGCGGGTCGGGCCGCAGACCATCCACAGCCACCTCAAGACGGAGGGCGAGTGGCGCGTGTATGCGCCAGGAGAGCCGTGGCGTCGCCCCGCATTCAAGGCACGTGCGGTGCTCGCAACGGCGACCGCTCAGGCCGTCGGCTTCGAGCTGGGCCTGCTGGAGGTGCTGCCGACCGCACGCGAACCCGATGCCGTCGGTCACCTCGGCCCCGATCTGCTCGGCGCGGACTGGGATGAACGGGAGGCGGTGCGACGGTTGTCGGGGCATCCGGATGCTCCGATCGCAGTCGCGCTGCTCGACCAGCGCAATCTCGCCGGACTCGGCAACGAGTATGTGAACGAGCTCTGCTTCGTGCGCGGGATGCTGCCTACTCGCCCGGTGCGCGACGTCGACCTCTCGAAGACCGTCGCGCTCGCTCATCGCATGGTCGTGGCGAATGCTGACCGCCCGATCCGCTCGACGACCGGTGAGACGCGTCGCGGTCGCACCTCGTACGTGCACCGCCGCGAGGGGATGCCGTGCCGTCGCTGCGGCTCCCCGATCGAGCGCATGCCGCTGGGCCGGAGCACCCTCGAGCTGCGGGAGACCTGGTACTGCCCGCGCTGCCAGACCTGAGGCACGGCGGGCCACCCGGGCCACCTGGCCCACCCAGCGGCCCACCCGGCCACCCGGCCACCCGGCCACCCGGGCCGAGTCTCTACGAACCGCGGCGGTTCGGGCAGACATGCCGCGCGCGAGCGGTGCGCGTCTGCCCGAACCACCGCGGAAGGGGTTTCACCGCGGGGAACCGTCGACTGAACTCACGCGGCGGGACCCGACGTGAGCGTCACACTCGCGGAGTGCGAGGCGCCTGCACCGTCGGCCCAGGTGATCGTCACGGAGTCGCCCGGCTTGTGCTGCGCGAGCGCCGCGGTGAGGTCGCTCGACGAGGCGATCGCTGTGCCGTCGACCGCGGTGATGGTGTCGCCCGCGGCGAGCCCGGCGGATGCCGCCGGAGTGCCGGCGATGACTCCGCCCACGGCAGCGCCCTGCGTCACGGTCTGGCTGTTGCCGTAGGCGTTGCCGTACCCGAGGCCCGATCCACCGAGTCCCGAACCGCCGAGGCCCGACCCACCGAGTCCCGAACCGCCGAGGCCCGTGCCGGAGTATCCGGACGAGGCGGCATTCGATGCCACCTCGACTCCGAGGAACGCCGGGAGTCCGATCGTGACCGTGGAGCTTGCCCTGCCGGAGTCGATCTGGTGCGCGATGCCGAGCGCGGTCTCGATCGGAATCGCGTAGCCGTCCGACACGTTCTGGCTCGCTGATGCCGCGGTGTCGATGCCGACGACCTCGCCCTGGGAGTCGTAGAGCGGTCCGCCGGAGTCGCCGGCCTGAATGTCGGCATTGGTCTCGATGAGACCGGTCAGGGACTCCGAGGCGACCACGCCCTCTGCCTGGGTGGTGATCGATTTTCCGGTTCCGGTCACCGACCCGCCGGCGGCGACGAGCGAACCGGTGCCGCCGGCGTTTCCGACGGCCGTCACGTTCTCGCCGACCGTGACGCCATCATTGTCGATTGCGGCCGTGGCCAGCCCGGATGCACCGCTCAATTTCAGCACAGCGACGTCGTCCTTCGCATCCGTGCCCACGACATTCGCCCGGTAGGTCGCCCCGGTCGCCGGCACAGTGACGCTGATGCTCGTGGAGCCGTCGACGACGTGGTTGTTCGTGAGGATCTCGCCCGAGCTGGTGAGCACGATCCCCGTGCCGGCGGCTTCGGCGCCCTGGTACGCGAGGCTGGTGTCGATCACGACGACGCCCTTCTGCTCGCCTGCGGAAGCGGCCTGAGCGGCGCCACTCGAGCTCGATCCGCCTGATCCCTGGCCGCCCGCACCCTGGCCGCCTGATCCCTGGCTGCTGCCATACGACCACCCGTACCCGACGCGCTCGCCGCTATGCGCGATCGCCGTCTTGGAGAACGCGGCCGCTACGCCGTCCACTGTGGCCGCGCTGGCCGCCACACCGGCCAGCCCGAAGGCGACGGATGCCGCCACCGCAGCCGTGATCCAGCCCGCCGTACGTCGCTTGCTCGTGTGATTGCGCATGATCTTCGTTCCGTTCAGGTCGATTCGATGCATCCAGTGCACCTCCGCCGGTCGGAAAAGCTCTTTGCCTGCTCCATGTAGTTCCTATGAATGGTGGATGCTAGCTGGGAGACAGCTGTGCCAACGGGCGTCAGGGGCATCCGGATGCCGAAGGGAGCAGTTCGTCGGGCTTGGCGGCGAGTGCCTGTCGGCGGGTGCCTGTCGGGTTAGCGTGTGGGGATGATCCGCATGGCGGAGGTCCGGTGATGGCGGCGGAGCGGCCTGCGACGCCGCGGAACGAACCAGCGGCGATGCGGCCGAGCGAGGTTCGGAGGGCAGCCGACTGGTACGAGCTGCTCTTCGACCTCGTGTTCGTCGTGGTGGTCGCGATCGCCGCCGAGCGCATCGAGACGAGCCCGAACGTGCCGACCGTCGCCCAGGTTCTGCTGCTGTTCATCCCGCTCTGGTGGGCCTGGGTCAATCTGATGGCCACCAACAATCTGTACGGCGACCGCTTCCCGGCGATCGGCGTGCTCTTCATCGCCGCGATGCCGGGCCCTGCGGCGATGGCGATCTCCATTGCGGCAGGAATCGTGCAGTACGGCTGGCTCTACGCCGTCGGAGCGGCGTGGATCCGGCTTGTGCTCCTGGCGATGTGGCTGCTGCCGCATCACGCTCGCCTGTCGGCGGTTCCGCTCTGGCGCCTCCTCACGTACAACCTGGCGACCGCCGCAGTGTGGCTGGCGTCGATCGCGGTCCCGCCGCCGTACCGGTACGGAATCTGGGCGATCGCCGTCGCCGTCGAGGTGGTGCTGCTGTCGGCGCGCGGCGGGTTCGCGAACGAGGTGTACCGACGGGTGAGCGTGTCGCACTTCATCGACCGCATCGGGCTCTTCATCGTGATCGTCATCGGCGAAGCGGTGTATCTCAGCGTGACCAGGCTCGCTGAGCATCCGACGGCATCCGGGGCCGCAGCGGGCCTCGCCGGCCTGCTGATCTGTGCGCTCCTGGCGCGGGCGTTCTTCCGCTGGGGAGCACCCAGCGCCGAACGTGGACTGAACTCGATGCGCACAGCCCAGTCGTTCGGCGCATTGCGCGACGTTGTGATGTATCTGCCCTTTCCGCTCATCGCCGGGCTCACCCTGATCTCGGCTGCCATCGGCATCACCGTGCACAACGGCGATGCGCCGCTCGCCCTCCCGACGCGTCTCCTGCTCTCGTGCGGCATCGCGGCCTTCTACGCGTCGAACGCGCTCGTCGGCCTTCGCCTCGGCAGACGCCGGTCACTGATCGTCGCGCTCCTCGTTCCGGCGATCGTGCTGCCGGCAGCGACTGCATTGCTCAGCGTCGGGTTGCCGGGCTGGGCGACTCTGACTCTGACCGCTTCAGCGCTCGTAGTGCTCGATCTGCTCGGCCACCTGCTGGCCCGGCGGGCCATGCGCGACGCATCGCCGCCTGCGCTTCCGACCATCTGAACAATTGCGCGGAATTCGAACATTTTCGGCAGACTAGGACTGGCCGAAGGCACACCCTGGAGCTGGCCGAGACGCACTCCCCGCGCACAGCGGCACGATGACAACGAGCGAAGGAGCTTGCCCATGACCCTGCGCAGCCAGGACTGGTACGGCGGCGAGGGCCGTGACCCGTACATCCACCGCGCATGGATGCGTCGGGGCATCCCCGCGGACGCGTTCGACGGCAAGCGCCCGCAGATCGCCATCGCGAACACCGCAGGCGACCTCGTGCCGTGCAACCTGCACCTGAACGAGGTCGCCCAGTACGTGAAGAACGGGGTCTACGAAGCCGGCGGCATCCCGGTCGAGATCCCGATCATGGGGCTCGGCGAGACGCTCGTGAAGCCGACCGCGATGCTGTGGCGCAACCTCGCGGCGATGCAGGTCGAGGAGATGCTTCGTGCGAATCCGGTGGATGCCGTCGTACTGCTCGGCGGATGCGACAAGACGATTCCCGCGCTGCTGATGGGCGCGGCATCCGTCGACATCCCCGCCGTCGTCGTGCCCGGCGGTCCGATGCTGAACGGACACTTCCGCGGCGCATTGATGGGCTGCGGCACAGGCGTGTGGCAGCTCAGCGAGGAGGTGCGGGCCGGCACGCTGAGCGAGGCGGAGTTCGAGCGGTCCGAGACCTCCATGATCCGCTCCAAGGGCCACTGCAACACGATGGGCACCGCATCGACCATGGGCATCATGGCCGAGGCGCTCGGCATGACCATCCCCGGTCTGGCGGGCACCCCGGCCGCCGATTCGCGACTGCTCGAGGCATCCCACGCCACCGGACGCCTCGCCGTCGAGCTCGTGGCCGAGGACCGCACGGTGTCGAAGGTCATCACGAAGGAGTCGTTCCACAATGCGATAGTCGCGCTGGCCGCGATCGGCGGATCGACGAACGCCGTCGTGCACCTGCTCGCCATCGCGGGCCGGCTCGGCATCGACCTCACGCTCGACGACTTCGACCGCATCGGCGCGAACGTGCCGCTGCTGGTGAATCTGCAACCGGCCGGCGAGTACCTCATGGAAGACCTGTACCGTGCCGGCGGTGTGCTGGCCGTATTCGACCAGGTGAAGGACCTGTTCGATCCTGTGGCGCAGACCGTGATGGGGGCTCCCCTGGTGGACTTCCTCGGCACCCATCCGGTCTGGGACCGCGACGTGATCTCACTGCGGGAAGATCCGCTGCAGGATGACGCAGGCATCGCGGTTCTGCGCGGCAACCTGGCCACACGCGGCGCCATCATCAAGCCGGCTGCGGCAACGCCGGAACTGCTCGTGCACCGCGGGCGTGCCGTGGTGTTCGACTCGATCGAGGATTTCCATGCGCGCATCGACGACCCCGAACTGGACGTCGACGCCGACTCCGTGCTCGTGCTGCGCGGCTGCGGGCCGAAGGGCTATCCCGGCATGCCCGAGGTCGCCAACCTGCCGCTGCCGCCGAAGCTGCTCAAGCAGGGCGTGCGCGACATGGTGCGCGTCTGCGACGGACGCATGTCGGGCACCGCGTACGGAACCGTCGTGCTGCACGTGTCTCCCGAGGCTGCGGCAGGCGGCGCGCTCGCGCTCGTACGCGACGGCGACATCATCTCGCTGGATGTCCCTGCCCGACGCATCGAGGTCGAGCTCAGTGACGAGGAGCTCGCGCTGCGCAAGCCCCCGTTCCGCGAGACCGGCGCGTTCGCCCGTGCCGACCGTGGCTGGCAGAAGCTGTACATCGAACACGTGCAGGGCGCCGACACCGGTGCCGACCTCGACTTCCTCGTGGGCGCCAGCGGCGCGAAGGTCACGAGGGAGTCGCATTGAGCAGTGCGCGCGTCGGCAGCGACAGCCCGCTGCCTTCCCACCCTTCCAGCCCGCCCTTCCCGCCCGCCCCGCCCGTCTGGACTGCCTGGTCCGCCTGGACTGCGCATTTCTCAGGAGAATCGCGGCGCGTCCCGCATCTCGATCCCGGATTGTCGCACCCCTCGCCGCACACATCGTCAACGACTCCTGAGAAATGCGCAGGGTCCGGCGCGGAAGGCCCCGGCAGGCTGCGGAGAACGCCCGAGAGATGAAGAGGAACAGCATGAATGACATGACGAACCGCGCGCCGATCGCACTGGCGCGGGTGCGCTCCGGCGACGAGGTGCTCTGGGCGGTGCGCTCGGGCGACGCGTATGCGCCCCTCGGGATGACGCTGTCCCAGCTGCTGCGGCTGCCGCAGGCGGATGCCCGTGCGAGCATCGGGCGAGCTCACGACGCGACCTCCCGGCAGACCGGGGATGACGCACGCTCTGCCGGCTCGGGCATCCGTGTCGATGCCGTGCTCGCGCCGGTCGACCCCGGCCAGGAGGTGTGGGCCGCAGGCGTGACCTACCTGCGCAGCCGCGACGGCCGCATCGAGGAGGCCACCGACGGCGATCCGTACGACCGCGTCTACGTCGCAGAGCGGCCGGAGCTGTTCTTCAAGGCGACCGGTTCCCGCGTCGTCGCCGACCGCAACCCGGTCGGAGTGCGCGCGGACTCTACGTGGGATGTGCCCGAACCGGAGCTCGGCATCGTGCTCGACTCCCGCGGCGAGATCTTCGGATACGTGCCGGGCAACGACGCATCCAGTCGCTCGATCGAGGGAGAGAACCTGCTCTACCTTCCGCAGGCCAAGGTCTACACCGCCTCCTGCGCACTGGGCCCCGAGATCGTGCCGGCCTGGCTTGCGCAACCGCCGTTCGACATCTCGATGACCATCAGCCGTGGCGGCGAGCCGGTGTTCGAGGGCGCCACGTCGACGGATGCCATGGCTCGCGCCCTCCCCGACCTCGCGGAATGGCTCTTCCGCGGCCTCGACTTCCCCGACGGCACCATCGTGCTGACCGGAACCGGAATCGTGCCGAGCGCAGACTTCACGCTCACGCCAGGCGACGAGGTCGCCATCCGCATCGACGACGTCGGCACCCTCTCGAACCCCGTCATCCGCGTCGGCCGCTGAAGCGCGCCCGAGGCGCCCACCTCGAAATCGAAACGCCCCACCCCGAAATAGAAACGCCGCACCCCGAAATAGTGGACTCGAGATGCCGCTGGAGCTCGCTCGAGCGACTACAAGCGTCCACGATTCCGGCGGCGCCCACCTCGAGAGAATTCGGCGGCGCCCACCTCGAGACGCACAGCCGGTTGGAGGGCCACCGACCTAGGCTGAGCGACATGCCGAGCGCCACCACCGCGCCGAGCGCCGCGACCGAGCCGCCCGCCCCTGCTCCGCGGGGTCATGCCCTGTCTGCGTCTGCCGCAGCCTGCGGAGTCGTCGCCGCGGTCGCCGCGTGGGCGGTCGCCGAGGTGCTGGCGGTGTTCGTGGGCGCGGCATCCAGTCCCCTGTTCGCGGTGGGATCGTGGGTGATCGACCTCACCCCCGGCTGGTTCAAAGACGTGGTGATCGCACTCTTCGGCACGGGCGACAAGGTGTTCCTCTTCGTCTGCCTGGGCGTTCTCGTGGTCGCGCTGGCGTGCGTCGCCGGCATCCTTGAACTGGTGAGGCGCCCGTTCGGAGCGCTCCTGCTCGGCCTGGTCGGGCTGGTTGCGCTGATCGCGGTGATGACCCGAGCGGATGCCACGTACTGGTGGCTCCTGCCCACCGTCGCCGGCACGCTGGTCGGCGTGTACGTGCTGGTTCGTGCCATCGATCGGCTCCGCGAATGGTCCTCCGCGTCGCAACCGTCGCGCGTGCCGAGCAGCAGCCCGGAGCGCACCCGCAGATCGTTCCTGGCATTCGGGATCGGCGTCGGAGCGGTCGCGCTGATCGCCGGGGTGGTCGCCCGCACGATCAACGCGGGCAGCGTGGCCATCGCCTCGGCCCGCGCTCTCGTGCACCTGCCGAGGCCGGTGATGCCAGCACCTCCTGTGTCGGCCGGCGCCGACCTGCGCCTGAGCGGCCTCACCCCTTACATCACGCCGAGCACCGACTTCTACCGCATCGACACCGCACTGCAGATCCCGGCCGTCGACCCTGACACGTGGAAGCTCACGATCGACGGCATGATCGGCAACCCGACGACACTCTCGTTCGCACAGCTGCTCGCACTGCCGCTCGAGGAGCACGCGATCACGCTGGCGTGCGTCTCCAATGACGTCGGAGGCGACCTGGTCGGCAACGCCGTCTGGCTGGGGTATCCGGTGCGCAAACTGCTGGCGCGGGCCGCCCCCCGGGCATCCGCCGACATGGTGCTCTCGCGAAGCGTCGACGGATTCACCGCAGGCACACCGCTCAGCGTGCTCACCGACACCGGAACGGATGCCCTCATCGCCGTCGGCATGAACGGTTCGCCCCTACCCCTCGAGCACGGTTTTCCGGTGCGGATGGTCGTGCCCGGCCTGTACGGGTATGTCTCGGCGACGAAGTGGCTGAGTCGGCTCACGCTCACCCGCTTCGACCAGGCGCAGGGCTACTGGACCGACAAGGGCTGGTCGGCGAAGGGTCCGATCAAGACGGCGTCGCGCATCGACCGCCCACTGGATGGCGGGACGATTCCGGCCGGACGGTACGCGGTGGCGGGGGTCGCGTGGGACCAGCACACCGGCATCCGCTCCGTCGAGGTGCGCGTCGACGACGGGCAATGGCACCAGGCACGACTGGCCGAGGCCATCTCCGCCGACACCTGGCGGCAGTGGGTGTGGGAGTGGGATGCCGTCAGCGGCCGGCACCAGCTGCAGGTGCGGGCGACGAACACGCACGGCTACACCCAGACATCCGCAGTGGCGCCGCCCGCGCCGAACGGCGCCACCGGCTGGCACACGATCTCGGTGACCGTGCGGTAGCCCGGTGTCGTCTCTGCCCCGCCGTTCAGGTCGCAGTTTCTGTCGGGACCGCAGGGCCTTGACGACCGAAACTGCGACCTGAAGGGATTGCGGAACCGTGGAGAACCGTGGAGCGACCGTGCACAGATCGTGCGGAGAGAGCTGGGACCGAAGTGCGAGAGGATAGGCCAGGTAACGTTTTCTTGACGCGTGGCCGGCAGCAGAAGGAGACACGATGAGCGCAACGACGACCGAGGCACCTGCGAACGCGGAGCTCGACGTGGTGATGGCTGCCGCGGTGGAGGCCGCTCCCGTTCTCGCAGCATCGACGCCTACGCGGCGCGCCGGGTGGCTGCGGGCGATCGCGGACGCACTGGATGCCGACGCCGGCACCCTGGTCCCGCTGGCGATGCGGGAGAGTCACCTGCTCGAGCAGCGGCTGAAGGGCGAGTTGGTGCGCACGACGTTCCAGCTGCGGCTCTTCGCCGCGCTGCTCGAGCGCGGGGCATATCTGGAAGCCACGATCGACCACGCCGACCCGCACTGGGGCATGGGGCCGCGGCCGGATCTGCGGCGCATGCTGCGTCCGCTCGGACCCGCCGCGGTGTTCGCGGCCAGCAACTTCCCGTTCGCGTTCTCCGTCGCCGGCGGAGACACCGCTGCGGCGATCGCTGCCGGATGCCCCGTCATCGTGAAGGCGCACTCGGCGCATCCAGAGCTGTCGCGCGCGGTCGCGGCGCACGTGAGCGACGCGCTGCAGGCATCCGGTGCCCCGGACGGCTCGTTCGCGCTCGTCGAGGGCAGGCAGGTCGGGCGCGACCTCGTACTGCACCCTGACCTCACGGTCGCGACCTTCACCGGATCGCTCGGCGGTGGCCGCGCACTGTTCGACCTCGCAGCGTCACGCCCGACACCGATTCCGTTCTACGGGGAGCTCGGCAGCGTGAACCCTGTGTTCGTGACGGCCGCTGCTGCGGCGGATCGAGCGGAGGCGATCGCGACCGGGTTCGCGGCGTCGCTGACGCTCGGTGTCGGACAGTTCTGCACCAAGCCCGGCGTGCTGCTCGTGCCGCGCGATACCGGGCTGACTCCTCTCGTGGTCGAGGCCGTGAAGGCGACGACGGGCGGGCAGATGCTCGACACGAAGATCCGCGACGGATTCTTCGACAGCCTGGCGCCTCTCGCCCACCGCGACGACGTCGAACTGCTCGCGGGCGACCCGACCCGCGCCGACGTGCCGACTCCGACGCTGTACGGAACGGATGCCGCCACGCTGCTCGCCCATCCCGCCGAACTGCTCGAGGAGCACTTCGGTCCCGCCGCGCTGCTCGTGCACTACGACTCGCCCGCCGAGGCGCTCGCCGTGGCGGGCGCGCTCGAGGGCCAACTCACCGCCACGGTGCAGGGCACGAACGCCGACGCAGACGCCGAAGCCCTCGTCACGGCGCTCGCCGTCAAGGCCGGCCGCGTACTGTACAACGGCTGGCCAACGGGCGTCTCCGTGACGTACGCCCAACAGCACGGCGGCCCGTACCCCGCCACCACGGCGCCGCACTTCACGTCGGTGGGCACGGCATCCATCGGCCGGTTCCTACGGCCTGTCGCCTACCAGGATGTGCCGAACGCGGCGCTCCCGCCCGCCCTGCAGAACGACAACCCGTGGCGCTTGCCGCGCACCGTGAACGGCCACCCCGTGCTGACGCCCACCACCGCCGGCTGAGCGACGCCATCGGTTGAGCGACGCCGCCCCGCCCGCGACCGCCGGTCGCAATACCGCCGGTTGAGCTTGTCGAAACCGCATTCTCAGACGCTGCTTGGTTTCGACAAGCTCAACCGACGGTAGGGCGACTCCGTTACGGTGCGACGAACCGCCCGTCGGCGGCGTCCTGCGGCGCCTGGGCCTTCAGCTTGAAGTGCTGCTTCTTGCCGGTGGCGGTGTAGGGCAGCTCGGTGACGAACGTGTACCTGCGCGGACGCTTGTAGTCGGCGAGCGCCACGCTCGCGCGCAGGAACGCGTCGAGCTCCCTGGCGGCTTCAGCGGCATCCGCGAACCGCTCCCCGTGCGGCTGCACGTAGGCGACCACGAGTTCGCCCCACTGCTGGTCGGGGAGTCCCACGACGATGGAGTCGGCGACGCCTTCGTGGCCGGAGAGCACCTCTTCGACCTGCACCGGATGCACGTTCTCGCCGCCGGAGATGATCATGTCGTCTTTGCGTCCCACGATCGTCACGATCTCGTTCTCGTCCCACGTGGCGAGATCTCCCGGATACACCCACCCGCCGCGGAACTTCTCCGCCTGCTCCTTCGCGTCGCCGAGGTAGGCGTATCCGCTCTTCGTCGAGCGCATGATGACCTCGCCGATCTCCTGGCCATCCTTCTTCGCCTGCTCCTGCGGCCCGGCGATGCGGTCGGCGAACACCTTGACCACCGCAACGTCGTCGTCGAGGCAGGCACGGCCTGCGGCGCCGGCGGCATCCGGCAGGTCGTCGGGACGCAGGTACGTGTTCCAGAACGCCTCGGTCGTTCCGTAGCCGTTGGCGATGCGCGGGGTCAGCACCCGCTGGTAGCGAAGGGCTGCGGCTCGGTCGAGCGGGGCGCCCATCGTGACGATGCCGTGCAGCGACGTGAGATCTCGGGGCCGAGCCTCCTGGGCATCCGCGAGGCGTTCCAGGTTCGTGGGTGCGCCGATGACGTAGGTGAGCTTGTAGTCCTGGATGCCGTCCAGCACCACCTGCGGATCGAACCGGGGCAGCGTGACCACCTCGGCGCCCACGTAGAAGGCCGTGTTCGGGCCGGCGCAGTAGTTGCCGCCGCGGTGGAACCACGGTGACATGTTCATGGACTTGTCGGTCGGAGCGAGCGGAAAGTGCATGATCACGTCGTGCGCCGTGAGCACCTCGTTGAGGCTCGTCAGCGGCACGGCCTTCGGCATGCCCGTGGTGCCGGAGGTGTAGAGGCGGGATGTCTCGTCCCACGTCGACGCGTCGGCCGGCGCGTGGAAGCTCGGCGCGGCATCCGCCAGCAGCTCGTCGAAGCGCACTGCGCCGGGCAGCAGGTCCCCCTCGCCGACGCCGGCGAGGATGCGCGGTGTGTGCGACGACAGCTCGAGCGCGCTGCGCACGTTGGCGGTGTCGTCCACGTCGTACACGAACACGGTCGGCGTCTGCGCCGAGAGGATGTGCGCCGTCTCGGCGGGAGCGAGCCGGAAGTTCATCGGCGAGCTGACCGCACGCAGCCCCTGCGCCGCAATGTAGAGGAAGGCGAACTCGGGCACGTTCATCAGCTGGTACGCGACGATGTCGCCGACACCGACACCACGAGCACGCAGACCCTCGACCAGCCGTCCGGTGACCTCGCCGAGCTGCTCGTACGTCCACGAGCGGCCGGACTGCGGGTCGGTCAGCGCCTGCCGATGCGCATAACGGTGGGTGTTGCGCTCGAACGCCGCAGCCCAGGTGAAGTGGTTCTCGAACACCCGGCGGAACTCGCTCGGGTCGTACTCCGTGTTGCGCGTCGTACTCGCGCCGGCGCTCTCACCGTTCGGGTCGTTCGTGCCGGCGCTCTCGCCGACGAAGTCCTCTGCCGTCATGGCCGCCTCTCCTCTGTCTCGGGTTCTCGTGCACCACGCGACGCCCCTTCGCGCCGACGTGCGCCATGAATCCGACCGTAGTACCGCGGATGCCTCCACCATCGGCGAATTGTGGACGCGTCATGCCGCCGCTGAGCCGCGCGACGGCATCTCGCGACCACTATTCGGGTGGCGGTCTGTCGCGGCTACGCTGATACGACCATGCAGAACCCGGCAGCAGACATCCACGTCGACGAGGATCTCGTGCGGGCGCTGCTGGCGGAACAGCATCCGGACCTGCAGGGCGACCTGCGGATGGTCTCGAACGGATGGGACAACGCGATCTTCCGCCTCGGCGACGACCTCGCCGTGCGCATCCCGCGCCGCAACGTCGCAGCGCATCTCATCGAGCACGAGCAGCGGTGGCTTCCCGTGCTCGCGCCGCAGCTCACGGTGCCCGGCCCGGTGCCGGTGCGCATCGGCGTGCGGAGCGAACGATTCCGGTGGCCGTGGAGCGTCGTGCGCTGGGTCGAGGGCATCGATTCGGCGGATGTCGCGGCATCCGACCGCACTCCCCTCGCGGTGCCGCTCGCCCACTTCGTCGCCGCACTGCACACACCGGCGCCTCGCACGCCGGACGGGCTGCTGCATCCGGACGTCCCGCTCAATCCGGTGCGCGGCGTTCCGCTCGTCTCGCGCGACCGGGCCGTGCGCGAGCGGTTCTTTGAGCTGCGGCGCCTCTGGGACCTCTCCGCGCTCGGCGAGCTGTGGGAGGAGTCGCTGGCTGCGCCGCCGTGGCAGGGCGTGCCGATCTGGCTGCACGGCGACCTGCATCCGGGAAACCTGCTCCTGGATGCCCGCACCGGCCACACCGCATCCCTCGCCGCCGTGCTCGACTTCGGCGACCTCACGGCGGGCGACCCCGCTACCGACCTGGCCACGGCGTGGCTCACGTTCCTGCCGGAGGCCCGTGCGGTGTTCCGCGCTGTCGTCGCCGACGGGTCGCATCCCGAGGCGGGCGCGACGGATGCCGCCACCTGGCTGCGCGCCCGCGGCTGGGCGCTCAACATCGGCACGGCGCTCGCGGTGTCGTCCGACGACAACCCGCGCATGCGCGCCCTGGGCACACACGTGCTCACCCAGCTGCTGGCCGAGGCCTACGGCCGCTGACCGCCGCTGCACCCACCGCCGCCCACCGCCGCCCAGCGCCGCCCAGCGCCGCCCAGCGCCGCCCAGCGCCACCCAGCGCCGATACTACGGTTTTCGCGTCGAGACTACGGCCTTTGACCGTAGTCTCACCTCCGGAACGTTAGTTCCGGCGTGCAAACCGTAGTCTCGGCGCACGTCGCCCCCGACGCTGCGGAAGTCCCGACCCTGCGGAAGACCCGACGCGGCGGAAGAGCAGCGTCCGCCGCACGGACGTCAGTCCGTCCCGGTGCTCACCATCCGGCGCTCAATCGGCGATCGTGCGGAAGCCGCGCAGCCGCAGGCTGTTCCCCACGACGAACACGCTCGAGAACGCCATGGCAGCACCGGCCAGCATCGGGTTCAGCAGGCCGAGCGCCGCGATCGGCACGGCGGCCGTGTTGTAGGCGAACGCCCAGAACAGGTTCGACTTGATCGTGCCGAGGGTGGCGCGGGAGAGGCGGATCGCGTCGACCGCACCTCGCAGGTCGCCGCCGACGAGCGTGAGGTCTGACGCGGCGATGGCGGCATCCGTTCCCGTCCCCATGGCGATGCCGAGATCGGCCTTCGCCAGCGCGGGCGCATCGTTCACGCCGTCGCCGACCATCGCGACCGTCTTGCCGCTCTGCTGCAGCCGGGCGACGACATCCACCTTGTCCTTCGGCAGCACGCCGGCGATCACCTCGTCGATGCCGACCTCGGCCGCGATGTGTCTTGCCACGGCCTCGTTGTCACCAGTGAGCAGGATCGGTGTGAGGCCGAGCCTCTTCATGCGCGCCACGGCGCCTGCGCTCGTCGGCTTGACCGTGTCAGCGACGACCAGGATGCCCCGCGCAGCGCCGTCCCACGCGACGGCGACCACCGTCCGGCCATCGTGTTCGGCCCGAGCCAGCTGCTCCGCCAGCTCCGGGGTGAGCGGTGCGGCCCACTCCGTCAGCAGCGCCGTGTTCCCGACCACCGCCGCGCGCCCGTCGACGACACCCTGCACACCCCTGCCCGGCATGTTGAGGAAGTCCTCCGGATGCGCCGGCTCACCAGTCTCCCGCGCGGCCGCGCCCGCGATCGCCCGCGCGATGGGATGCTCCGACGCGTTCTCCAGCGCGCCCGCGACTCGCAGCACCTCGGCACGGTCCTCGCCGGCGGCCGGGATCACTCCGACGAGCGCCATGCGGCCCGTCGTCACCGTGCCGGTCTTGTCGAGCACGACCGTGTCGACCTTGTGCGTCGACTCCAGCACCTCGGGGCCCTTGATCAGGATGCCCAGCTGCGCCCCGCGCCCGGTTCCGACCATGAGCGCGGTCGGCGTGGCCAGCCCCAGTGCGCACGGGCACGCCACGACCAGCACGGCCACGGCAGCGGTGAGTGCGGCCGCGACGGGGAATCCTGCGATCAGCCATCCGACCAGCGTGACGGCAGCCACGCCGAGCACGATCGGCACGAAGATGCCCGAGATGCGGTCGGCGAGCCGCTGCACGTGCGCCTTGCCTGCCTGGGCATCCTCCACGAGCTTCGCCATCTGCGCCAGCTGCGTGTCGGCCCCGACCCGCGTCGCCCGCACCACGAGCCGACCGCTCGCATTGACGGTTGCGCCGGTGACGGCATCTCCCACGCCGACCTCGACCGGCACCGACTCGCCGGTGATCATCGAGGCGTCCACCGCGGATGCCCCCGCCACGACGACGCCGTCGGTCGCGATCTTCTCACCCGGGCGCACGACGAACTCGTCGCCCGCTCGCAGCTCGCCGACGGGGACGGTCGTCTCACGTCCGTCGCGCAGCACCGTCACGTCTTTGGCGCCGAGCTGAAGCAATGAACGCAGCGCGGCCCCAGCCTGGCGCTTGGATCGCTTCTCGAAGTAGCGGCCGGCAAGGATGAACGTGGTCACCCCCGCTGCGACCTCGAGGTAGATGTTGCCGGTTCCGTCGGTGCGCTGCAGGGTGAACTCGAACGGATGCCGCATGCCGGGCATCCCCGCCGTGCCCAGGAACAACGCGTACAGCGACCACAAGAACGCGGCCAGCGTGCCGATCGACACCAGCGTGTCCATGGTGGCGGCGCCGTGCCGCAGGTTGATCCAGGCGGCTCGGTGGAACGGCCATGCGCCCCACACCACCACGGGCGCGGCCAGCGTGAGCGACGCCCATTGCCAGTAGGTGAACTGGAACACAGGGATCATCGCCATCGCGATGACCGGCACCGACAGCACCGCCGAAACGATCAGCCGGTTTCGCAGCGAGGTCAGTTCCGGGTCTTCGGATGCCTCACCCGATGCCCGCGAATCTGCCTCCGTCGCGGCGGGCCGCGCGGGCTCCGGAGCGTGCACGTGCGCCGAGTATCCGGCTTTCTCCACCTCCGCGATCAGCGTCGCGGCGTCGACATCCGCCGGAGCGGCGACACTCGCCCGCTCTGTCGCGTAGTTCACGGTCGCGCTCACACCGTCGAGCTTGTTGAGCTTGCGCTCGATGCGGTTCGCGCACGACGCGCACGTCATCCCGCCGATCTCGAGCTCGACGTTCGGTAGAGCAGTAGCGGATGTCAGTGGCGCGGTCACCTGCGCCCCCTTTCGTGTTCTCGTTCGTCGCCTGGTGTCCGACTCCGTTCAGGTCGCACAGCGCGGGGTCGCGGAGCGTTCCCCGCCGGAGTCCGTGCGACCTGAAGCGGTGGTCTCACCGTCAGCGGCGCACCGCTGTGTAGCCGGCTTCGCGCACGGCGTTCAGCACGGCGTCGTCATCGATGGTCGCGTTCGAGGTCACGACGAGGCGCCCGTCCTGAGCGCTGACCCGGATGTCTTGAACGCCCGGAACCTCGCTCACCTCTTCGCGCACCGACAGCTCGCAGTGCCCGCAGGTCATTCCCGTCACGTCGTACTCGGTGGTGGTCATTCGGAATCCTCTCGTTCTCGACACTTCGAGCATACCCCCTAGGGGTATGTACGGGTCAACCGGATCCCTTTCCGTTGTATTCCTTCAGACACCCTTCGAACTCGTCACAGGTGACACGCTGGAGCACGTGCGCCCGTTCCTGCTCCTCGCGACCCGCTTCGACGATCACCTCGCCGATGCGGAGTACGCCGCGTTCCGCTCCTTCGCCGGGCTGCGCGAGGGGGAGTTGACGCGCATCCGCCTCGAGCGACATCCTCTGCCCGATGTCGACCTCGGCGACTACTCGGGTGTGTTCGTGGGCGGCAGCCCGTTCAATGCGAGCGACCCGCGGCGTGCGAAGTCGCACGTGCAGTTGCGCGTGGAGGCGGAGATGTCAGGGCTGCTCGATCGCATCGTCGAGGAGGACTTCCCCTTCTTCGGCGCCTGTTACGGCGTCGGCACGCTCGGCGTGCACAGAGGCGCGGCGATCGATCGCAGCTACGGCGAACCCGTCGACGCGGTCGAGGTGCGGCTCACGCCTGCTGGCGTGCGCGATCCGCTCTTCGCGGGCATCCCACCGACGTTCCGGGCATGGGTGGGGCACAAGGAGGCGGTGACACGGCTGCCGTCGGATGCCACGCTGCTCGCCACCGGCGACGCCTGCCCCGTGCAGGCGTTCCGGGTGAAGACCAACCTGTATGCGACGCAGTTCCACCCCGAGCTGACGGCCGACGACATCGTCGAGCGCGTGCGCACGTATCGATACGAGGGCTACTTCGAGCCGCACGAACTGGATGCGACGGAGCAGACGATCCGATCGGCGCCGCCCGTGACCTGGCCGGCACGACTGCTGCGCACGTTCGCGGAGCGCTACGCCCGCTGAGCGCCCGGCTCTCACTCCTGAGCGGCGCTGCCGCGCTGCGCCGCGCGCTGCTGCCGCACCCGAGCGGCGGTGCCGCGCCGCGCCGCACCCGAGCGGCGGTGCCGAGCCGCGCCGCGAACGGCCCGGCCCTCGCCGCTGCCATGGGAGTGGCCCTCGCAGCGGCGCGAGCCCGACCCTCGCATCCGCGATCTGGACCCCGAGGCAGCGGTGAGACTAGCTGTACACGACGACACTAGGCGTCGTGCACCAGGTCTCATCCCGTACAGCTAGTCTCACCGAGCGACGCCGGGCCTCACCGAGCGAGACGCCGGACCCAACCGGACGAGACGCCAGGCCCCACCGGACAAGACGCGGGCCTCACCGAGCGAGACGCCAGGCCCCACCAAGCGAGACGCCGAGCTCCACCGGACAAGACGCGGGCCCACCGGACGAGGCTGCGGGCCCCGACCGCGAGGCGATGGGGTGGCGGCTCGCAGGCCCTGGCGACCTCGAATCGAAATCCACCCCCAAATGGGGGTCACAAAGTAGGGTACATTGGTATTCATATCCTCTGGATGTGGCACCAGGCACTCCCAGCAGGCATCCCCAGGAGGGGAGGCCAACGGTGCGTTTCCCAGAGGGATGAAAGGGAATCCTGGCGGCCGAGTGTTCGGGTCACTTCGCCTCCAGGATTCCCGGCTTTCACGGCGCCGCTACCCCGCCGGTCGACCGCGCGCCGACTGCACCCGGCCTCTGCGCCGATATCCGGCGGTTCGAATCGCGAAATCGGCCCTCAGCACGGCAATGTGGGGCGATTTCGCGACCTGACCTTCAGTGAAGACAGCGTGGCGGCCCCAGGGAGTCTCCCCCGACGAGTTCAACGTGCGACCCTTGAACCTGCAGCTCCGCATATTTGCTGATTCCGCACATTTGCTGATTCCGCAAACTTGCATGATCCGTAAACTTGCATAGTCTGCATGATCGGCGTATTGTTGCACCGCCTGCAAGAAATTGCCCGCCAACGTCGGCGCTCGGCGCCGACTGACGGTGACGGGTGCGACGCATCCCGATTCACTCGTCACTCGAAGGGCCGGCATGTCCACCGCAACTGCTCCTGTGCGAACCTCACCGGGTTCGCCAACGGGATCGAAGCCGATCATGACCCATCGGCAGATCCTCCTCGTCATCTACGGCCTCATGGCCGGCATGTTCCTCTCCTCGCTCGACCAGACCATCGTCGGCACCGCCATCCGCACCATCGGCGACGACCTGCACGGTCTCGAGCAGCAGGCCTGGGTCACCACGGCCTACCTGATCACCTCGACCATCTCGGTGCCCATCTACGGCAAGCTGTCGGATGTCTTCGGCCGGCGCCCGCTGTTCATCTTCGGCATCGCGGTGTTCATCATCGGCTCGCTGCTGTCGTCGTTCTCGACGTCGATGCTCATGCTGGCCTCGTTCCGCGCGTTCCAAGGCATCGGCGCCGGCGCCCTCATGGCATTGCCGCTGGCGATCATGGGCGACATCCTCGCGCCACGTGAGCGAGCCAAGTATCAGGGCTACTTCTTCGCCGTCTTCGGTATCTCGAGTGTGATCGGGCCGCTCGTCGGTGGCATCTTCGCAGGTGCGAACCAGATTCTGTGGGTCGCCGGCTGGCGCTGGGTCTTCCTGATCAATGTGCCGATCGGCATCATCGCGCTGTTCATGGTGATCGCGTTCCTGCACCTGCCGAAGGTCGGCAAGCAGGTCAAGCCGCGCATCGACTGGTGGGGGGCGACCTCCGTCATCGTCGCCCTGGTCCCGCTGCTGCTTGTGGCCGAACAAGGCCGTGAGTGGGGCTGGACGTCCGCCGGCTCGATCGCCTGCTACGTCATCGGCGCCGTCGGAATCGTCTCGTTCATCGTGATCGAAGGGCTCATGAAGGATGACGCGATCATCCCGCTCAAGCTCTTCCGCTCCGGCACGTTCTCGATGGCCACCGTGATCGGCGTGCTCGTCGGCTTCGGCATGTTCGGTGCGATGATGACCATCCCGCTCTACCTGCAGATCGTCACCGGGCTGAGCCCGACGGCATCCGGATTCGCGATGATCCCGATGGTGATCGGCCTGATGATCGCCTCGCTCGGATCCGGCCAGCTGGTCGCACGGACGGGCAAGTACCGCATCTTCCCGGTCACCGGCACGCTGTTCACCGCAGTGGGCTTCGTGGTGCTGACGTTCCTCAAGTACGACAGCCCGCTCTGGTTCCTGATGCTCGGCACCTTCGTGATCGGCCTAGGCCTCGGCCAGCTGATGCAGTCGCTGGTGCTGGCGAGCCAGAACGCGGTGAAGGCCACCGACATGGGCGTCGCCAGCAGTGCCGCCACGTTCTTCCGCCAGATCGGCGGAACGCTCGGCACGGCGATCATGCTGTCCGTGCTGTTCTCGGTGCTGCCGACCAACATCGTCAACGCCACGGCAGACAAGCCCACGCTGACCGCAGCACTCGACGCCGCGCTGAACCCGCAGGTGGCGAACGCCGCCGACAACAAGGCGATCATGAAGCAGCTGTGGACGCCCATCGTCGACCCGATCAAGTCGAACGTGCAGAAGGGGCTGGATGAGGCATCCACTGCCGCGAAGACCGCTGCCGACAAGGCAGTCACCGACAAGGTGACCGCCGCGGTGGATGCCCAGGTGGCGAAAGGCGCGATCCCCGAGGCCGCGGCCCCCGGCGTCATTCAGCAGCAGGTCGCAGCGGTGACGCCGGCCGCGGAGAGCGCCGCCCTGACCGCTGTCGCCCAGAAGGCGAACGCCACGGTCGTGGACGGCCACGTCGTGGTGAACTGGTCGAACTCGACGCAGCGCACGCACTGGGTCGACCAGCTCACGCCTGCTCTGGAGAAGCAGCTGACGAAGGCGGGTTCGAAGGCCTCGAGCGCGTCGAACACCTCGACCAGTGACACGTCGTTCCTGAACGGAGCCGACAGCCGGTTGAGCAAGCCGTTCATGGTCGGGTTCACGCAGGCCGTCGTGTCGGTCTACTGGGTGGGCTTCGGCGTGATCCTGCTGGCGTTCATCCTGAGCTGGTTCTTCAGGGTGCCGCCGCTGCGCACCACCTCGGCCCTGCAGGAGCAGGCGGATGCCGCCGGCATGACCGAGACCGGCTCGATCAGGCTGCAGAGCGCCTGATCCTTCGCCCGGGGCGGCCGTGATCCGGTCGTCCCGGGCAGTGGAAGAGCAGAATGGAAACACCATGAGCATCGCGCAACAGCCCGCCCCCGACACCCTGCGAGAGCGCAAGAAGCAGCAGACGAGGCAGGCCATCCACGAGGCGGCACTCGACCTCGTCGACCAGAACGGCCTCGACGGCACGACCATCGAGCAGATCTGCCAGCACGCCGACGTCTCTCCGCGAACGTTCTTCAACTACTACTCGTCGAAGGCCGCCGCGGCGCTCGGGCTGCCCGAGACCGCGATCTCCGAGGCGTTGGTCGACCAGTTCCGGGCAGCGACCGGCGACCTCGTGTCCGCGCTGTGCAGTCTCGTCGGCGAGCCGGCCGACGCCCGCCTCGACCACCGGCGCATGAAACAGGTCATCAAGCACCGACCGGAACTCATGCCCCCGTTCAGCCAGTGGATGGCCACCGTGCGCGAGCAGTTCGTACAGCTCGCCGAGGAGCGCGCGAGCTCGCATGAGGTCGCCGTCGCCGCGGTCACGCTGGTGATGGCCGCCTTCGGCCTGGTCATGCACGACAGTTCGCAGAAGGATGCCCCCGTCGCGGAGCGCTTGCGGCAAACCGTCGACAAGATCGTCGCCGTGCGCTCCGCCGAGATGACGCCGCCTGCGTAGCCGCCGGTCCACCTCTTCGCCGAGACTACGACTGGCGCGCCGAGACTACGGACGTTGCCCATAGTCTCGGCGGCGCACCCGTAGTCTCGGCGGCGCACCCGTAGCCTCGGCGGCGCACGGTCTCATGACCCGCGCCAACGGCCGACGACGTGTGCCTCAGCGCTTCGCGCGTCAGCGCTGCACGGAGAACGACTCCCCGGGTCGCACGGCTCGCAGCTGGTACGCCCCGTCGAAGCCCAGCGCCCGCGTCGTCCACCGCGGGGTGACGGTGCGGGCATCCGTGTCGAAGGCGAGCGTGAGCCGATGCGGCGTGTCGATGAACGCGACGTCGACACGCATGACGCCGTCGAGTGAACGGATGCCGCCCCGCACCGCCACAGGGACCTCGAGCGTTCCCGACGCCGCACCCTCGGTCACCACCCAGCCGCCGTCGCCGAGGCGGCCTCCCACCGTTCCCGACGGCGTGCCTGATGTGCGGCGCGGACCCACCGCAGCGACCCATCCGGCGGTGCCGTCGTCGGCACCGCCGGATTCCTCAGGGATCGCGTGCTCCCCGGCGGATCCGCCGCCTGCCGTCGCCGGGTCGACATCCTCGATCGCGTCGTCCTCGAGCAGCGTCACCCGCCAGCCGTCGCCGTCCCGTTCGAGCGTCACGGCGGAGAGCGCGTCGTACTCCTCGAGCGACGTCGCGTCGTCGGCGCGCCGATACCCGCCCTGCGCCGAGTCGTCGAGCTGTGAGAGCGAGCCGAGCGTCGCGTCGAAGCCGATGCTCAGGCGGATTCCGTGCAGGGCATCCCCGCCGTCGGCCTGCGGAGACAACGGTGCGTCGTGGAACGCCGGCAGCAGGTGCTTCCACACCCGGTTCAGCACGTCCTGCATGTCGATCGTCTGCGACGTGATCGCCACGACCGCGTCGTGCTCGGGCAGAACGATGCAGTACTGGCCGAACGCGCCGTCGCCCCGGTAGCCGTGTCGGGCCATCCAGAACTGAAAGCCGTAGCCCTGTTCCCAGTCGGAATCCGCCTTCGTCAGTCCCCCGGGCGCCGCGTTCTCCACCTGCCTGCTGGTCGCCTCGCGCACCCACGACTCCGGCAGGAGCCGCTTGCCGTTCCACACGCCGCCGTCGAGGTACAGCTGCCCGAGCTTCGCGACGGACTCCGGAGTCGCGAAGAGTCCCGAGAAGCCGAGCTCGACATCCACCGGCTCCTGCTGCCAACCCACCGGCGCGATGCCGAGCGGTTCGAGCAGGCGCGGGCGGAGATACTCGCTGAGCCGCACGCCCGAGCCGCGCTGGATGATCGCCGCCAGCGTGTACGTCGCCAGCTGGTTGTAAGTGAAGAAGCTGCCCGGCTCACGCTCAGGCGGGCTGGCGAGGAACGCCTTGATCGGATGCTCCGGATCGATCGCGAACGCGACGATCATGTCGTTCAGGTGGCCGGTTGCCATCGACGCGAGGTGCCGAACGAGGATGCCGCGGCTCGCCGGCGCGACACTGTCGGCGTACTCCGGAAAGTAGCCGGCTGCGGGCTTGTCGAGGTCGAGCAGACCCTCCGCCACCGCGAAGCCGGCCGCGGTCGTGGTGAAGCTCTTGCTCAGCGAGTACACGAGTTGCGGACGCTCGAGCCCGTACGGTTCCCATTGGGCCGACGCGATCACGGCACCGTGGCGAACCACGACGAGCGCGTGCGGGTCCATCTGCGGATCCCCGTCGAGATCGTCGATGAGCGCACGGATGCCGGCGGGGTCGACACCCTCCGCCTCTGCACTGCTGCGGCGCCAGCCGGATGTGGCGAACGCCGCGTCGCGGGTCTCGTCGATCGTCGTGCTGGGGGCGTAATCCGCGGAGCTGGTGGTCATGGACATCCTCTCGTCGTCGTCATCACGAGCCTGGCATGACTGCGCCGAGGTCGCAGTGACGATATACAACTAGGTTGTATAGTTCATCCCGATCCCTTCTTCCAGACTCCCCGAGGAGACCCATGAGACTGACCAGGCACGTACACGCGTGCGTGACGCTCGTGCACGATGGAACGACGCTCGTCATCGACCCGGGCACGTTGACGCCGAACACCGCTGAGCTGCTGCGTGACGCCGACGCCGTGCTCGTGACGCACGACCACTTCGACCACTTCGACGTAAGTGCAGTTCGTGAAGCACTCGAGCGGCGGCCGGACCTGCACGTCTATGGCACGCAAGCCGTCGTCGACGCACTCAGCGAGCGGAACGCCGCAAGGGCCGGGCAGACGACCGCCATCACCGAAGATACGGAATTCACGATCGGCCCGATCGGGGTGAAGGCATTCGCCGGGCTGCACGGGGTGATCCATCCTGAGATGCGCGCGCACCAGAACGTCATGTTCCTCGTGGGCGACACGGTTCTGCACCCCGGCGACTCCTACTCCGTGCCTGGGTTGCCTGTCGATACCCTCCTGCTCCCGGCCTCCGGCCCGTGGACGGTGATGGCGCAGGCGATCGACTTCGTGCGCGCGGTGTCGCCGCGGCAGTCGATCCCGATCCACGACGCCATGCTCAGCGAACTGGGCAGAGCGGGCGTCGACCGGATGCTCGGCGAACGCAGCCTCACCGGCATCCCGATGCTGCCATTGAAGCCCGGCGAATCCGTTGAGCTGTGAGCGCGGCCGCATCCGGCTCCGGCGGCTCCCGGCGTGACGATACACCCGAAACGGATGCCCGAGAACTGGCCGAGAACCTCCGCGTGGCCATCGGCCGTCTCGTCCGATCGGTGCGCGCGCAGAGCACCGGCCGGCCTCGGGCGCATGCCGAAGCGCTCGCCCAGCTCGACGCCGAGGGGGCGCAGACGATCGCTCAACTGGCCACCCGTCGCGGCGTACGACACCAAGGCATGAGCCGCGCGATCGCCGAACTCGAGCGGAACGGCCTCGTGTCGCGGGCATCGAACCCGGCCGACGGCCGCGGATTCGTCATCTCGCTCACCGAGTCCGGGCGCGTCGCCCTCGAACGAGGAAGGGACGTACGGCGCGACCTGCTCGCGCACGCCATCACGGAACGGCTCGACGACGACGAGCGGGAGTTGCTGCGTCGCGTTCCCGATCTGCTGCGGAAGATCACATCGTGAGCGCAGTCCTCGAGGCTTGAGCAAATCCTGAGCTTTTCCAGTGTTCGCACCGGCGACGGGGTTGGCAGTATGGATCGAGTTGCGGCTACCGCGACAAGCCTCAACCCGAGAACGGGCGAGCGCGACCCGAAAGCGTCTCGCCCACCACGAACCTTTTGGTTCGTACGACGCAGTTTGGGCGCCGGATCCTTGGTCCCCCAGTGCAACCCCCTTGCACTGCTCGGCAGGAAAGGGTCCGGCGCCCGCGTCATTTCCACGGCCCCCGACCCGACCGCTGGTTGAGCCCACCCGCTGGTTGAGCTTGTCGAAACCAGCCCCCCACCCACCGGTTGAGCCCACGGCCACGCCACCCCGACCCGACCCGCTGGTCGAGCCCACCCGCTGGTCGAGCCCACCCGCTGGTCGATCCAACCCGCTGGTTGAGCTTGTCGAAACCAGCACGTCGAACCCCGGCACCGCCAGCGGCTGGTTTCGACAAGCTCAACCAGCGAGGATCCGGCGGGTGTCGCTCAACCAGCGAGGATCCGGCGGGGGTCGCTCAACCAGCGAGGATCTGCCGGGGATCGCTCAGCCGGCGACCGTCGCGGCGGGGCCGGTGTCCGTCGCCGCCGTCGCTATGGTCCGCTCGCCCTGCACGAACGCCGCTTCGATGCCGTGCGAGCTGAGGCTCGCCTCCACGACCGTCTCCATGCGCAACTCGCCGAATGCCGGAAACGACACGGTCAAGGATCGCGGCGGGGTGCCGTAGACATCCTCGTGGAGAAGTGCGGATGCGTGCAGCAGGAGCATTCCGGGAAGGTGGTCGACCGGGTGGTCGAAGAAGAACGGGTCGGTCTCGTTCAGAGCAAGGCGGGCGCGGACGTGCTCGGCATCCTGCTCCAGTACATCGATGAGCTTCGAAGACGTCTCCCGCACGTCATCGCCCAGCCGGTCGGCGTTGCGACGAATCGCCCCGTACTCGCGGTCGCTCAACACGCGGGCGCCGACGTGACCCGATGCGACGCCCGGCAGCCGGTAGTCGACCTCGAGCAGGTGCGGCAGATCTTTGCGGTAACGGATGTCGGCGAACGCCACCTCGAGCTTTCCCTCGAGCGCCCCGAATCGAGGAAAGTACAGCTCCTCGGTCTCCACTCGCACCGTCATGGTCGAGACCACGAACTGAACGGACTGCCCCATGCCGAGCCCGGCCACGCAGATCGCAAGCCCCGCCTGCCGGAACGCTTCGGCGAGAAGCGTGACCGGAACGCGAGAGGGAACGGGGTGGCACAACCAGTGGCTACGCGGGATCTCGATGTCCGCAGACCAGGACCGCTCGGAAAGCTGCTCGATGGCCCACACGAGCGTCTCCGAACGGGTGGAACGGTGAGCGGCGCTGCTGTCGATGAGAGGCAACTGTACGCACCCTTAACTTGTCGATTTCGCGCCGAGTGCAGAGTGTCGACTGTGACACGAGCCGGGGCCGACTCCGACCGCATTCGGGTACGGCCACGCGAAGGTGATTCAACCCTAGTCGCGCGTCCGGCCGGGCGGATGCCCGATTCGACGCTGCTTCTACCCCCCGATCAGGGTGCCGCACACCCCCCGATCAGGGCACCATCGGAAGAGTGGGCAGTGGTGTGGATTCGGCCCTCGCAGGCAGCCGTACGGTGAATGTCGAGCCCTGCCCGGGCTCACTCTCGACAACGATGACGCCGCCATGCGCGTCCACGATCGTCTTCACGATGGTCAGCCCGATGCCGACGCCCTGGATGGCTGCCTCGCGCACGTCCCGCGTTCTGAAGAACCTGTCGAAAAGCCGGGCCTGATCCGACTTGCCGATGCCGCGCCCGTTGTCTGCGACGGCTATTTCGACGGTGTCGTCGCCTCGCCCGAGCCGTACTGTGATGGCGCCGCCCTCCGGCGTGTACTTCGCGGCGTTCGAGATCAGGTTGTCGACGACCTGTTTGATCCGCGCACCGTCGAGGTGCGCGAGCACCGTCGACGAAGGCATCTCGAGGTGCAGCGTCTGCCGGGCTGCATCCACCGTGGGCTGGATCGTCGCGACCGATTGCGTCAGCAGCGCGGAGAGGTCGATCGGCTCGATGCGAAGCGTCAACTCCCTCGTGCTCGTGCTGAGCAGGTCGCGGATCAAGGTGAGCATCGGGGTCGCGCTGCGCTGGATGTTCCGGAACTCCTTCCCGAAACCGAGCGTCTCGATGTCGTATCCGTCGTCGATCAGGTCAAGATAGCCCACGATGGAGGTCAGCGGCGTGCGCAATTCGTGCGAGACGGTGGCGAGGTACTCTTCACGGATCTCGATCGCATTCGCCAAGTCGGTCACGTCGTATGTGACGATCGCCGACCCCAGTCCCTCGCCGTTCGAGCGGGCGATGGAGTGCGCCTCGGTGACGATCGCGCGTTGTTCGCCTTCCGGATCGCCGACCCAGTAGATCAGGCCCCGCTGATCGCCTTCGAGCGTCTCGGAGATGATGTTCTTGTCCTGCTTCACACGGGTGCGCCGGTCGGATGCGTAGACGTGCTTGCTGAGACCCGTCCCGGGGTCGAAACCCGTCAGCCCCAGCAGCCGCTCGACCATGCGGTTGTGCAGAACCGGCCTGTTCTCGGTGTCGTAGAAGAGAACGCCGACGTTGACGGCATCCGCGATCGAGCGAACGACCACGCTCAGGTCGCTCATCTCGTCGTTCAGGGCCTTCAGTTCAGACGTCGTCTCGTTGAGCTCCTTCTGGTAATTCTCCTGGCGGTCCTGCATCCAGAGTTCGGAGGCGGCACGGCCGATGTGCGTCGCAAGCCACGACATCAGCGCCCGCTCGTAACTGGTTCGAGGAGCCGCTCCCACCGCCTCCGCGACAAGCAGTGCTCCGGTCGCCACGTCATCGAAGTCGACCGGAAGCAGCATGACGTGCCCGGCGTGCCGGTCGAACACCGTGTTCACCAGATCGGTGTCCACGTCATGGGGAAGGTCAACGATCGACTTCTGGTGCGGCCATTGCGGCGGCGGCGCAGCCGGATCAGCGATCGATGTCTGCTCCGCCACCAATCCGGACACCCTCTCGAAGACCTCAGGCGACTCCCCGCCCGGCGAGACCCACAGCACGGGACCCGCCGCGTTCTCGCATCCTTCGGGGTCCGCGGGTACGACCAAAGCGGCCGCGCGCGCGCCGAAGATGCGGCGGATGCCCTCGGTCGCGGTCGATGCCAGGCCGGTCAGCGTCTGCTCGGAGTGCACCGCCCACACCATGGCGATCGTCTCGCTTCTCAAGCGTTCGGCATCCGCAAGCCTGGATGCTCTGCGTGCGGACCGCTCGCGCAACAGCGAAACGCGCGTCGCGAGCTCCTGCGGAACCTGCTCGAGCAGCAGGTAGTCGCGGTCGACGGCGGTGACGAGCAGGTCGCGGTCGAGACGGTCGATGGACTCCACCACCGACAGCACAGGACCGTGGATGCCCGCACCCTGCCCGATCGCGACGTGGGCCGCCCGCGCGTCGAGCCCCGCAGCGGTCAGTGCCGCGCGTGCAGCGTCGGCGCAGGCGCGACAGTCCGTCGAGATCGTCACGGCCTGTGCCGCGCCATCGGAATGCGGGCGCGGTGAATCGAGGCGTCGCCCGGAATCGCGATGCGACCCCGAACCCGAATGCGAGAACGAATCGACGGGTTCACGCGAGTCACTCCGCTCGGCCGAACCACTGCGCACTGTTGTCTCAGACATTGCGCTCCCCTCCGGACGCCGCCCACGCGATCGCCCTCAAGCGTTCCGACGCATCTCGAGCGCGGGTGGCAGCGACGTCCGTGCCCCCGAGCCGCAGCGTCACCTCAAGTCTGGCACGTGGCTGTCTACTCTCCTGAGGCTCTCTTGAGCAGGCCATGCGGCCAATCGGTGCACAGGCAATGCAGACTGACGATGTTCCCGAGATGAGAACGACCGATTGCAAGGGTTCCTCAACCCGAAGGGGGAATCCGCAGACGATCGATTGTGGGGGCGCCTTCAACCCGAATGAAGGCGCCCCCTCTCCCCCGGTCTGAGACGAGCCTCAACCCGAATGCGGCCCGAAGGCCAATGGGCGCGTCACAACGACAACAGTATGGAGAACTACAGGGTATCTGCCCGAGCCGGGAGTTCACCACATCGAAGCGAAACTCGCGCGTTTCCCCTTGCCCCTTAACTGGGGGCAAGGAGCAGACGATTTCCGGGTCGCGGCTACGGTCGGCGCGCAGCCGCCAGGCGGTATCCGACCCCGCGCACGGTTTCGATGAGATATGGCGAAGCGGGGTTGTCGGCGAGCTTCTTGCGCAGATTCCCGATGTGCACTTCTACACCGCGACGATCCGCATCGCCCACATACGGGTTCGTGACGTAACCGTCACCGCGCAGAAGCCGCGCGAGGTCGTCCTTGCTGCGCACATTGCGGCCAGACGTCAGAAGCGCCTGCAGCAGCTCGAATTCACTGCGCGTGAGCTCGAGTTCGGTGTCTTCCCTCATCACGATACGGGTGTCCGGATCGAGCACGATGCCATTGTGTTCCAGTACGGCACCGCCCGACGTCTCCGACGCATCCGCTGCTCCATTCGTTCCGGAACGTGCATGCAACCCGGCGGATGCCTGCCCATTCGGCAGTTCCACGGCGCGCGGCCTGCGCAGCATCGCCTCCGCGCGTGCCCGAAGCTCCCGCGGCCGGAACGGTTTCAGCACGTAGTCGTCCGCCCCGACGCCGAGGCCCTGCAAGGCGTCGATCTCCTCATCGCGCGCGGTCACCATCATGATGTACGCGCTGCTGATCGCCCGAACACGCTTCGCCGTCTCGAATCCGTCGATTCCCGGCATGGCCACGTCTATCGTCACGAGCACCGGCTGCCGCTCGGCCACCCGTGCGACACCTTCGACCCCGTTCGAGACAGCAATCACCTCGAGACCGATCTGCTCCAGCACGGTGCCGATCAGTTCGCGGATCACCGCATCGTCTTCGATGACGACGGCACATTCCCCCTCGACCGCTCCCATGCTCGGAAGCGTAGCAACCGCTAGGCGCCGATCCATCTGGCGAAGCCTTCATGATCGAATCAGGCTCAACCGATCCGTCAACGCCTCTCGCGGCTGCGCCGATCATCGGTGGGGTCGGTTCGGCAGCGACAGCAAGATCTCGCGGCTTCCACCTCAGTCGATCTAGGCTGTTATCTCGATGGCACAGGCGCGAGGGGCAGCACGGCGCGAGGAGATCGTACTCGCCGCCGCGGAGGAGTTCGATGAGCTCGGATACGCCGGGTCGTCGCTCTCGAGCATCGCCGCCCGACTCGACCGGACCAAGGGCGCGATGAGCTACCACTTCTCCGCCAAGGAGCAGCTCGCCCGCGAGGTCGTGGTGCGCCAGTACGGCCAGTGGGACGAGGTGCTGGACCGCACACGAGTCGACGGCTACACAGGCGTCGAGGCGATGGTACTGCTGTCATTCGTCGTCTCCGCCAGGTTTCGCGACGATGTTCTGGTGCGCGCAGGCATCCGCCTTCAACACGATGCCGGCCTTCGCGATGTCAAGCTGCCCACCCCGTTCCTGGGCTGGAACAAGCTCATTCTGGGCCTGCTGAAAGAAGCCGGCGCATCCATCACTCTCCCGCCCGGCCTGGACGCCGAGGGCGCAGCCGAGGTGCTTGTCGAAGCCTTCACCGGGCTGCAGCAGGTGGCGCATCGTCTGACCGGAGCCAGAGACGTGCACGCCCGCGTGGAACGTTACTGGCTGCTCATGCTCCCCGGGCTTGGAGTAGACGATTCGGAACAGATCGTCACTCGCCTGCGCGCCGAGTCGGGGCGTTACTGAAACTCGGATTCGCTGAACGGGCCCGTCGTGCGGGTCTGCTTCACGATGCCCTCTGCCCCTCGTCTTGGGGGCTTTGCAATGTTCAGACGTGCGTCTAGATTGGAGAATCTCGCCCGAGGAGAGGAAGCGACCGCATGTCCAGCAACCCGACGCCCCCTCCGCGGTCGACGTCCGATACGCGTTCGCGGGACTCCGGAATCGACCGACCGGCTAGGGTGCGGTGAGCCCGGGCATCCGCCGGAGTGCTGTCGTCATCGAAGACGACGACGAGATCCGGAACCTCGTCTGCGCGGTGCTCGAACGCGCTGATCTCTCTGTCGTCGCGGCGGCCAACGGCCTCGACGGGCTCGCCGCCGTGCGTGCGGTACATCCGGTCGTCGTAACCGTGGACCTGCGAATGCCCGGCATCGGCGGAGTCGAGACCATCCGGCGCGTCCGAGCGATCAGCGACGCACTCATCGTAGTGTTGAGCGCCGTCACCGCTCCGCACGAGGAGGAGGCCAGCCTGAACGCCGGTGCAGACTTCTACATGACGAAGCCGTTCCGCCCCAGGGAGCTGCAGGACCGCGTCGACCAACGGCTGCGCTCGACCGCCCGCTGAGCGCCCCGCCGGTCGAGCCCCCGCCGGTTGAGCGCTCCCGCCGACCGCCGATCCGTCAAGCCCCCCACCGGTTGAGCCCGTCGAAACCGCCGATCCGTCAAGCCCCCCGCCGGTTGAGCCCGTCGAAACCGCCGATCCGTCAAGCCCCCCGCCGGTTGAGCCCGTCGAAACCGCCGATCCGTCAAGCCCCCCGCCGGTTGAGCCCGTCGAAACCGCCGATCCGTCAGGCCGGAAGCGCTCGCACGAGCTCCTCGAGCGAGTCGAACCTGCCGTCCTCGGCGAGGCGGGCGAAGAGGAACACCTCTTGGCGAAGCACTCCGCCGTCGCGCTGGGCCACCCGGATGACGTGTCGTTCCGCATACGCCGGTCCCTGCGACACCTCGTCGAGCACGGTGATCTCGACGTGGTCTATGAAGGGCCGCATCTGCGCCATCTGTTCGGCGAATGCCGCGCGATCGATCCACTCGCCGTTCGTGCTCTGCCGGTAGGAGTCGGTGAAATGGCGGGCAAGGGCATCCTCGACCGAGACGGCGTGGTCTGCGAGCAGCTCATTCAGCGCTGCGGCGATCGATGCCATAGAGGTCCTTCGCGGTTGATTCCGGGGCAATAGAAATCAAGGTATCGCGGGGCGCTGCCGCTCGATCGGCAAGATTTCCGCTGGATCACCGCAGGTTCGTGGGCGGTTCCGCCGGCACCGTTCAGCTGCGCGGCGCGAGAGGCCGCTCGATCGGCATGACCGGCCAGTTCCGCTCGGCCGCGACCTCGAGCATGACGGGGTCGGAACCCACGACGATCGGATCGCTCACCCGTTCCAGCAGGGACAGATCGCTGGAGTGGTCGCCATAACCCCAGCTGGTCGTCTCCGAGTCGAAGGACGCGAGGTACTCCTCGACCACACGGCTCTTGTCGTCGCCGATCATCGCCTGGCTGATCGCACCCGTGAAGCGCCCATCGAGCACTTCGAGCTCGGTGCAGTACAGCCGCTCGACCCCGAGGTCGGCGGCCAGCGGCTCCAGCGGTGCCGCGAACGACCCCGAGACGAGCACGACATGGTCTCCGGCAGCCTGATGTTCCCGCAGCCGGCGGAGCACGTTCGCCCTATAGAAGCCCGTCCGAGCGGACGCCTCGGCGTACCAGGCGCGGCCGGCCTCACGCACCTGCTCGGCCGGCTGGTCGGCCCAGATGCCGAAGTAGAGGCGGTTGAACTCCGCCCGACCCAGTCGAACAACCTCGGCGGCAAGCGTGCGGAGGTCATCCTGCGAGATCATCGACGGCACCAGACCCCGGTAATACAGCAGGAACGACTCGAGGGTGCGCACCGAGACGAGCGTCTCGTCGACGTCGAAGAATGCGACTCCTGGAGGGTTCGGCACGGCGGATGCTCCTTGCGACACGAGCGGATGGCGCGGGCTGGTTCGGCCGGTCTGACGCTAACACGGCAGAGGGCGCCGTCGGCTGCATCGTGGGGCGGGAGTAGCTTGGGAAGACGCGACACTTCGACGGAGAGGGGTCATCGTGACGGACATTCCCGTATCCAGACTTGTCGACCGGCTCGGCGACGACGTCGTCTCGCTCGACCCTGAGGTGCTCGCCCGCTACCGCTGGGACACCGCCGAAGAAGGCTCGGCCGAAACGCCGCTGGCAGTGGCCCGCCCGCGCGATGCCACCCAGGTGCAGGAGATCGTGAGATGGGCGAGCCGCCATCGCGTGCCGATCGTGCCTCGCGGTGCAGGAAGCGGGCTCTCCGGCGGCGCTGAGGGCCGAAGCGGCGCCATCACGATCAGCATGGAGCGGATGCGCGCCATCAGCATCGACCCCCGCGCCCACACGGCGACCGTGGAGCCCGGCCTGTTCAACGCGGAGGTGAAGGCCGCGGCCGCCGAATTCGGGCTGTGGTATCCACCCGACCCGTCGTCGTTCGAGATCTGCTCGATCGGCGGCAACATCGCGACAAACGCGGGCGGCCTGTGCTGCGTGAAGTACGGCGTGACGAGCGACTACGTGCTCGGCCTCGACGTCGTGTTGGCCGACGGCACACTCGTCAGGCTGGGTGGGCAGCAGATCAAGGACACGGCGGGGTTGTCACTGGTCAAACTCTTCGTCGGCAGCGAGGGAACGCTCGGCATCGTGACCCGGGCCATTCTGCGCCTCATCCCGACGCGTGGCGAGCCGTCCACCCTCGTGGCCACCTTCGATTCGGTGGAGAACGCCACCGAAGCCGTCGTTGCCATCCGCCAGGTCATCCGCCCGGCCATGCTGGAATTCATGGACCGTGCATCGACGTGCGCGGTGTGCGACTACTCCGGCGAAGACCTCGACCGGGACGCCGCGGCGATGCTGATCATCCAATCGGATGCCCCAGAGCCGGTGCGATCGCAGGAGATCGCACGTATGGACGAGATCTGCCGCGCCCACGCGCCGATCATGACGCGGGTGTGCTCGGACGCGGCCGACGGCGAGCGCTACGCGGCAGCACGCCGTGCCGTGTTTCCGGCGCTGGGCATGCGGGGCAGGCTCATGTACGGCGACGTCGGCGTACATGTTCCTCTGCTGCCACAGCTCGTGAACGGCATCACGGCGATCGGGGAGCGCCACGGAATGGATGTCTCGGTGTGCGCGCACGCCGGCGACGGCAACACGCACCCCAACGTCGTCTTCGACCCGGATGAACGCGGAGCCCAGGAGCGGGCGATGACGGTGTTCCACGAGATCATGGACCTCGCCATCTCGCTCGGCGGCACCATCACCGGCGAGCACGGCGTCGGCCGGGCAAAGCGAGACTCGCTGCCCGACCAGCTCGGCCCCGATGTCATGCTGCTCACTCGGCGCATCAAGGACGCACTCGACCCCGACGGGATACTGAACCCCGGTGTGATGATCTAAGGCGGCGGAGGCGGAGACGGAGCCTATCGTGTGCCAGAGCAGGTTCTCGTGGCACAGAACATGCGGGGTTCCCGCGGTCCCACCCGCGCCTACTGTGACATGCCTCCGATCACGTGTCTCACAGCCGGTGGCGTCGCCGTCGAACCCTCGCGCTCAGTGACGGATCGCACCCACGACGAGTTCGCGCCGTACCTGGAGTTCGTGGCGCGCACCGACGCGTCGCTGTCCGCGGTCGCCCAGGAGGGCATCCGTCTGGCCGGTCCGGCGTTCGCCAGACGCGCAGTGCAGGCATCCTGAACAGCGATCCCGCTCGGGTTCCCGGTTGACGGTCGGTGGCCAGTGGAACGCTGTGCTCGTGAATCGCTGGGGCGCTGCACGCTAGGTGAATGAGCGAAGCGGTCGCCCTGCGGCGCTAATTCTCTCAACTTCCGACTCCCCGCCTGAGAACAGGGAGGATTGCTGGATCCTCGAGCAACGACCATGAGTCGGCCGGGAACGTGAAGACCTGCCCTCGGATCTGGAGCGTCCACCCGGAGGGTGTTTGGTCGACAAGCGCACCTTCTGCAAGGTGCACCTCCCAGCTTCCGTTCCCACCGACCCATTGTACGAGCGCGATCACGCGCGTGCCCGTGGGTTCGCCGCAACCACTGCCACACCCGGGTCGGTGCACCCCTCCGCTGCGTTCCTGCTCGCCCGGTGCGGTCTCGATAACCCCATCAGCCCCTCTTCCGATCCGTCGCCCGCCTCGCACTCCGCCGTGGCAACGTATGTCGTATCGATACACACAGTTGCCACCTCAGCCACCCGCGGTAGTCGGCACAACGTGCCCGCAGATTACTCCCGCGCGGTATCACTGCCCGGGGCGGTGTCTCCAGCGAGTCGCCCATGCCGCGGTCGGCCCGGGCTCTGCGAACGACGGGTCGAGGCGCGCACCGCAAGGCTCCATTCCGATGTGGCCCGCCTGGGCGCCTTCTTGATGGCGAATCCCGCGCAGGATGCCCCCTGCTCGTAGAGAGATTGGTGCACGCTGGTCAGGCCGTGCTCGGCGGCTGCGGTCGAGTCATCCCAGCCGCTGATGGCAATGTGGTCGGGGATGGGCAGCCGCAGCAGCCCGGCGGCGTCAGCGACAGCCAGGGCAAGCTGGTCACTCATGGTCATGACAGCGTCTGGTCGCGGTTCCAACCCGAGCAGATCATCAACGATCTGGACCGCATCCTGTCGATCGTTGCGACTCACCACCGCCACCGGCACGCGGGACCACTCGAACCCCCGCTGCTCGCAGGCGGCTCGAAATCCACGGAGCCGTTCGCGTGCGTTGGGGATCTCGGCCTCGTCCGGGTCGGGCCCGTAGACGAGTCGAGCGTGATCGCTCGGAACAAGTGAGAAACTCACTACCGCCGGTGCACGCGCCTGGTTGAGCGTCTCCAGCGCCACATCTTGCGCTGCACGGAAGTCGTCGATCGAAATGACACGCACACCCCCATGACGCTGTCGGCCAGGCTCTTCGAGCCTTTTCCGAAGGTGGTGCGGTTCGGATCCTTGGATCGCAAGCCGCTTCCCCGTCGCCAGCAGCGCATCGAGGACGGGTCCATCCGAGACCCCTGTCCACCAGATGAATGCGTCGACGACGGCTTCTTGGATGCGATCACGGTCACCGGCGTCGTCGTTGATCGGAATGAGCATCATGTTCTGCTCGTATTCCACACACACCGATGCGACACCGGCCAAGAACCGGGCAGACTCAGGGTCGTCGAATGCATAGGGGAGCCCTTCGCCGACAATCACGCCAAGGGTGTTGCTGCGGCCGCGCTTGAGAAGCCGACCTGTCGGATCAGGCCCGTGGTAACCGAGTTCGGCGGCAGCGGCTTCGACGCGCTGACGTGTCACGGCAGCGACCCGATCGGGGCGCGAGTACGTGTAGGAGACGGTCATAACCGAGACACCGGCGGCGGCCGCCACGGCAGCCATGGTGGTCCGCGCCGGTCTCTGTGCCATGGGATCGATTGTAATTATGAGCGATTTGCGCGGCCGTGACCGGGCAGGCGGATGCTCCCTGCGTGCGGATGTGGTCCCGTCCAATCGCGGCGGTCCGATCAAGAAGGCGGCACGTGCATCGTCGTCGGCGCCGACGTTCCTACCGCAGTCGTCACCACGATGGTCGCGGTCGTTCCCGGCGTCACCGAATACTCGCCCCCTGGACCAGAAGGCGTCGGCACCGTGAAGGAGATCGAAGTGTCGCTCCATGAGTCGATCTGGAACGTACCGAGATCGCCGGGCTGACCCCAGTTGATCTGACCATCCGTGAACTTGAGGTAGCTCGACCCCTGTGTGACACCGAACCCGGTCCCCGTGATCGTCACCTCCTGGCCCGCGGAGGCAGCGGACGGGTTCACCGCCGTGATCGTCGGTATGTCCGGTGCGGCGAGGAGCGAGACGGTTGCGGTGTTCGATATTCCGCCGTTTGTGTTCACGATGATGCTTCCCGTCGTTCCGGACGTAACCGCATATTCGCCGCCCGGGCCGGACGCAGTAGGGATGGTGAAACTGATAGACGTGTCGCTCCACGAGTCGACTTGGAAGGTCGCGGCGTCGCCCGGCTGCCCCCAGTTGATGTCGCCGTCGGTGAACTTCAGATAGCTCGATCCCTGCGTGGCACCGAACCCGATCCCCGTGACGACAACCGTCTGGCCTGCGTAAGCCGCGGACGGCTGAACGGCAGTGAGCTTAGGGGCGGTCGATGGCGGTCGCGCGACGGTGGTGTCGGGCCGCTGCTTCAGCGTGACTGTCAGCGTTTCCGTCATTGCACCCACCGTGACGGCACCCGAGGCTTGATCGACAGCACCCTGGGACGCCCTGGCGATATTGTTCACGAAGGCGGGCAGCTCGAAGGTCGTGGGGGCCGTCCGCCGTGCCCCCGACACGTGGAGAGTCACGACGTTCCCGCGCTCCCGTATGCTGACGTCGACTCGCTTGCCCCCTGAGACCGGAACGTTCGTCACCCCGAACGGCTTGCCGTCAGCGACCCAGCTGTTCGGCACCCCACGACCCACGATGAGAGAGCCGTCAGCGCGCTGAGCGACCAGCGAGTCCAGGAGGGTCAGGTTCGCCAACGCGATACCCCACGAGTGCGGCGAGGAGCCCCCTCCACTCGCCGGATGCAAGCCGATCCAAGGTGTGGACGCGCTGGGCGCGGTCGATCCTTCCCACCATGCGTTCGGACCGCTCTGATCGTTGCTGATCATGAACTCGTACGCCCGGATGCCCTCATCGCGATAGTCGTTGCTCGCAAGGCCCCACCCACCGTACGCAGCGTTGTATGCCGTCGAGTAGAACCCTTCTCCCGGATATCCGCCGAACGTGTCCTGCGGCAGTGCGTTCTCTGTGCGTCCGAATCCATAGGACAGTGTGGAGTCGATCCAGGAGGCCATGGAGGCAGACGTCGGCGAACTGATCGGGGCATCCATCAGGTACCCGTTCCAAGCCCAGTTGTAGTAAGTCCCGGGTGCCGCCCAGTTCGCGTCGAGCGCGTCGCCGCACCGATTGTCCTGGTTGGTCTCCAGTACTGAACAAGGAAGGTAGTCGAGCCCGTTCTCAGTGATCGTCTTGTTCAGTGTCATATCGAGAGCGTCTAGCTGTACCCGGCCAGGACGTTGGTGGCGGCGAGCCTGGTTGAACGAACGAGAACCTCCGAGTGGGATGTGG